>DATHMG010000073.1:0-11802 GCA_035487275.1 Candidatus Acidiferrum sp. | reverse complement strand
TGGAAAGATTTGACCGACAACGTAAACTTCATGGCCAGCAACCTGACCGGTCAGGTGCGAAACATCGCGGAAGTGGCGACGGCGATTGCGAGCGGGGACCTTTCGCGCAAGATCACCGTGGACGTGCGCGGGGAAATTCTGCAATTGAAAGAAACGCTCAACACCATGGTGGAACAACTGCGATCGTTTGCCGCGGAAGTAACGCGCGTGGCGCGCGAGGTCGGCAGCGAAGGGCGTCTGGGAGGACAGGCGAACGTGCCTGGAGTGGCCGGAACGTGGAAGGACTTGACGGACTCGGTGAACTCCATGGCCGGAAACTTGACCGGCCAGGTGCGAAACATCGCGGAAGTGACTACCGCGGTGGCGCGCGGTGACTTATCGCGCAAGATCACGGTGGACGTGAAGGGTGAAATTCTGGAGTTGAAGAACACCATTAACACCATGGTGGACCAGTTGAACGCCTTCGCCGGCGAAGTGACGCGCGTGGCGCGTGAAGTTGGTACGGAAGGGAAGTTGGGAGGACAGGCGCAGGTTCCTGGAGTGGCGGGCACGTGGAAGGATTTAACCGACAACGTTAACTTCATGGCTAGCAACCTGACCGAACAGGTGCGCGGTATCGTGAAAGTGGTTACAGCGGTGGCCAACGGGGAATTGACGCAGAAACTTACGGTGAACGCTAAGGGCGAAGTTGCCGCGTTGGCGGAAACCATTAATAACATGACAGATACGCTGGCTACATTTGCCGACCAGGTGACAACCGTGGCGCGCGAAGTTGGCGTGGAAGGGCGACTGGGCGGACAGGCTAACGTGCCGGGCGCTGCCGGAACTTGGAAGGACTTGACCGGCAACGTAAACCTGCTGGCGGACAACTTGACCAACCAGGTGCGTGCGATCGCGGAAGTGGCCACGGCGGTGACTAAGGGCGACTTGACGCGTTCGATTCAGGTGGAAGCGAGCGGCGAGGTCGCGGAACTGAAAGACAACATCAATACCATGATCGACAACCTGCGCCTGACGACGGACCGCAATGCCGAGCAGGACTGGCTGAAAACGAACCTGGCGCGGTTTACGGGCATGTTGCAGGGGCAACGCGATTTGACGTCAGTCGGACGCATGATGCTTTCGGAGCTGGCGCCGCTGGTGAACGCGCAGCAAGGCGTAATCTACCAGATGGAGACAGAAAATTCAGCGGGCATGGTACTGCTGTCCGCGTTCGCGGACGACGGGGAAGGTGGACACCGCGAGCATCTGCGCGTTGGCGAAGGATTGGTGGGACAATGCGCCGCGGAGAAGCGGTGCATGCTGATTTCGGACGTCCCCAAGAATGCTGTACCGGTGCGCTCCGGCCTATTTGAAGCGGTACCAAAAAATGTGATTGTGCTGCCGGTTTTGTTCGAAGATCGAGTTAAAGCGGTAATTGAATTGGCATCGCTTAGCGCGTTTACGGCCTCGCACCTGGCTTTCCTCGAACAATTGACGGCCAGCATCGGCATCGTGCTGAACAGTATTGAAGCCACTATGCAGACAGAAGGCTTGCTGAAACAATCGCAGCAATTAGCAACCGAACTGCAAACGCAGCAGAAGGAATTGCAGCAGACCAACGAGCAATTGGCGCAGAAAGCACAGCAGCTCGCGGAACAAAACGTGGAAGTAGAACGGAAAAACCAGGAAATCGAGCAGGCGCGCCGCGCATTGGAAGAAAAGGCCAAGGAGTTGGCGCTCACTTCCAAGTACAAGTCGGAATTCCTGGCCAACATGTCTCACGAGCTGCGCACCCCGTTGAACAGTATTCTGGTTTTGGGGCAGCAGTTGAGCGACAACCCGGAGAGCAATTTGACGCCTAAGCAAGTAGAGTTCGCGCGGACGATTCACGGCGCAGGCACGGACTTGCTGAATCTGATCAGCGACATTCTGGACCTCTCGAAGATTGAGTCCGGCACGGTTTCGGTGGAAGCGGAAGAAGTATTCTTCGCGAGCCTGCTGGAAATGATCGGGAGACCCTTCAAGCACGAAGCGGACAGTCGTAGGTTATCGTTTGAGATAGCCGCCGATCCGCACCTGACGCGCAGCCTGGTTACGGACTCAAAGCGGCTGCAGCAGGTGCTGAAAAACTTGCTGTCCAACGCGTTCAAATTCACGGAACACGGCGGGGTGCGATTGTCAGTGGCCCCGGTGGAAAGCGGATGGAGCGAAAACCATCCGATTTTGGATGGAGCTGCGTCGGTAATAGCTTTTGAAGTTTCGGACACTGGCATCGGCATACCCTCGGAAAAGCAGAGGATTATTTTCGAGGCCTTCCAACAAGCAGACGCGGGAACGAGCCGCAAGTACGGTGGGACCGGGCTGGGATTGGCGATCAGCCGCGAACTGGCCAGCTTGCTGGGAGGAGAGATTCAACTGCGAAGCCAGCCAGGCAAAGGCAGTACGTTCACGCTGTACTTGCCGAAGACCTACGTTGGACCGGCGAACGCGCTGGGCACGATGAATGATCGCAAAGCGTCGTCGAGCGTGGCGGCTATGCACCTTGCGGGGTCAACGCTGGAGCGCCCGATAGAGACGATTCCCGATGACCGCGAGAGGCTCGAGCCTGGCGATAATGTGTTGCTGATCGTAGAGGACGACCCGCATTACGCGCGGGTGCTGGCGGATCTGTCGCGCGACAAAGGGTTCAAGGTGCTGGTGGCCTCGCGCGGCGCGGAAGCACTGGCGCTGGCGCGCGAGTACCATCCGACTGCGGTGTCCCTGGACGTTTTTCTACCGGACATGCTGGGCTGGACGGTGCTGAATCATTTGAAACAAGATCCAGCCACGCGGCACATTCCGGTGCAGATGCTGACCATGGACGAAGACCGCCATCACGGATTGGCGCGCGGGGCATTTTCTTTCGTGACCAAGCCGACGACTCCGGAAGGATTGGAGTCGGCTCTGGAAAAAATCAAAACGTATGCCGCGCCACGACGCCGGCGGTTGCTGGTGGTGGAAGACAATCCCGCGGAGCAATTGAGCATTCGCGAATTGCTGACGCACACGGACATTGACGTTACCGTGGCGGAAACCGGCACGGAAGCGTTGATGAGCGTGAACGAGAATAATTTTGACTGCGTGGTGTTGGACCTGCGGCTGCCAGATATGTCGGGTTTCGATGTACTGGAGCGCATCGGGAACAGCCCGACATTAAGCGATTTGCCGGTTGTGGTTTTTACCGGCAAGGATTTGTCTTCCGAAGAGGACGCGCGACTGCACACGCTGGCACGCAGCGTGGTCGTGAAGGACGTGGAGTCTCCGGAGCGGCTGCTGGACGAGACCGCGTTATTCCTGCACCGCGTGGTTACCGACCTGCCGCCCGAGAAACAGCGCATGCTGGAGAAATTGCACCGTTCAGACGAAGCACTGGTGGGGAAGAAAGTGCTGGTCGTGGACGACGACGTTCGGAATATCTTCGCGCTGGGCAGCGTGCTGGAACGCCGGGGTATGACCGTGCTCACGGCGGGGACCGGGCGAGAAGCGATCAAGACGCTGGAATCCACAAAAGATGTGGCCATCGTTTTGATGGATATTATGATGCCCGAAATGGATGGCTATGAAACCATGCAGGTGATCCGACAGAACCCCAGGCTGCGACGCCTGCCGATCATCGCTCTTACTGCCAAAGCTATGAAGGGCGACCGTGAGAAGTGTCTCGAAGCGGGGGCGTCGGAATATCTGGCCAAGCCCGTGAATACGGATCAACTCCTTTCCGCGTTACGCATGTGGCTGCACCGGTAGGCTAGCTTGGTGCAATCGTATATGCGTCACCGGACAGCGATTCGGGTGAGAGTTTTTTGGTGCGCGGACGCGGTTATAAATTCCGGAGCCTGGTAAATAAAATATGATCGTGCCTGACAAAGTAAATATTTTGATGGTGGACGATCAGCCCTCCAAGCTGTTGACCTATGAAGCGATCCTGGCGGAACTAGGCGAAAATCTGATCAAAGCTAACTCGGGACGCGAAGCTCTGGAATTGTTGTTGAAGACGGACATTGCCGTAGTGCTGATGGATGTAAGCATGCCGGAGCTGAACGGGTTCGAGTTGGCGGAAATCATCCGGCAGCATCCGCGATTTCAAAAGACGGCAATAATCTTTATTTCGGCCGTGCATTTGACGGATCTGGACAGGTTGAAGGGCTACCAGCGCGGTGCGGTAGATTATTTGTCTGTGCCAGTAGTGCCGGAGCTGCTGCGAGCGAAGGTAAGCGTGTTCGCGGAGTTGCATCGCAACGCGCAACAACTGGAGATGCTGAACACGGAGTTGCGCGGGCTTTCAGGCAGGTTACTGAGCACGCAGGACGAGGAACGGCGGCGCATCGCGCGCGATCTGCATGACGGGCTTGGCCAAGAGTTGAGCGCGGCTAAAATGCTGGTGGACGGGATTCATATGGGGCAGCAGTCCGTGGAGACGAAAAATCAAGCGGCGCTGCAAGCGAGCGGATTGTTGGAACGGGTGATGCAGCAAGTGCGCAGCATTTCGCACCTGTTGCACCCGCCGCTGCTGGACGAGATTGGTTTGCAATCGGCACTGCGCTGGTATCTGGATGGATTGACGGAACGGAGCGGAATTGAGACCGTTTTCGAGGTGGACCCGCCGGAATTTCCGCGACTGGCGCCGGAAGTCGAGACCACCATTTTTCGCATTGTTCAAGAAGCGCTGACAAATGTTTTTCGTCATTCGGGAGCGGCGAAGGCGTGCATCACCTTGACAAAAAACGAGCATCAGGTGGAGGTGAGCGTGCGCGATTTTGGAAAAGGAATCGCCGGGCATATTGTGGAGTTGCGCCCTGGCAGTGTGGGGATCGGACTTGGCGGGATGCGTCAGCGCGCTAAAGAATTTGGCGGCGAGCTTCGATTGAAAAATGCGGATCCGGGGACATTGATCGAAGTTACGATTCCCCTAAAGGCGGGCAATTCGGAAGTGCAAGCCACGCAAGCTTCTCTGCGCGGGGCTCGCTCGTGACAACTTTATCGTTCATTCTTGCCGGGAAACGCGCAGGTAAGCTTTGAAGTTCCAGTTTCGGCCCTAAAATCGAGTTAATACATCATTGAAAAACACGGGATTAGCAGAAGATAAGGATATCCCTGCTCCGGCAACAACTTTTTGTGCGATGTTGGAGAGAGCGTGAAACGATTCTGGGCAAACGACACGTCTAATCGGTAAAGATAGTGGTGTGCCTATGCGCGGAAATACGAAATCGAGGAAGGGATCATGAAGTCCCCGGGATATTACTTTTTCCTGAAGCGAGGCAGATACGCGGGCCTGTTGCGTTTGGGTGTTGTGGTTTTGGCGTCGGTAACGGCGGAATGCAGCCTAGACTCAGCGGCGGTAGCTGCTGGGGCAGCGCAGGAGCCAGCAGTAACTACGCAGGGAACGGTTAAATCACCGGCGCCGCTGGGAACTATTAAATCGATTTCGGGGAATAGCCTGATATTGACCAGCGATGCGGGCGTTGAAATGAATGTAGATGTTCCGGACTCCGCAAAAATCGTTCGCATCGCCCCTGGTCAAAAGGATTTGAAGGACGCGCAGACCATCGCACTAACGGATCTTCAAGTAGGAGATCGCATTCTGGTGCGCGGGAAGGCCGGGGACAATAAGACGTTTTCGGCCACTTCTATAATCGCGATGAAGAAAGCCGACATCGCGGACAAACAAAGCCACGAACGGGACGAATGGCAAAAATCCGGGGTCGGGGGTTTGGTAAATAATGTGGATCCGACAAGCGGGCTGATCAGCGTTACGACGCCGTCTTTACGAGAAAAGAAAAACGTCGCCGTGCACGTAACCAAGGACACTGTCCTGAGGCGCTACGCTCCAGGCTCGGTAAAGTTTGACGACGCCAAGCCGGCGCCGCTTGGGGAAATCCGGCCCGGCGATCAATTGCGAGCGCGAGGCGAGAAAAACGCGGATGGCAGTGAGTTGACGGCGCAGGAGATCGTTTCTGGCAGCTTCAGAAATATTTCTGGAACGATTTCTTCCCTGGATAGCGCGCAGGGAACTATCACCGTACATGACTTGGCTACGAAGAAAAACGTTGCGGTGAAGATCACTTCTGAGTCGCAACTTCGCAAATTGCCTGCACCGGTGGCGCAACGTATCGCGCAACGATTGAATGGATCAAGTGGCGCGAATGGAGATCAAGCGGGCTCCGGTCAAACGAGTGCTACAAGGTCCGGTGCGGCAGCACCAACGGCGAAGGAACCAGCTGGGGGTTCGGGACGAACGCCAGGATCTACCGCCGAAGACGGACCGCAAAGAGATTTTGGCGGACGCGGTAGAGGCATGGGACCGGGAGCGGGCGGTCCTGGTGGCGGTGGCGCGATGGATTTGCAGCAAATGATCAGCCGCATGCCGGCATCCACAATTGCGGATCTACAGAAGGGCGACGCGGTGATGCTGGTGGGCACGGAAGCGGGCGGCAATGCGGTGACGGCCATTACCCTGCTTGCTGGGGTTGAGCCGATTTTGCAAGGCTCGCCAAATGGCGGGGCGTCGTCAATTCTCTCGCCCTGGAGCCTGAACGGAGCGCCCAGCGGAGAAGCAGGAACACCTTAGATCGCGTTCATAACAGGCTCGCCTGCGACAATTAGTTCGGAGAGTTAATGAAAGTTCGGCTTTTATACAGGGGTGTTTCATTTTTTTTCACGCTGCTGCTCACCTCGATCATTCCCGCGCGCGCGCAAGTGCCGACGACAGGATCACTGCGCGGGCAAGTGATCGATCCTTCCGGTTCCACGGTTAGCGGAGCGGCGGTGTTGCTGACCGCACCAAATGGGAATTCGGTGGACACGGTTACAAATAAAGACGGATTTTATGAAGTCAGGGGGCTTGCGCCCGGAACGTACACCGTAAAAGTTGTAGCTGAAGGTTTCGGTTTATTCGCGGCGTCGAATATAGCGGTAAAGGTGGGACAGGTCCAAACGCTGAAGATCGCCCTGACGTTGGAAGAGCAAAAATTGGAAATTCATGTCGAGGATTCTCCGACGCAACTGGATGTAAACCCGGAGAACAACGCCGGCGCCATTATTTTGAAAGATAAAGATCTGGAAGCGCTGTCGGACGATCCTGATGAACTGATGGATGAGTTACAAGCGCTGGCCGGGCCGTCCGCGGGGCCTAATGGCGGACAAATTTATATTGATGGATTTACGGCTGGACAACTTCCGCCTAAAGCCTCAATTCGTGAGATTCGAATTAACCAGAACCCGTTTTCCGCGGAGTACGACAAACTGGGCTACGGGCGAATCGAGATTTTTACTAAACCTGGTACGGACAAATTTCACGGACAGTTATTTCTGACGGGAAACACCGTGGGATTCAATTCGCGCAACCCCTTCGAAGTGATTCCGCCGGGCATGCAGCCACCGGGTTACGAGTCCACGCAATTCAGTGGAAGCATCGGTGGACCGTTAACCAAGAAGGCCTCGTTTTTCTTTAATTTCGAGCGGCGGGACATCAATGACCTCTCCATCGTAAGCGCAAAAATTCTCGACCCCAACTTCAATATTATTAATTTCAGCGATGCGGTGGCCAATCCGCGCGTGCGTATGAATTTGGGCCCGCGATTCGACTACCAGGTTAGTAAAAACAACACGCTCACGGTGCGCTATCAGTACGAACACAATCGCATAGACAACAATGGCATTGGACTATTCAATCTTCCGTCTACCGGGTACAACAGCCTGGAAACCGAGCAAACTCTACAAGTCAGCGACACGCAAATTTTAAGTCCCAGGATAATTAACGAGACGCGCTTTCAGTTCATTCGCGAGACCAGCAACCAGACCCCTATCAGCACCTCGCCCACAGTAAACGTGCAAGCAGCGTTTGTAAATGGCGGCAGCGCGCAAGGAACTTTGCGGGACGTGCTAGATCGCTATGAATTTCAAAACTACACCTCCATGGCCCTGGGCAAACATTTCCTCAAATTTGGAGTGCGGCTGCGCGTCAACCGCGATACGAGCGTGGAGACCGCGGACTTCAATGGCAACTTCAATTTCGGGTCGCGGCAGAATCCCGGTTGCCCGGCCAATGCCACACCCGCGACTTGCCCGTTTATCACCGGGCTGCAGGCGTATCAAATCACGCAGCAGGGATTAGCGGCGGGACTTAGTTTTCCGCAAATTGTGGCCATGGGCGGCGGGGCAAGCCAATACTCGGTGACCGCGGGAAGCCCCGGCGCGGCTGTCACCTATTTCGATGCGGGGCTCTATGCGCAGGATGATTTTCATTTGCGGCCGAACATGACACTGAGCTATGGGTTGCGATTTGAAAGCCAGAATAACATTGGCGATCATGCGGACTTCGCGCCGCGATTCGGATTCGCGTGGGGATTGGGTGCGGGCGCAAAAAACAGTGCGCCAAAAATTGTGCTGCGAGCGGGCTACGGAATATTTTACGAGCGGTTCACTTCCGATCTGGTGCTGCAGCAGGAAAGGCTGAATGGCCTGACGCAACAGCAATTCGTGGTGACGAATCCGGAGTTCTTTCTTAATAACATTCCCGATCCCAGCTTGTTGCCTGACCGCGCAACTGCTCCCACGATATATCGCACGAATCCGAACTTAAGAACTCCGTACATCATGCAAACGGGGATCAGCGTAGAGCGGCAGCTCACTAAAAACGCCAACTTGGCTGTGACCTATCTGAGTTCGCGGGGCGTACACGAATTCTTCACGGAAAATATCAATGCTCCGATATGCTCGGCATTTCCGTGCGATGCTGCCGCGGCACCTCGGCCGCTAGGATCGCCGGACAATATCTACCAGTACCAATCGGAGGGGATTTTTAAGCAGAATCAGCTGATTGTGAATAGTAGTATTCGAATTGGCGCGAAGCTTTCGCTGTTCGGATATTACACGCTGAATTATGCCAATAGCGATACTGGCGCTGGAGCGGGGAGCTTTCCGTCCAACAACAACAATATCAGCCTCGACTATGGGCGCTCGGCTTTTGATATCCGGCACCGAGTATTTTTTGGCGGGACGATCGGGCTGCCCTATGCTTTTCGTTTGAGCCCCTTCATGATGGCGAGTTCCGGGATACCGTACAACGTTACAACCGGGCAGGATTTGAATGGCGATTCCATATTTAACGACCGGCCGTCGTTTGCGACGCCGCACTCGATCCCCGCAAACGTGGTGACCAACCGCTTTGGATCTTTCGAGGTGGTTCCACAACCCGGCGATCCCAGGGTGCCTATTAATTATTTGACCGGGCCAGGGCGGTTTTCGATGAATTTGCGGTTGAGCAAGAGTTTCGGATTCGGCAAAAAGACGGAAGCCACCAATACTTTGGGCGGACCTGGTGGGGCAGGAGGAACGTTTGGGCGCGGACCCGGAGGCCCGGGCGGTCGTGGTGGCGGCGGATTTGGCGGTCGCGGCGGAGGCGGACCCGATGCGGGCGCCACCAATCATCGCTATAGCCTCACCTTTAGCGTGGCCGCACGCAATATTTTTAACAATGTGAATCTCACCACGCCGATTGGCAATTTGGGCTCGCCGTTATTTGGACAATCGAACGGAATAGTGACCGGCTTCGGTCCCGGCGGTGGTGGCGGAGGACCCGGTGGTGCAGCGGCCAATCGAAAGATCGATTTGCAGGTGTCGTTTAACTTCTAAAATTGATCTGACCAAGAGCACTACTGCGCGACAGCCTTGTATACTTCTCCGCCTTTCATTACAAAGGCAACTTTTTCCATTACGGTAATGTCAGAAAGCGGGTCGCCATCCACGGCAACGATGTCCGCGTATTTTCCGGGCTCGATGGAGCCGATGTCTTTGGAGCGACCCATTAATTCGGCTCCGTTGATGGTGGCGGCTTTCAAGGCCTCGAGGGGAGTCATTCCTCCGCGAACCAGGGAGCCAAATTCTTTGGAAACAAAATCGGGGTCGTCATCGAGGCCGTAGGCAATTTTTATGTGATGATCGAGCGCGCGCTTAAACGCCGGGCCTTGCTCCTTGATGATGGCGACGCCTTTGGCAAAACTGGCGGGATCCCGGCCCTGCGAGAGGCCGGTCTCCATGTCGTGTTGAAAGCAAAACAGGGTGGGGACGAGCCAGGTGCCGTGTTGTTCCATGAGCTTGGCTCCTTCTTCGTCAAGCACGGTGCCGTGTTCAATGGAATCAACGCCGGCGCGTACAGCGGCTTTGATGCCTTCGGAGCCTTCCGCGTGCGCCATAACTTTTTTTCCAGCCCGATGAGCAATCTCGACGGCCTTGGCCATTTGTTCCTGGCTCAATTCCTGCACGGTGTAGTCGCTGATGGGATCCATGACGCCGCCGCTGGCCATGAGCTTGATCCAGTCGGCGCCGAACTTAATGTCGCGGCGCACGGCGACGCTCACTTGGTCGACGGTATCGGCGATATTTGGCGCACGTGGGAGAGATTTATCGGGCGCGAGCAGGTCGGCATCGCCGTGGCCGCCGGTGAGCGAGACGAAGTTGCCGGCGGAAACGATGCGTGGGCCCCTGATTAGTCCTTGTTCAATGCTGTTGCGCAACGCCAGTTGGCCATAACCAATATCGGACTCGCCCGCATCGCGTAGCGCGGTGAAGCCATGGTCTAGCCAGATGGTTACGTTGTGCACTCCCCAGATGGCCGCTTGCCCGGAGGACATACGAAGTCCAGACATGGCAGATTGATCCTTGGGATTGCCGAGCAAGTGCGCGTGGCAATCAATGAGGCCGGGGACTACCGTGTATTTGGAGAGGTCGATGAGTTTTATGCCAGGCGGAGCGGCGGTGACGATACGCGCTATGCGACTGTTTTCGACGACGATATATGCGTTGTTTGTTACGTGGCCAGTGCGGACGTCGATGAGACGGCCTGCCAAAATGGCGACGGTAGAGGGGGAATTGGATTTCTCTAGAGTTGATGACGCCTGCGCCCATTGTGACCTCGTGCCGGTGGCGAGAAGCGTGGCTAGAATCAATGCACCAATTGAAAATTTTAAACTGGTTTTCACGTGGGCTCCGGGATCGTAGAATCGTCCGGCAAGAGCTTACGAAGCGAAGGGCACGGAACGCAACGGTAATATGAGGGCTGTTCATGGGCGGGGCAAATGAGGAAGACGCGGAAGAAGAAATTTGAGAAGGGGGCGGAAGCGCGACGCGCGGCGAGGAAGTCGGGTATCGTTCCGGCGAATACGCGCGTGATTGAAGACAAGAGAAAACGTCCACCGAAGCACAAGAAGAAATGGTTGGAGTAGGAAGTAGTGGAAGCGATTTCGTAAGCGTTATCTGACTCTTAGTAACGCCGGAGTGTAGCGGATGGAACTTTATTCTGATAGGTTCGACCGAACCTAGTTTTTGGATCCTCAACCAGGTCTGCTGGCGGGCACGGATTCGTCGGGGCGGAAAAGCGCTGAGAATGAGATTTTATGGTGCTGGGAAAATTCCCTAGCGATGGCTTCGAGATCTTTCTTAATAAAACCCATAGATGCAATTTTTACAGAGCCGTCGGTGTCTATCAGGAAGCTGGTCGGCACATTGGTCAAACCGTAGGCATTGGATGCGGGATAGCCCTTGGCGTCCAGCACAATCGGAAAGGTGACTCCGTACTCGTCGGCGAATTCCTTGGTGGCGCGCGCGTCGTCCTGAGAAATTCCGAGAAAAGTGATGTCTTTACTGCCGTAACGTTTGTACAGACGCTGCAAAAATGGGAAGGTGAATTGGCAAACTGGGCAGGAAACTTTAAAGAACGAAACGAAAACGGGGCCGCGTTTTAAAAGCTTTGACAGCGAATATTCTGTTCCCTCGATCGATTTCAGT
>DATHMG010000072.1:0-10784 GCA_035487275.1 Candidatus Acidiferrum sp. | reverse complement strand
CGCCATGCGAACCCGAACCACGGTGTACACCCTGTGCAGCTGAACCGCCCGATGTATTGACGAGGCTCTGCGAATCGCCATCGGCCTGCGGCACCGCCGTAGGATTCTCAGCGCGACCGCCAGATTGGCTGCTTCCGTCCGAACTGGAGCCGTGCTGCGGGGTGTCCCCGTGAGCATCCGCCGAGCCACTGTCGAGTGGCCCTTGGTTCAATTCCTTTTTCTGTTCTTGCGTTTCGGCCCCTGCGGAATGCTGTTGGCGGTTCGCATCTTTGGCAGCATTTTCCGCTTCCGGCGCTGCGGCGGCAGCTGCACCGCCCGCTGTTGTGGATGCTGGGTTGTCGTGGTCGGAAAACATGGTTGTAGGCCTCCGGGATAAATATCCCTGTTTAGTCGAAAAAATTCCTTGCGAGATCCTTACTTGGATAGCCGTGCAAGGAGGTGGACCGTTCAGTTGGTCGCTAAGGAAAAAGTGCCGCGGGCGTCACTGCAAGCACTGCCAGAACTCCTGGAATTGTCACGAGGAACGCCGCAACCTAGGAAAAGCATACTCGCCGACTGAACTCCCTGTCAATGAATCGCTCCCTCGCGATAGAGGCCCAAGATATGTTCTAAATCGGAGCTAAGGTGGCTTTTACAGAGACGGTGCTGTCTTTCAGGATGCTGATGGAACGACTCCAGTCGGAGTGATGCGCGGACTTGAGAATTAGAGTGTGCGTAGAAATTTCTGCACCGTTGGGATTGGTGGTGATCTCCGTGACGCCAAAACCTTGCAGAGATTTGCATGCTGGCGCCGGTGTTCATCACGGAAGCGCCGGACGGCAACTTTGTATTGGCAGACGCCGCGACGCCTGTCGTTCGCATTGCACCCCATCGGACAAAAAATGATGAGAAACTGTCAGGAGGTCAGAGAGGCGCTAAGTGCAAAGCCAATACCGGTGACATTTTTCTTGGTTAACTTTCGGAGTTGATGCCGATCACTTCGCCGCGGGTATTGCGCAGTGGGCCACCGCTGTTGCCGGGGCTGATGGGCGCCTCGGTTTGTATCTCAGCTGCCAGTCCCGGCAGCGTCGAAGCGGCCGACTGGCGCTGACGATTCCTTTGGTGACGCTGAAAAGCATGGCATCACCGGGATTGCCGATGGTCAAAACGTTTTCTCCCTGTCGCACCGTGGCGGCCCCGGGCGAGCGGAAGATGAGGGAAGCCTTGGCCGAGAGTTTTTGCCAAAGCAATATCAAGGTCGGGATCGACATACACAATTTTGGCTTCCCGTTTAGGGCCATGCGGCGAAGTCGGGCAGATTCACAACTCCTAGATAATACTCGTTAGGTCTAGTAGTTTAGGTAAAACATAGGGTTGGGCCTTGAGGCCGTTAGCGCGGATTTTTTGTCGAGGATTTCGCGAGCGATTGAAAACCGTCGCACGAGAAAACAGGTAAGCAGGGGTACTTTGCGAATCGCGGATTTGTGCGCGAAAGGTCGCAGAGGATAAAAGTTGAGCCCCGGGCAGAGTCGATGCGGCGGGCATGCAGGCAGCGTGAGCACAGTCCGGCGTTGGGATCGGACTCTGTCGCTTTGTTAGGGTCGTCCACAGATAAAGAATAACTCCGCGAATTACTTGTCGGCTACTTGTGTTCATCACATCACCGAAAATTTTACACGCGAAACCGCTGTGTGAAAGTTAGTTCTCCTGGAGGCGGTGTGTCGGAAGCTGGTGGCGGTGTGTCGGAAGCTGGTGGCGGCGTGGCATCCGGTGGATCTGCCGGCGCTTCGGCGGGAGGTGCGGTGGGAGCCGCGGGCTTGCCGAAATGTGATTCGTCTATTTGCGGATCGACTTCAATTTTGTCCGCGATGATTTTCTGAGCCTGGCCGGTACCGGGCGCGTCGGAATCGATTTCAAAAGCAAATTGTAGACCATTCACTTCACGATAATCGTGGAAAGACGATTCCCACGGCACATTCTTATCGCCTATCTTGCGCGTACCTTCCCATTTAATAAGCCGGAATGATTCGGCATCGAAGAGATAGTTGCGCATTTCGCCTTTTTTATTGGTCAGTTTCAAGCGATATGCCGGTGTGCCGTCGACATCTTCCTTACCTACCAGAGCGATCAGATTGCCTTTTTGTTTGTAATCGACCAGCGGGCCATCAAAGTCGGATTCGTCAGAGATATTATTGATGTCCTCGGCGGACATTGGCTGCACGGCTTTATTCTCGGTGAAGGGGTTGAGAATCCAACCGGTGGACTTGCCGTCGTAGCTGCGCACCAGCGTTTGGCCTTGCACGGTCACTTCAATGTGCATTTTGCCGGGCCGCTCAAGTTCAACGAGAAAAGGACCATCGGTACCGGCACCAAAATTAATGGTTCCAGAGATACGCTGAGAGTGCACCGCTTTAATTCTGGCGACGCCACCGCGCGCGGCCAGAACCTTGGTGACAATGTCCTCGGCGGTCTGCGCCGCGGCGTGCAATGGAAGAAACAAAACAACGACGAAGCAAAGTAGTCTGATTTTCATAATGCGGGATGAACGTGCGAGCCATTTTCTCCAGAGATAATGGTATGGGCAGGGGCTGCGAAGGTCAATTTAGAGCAGTAATTTCGGGATTCGGAACAATTCCCAACGATTGAAAAAGACTGATTACGTTTTCGCTTTTTCCAGGGCTTTGGTGAGCGCGGGCATGAGTTCGAAAATGTCACCGACGATGCCGTAATCGGCGATTTCAAAAATCGGCGCGTTTTGATCTTTGTTGATGGCCACGATGGTACGCGCACCCTTCATCCCCACTACGTGCTGAATCGCGCCGCTAATGCCCAGCGCCAGATAAAGTTTCGGAGCTACAGTCTGGCCCGAGCTGCCGATCTGTCGTTCCATGGGCAGCCAGCCTTCGTCGCAAATGGGTCGGGACGCGGCCATTTCTCCTCCAATTGCTTTGGCGAGCGCTTCCGCCTGAGGTATGTTTTCCGGAGCTTTAATCCCGCGGCCGATGGAAACAATTACCGGGGCTTGCGTCAGATCCACGGATGACTTGGCTTCCTTGAAAAGGTCTAATGGCTTAGTGCGAATCTGTTCTGGTTTCAATTCCACAGCAATTTTGTTTATGGGCGCTTTGCCGCTGGGATGTGCTTTTAACAAATCGGCCCGAAACGCGCCGGACTGGAATGAAGCAAGCCACGGAGCGGGTCCCTGAAAGGTGACGTCAGCAGCCGTTTTTCCTTGAAACATCTGGCGCACAAAAACTATTTTGTCGCCTTCTTTGTGAAACCCGACGCAATCCGCGATCATGCCTTTGCCCATCATGGCCGCAAGCTTGGGAGCGAAATCGCGCACCTGATAGGTATGCGGAAACAAAACAAGATCTGGTTTCGATAAAGCGATAACCTGCGATAGCGCCAGTGAATATCCATCGGGCGTGTAGGCTTCGAGCAAGTCATGCTCCACCAGCAAAACTTCCGCGATGCTCTTGCCCGTCAGGTCCTCGGCAAAATTCGCAACGCCCTTCCCGGTCACCAATGCGCTAATGGCGCTGCCGGTATCGGCGGCTATCTGCTGTGCGGCCACCAGCGTTTCAAAGCTGGTGTTATTCCATTTACCTTGGCGCTGCTCGGTGATCACCAGGATTTTCATTTACGGTCTCGATTCTTTATCGAAGTCATTAAGTAACTCATTAAATAACACGGGCATCGAATTTCAATTTCTCGACCAGCTTGGTGGCCATTTCGGCCGGGGTACCGGTTAGAAATTCCGTCTTTTTGGTTTTGCTGGGCACATAAATCTTTTCGATCTTCTGTGTGGCTTCAGGCTGCACGCCTAGTGATTCCCGCGTTATGGAGACGATTTCTTTTTTCTTCGCGGCCATGATGCCCTTGAGGGTGGCGTAGCGCACTTTATTACTGCCGGACTGAATGGAGAGCACGGCGGGCAGCGGGCATTCGATGTGTTGGAACCACCCGGCCTCCAGTTCCCGTTTCAGCCGCATCTTTTTCCCCTGTACTTCTACTTGCATGATGATGGTGGCGTGCGGAAGATCCAGCAGCGAAGCTATAAGCACGCCTGTCTGCCCAAAACCGTGATCATCGCTTTGCAGGCCGGTCAAGACTAAATCTGCATTTTCTTTGCGTACAGCTTCCGCAAGCATTCGCGCGGAGTTTAGCGGGTCGAGTTGAGCGAACTGGTCGTCCGAAATGTGAATTCCGCGGTCTGCGCCTTTGGCGAGAGCTTCCTTGATCGTTTGCTTTACGCGTTCCGGGCCCATGGAAATCGCAATCACTTCTCCGCCATGCTTCTCTTTCAAACGCAAAGCTTCTTCGAGCGCATAGCTGTCCGGCTCATTCATTTCAAATCCAATATCCGATTCCTTGATCCAGTTGCCGGCGATGGAAAGCGGAGCATCCTTCGCGGGAACCTGCTTGATAAAAACAATGATTTTCACGATATTTTTTCCTGACAAAATTGTCACAGGCGCAGCGGCGTTACTTTCCGCTCCAGCGCTTAAAAATCAACGCGGCATTGGTGCCGCCAAATCCAAAAGAATTGGATAACGCATAATCCAGCGTAGCCTTGCGCGCGACATTCGGCACGTAATCCAGATCGCATTCGGGATCGGGCGATTCGAGGTTAATGGTGGGCGGGATGACTTGATCGCGGAGCGCGAGCACGCTGATGCCCGCCTCTAGGCCTCCGGCCCCACCAAGCAAGTGGCCGGTCATGGATTTGGTCGAGCTGATGGGCACTTTCTTGGCGCGGTCACCAAAGACGCGCTTGAGCGCGCGCGTTTCAATCACGTCACCCAACGGCGTGGAGGTGCCATGCGCGTTCACATAGCCGATATCTTCAGGCGTGAGCTTTGCATCCTTGATGGCTGCGCGCATCACGCGGAAGGCGCCATCACCATTTTCCGCTGGCTGCGTGATGTGATACGCGTCGCCAGACATTCCGTAACCTACAATCTCACCCACGATCGGTGCATTTCGCTTTTGCGCGTGCTCCAAGGATTCCAGAATCAAAATGCCAGCACCTTCGCCCACCACAAAACCGTCGCGTTGCGCATCGAAGGGGCGGCTAGCATGAGCGGGATCGTCATTACGGGTGGAAAGCGCTTTCATGGACGAGAATCCGCCAACACCCATGGGGGTGATGGTGGCTTCCGTGCCGCCGCAGATCATCATTTCCGCGGCGCCACGCTCGATAATTTTGAAAGAGTCGCCAATGGCGTGCGCAGAAGCGGAGCATGCCGTAGCAGTAGCGGAATTCGGTCCACGCGCACCGTACCGAATCGAAATGTGCCCAGAAGCAAGATTTACGATAGCTGACGGAATAAAGAAGGGTGAGATGCGGCCCGGACCGCCCTGCATCAACTTGATGTGTTCGCGCTCGATGATGTCGAAACCACCGATGCCGGATGAAACGTAAACACCAACTTCGTCAAGGTCGGAATCTTCCTTCTTCCAACCGGACATTTTGATGGCGAAATCCGCGCCTGCAAGAGCCACTTGAATAAAGCGGCCCATTTTTTTTAATTCTTTTTTTTCAATCCAACGGAAGGGATCGAAATTCTTTATTTCACCGCCGATCCGGCAATCGAAGCCGGTGGTATCAAACAGCGTGATCGGACCAACGCCGCTCTGACCCGCGACGAGGTTCGACCAGCTTTCCTCCGTGCCGGTGCCCAGCGCGCAGACCAATCCAACGCCCGTCACAACTACACGGCGAGTCAACTGTTTGGTGCTCCCTGTTGAGGTGATAAGACCGTGACTTACTTTCCCTTGGAGTGCTTGTCGATATATTCGACGGCATCTTTTACCGTCGTCATTTTCTCCGCGTCTTCGTCAGGAACTTCGATACCAAAACTCTCTTCAAAGGCCATCACTAATTCCACTTGGTCAAGCGAATCCGCGCCCAGGTCGTCCACAAATGACGCGGTAGGTGTAACCTCCGCTTCATCGACGCCGAGCTGCTCGACAATAATCTGCTTAACGCGTTCTTCCACACTGGCCATTCCCGTTTCCTCCGCGATCTGCTATCGCTTGGTTTGCCTTTTACCGATCAGGCTCAAGGTCGTTCTGGAAAATTGGTATCCACTCAGCCGGGCGTAGTGGTGCCAGCTTACCGCTGATATCGAAGGCGCCGATAACCCGTTCATTCTAGTCACCCTATCCTGCTAGGTCAACTTTAACGGTTTTTTAATGGCACTCACCCGATAAATCATGCCAAGTACATGCCGCCATTTACGTCCAGCACGTGACCGGTGATGTAAGCAGCTTCCTCGCTGGCCAAAAAGACAATCGAGGCGGCCACGTCACGCGGCACGCCCAGGCGTCCTAGCGGAATACGCGCCTTTAGTTCTTCTTTCACCTTGTCGGACAGAACATTGGTCATCGGTGTTTCAATAAATCCCGGCGCGACGGCGTTCACGGTGATGTTGCGTGAGGCAATTTCCATCGCAATGGCTTTGGTTAAGCCAATGAGCCCCGCTTTCGCCGCAACATAATTGGCCTGCCCGGCATTTCCCATTTGCGCCACGACCGAGCTTACATTAATGATCCGCCCAGCCCGCGCGCGCATCATGGTGCCGAGCGCCTGTTGAATACATAAGTGTGCCCCGGTTAAATTGGTGCGAATCACCGTGTCCCAGTCGTCGGGTTTCA
The DNA here is from genome assembly GCA_035487275.1 of Candidatus Acidiferrum sp. Lineage (GTDB taxonomy): Bacteria > Acidobacteriota > Terriglobia > Acidiferrales > UBA7541 > Acidiferrum. Next base: position 4,142 of record DATHMG010000072.1, on the reverse strand, counting down.
TACGCACGGCAAGACCGTCGCGAGTGATAGCTGCATTGTTCACCAAAATATCGAGGCGGCCAAATTTTTCGAGCACTTGTTTGAAGCCCGCTTTTACTTGCTCCGCATCGGCGACATCCATTTTTACGGCAAGGGCTTCTCCGCCTGCGGCCTCTATTTCGCCGACCAATAACGCAAGTTTTTCCTGGGTCCTCGCGGCAACGGCTACTTTGGCGCCCGCAACTACCAGCGCCTGCGCGATGTCCCATCCAATTCCCTGGGAGGCCCCGGTTACCAACGCGACTTTGTCTTTTAAACTGAACATCTATAGAACTACTCCCCGAATTTTTCTAATGGAAGTGTCCGTCGGTTGCGTCAACTTTTCCCTGCGTCTACGCCGCGTCAGAGCGTGCGCCGGCAATTTTTTCCACGGTCTTCAGTAAACTGCTCTCGTCTTCCACGTTCAACGTAGCCACAGAGCGTTCGATTTGGCGCAGCAGCCCCGTAAGCACTTTGCCGGGACCGACTTCAACGAAGGTGTTGACACCTTCTTCAATCAGCAGGCGCACGGATTCTTCCCAGTGCACCGCAGCAGTAACCTGGCGGACCAGCGCTTCACGCGCCTGCTCGCCGGTTTCGACGGTGTCGGCATCCACGTTGGTGACCAGCGGAACGCGCAACTTATCGAAATGAGTTTTCTGCAAGTCGTGCTCTAATTTTTCCTGCGCGGGCATCATCAGCGCGCTATGAAATGGCGCGGATACCGGAAGAATGGTGGCGCGTTTTGCGCCCGCTTGCGAGGCTAGTTCGACGGCACGCTTAACGGCGTCAGCGTCACCGGAGATCACCGTTTGCTCAGGAGAATTCAAGTTCGCGGGAGCGCAAACCTGGCCCTGGGACGCACGCTTGCAAACATCGGTCACCACCGCGGGTGAAAGTCCCATGATCGCAGCCATGGCGCCACGGCCAACAGGAACCGCTTCCTGCATATAGGTGCCACGCTTGCGCACCAGCCGCACCGCGTCGGCGAACTTCAGAGAACCAGCCGCTACCAGCGCCGAATATTCACCAAGGCTGTGGCCAGCCACAAAGTCAGGAGCGAGTCCCTTCTCTTCGAGCACGCGATAGGTGGCAATCGAACAGGTCAGAATCGCCGGCTGCGTGTTGGCAGTAAGCTTCAGGTCTTCCTCGGAGCCTTCAAAGCAGATTTTCGAGATGGAGAAACCCAGCGCTTTGTCGGCCTCCTCGAAAACGGCTTTAGCCGACGGATACATATCCGCCAGTTCTTTGCCCATTCCCGGATATTGCGAAGCTTGTCCGGGGAAAACGAATGCTACTTTGCCCATTTGTCTTCCTGTCTTATGTCTTTCGCATTTCTGGCACGCGAACGCCGGGACGGTCTGGGTGTACCGCAGCGGCCGAAAGCTCCTGTTCGATTTTGTCGTTCATTTGCGCACGCGCGAGTCCCGCGGCGACGCGAATAGCATTTTTTATGGCGTTGGCATTGGAGCGGCCGTGGCCGATGACGCACACCCCGCGCACGCCCAGCAGAGGCGCACCACCATATTCGGTGTAGTCGATGGTCTTCTTCAAACCCTTCAACGCTCCACGCGAAAAAAGAAATCCCACTTGCGATGCCAGTGAACTTTGTATGGACTTTTTCAACAGACCGAAAATTTCCAGCGCCAGGCCTTCGCAGATTTTAAGCGCGACGTTGCCAATAAACCCGTCACAGACGATCACGTCGACAATCCCTGAAAAAAGATCGCCACCTTCCACATTGCCTACAAAATGAACGGGGCTTTTCTTGAGGCGCGTGTACACTTCGCGCGTCAATTCGTTGCCTTTGATTTCCTCTTCGCCGACCGACAGCAATCCCACCCGCGGACGCCGGTTACCGAACGTCGCGCGATAGTACATTTCCCCCATCACCGCGAATTGCACCAGATGCTCGGGCTTGGAATCGACGTTGGCGCCGACATCTAGCAAGACGGAGATGCCACCTTTAGCGTTCGGAAAGGGCGCGGCCAGAGCCACGCGGTCCACCGATTCCAGCGTGCCCAACAAAAATCTCGCGACGGTCATGACTGCACCGGTATTTCCGGCGCTCACCAAGCCGTCCGCCTTGGCTTCACGAACGAGCCGCGCCGCGACGTGCACGGAGCTGTCTTTTTTTCTGCGAAACGCCTGCGCGGGATGATCATCCATGGTGATCACTTCGCTGGCAGGAACGATCTCAATCGGCAAGTTGGGAGCCGCATGCTTGGCCAGTTCCACGCGCAGGGCATTGGGCTGCCCCACGAGCATGATGCGCACGCCGTACTCGCGTGCGGCTAGCACACTGCCCTCCACCTCGGGCCTGGGCGCATGATCTCCGCCCATGGCGTCAACAGCAATCGTGATCATTGGATTTCGTCCGCAGGCTACAGGAAGACTACGAGCTACTCCGCTTCTTGAGCGGCTTTCCCTTTGTAATAACCACAGTGGGGACAAACCTGATGTGGCTGCTTCATTTCGTGGCAATTCGGGCACTTGCCGAGTGACGGCTTGGTCAAAAAGTCATTAGCCCGCCGGGTGCTGGTGCGCCGCTTGGAATGCCGTCGTTTAGGGTTAGGCATAACACTACTCCTTGTTCCGCGCGCTGGCGGAGATAATCGGGCTTTTTTACGGCCCGGGAACTATTGTTTTTTCAGCCAGTCCTGCTTGAGGCGCGCGAGAGGGGCCAAACGTGGGTCCGTCGCGTGGGTCTCACACCGGCACTCTTCGTGGTTCAAATTTGCGCCGCAATTGGGGCACAAACCCCGGCAGTCGCTTTGGCAGATAACCTTTAGGGGCAACGCCAGCAGCACCTGCTCTTTGACCACGTCGGCCAGAAAGAGACCTTCACCCTGGAAGAATCCAATCTCAGTATCGTCGTCCTTCAGCCGGTCTTCTTTCGGTTTCTCATCTTTCGGCAACGGCGCGTAGAACAGATCGAAAGCCCGGTTTACTTCCTCCACCACCGGCTCAAGGCAACGCGCACACTGCAGCTCGATTTTCGTATCGAGCTGGCCTTCCACGCGGATCTGCCCTTCGAGCAGCTCCGCCGTGGCAGTCACTTCCAAGGGGTCGAGTTGCTTAATCTCCGAGGAATGAAAATCGACGCTTCCGGGCGCGTAAGTCTTCCGGATCCGCAACTTGCGAACGGCCAGATCCTTAACGTCAAGGAACATGTCGGCAGCGCCTCCGCGCGTGGGTTCATGCCTTATCATTATTGATTCGCGGAGCGAGCAAGTCAAGGAATCGGATGTCGGTAGTGGGTCAGTTTCTGGTTCGCGCGAATCAGGACCTAGCCAAAGGAAATAGCTTTATTGAGACTAAAGAGTGGACGGTGCCCTATGTAACTGCCCTTCGACACTACGGTGACTGGCGCTGCTGTGGGTCTCGATGCCAACTCCGCTGTAAGCCCACAGCTGCCTCTTGGTGCGGAAACGGTGCGGGTCTGCAGGATGCCAAGCAGTACGGCTGCCCGGATCGGACCGATCGAAGGAATCTGGCAGAGTCGTTTCCAGGCCTGGTGTTTCTTGGCCTCAGCCAACAGCTCCCTCCGCACTTCCTGACGTACCGTCCGCAGCGCATCAAGCTGTTGGTAGTAAAACTCCGCCCGCCAGCGCACCCCCGGTTCGCCGATCTTCCCGAGCCACTCGGCACGATGGCGCGCTGCATAGACCTGCTTTCCAGTGCAAGGAATGGCCAACTACGATAGATGGCCTTCACCCGCGTCATGACCCGTACGAGATCTTTGGTGATGGTGAGATAACTGCGCACCAGTTCCTGCAGACTTCGTAGGCCGTGTTCACCGTGATAGACGGGGTTGAGATGGTTGAGACGCAACAGCTCCGCCAACCGGCGGGCGTCGATCTGGTCACTCTGGTGGCCTTCCCTCATGGAGGCATTCTTTCGCGGATCGCACACCACCAATTTCGTCACGTGCGGTTTCAGCAAGTCATAGAACCCGGGCCGCGGAGGTTCCTTCTTCAAATGTGACCTGCACGTCTCCACGCAGCCCATCGATAAACTGCAGGATCGTGCTGGCTTTCGTCTCGATTGACACCTTCCATCCCGATCTTTCCTGCGCCATTCATCACCGCAATCGAAATGCTTTCCTTGTGCACGTCCATACC
>DATHMG010000071.1:0-18310 GCA_035487275.1 Candidatus Acidiferrum sp. | reverse complement strand
TCTGCAAAAAGGCTATCACACCACTTCGAGCGCATGCTAAGAGGCGCGTAACGACTCGCCACCACGACTCGCCACCACTTGTCGGAGCGACCAACGTCTCCCGAATGTGCTGGGCATGGATAAATTCCGCAATTTGTGTATGATTTGCCCCGGATTGAGCACCGCCAGAAGTTCGCACTCGGAGGACCAGCCATGAGACCTCTGGGACCCTGTACTCTGCTGTTGGTTTGCTCTGTAGTCTCCCCACCCAGCGCACACGCTCAGTGTACAAGGTCGTGCGGTCAGGGTGGTCCGCCTGATACGCCAGTCACTCTTTACTCATTTGCAGGGCCTCCAGATGGCGCCGTTCCTCTAGGAGTTTTGGTTAGGGATGCGGCTGGCATTTTGTATGGTTCGACATCCCAAGGTGGAGTGACCGGCGGCGGGTGCGGAAGCAACGGCTGCGGCACCATCTTCAAGTTGAGTCCAAACGGTGCTGAGACGGTGCTCTACAAGTTTCTCGGAGGAACGGACGGAGCTACTCCAAGTGCGGGTTTGATTCTGGACGCCTCAGGAAATCTTTATGGCACGACAAGCAAAGGAGGGGCTTCTAACCTCGGTACTATTTTCAAGCTCGATACCGCAGGACACGAAACTGTTCTCTACAGCTTCACTGGAGGCCCGGATGGTTCTACCCCGCTGGGAGATTTGCTTCGCGACCAGTCGGGAAATCTGTACGGCACCACATCTGCCGGTGGAGCTGGGGGTGGAACCACAGGCGGCGGCGTTGCATTCAAGCTGGACACCAACGGAGTTCAAACTGTCCTGCACAACTTTGGGGGCATGACTGGCACCGATGGAATCGCTCCCATCGCAGGAATGGTGCAGGACGCCTCCGATAATTTCTATGGCACCACCTCGGCAGGCGGCACTGTCAGCTGCGTGGCTGAAGGCAACTTTCAGCATCCGACAGGATGTGGCACCGTCTTCTCACTGAGTTCGACCGGCACTGAATCCGTACTCTTTCGTTTCACCGGCGGAAACGATGGCCCCGACGGAGCTACCCCGGGCGGAACGCTTTTGCGCCACCCTTCCGGCAATCTCTACGGAACTACGTTGTCGGGTGGAGCGGGACCCTGCTACATCATCGCAAGTTTGCCGCCCATGCCTCCGACACACGTGCATTGCGGTACGGTTTTCAAGATTGATCCAAGCGGCACAGAATCTTTGTTGCACAAATTCACGGGCATATCGGACGGAGCGGTTCCGCAGGGGAGATTAATTCAGGACACCGCAGGCAATCTTTATGGCACAACCTCCAACGGTGGCAATGGTGGCTGCATCGAAACCGGGACTCGCCCTGGCTCCGTTCCTGTCGACGTCGGCTGCGGTACCATCTTCAAGATTGACACCAGCGGAACCGAAAGTGTGCTCGCTATTTTCAAAATAGCGGCTGCGGGCGGCATCACTCCGCAAGCTGGATTGGTTGCAGACTCCTCGGGAAATCTGTTTGGCACGACCAGCTCAGGTGGTGTCTCGAATTTTGGAACGGTGTATACGGTCACCAGCGCAATCCCTCCATCACCCGATTTCACGCTGACACCCATGTCACCAACTCTTACGATAGAGGCTAACCAGCAAGGGACCGATATGATCACTATCGCTCCGCAGAACGGCTCCTTCGCTTCGGTTATCCAACTCAGCTGCACTGTGACCGGACCAGCCCCAACACCGACTTGCGTGCTTAACCCCACTTCGGCAACTCCGGGAAGCGCTTCCGTCAGCTCCACGTTAACCATTACGGTGCCGCCGACTTCTGCCTGGTTGCTGCCGAAAATAGACAAAAACCCAAACTGGCTAACCCGTCGCCCGGGGTTCCAATGGCGAGGATTTACTTTGGCAGTGACAATTTTGATTCTAATAGTCTCAGCAATGCGCGGACGGAAGAGGCGGCTTAGATACGCATTGGGATTTGCGGTGCTGGCTATATTGGCGGGTTGCGGCGGAGGCAGTGGCATTACCACTCCCCCTCATATGCCGAGCTCTTACACCGTCAGCGTCATGGGAAACGCTCCCAACACGACGCAGTCGCACACAACCCAGGTGATCGTCACCGTCCCCTAGGCAACGATTCGTTCATTCATAACGCAACGCCACCATCGGGTCGACACGCATCGCCCGCTGTGCGGGAACAAAGCACGCAGCAACCGCGACCGCAATCAGCAACATAGCCACGCCGCCAAACGTCATCGGATCGGTAGTGCTGACGCCGAGAAGCTGGCTCCGCATAAAACGCGTCAAGGTCAGCGAGACTCCAACGCCAATCGCCACTCCCGTCAGTGTCAGCTTGAGTCCATGGACAATCACCATGCGAAGCACCTTCTCACGCGCAGCACCCAGCGCCATACGAATACCGATCTCACGGGTCTGCTGAGAAACCACATACGCCATCACCCCGTAGACGCCTACTACCGCCAGCACAAAGCCCAGCCCGCCAAAGATTCCTAGCAAAACGCTTTGCGATCGAGGCGCCCCGGTGTTTTCTTCCATCTGTTTCTCGATGGTCTTTATTGACGTTACCGGCCGGTCTTTATCGAGCGACCATAACCGATCTTCTATCGCCGCAACGATCGCCAGAGGTTCCGGCTTCGTGCGAAAAACCAGAAATACTCCCTCAGCCTGGTGGGTTTGAGCAAATGGTTCATAAATTTCTGGTTTAGCTTCGGCTCCGGGATCAAGAGCGCGTACATTCCCCGCCACACCAATAATTTCGCCCCACACCGGACGGTCCGACTCTCGTAGCGCGGAAAGCCGCCTACCAACCACATCCAACGAGCCGAAGACCTTGCGGGCAAACGCCTCATTGACAATAAACACGGGAGATTTTTCTTTTCGATCGTCAGCGTTAAAGTCCCGGCCGGCAACCAGCGGGATGCCAAACGTGCGAAAGAAGTCCGGCTCGACCTGGTTATTACGGGCCATTCTCTGGCCGGATTTTCTATCTCCAGTCGATTGCTCGGTCTCGAACTTCGTCTCCGCCACCTCATCTCCCAACGGGAACACTATCCCGGCAGATGCCGCTTCCACTCCGGGTATACCGCGCGAACTTTCCAGCACCTGTTGGACGAAATGAATCGACTGCTCTACTTTGGCAAAACGAAACTCCGGAAAATCAATCCGCATGGTGATCAAATGGTCGGGACGGAACCCCGGATCCACCCGCAATATCCGTGCAAAACTTTGCATCGCCAGCGTTGCCCCAATTAGCAAAACAATCGCCAGCGCGACTTCCCCAATCACCAACATTTGACGCAAGAAATTGTGTCCTCTACCAGAACCCGCACCGGCGACGCCCTCTTTTATGGCCACGCTCACATCTAGCCGTGAACTCAATAATGCCGGCACGAAGCCCGATAGCAACGCCGCTAGGAACGACGCCCCCAAAGTAAACCAGACCACCTCGCTGTCGATGCGAATATCCTGGATGCGCGGAAGTTCCGGCGGAAGAATCGCGCGTATCCCTCGCACCGTCCAAAGCGCCATGAAAAACGCGCAGACCCCTCCCATCAACGCCACCAGCACGCTTTCCACCGCCAACTGACGCAACAATGCCCCGCGCGTGGCGCCAATCGCGGTGCGAATCGCGAATTCCCGGCGTCGCGCCGATCCTCGCGAAAGAAACAAGTTACTTACATTCGCGCATGCGATCAGCAGCACAAAGCCTACCGAGCAGAAAAGAATCAGCAATGGCTTCTGGGCGTCACCCAACAAATACTTTCTCAACGGAGTGGCGCGAAAACTCCATCCCTTGTCAGCGTCCGGGTAAGCGGTTGCCAGCCGCGAAGCGATGGTGTCGAGTTCCGTCTGCGCTTGCGCAATGTCGGTGTGCGGGTTGAGGCGCGCAAGTACGTTGAAGTAGTGATTCTGCCGCGAGGTCAGCTGCTCTTGCGTCGGTATAAATGCCGTCCACACCTTGCAGTCAGTCGCGAAGTCGGTGCTCGAGAAGTCCGGCATCACGCCGATCACCGTATACGTCTCGCCGTCAAGCCGCAGCGTCTTACCGATCGCGCTTGGGTCACCGCCGAATCTGTCACGCCACAAAGCATGGCTCAAAATCACAGCGCGGCTTCCCGGCTGCATATCCGAAGAAACGAATGACCGCCCAAGCAATGGTTTGACACCCAGGTCCGGAAAGAAATCTTCCGAAACGTCTGCTGCCTCGATTCGTTTCGGTTGACCATCACCGGTCATTTCCTTCGACAATAATTGGTAGGGAGAAAGATTGGAAAATGAAATGCTACTTGCACGGATGTCAGCGATGTCCGGCAACGATACGCCCAGATGCTCGAAATCAAACAGCGTGCTTCGCGCACAAAGATCCGCAAGCTGCGACGTGTTGGGAAACGGTAAAGGCCTCAGTAGCACCGCGTCGATCGCGCTAAAAATCGCGCTGTTGGCCCCGATGCCCAGCGCCAGCGTCAGCACCACAATTATCGTAAAACCGGGGGATCGCCGCAGCGAACGCAACCCATATCGCACGTCGATCGCAAAATTCTCAATCGGGCGCCACCGCCAGACATCTCGGCTGTCCTCTTCCATCAACGTCGCGTTCCCAAATTCGCGGCGCGCCGCCGCCTCGGCATTTTTTCTGGCCATACCGTCCGCGATCAACTCCTCGACCCTCTCGTCCAGGTGTTCCTGAATCTCCGCGAAAAGATCGCTGTATATACGCCGCCGCGAAAACAACTGTGCGAACCAATTCATGACTTTATCGCCGCCAGGACACGCGTAATCCCTTCAAACATTTGCTCAAATCTCGAAATCTCACGCTCCAGGTGTTTCGCGCCAGCGGCCGTCAGCTTATATATTCGGACCCGCCGGTTGGTGGAAGAAATACCCCACTCCGCCTTCACCAGTTCGGCTTTCAGCAGCCGCTGCAGAGCTGGATAAAGCGAACCTTCTTCGATCTGCAGCAAATCATTGGACACGCGCTTGATATGCTTCGCGAGTGCGTAGCCATGCAGAGGCTGTCTCTTAAGCGTGCGCAAGATCATCATTTCCAGCGCGCCCGGGAACAAATCGCGTTGTTCAGGTTTTCGCGTTCCGTCCTACCACAGTTCGGTCAGGTTATTTGAGTCAAGGCCTAGACCAACATAGTATTGAGGCTAAGTCAAGCCCCTGGCTCTACTGCGCAATCCGCAGCAGCCACTTTTTCGCCTCAGCCTGCTCTCTGTTACAATTTTTTGGTTCGTGACCGAGCCAAAACAAGCCAGGAAGTTTTTGATCTCCGGCACCGTCCAGGGCGTTGGGTACCGCTACTTCACGCAGCGCGCCGCAGCCAAAATAAAGGTTGGGGGCTACGTAAAAAACCTGCGCGATGGCCGCGTGGAAGTGTTTGTAATGGGCACCCCGCAGCAACTTCGCGAGTTGCGCGCTCTTCTCGAACGCGGCCCCCGCCTTTCCAGCGTCACTGAAGTCCGTGAAGAAGCCGCCTTACTCGATCCGCAGTACGACCAGATATTTGTCATTGGCCATGGCGATTGAAGGAGTGAACCGCCTTACCTCAATTAAAACCGGCACCATAGGAGCCGTTTGAATGGACGAACTAAAAGAGCTTATCCGGGAAGTGCCTGATTATCCGAAACCGGGAATCCTGTTCTACGACTTGACCACGCTGCTAAAGGATAAGGGCGGTTTTCACACTCTGATCGATCGCTTGTGCGAACACTACAATGGTCACAACATCGATGTCGTCGCCGGCATCGAAGCCCGCGGTTTTATTTTTGCTCCCGCGTTAGCCTATCGCCTCAACGCTGGCTTCGTTCCCGTGCGCAAACCTAAAAAGCTCCCCGCCAAATGCGCCAGCGTCTCCTACTCCTTGGAATACGGCAACGACACGCTGGAAATCCATGAAGACGCTATCAAGCCAGGCCATCGCGTCATTATCTGTGACGATTTGCTGGCCACCGGCGGCACTGCCGCAGCCACCGCCAAACTCATTCAGCAATTAGGCGGCAAAGTAGAAGGCTTGGCCTTCGCCGTAGAGCTGACCTTCCTGAAAGGCCGCTCCAAACTCGCGGGCCTGGACGTTTTTTCCCTGATCCAATACGACAAATAATTACTTCGCCTGCGCCCTTCGCTGCCGCAAGGCCTCGAACAAAACCACACCAGCCGCCACCGACACATTCAGCGATTTCACAGGTCCGCTAGTCGGCAACGAAACGACAAAATCGCAACGCTTGCGCGTCAACTCATGCAAGCCTTTGCCCTCGCCTCCTAAAACAATTCCAACCGGAGATGTGTAATCCACCTGCGTATATGTTTTGTCCGCGGTCTCGTCCAGGCCAACGAGCCAGTAGCCGGCTTCCTTCAACTTTTCCATCGCGCGCGCCAGGTTCGTAACCCGCGCAATCGGCAAGTGCGCCAGCGCCCCGGCTGACGCTCGTGCTACCGTGTCCGTCAAGCCCACCGCGCGCCGCTCCGGTATCACCACGCCCTGCGCGCCCGCCGCCAACGCCGTGCGTATGATGGCACCCAGATTGTGGGGGTCTTCCACTCCATCGAGCAACACCATCAACCCGCCGTGCCCGCCGGCCTTCGCATGCGCGAGAATATCTTCAAGCGATCCCGCCGCCCGGGCCGCGGCTAACGCCACCACGCCTTGATGATCTTTGGTGTTGGCCAGCCGGTCGATTTGGCTGCGATCCTCAAATCGCACTGGAATCCCGCGTCCGCGCGCCAATTGCACAATCTCTTCCGTGCGCGTGTCCTGCCGCCCGCGCGCAATCACCACGCGATCAATCGCGCTACCCGCTTGCAGCGCTTCGCGCACCGCGTTGATGCCAGTCAACCGGTCAATCAGAGGACTCATGCGAGCAGACAGTGTATAGAAAAATACAAAATAAATTCACGGCTCACCATTGTTGCCACTCCGTCGAATAGGCTTCCGACAGTCCGTAGTCCAAACCATATTCTGGCCGGCGGCGAGGATAAGATTTCCACAAGGACCGCGACAGCCAGCGTAAGAACGAACGCATGTGCTCTGCTAGAGCGACTATTGTTAATCGGCTTTTGCCACCTTCGTTTCCTTTTCTCGTTCTCAGCAACGAAGCCTGTTAATCAAGTGTGGAACAAAATTCTAATATCCGTGCACGCGCAGATTTCACCGGCACAGCGAAAGGCAAAGCCGCGGCTTCATCAATCAGCAAAATCACGCGATCGAGGTCTCCCTCGCCCGCCTTGCCAGCCAATGCCAGCCGAATCGGATGAAACAAATCCCGGCTCCGCAAGTCCGAGCATTCTTTCATGATTGTAATTATTTCTTTGAACCGTTCCGAATCCAACTGGCCACTATCCAGCAGCAACAAAGCCAGCCGCCGCACCACTTCTCTGGCCCCATAACGCGCCAGCACTGCATGGCTCTCAACTCGCTCCAACACTCTCTCCGCGTCATAGTGGAAGATCAATGCAAGAAGGTCGCTGAGCTCCCCGCGATCAACGAGGTGTGATCCAAGCATGGCCGCCGCACGTTCGCACCACGACTGCAATTCGGGAGAACCCTCTTCGTCCGCGGTCCATCCGCGCTCGCGAAGAATTTCCCAGACATCGGTGCCAGTAAAAAGATTGGGCGCAGCAACCGAATCCCGTGTTCGCCGTTCAGGAGTCATGTCGGAAGAAGTCTACAGCAGAAAATTGTCGGTGGTGGAAACAGCAAGAAATGCTACTTCAACAAAAAAAATTGTCAGGTAATAGTCTCCAGCGTCGCCACCACATACGCCGCAATCGCTTCACCACGTCCCACCGCATCAACGCCTTCATTCGTTTTGGCCTTCAAGTGAATGCGGTCTGCCGTCACGCTCAGCGCCTTCGCCAGCGCCACGCGCATCTTCGGAAAATGTGGGCCCAGTTTAGGTCTTTCCAGAATCACCACCGCATCGACATGCTCGATCGAGAATTCTTTATCGTCCAGCAGCCCCGCTGCATGCTCCAAAAATTGCATGCTGTCAGCGCCTTTCCACTTCGGATCAGTATCAGGGAAATGCGTGCCAATATCACCCAGACCCGCCGCCCCCAAAAGCGCGTCGCAAAGTGCGTGCGCCAAAACATCGCCGTCCGAATGTCCAGCCGGGCCTTTATCAAAAGGCACTTCCAGCCCGCCGATAATTAGTTTGCGTCCCGCTTCCAGCCGGTGCAGGTCGTACCCGATGCCGCAGCGCACGCTCACTTTTTGTTGCGCTCGCGTTCCAGGTAAAACCGCGCCAGTTCCATATCCGCAGGTCTGGTAATCTTAATATTTCGCTCCGACCCTAACACCACGTGCACGTCGCGCCCCATTCGTTCCACCAATCCGGCTTCGTCCGAAGCATTCACTCCGTCAGCCTCCGCCCGCGCAAACGCCTCCTTCAAAAGTTTCGCGGAAAACGCCTGCGGCGTTTGCGCCAGCACCACCCGCTCGCGCGGAATGGTCCCGATAATCAGCGCCACATCTTCCGGCAAACTGGCCCGCTTCACTTCCTTCACCGTATCCATCGCAGGAATGCCCAGAATCGCCGCTTCGCACTTCCGCGCTTCTTCGATCACCCGCGTGATTTGGTCCACGGTAACAAAAGGCCGCACCGCATCGTGCACCAATATGATTTCAGTGTCCGCAGACACTTCGCGGAGCGCCTGCGCCACGGAATCCTGCCGCGAATCTCCCCCGCGCACCATGCGCACAGATTGGGAAAACTTTTCCGCGCTAATCGTAGTTTGCAGCGACTCCATTATATCCGCGCGCGTAGCCACAATAATGTCCGTGACCAGCGGGCAAGCCGCAATCCGCCGCAGACTGTGAATGACGATCGGCGTTCCGTCGAGCTCCAGAAATTGCTTGGGCGTCTCCGCGCCCATGCGCGTACCCAGTCCCGAAGCCGGAAGAATGGCAGTGATTCGTCCCATTTTATCGTTTGAAAGTGTGTGGCCCGTCTATCCGATGAATGATCCGATGAACGGATAATTATATACCGAGTGGAATGTTGCGGGGTTCTTTGACGCTTTCGGGGTAACTAAGCGCTATTCGACTTCCGTTTGCGGGGACGTCCCCGCAGAATTCTGGTCAGCAGCTCTACCGTCGCCAAGATTGCTATCAGTCGCGCGATTATTTTCCTCTTCTCGCGCCGCAGTGGAGCCCACGCTATACGATGCCGTCGAATTACCGGCGACCCCGCGCCCTGCTGCTGCCGCTCGCGCATAAGGACCGACTGGCTCGACACGCTCATCCACGCGGCCAAAAATCATCTTGCCTGCCGTCGTCTGGTGCACCGAGGTCACAATAATATCCACAGTTTTGTTGATCATGCGCCGCGCGCCGTCGACTACCACCATGGTGCCGTCGCTCAAATATGCCACTCCTTGCATGGCTTCCTTGCCCTCGCGCTGAATAAGAACATGCATCGTTTCGCCCGGGAGCACCGCCGGCTTCAGAGCATTGGCCAACTCATTCACGTTCAGCACGGAAAATCCCTGCACCGTGGCCACTTTGTTCAAATTAAAATCATTCGTTACGATTTTCGCTCCCGTGCGCCGCGCCAGTTCAATCAGCTTGTGGTCTACATCAGCGGCATGCGGAAAATCGTCATCCACCACGCGCACTTGAACCTGCGGCATTTTCTGAATTCTCTGCAACACTTCCAGCCCGCGCCGCCCGCGTTGCCGCTTCAACGGATCGGAAGAATCGGCCACCAGCTGCAATTCATGCAGCACAAATTGCGGCACCGCCAGCACCCCATCCAGAAATTGTGCCTCGCAAATCTCGGCGATGCGGCCGTCGATAAGCACGCTGGTATCCAGCAATTTCATCAATTCGTTTGCGGGACTCTCGCTGCTCGCTTTAGTTTTGCGCGGCGGAACACGCCAGCGCTCGCCGCAACGAAACCCAGTCACCATCCCCAGATAACTGAAGGCCAGTAGGGAGATAAAATCCAGAAACGTCTTGGTGGAAGGTGGCTGGGAGGTACGCGAAATGATTAACGTCAGCAACAACGCCGCACTCATTCCCGCGAGGGCCCCGCAGGCTCCGCCGATCAATCCGCCAATGCTCGCGTACGCCAGCCGGTACTCCGCAAGCACAATAACCAGCGCCAGCAACAAACCAACGCCCGCAGCGCTGCCACGCAAACCAGACGGCGCGAAGGCATAGCAAAGCACCCCGATCAAGACGGTAAACAGGCTGCGTAAAATCCAAAACTCCCAATGCGTCGACGGTTTGGATTTGGAAGCGTCCGCTAGATCAGTGGTCGCTGCGGAATCAAATTGCGGGGCTGCGCGGTTTTCGGGGGCACGCATTGGCGGCGCAACTGATGAAAGCGACGAACGCGGCCTGCTACTTGGAGTTTTCCGGTTCATGCGCAATGGTTGTGAGAAAACATTCCAACGAACATCGTAAGTCAGACCGGCGAATTCGCTACGACCTCAGATTCACCTGCCCTCGCCCCTGTGGCGAATCCGTAGCGCTTATATACTCTGTCATCCGCAGCAGGTCAAGGTGATATCGATGCTCTAGTGCTGAAAAATCTTAATCGCCCCGATAGGAAATCTGCATGAATGTTAAGCAGCCACACATTCATGACAAGAATCCCAACGATGCGGCACATTACCAACTAGTGATAAGAATTGTCAATTAACTGAATATAACGATCAAGGCAGATAAAAACGCGGAACTCGCTGGCTCACTGCGCACAACAGATCAGAGGTCACCGTGCCCACACTGCGTGCCACCAAATGCGCGGGATAACTGAATCTCCCGTCCGTTCCATAAATGGTTGCGGTGTCGCCGATCTCAACTCCCGCTACCGCCGTAACATCGATCATGGTGACATCCATGGAAATAATTCCCACCATCGGCGCGAGCACTCCGCGAATCAGCACCTTACCGCGGTTGCTCAACCCGCGATGAATGCCGTCGCCATATCCTGCTGCCAGTACCGCGATGCGTGAAGGCCGCTGTGCCACAAAACTTGCGCCGTAACCAACGCCCGCACCCGCGGGCACATCTCGCAAGCTGATAATCCGCGCGCGCAAACTCATCACTGCCTCAAGCGGCAGCTGCCTCTCGATTTCCAGTCGCCGCTCCACAGGCTCGTATCCGGGGTGGTAACCATACAGAATCACGCCAGGGCGCACCATGTCCGCCCACGTTTCCGGACGCGTCACGATCGCTGCGCTATTCGCCAGATGGATAATTCCGGGATCGATCCCCAGCGCGCGCAAGCGCTCCAGCGCCGCAAAAAACCGTTCCTCTTGCTCGCGGGTTTGCCGCCCCGCCACCGTATCGGAAAACGCTTCCGAGGACGCAAAATGCGTCATCACGCCGCTCAGCTGCAGGTGCTGCGATTTAGCCAGTTGCCGCGCAAAGCAATCCACGCTCGACGGCACTATGCCCAGGCGATTCATCCCCGAATCGATTTTCAGATGAAACGAAACTTTTTTCTTCCCGCGCCGTGACGCTGCGCTTTCCAACTGTGACAATTGTTCGCAGCGATGAATCACTGCCGTCAAATTGTGTTCCAGCAATCGCTTTTCTTCACCGGGCACAAAGCTGGTCAGGATCAAAATTGGTTTGCGTACGCCAGCCTTGCGTAGCGCGATGCCTTCTTCTGTGCAAGTCACGCCAAACCAGTCCGCCCCGGCTTTTTCCAGGGCTTTGGTCACGGGCGGCCCCCCATGGCCATACGCGTTACCTTTCACGATGCACAGCACTTGCCGCGGTGTACGCCGCTTTTCACTTCGCGGATTCACGTAGGAGCGAATCGATTCGAAATTGTGTATGAGTGCCGGAAGCGAAACATCCGCCCAAACGGGTCTCATATTCAGGGTCGTGGGATTTTTCGGTGCGCGCGCCATGTTTATTCCAGGGAAATTTAGTGTACGTCATTCACGCGGCGGGGGTGGTTTTACGCCTGAAAACCTGCCGCGTGAATGACAACAGTGGGCAACTGCACTCACGTACAGGCACGTTACGTGCCGCTATCTGGAGAACGGCCGAAGGCAGGCTGAATTTAGCTAACGCGATATACGGAAAGGACTTGGCGCTTCAGGCCAAAAAGGGCCGTTTCAACGCCTGCGTCGCAATCGTATCGATTTGCGTGGCTCGCAGGCCGCGCCGTGTCCATCCTTACATATCAACTCATAACAAACTACATATCGTCGGCGGCAAATTGTGAAAACGCGTCCGGCGCAGCTTCTTCAAACCGCGTCAGCCGGCTGCGAAAAACGAATTTCACGCTTTCGGTCGGTCCATTGCGCTGTTTAGCAATCTTAAGCTCCGTTTCTTCCCGCTCTTCCGGCGTAGCTCCCTGCTTAAAAAAGTGCGGCCGGTAGATGAACATAACCACGTCAGCGTCTTGCTCGATGGCGCCCGACTCGCGCAAATCGGAAAGCTGCGGCCCGCGATCATCACGTTCCGGCGCGCGCGTCAACTGGCTAAGCACCAGCACCGGAATCTGCAACTCCTTCGCCAGTCCCTTCAGCGCACGCGAAATGCTGGCTACTTCCTCATTGCGATTCGAGAAGCGGCCCCGCGCGGTGATCAGCTGCAGGTAATCCACGATCAACAGCGAAAGCCCCTTGTCCCGCTTCAGCCGCCGCGCTTTCGCTCCGATCTCCAGCACGCTGATGGAGCCCGCATCGTCAATCCACAGCGGCGCCGCGGAAATTACGCCCAGCGCCTCGGTCATGCGCCGCCAATCTTCCTTGCTCAAATGCCCGGTGCGGAATTTGTGCGCGTCAATCTGCGCCACCGAAGCCACCAGGCGCTGCAGCAGCGATTCCTTCGACATTTCCAGGCTGAAGATGGCCGCCGGGTGCCCCGCGCGAATGGAAATATTTTCCGCCAGGTTCAACGCCAGAGCCGTCTTCCCCTGTGATGGACGCGCCGCAAGAATCAGCAATTCTGACGGCTGCAGCCCCGAGGTCAGCTTATCCAGCTCCCCGTAACCGGTAGCTACCCCGGTGATGCTCTTACCTTCGCGAAAAATTCTTTCGAGGCGCTCGAAATTGTCGCGAACGATGTCCTTCACCGGAATCAACCCGGCGCGCACGCGATCTTCCGCCAGCGCAAAAATCGACGACTCCGCGTTATCCAGAATGGCGTCGGCGCCATCCTCGCCTTCAAACGCGCGCTGCTGAATATTGTGCGTGGCGTGAATCAAATTGCGCAGCATCGCTTTTTCTTTCACGATGCGCGCGTAATGCTCCACGTTTGAAACCCGCGGCATGCCGTCGGCCAGTGCGGCAAGATACGGCGCGCCACCCGAAGCTTCCAGATCTCCGCGGCGATGCAGTTCTTCCGTCAGCGTAACGAGATCAATGGCCTGCTGGCTTTCGCCCAACGCAATCATCTGCGTGAACACGCGACGATGCTGCTCCATGAAAAAATCTTCGGGGCGTAAGTGCTCGACGGCGGGATTGAGCGCGTTGTTATCCACTAAGATGGCGCCCAGAACGGAACGCTCGGCATCCAGATTGCTTGGCAGTGGTTTTTCTAGGGTGCTGTCAACAGCCATAATTCGGACGCGCCTCGTTTCGCCTTATCTTCGCCTAGACGAATTTGTAGCATGTTCCCGGCCGGGGGGCAAGGAAAAGAAATTTTTCGAGTTGTTGGTCGCTTACGACTCGATCGGATTTGAACCGCACCGAAATAATTTAATGAAGCGCATTGTGTGCTGAACTGAAACCGTCGTCAACCATCAATCCAATCTGAACCTGTGCATCGCTTCGAAAATTTTGTGCAAAACTTTTTCGAGCAAAGAATCTTGTTGCGCAAAACTTTTTTCTAATAAAAAAAAGAGGCACATCTAAATGTGCCTCTTTCGTCGAGCAACTAAAAATAAAATTACGCCTGTTGGCCTTCCTTCTGCACCTGCACTTTCACTTCGGCGGTAATATCCCGGAAAACTTTCACCGTGGCGCGAAAATCTCCCAGTGCTTTGATCGGTTCCGCAGTGTGGATCTGCCGTTTGTCGATCTTAAAACCCTTGCTTCCCAGCGCATCAGCAATATCGCCAGTCGTTACCGAGCCGAATAGCTGGTCGTTTTCGCCGGTCTTGCGCGTAAAGCTCAGCTCCACTCCATTCAGAGCAGCGGCTTGCTTTTGCGCAGCTTCCATTTCCGTGGCCGTCTTTTTCGCCAGCGAAGCGCGAATCTTTTCAATGGCCTTCAAATTACCCGCGCTGGCTTCCACCGCAAGTTTGCGAGGCAACAAAAAATTACGCGCGTAGCCGGGCTTTACGGTCACGACCTCGCCGCGATGCCCCAGCTTGTCTATGTCTTCCTGAAGAATAATTTGCATATGCTCTCTTCACTCCTGTTCGTGGTCCTGATCTGATCGCGATTATTAATTCTTATGCGCTGGAAACTTCTGTTGGTGTCGTGGCCGCTGGTGTCGGCGCAGCTGCAGGCGCGGCGGCATGACTACCGGCCGAAGTTCCCGCAGAAGCTCCCGCCACCGGCGCTACCACTGCGCGAGGCTGCTGTGTCCCCGCCGCGCTTCCCGCGAACGGCAGCAACGCGATGTTTCTTGCGCGCTTGATCGCCACACCCAACCAACGCTGGTGCCGCGAGCAGACCCCAGTCATGCGCCGGGGCAAAATCTTGCCGCGTTCCTGCACAAACTGGGAAAGAATGTCCGCGCGCTTGTAGTCGATGAAGTCCATCTTCTCCACGCAAAACTTGCAGACCTTCTTCTTGCGAAAATATTGGCGCTTCCCACGACGTGGTCCGCCTGGACCAGCGCCGCCCGGTCCGCCGCCTTCCCGCCGCGGCCCGCCATGGCTGCCACCGCTGTGGCCTCCCCCACTGTGCCCGCCGCCGCTATGGCCGCCACCGTGACCGCCGCCATCACGCCGCGGAGGTGCACTCGGCGCCGTTGCCTGTTTCTGTTCCTCTGCCATACCTGCCACCCTTTCACTTGAACCGCCAAAACTATCTCGACTAAATCTTCTATTTGAGCCGCAACGCAATCTCTAAAAAAGGCGCAGCTCGATCAATTCAAAAACTAGCTCGCCGGTGCACTATGCTCCGGCGCAGCCGGTGGTGCCGATGGAGCTGCCGGAGCAGCAGGAGTCGTGGCACGGCGTGGACGCCTTGCGGTGCGTTTGTCGCGCCGATCCATAAGCTTCTTCTGCCGCTTCAAATCTTCATCCAGCCGCACCGTCTGATACTTGATGACCGTATCCTGCACACGCAAACGCCGCTCAAGTTCCGCGATCAAATCTGGATGCGAAGTGCGAATCTGCTGGTAGTAGTACATTCCTTCGCGATGCTTGGCCACTTTGTACGCCAGCTTGCGCGTGCCCCAGGTCTCCGCCTTCTCGACCTTCCCGCCCTTTTCCGTGCAGGTGTGCTCGATGACCGAAAGCACTTTCTTCACGTCTTCGTCCGCCGTCGCCGGCCGCGCAATAAAAATCAAATCGTATAGCCGCTCTTCCATGTTGCCCTCGTTTCTCTTCTCTCCGGACAGCCGCCCGGCAAACTCATTTATCCGTTTCCGTTTCTTCCGCCGGCGGTTCCTTGCGCCGGTTGTACTTGTTCATGGCCGCATCGATTCCCTGCGCTACGATCATTTCCACCGCGTCGGCCGCTTCCGCGATCATCTCCGCCGCAACTTCCAGCTCCGCCTTGCGCATCGGCCGCAGCACGTACTCTTTGCGGCTGCTCACCTCATGCTCGGGCGCGCAACCAAGCCGCAATCGCACAAATGCTGGCGTTCCCAACGACCCGATCACCGACTTCGCACCGTTGTGGCTGCCCGCGCTGCCGTCGCCGCTGATGCGAATGGTGCCCATCGGCAACTGCGCTTCGTCCCACATCACCAGCAAATCGCTCGGACCCAGCCCGTACTTTTCCAGCAGCTCGAGCACCGAAATGCCGCTGAGATTCATGTACGTTTGCGGCTTTGCCAGCAGTATATCTTCCCCCGCCAGCTTTCCCCGCCCGACCAGCGCCTTGCCTTCCGGCCGCGAAACGCGAATCCCATTTCGATTCGCCAGCTCATCTACCACCATGAATCCCAGATTGTGCGGCGTCCACTGATACTCCGGATCGGGATTGCCAAGTCCAACAATCAGCCGCATACACTCCGCATTTCCCGCAAAAAGCTTCGCAGCTCATTTGGCCAAGAAACCCGCAGCGCTAGCCGCCGCGTGTTACTTCTTCTTCTCGCCCTTGTCGCTTTTCTCCACAGCCTTCGGCTTGGCCGCTTCTTCCTCGCCCTCTTCGCCTTCCGCTTCCTTCTTGCCCTTCTTGATGACTTCCGGTTCCGCAGGTGCCGCAGCATCCGCAGCCACCGCATCCGCGGGCTTCTCTTCTTCGACGCGCAGCGCCACAACGTGTGCGAGTACGCGTTCCGGATCGGTAACCAGCTTCAGGTTGGAAGGAATGGCCAGATCGCCGGCGCGCAGCTGCTGCCCCAACATCAAGCCGCTCACGTCCGCCTTGAATTCCGTCGGAATTTCCGCCGGCAAACATTCGATTTCCACTTCGCGCGTCACGATCTCAAACACGCCGCCTTGCTGCTTCACACCCGCAGGCTCGCCAAATGTATGCACGGGGACTTTTACGCGCATGCGCACATCCATCGCCACGCGCAGCAGGTCCACATGCAGCAGGTTTCCCGTGACCGGATCCACCAGCCAATCCTTCAAAATAGCCGGTTCGTGCTTGCCGCTCAGGTCCACTTGAAACAAAGTGTTGTGCCCGCTTTCGGAACGGAATATCGCGCTTAGTTGCTTGGCATTCAACGCCAGCGTGATGGCATTACCTTTGCCGCCGTACAACACCGCCGGCACCTTACCGGTCGCCCGCAATCGGCGTGCTTCATTCTTGCCCCGCTTGGCGCGGGCCGCCGCTTCCACAACGATTTTCTCTTGAGCCATCTTAATTTCCTTCCCTCATGCTGCTATGCAATCCCGCTTATAAAGCGGCCCTGCAAAAATCAAATAAATAATTCGCTGATGGATGTCTCTTCGTGAATCGAGCGAATTCCGCGAGCCAGTAAATCGGCTACGCTCAATACTTTCAATTTCTTCAAGTTCTTGGCCGCCTCGCCCAGTGGCACCGAATCGGTAGCCACTACCTCGCGAATGCACGACTTTTCGATGCGCTCCACCGCTGGACCGGAAAGCACCGCATGCGTAGCCGCCGCAAACACCTGCGTCGAACCTTCCCGCACCAGCGCTTCGGCAGTTTTTACCAGCGTGCCGGCGGTATCTATAATGTCGTCCACGATCAAAGTGCTTCGCCCGCGAACGTCTCCGATCAGGTTCATCACTTCGCTCACGTCCACATCCACGCGCCGTTTATCCACGATCGCCAGCGGTGCTCCCAACCTCTTTGCGAACGATCGGGCGCGCTCCACGCCACCCGCATCCGGCGACACCACCGTCAAATCCGGTAAATGCATCTGCCGGAAATAGTCAACTAGCACCGGCGACCCGTATAAATGGTCCACCGGCACATCGAAATAGCCCTGAATCTGCGGCGCGTGCAAATCCAGCGTTAATGCCCGGCTGGCTCCCGCCGTCTCCAACAAGTCCGCCACCAGCTTCGCGGAAATCGGTACTCGCGGCTTGTCCTTGCGGTCTTGCCGCGCGTAGCAGTAATACGGCAGCACCGCGGTAATTCTCCACGCGGAAGCCCGCTTAAAGGCGTCGATCATCAGCAGCAACTCCAGCAGATGGTTGTCCACCGGGTAACAGCATGGCTGCACCACGAAAACATCCGCGCCGCGCACATTTTCCAGAATCTGAAAATAAATCTCGCCGTCGCTGAAACGCCCCAGCAACGCCTTACCGATGGTCACATTCAGGTTGCGGCAAATACTTTCGGCCAGCGGCACATGTGCCGTGCCCGAAAATATTTTGAAGCGGTCGTCATCCACGAAGCGCGCGCTCCTGCAATTCTCTTGCTCTTCGCTGGCAATCTTCAGTTATTCGATGGACACGGCGGACGCTGCGGCTCAACGAACGACACGCGCGCTTTTCACAGCGCGGAGATACCTGTCGCGCGAAACTGTTTCGCAAACGAAGGTCAAGTCGTGCGGAAACCCAACAGCGGCTCGGCGCGCCATCGTTGGGCTCGGGAAAACTCCAAACACCGCCGAACCGCTACCCGCCAACGAGGCTTCTGCAGCTCCCTTTTGAAGCAAAACCCGCTTGATTTGATCCAGCCGGTTATAGCGCTTGAAAACTGGCTTCTCAAAATCGTTAGAAAGGCCGTTCCCCTGCGCACTCCAGGACAGAGCACAGAACTCCCAAAGTTTAGGGTCTGCAGCCAGTTTTGTCAACGTAGCAGCGTT
>DATHMG010000070.1:0-26068 GCA_035487275.1 Candidatus Acidiferrum sp. | reverse complement strand
CGGGACTTCCCAGAGCGGCCCGCGGAATGCGGTCTGGCCCACTTCGTCCGCCACAAGCAGGTTTGCCCCATCGGGCGAAACTGCCAGCAATGACATCGTCGGTGAGGGAACTGAGACGTGCGCGACCTCTCCACCGGAGCTAGAAACCTGTGCGATAAGAGAAACCGATGCGGGATATTCATTAAAGAAAATTCGTGACCCGTCTGTACCGACCAAACCCTTTCGATGACCGTCGTGTGTAACCGGGAGGTAGCCGGATACCGTGGGCGGCGGAAGAGGGCGAGACTCCACATAAATGAGAGACGCAATGACGAGAAGACTTAATCCGCCACCAGCGAATCCCCAGCTTTTCCGTATAGGCCGCTTGGTTTGGGAGGCGACCGCCTCAGGCCGCAGACTATCGGTCCCGGCCCCTACTGAAAATTCAGCACTCCCGGTAGATAGGGGGGCGGCAAACCGTCCCGTACTCGTGTCCCGCTTCAGCCGTTGGAGGTCGGCTCGCATCTCCGCTGCGCTTTGATAGCGCAGGTTCCGGTCTTTTTCCAGAGCTTTGTCGATGATCGCTTCGATTTGCGGCGGAAGTTGCGGATTGAAATGCGACGCCGGCCGCGGGTTCTGATGCAGGATTGCGCCCAATATTTCTCCAGAGCTTGAGCCTCCGAATGGCATACTGCCGGCTGCCATCTCATACAACACCGCGCCGAACGAGAACAGGTCGCTCCGCGCATCTAGTTCTTTCGCACGAACTTGCTCAGGCGACATGTACGCCACCGTGCCCAGCATTGTTCCCGGGCTCGTGAGTTGCTGTTCGTCAAACTCCGTCACGGTATTCGGCGATGCGATCTGGCTCGAAGAGCTGGCTGTGGATGCAACTTTCGCCAGGCCGAAATCGAGAATCTTGGCGTGACCTCGCTTGGTTACAAAGATGTTCGCGGGCTTGATGTCGCGGTGAACGATCCCCTGGGCGTGTGCGGCGTCGAGAGCGTCGGCGATGTCAGTCGCGATGCGCAGAAAAACGTCCGTTTCCAGCGGACGCGCTGCGATGCGGTGCTTCAGCGTCATGCCGTCCAGAAACTCCATGGCGATATACGAACGACCACCATCCTTGGCGACCTCGTAGATTGTGCAGATGTTCGGATGGTTCAGAGCAGAAGCCGCACGTGCTTCGCGGCGGAAACGTTCCAATGCGTGCTGATCTTGCGCTACATCTTCGGGGAGAAACTTCAGCGCGACGAAGCGCCCAAGCTCGGTATCCTCGGCCTTGTACACAACGCCCATGCCGCCACCGCCGAGTTTCTCGACAATGCAGTAGTGTGAGATGGTTTGGCCGATCATCAGAAGATGTTGGCTTTCGGGTGGCTTCATCTTACGGATGCGGCATTCGCTAGTCAACGAACGGCGGCTGAGGACGAGTGTGTCCGACCTAGAACATTTGTCCTGTGCCGGTTTACCGAAAAGCGCGGGATAAATCCCGGTTTGTCGGCAAACCTTACCTTGGGATTACTTCCCACTTGTCGCTGGAAAGTTATGGGTACGCCCTGAGGGTAATAAGAAATTAATCCTCCAATCGAACGCTAGTTGAAAATATCCGTCGCCCATGCGATCCAACGGTAGCCCGGCTGCCGCCACTGTAACCCCACCACAAATTTCCAACAGCGCCGCCTGCTAAGTTCTGGGTCGATTAATGGGCGTTCCAGGGGACGATTTAAATGGTTGCGATAGGAATTTGTAGTCAGGGATAGGCAACGAGCTCGCTTTGCAAAAACTCAAAAACTGGCGCGTCCTGTGAGCGGAATGGAATAAAAAACCTTGATTCGTTTCAGAATCGGTATATAGTCGCGGTTCGTATTGAGCCTTTTCCAACCATCAGTCGTCGGCATTCTCTCGGGATTGCGGGCCCAAGTACTGTTTATCAACTTTAAGTTCAGCAACCCTCAGGAAGGATAGGTTTGATGATCATGAAAAAACTGCTGTCGGCGTTTGGAATCATGTTACTCGCCTCGGTGTCAGGTTTCGCCCAGGAAAAACCCGGCAACATTGCTTCCCTGGAATTTCAAACGATCAAGGGCGGCATGGTGAAACAATATGAGGACGGACGGAAGCAGAAAGCGGCATGGCACAAACAACAAAAGGATGCTCTGCCATTGATGGTATGGCAGACAGTCAGCGGCGATGACACGGGTACATATACTGTTGGCAGACTAGGGCAGCACTGGGCCGATTTCGACAAGCCGTCGGTCCCAGAGCAGGCCGACCTCGATGAATTCACCAAGGTCATGGGCCCGTATGTACAGTCGGTCGTCACTCGCTACTACGAATTTTTACCTAAAGACAGCAAACCGCCCGATTCGGCGACACCTTCAAAGTATTCGGAAATCATTACCTATCGTGTGCGTCCCGGCAAAAATCAAGATTTCCGAAGCGCCATGACTAGAACCACCGAGGCGATCGAGAAAACAAAATGGCCTGTGCATTATTTCTGGTACGCGCTAACAAACGGTGGTCACGCGGGCACTTATGTGTTGGTTATTCCGCATGCCAATTGGGCGGATTTCGAAGAAAAACCAGACATGAAACCTTTCGAACAGATGCTCAAGGACGCATTCGGACCGGCGGAAGCGGATTCCATTACGAAAAGGTTCGACTCTTCGATCGAAAGTGAAACCAGTGCAATTGTTCAGTTTCGGCCGGACTTAAGTTATCTCCCAAATCAGTAGTTTTCTCCAGCATTCGTCGTGGGGGGCCGCCGTCCAAATGCAGCCCGGAGTTTGCAATGCGAACCAACTTGCGCGGGCAAGAGGTCTCGCTTAACGGGCGCATTTCGAGCAGTGCGACGTTTCGAAGAATCTCCCTTTCGACAACAAATTAGACTGCAGGGCCGGGGTTTCGAGTACTTCTTGGATCATGGTGATTGTTAATCCTTGAAGCGACTTGGCGCCAATTGGAACGGGCGGAACGGAGAAACAGACGCCACCTAAGTCCGCTTCCGCAAGACGAAGGTTTGGTTCCAATCCTCAATCGAGAACGTCACCGACATCGTCACGGGCGCTTGCCCTATGCAGAAGTTGTTGATGTCTTACTGAAGGCGCTTGCTTCTCATGATTGATCACAATCTGCCAAATGAAAACATCGTTTTCCGCTTGACTCAAACTTCGCAAAATGCGAAGATTTAGTCTTGCGGATCGTAAGCCGGAAGGCGATTAGAGAAGCGACCGCAAGGCACAGCGAATGGGGCGCATCTCTAAACGCTTGGTACAAGATCGCGAAGAACGCGGATTGGAAAAACTTTGCTGAGGTTCGGAACAGTTGGAGAAATTCAGATGTTGCCGGGCGCTTCGTTGTTTTCGATATAAGCCATAATAAATGCAGGCTGATTGCCACTATCAAATACAGATGGAGAATGGTTTACATCCGACGCATTTTGAGTCACGCCGAATACGACGAGAAGGAGTGGCAAAAATGATGATTGCAGTGCCCGAAAAATACGCACTCGAAGTTGGCTCGCCAACGCCGATCACATCCGAGCGTCAACATGAAAAGTACCTAAGCGTCTTGGACAAACTGGCAAGCAAAGATAATCCAACAACTGAAGAAGAGAAGTATGCCGAAGTCTTGATGACCCTAATCGAAGCATACGAAGAAGAGCATCATTCCATTCCTGATGCTTCTCCGGTCGTAGTGCTCCGCACGTTGATGGATGCGAATAGTCTGCGCCAGAAAGATCTGGTTCCAATCTTTGGCTCTGAAAGCATCGTATCCGAAGTCTTGCATAAGAAACGTGACCTCAATAAAACCCACATCGAGAAATTGAGCAAACGATTTAATGTTTCTCCAGCAGTGTTTTTCTGACTCGCTGCTTCGATTCGGCGCTCTTTGGCGCCGTTCTCAGTCAAGGTTTCGCTTCTTGTTTTTCAGTACGTAGCTTCGCGCCTCGATTTACGACTAAGAATTGTGAATCTTAATCTGGGTTTGGAGCAACTTTGGAGCAGGCCAAGGATCGCTCGGAACTCGTAAGCGCAACCGGGGCAACGACTTGGAGTGAATTTGCGTCGCCTTAGAAGGCAGACGCTCTATCCCGCTGAGCTACGGGCGCAGTCCGCAACCACCTTACCATGTGCATTTTACAACGACTACTTGACAACAGCTTTTTGAAAAGTTCGCACAATAGGAGAAATTTCGAAGCCAATTCCGATGCGTTCGGCTTCTTTTTGACGGTACTGCAAATCGTCTTTCACCTTGTTGTACGAATCTGCGGTTGATTCTTCCGCATGACCTAGCCACAACTTAATCAAATCTTCCGGCGTCCCGTGTTTACGCAGCCAACGAACAGAAGCACCAGAAAGTGCCAAATGATTGCAATCCAGCGCGTCGGGTACCATCAAATAACATGGCAGGATTGTACGGGTCAACGTTCTTGGCGGCAATGTTTTCACTGGCCGGTGATACCGAGTTGTTTTGACAGCGGTTGACGTTGGTAAAATAAAACAGCCACCCTCGAACATCGAGGGCGGCTTTGTGTGAAGTCGGGTTCTACCTGCGCAGGATGGTACCCATGCGGTTAGAGAGCAGTCTGTCCAGTTTTGGACAGTGAATTTAATGGTCGGGTGAGATTATGGAATCGTGATCGTCACGAAAAAGATAAAGGAACTCACAAACGTTCTCGCGGAATTAAGCGCCGAGACACTCCCCGCGATTACCTCATCGGCTGTGCGGGCAATGCATCATTTCGCGCCGTACCACCATCGTAAGCTACTGCAGATTAATTCTCACGGATATGCGTGTAGCATGTGCGGTCGCCGGTTTCCAGACATATGCGACCCTGAGGGTCATTTCACATCTGAAACGTTACGGCGCCTGCTGAAGGCGCAACGGGACGACGAATTTACTCGTCACATTTGTTCGGAACGAACGAGATCGGCAGATAATTAAGCCAGGTAGCAGTCTCGGACGTTGATTTAAGAGCAGCGCTACTTTGTCGAATGTTCTTTGCCGAAGGCCCGCCCGATGGCATGCAACGAGTCTCCCGCCTTCCAGCGGCACCACATCTCGCTCTTCTGCGCCGTAGCTGACGGACTGTCAGGATTGACTCGCGCTACTCTTCGCAGTCACGCGCTTCTTCGCAAGAGCGATCGAACTGGGATAAGAACCGACTGAAAACCCGCACCGTTTCGTGGTGATTGTCCTCCAGGAACCAGCCGTGCGAATTGCGGGGAAAAACAACCAATTGCTTGTTCTTCGATCCCAGCGACTCGAATAGAGTGCTCGCGAGATCCTCGCCAACGAGGAGGTCCAGAGCGCCGTCAACCACCAGCGCCGGGACGGTGATATTGCCCCAAGGCAACGTCTGAGCCGGGCATACGTTAACGACTGGAGGAGAAAGAGGGCATATATTCACTTCCTCCACGATTGCGATCGAACTATCTGGCTGCAAAAACGGCGGCGAAGAGAATATGGCCAAAGCATCCGGCGAAATCGTTGATTTGCCGGTGATGGGATCGGTCCCGAAAATGATTTCATCAATTTCGGATTGCGTGGGTGCCAAAGCCTCGGGGAATTGGGAAAATAGTATCCTCGGCACATCCCCGAATAGGTTTTGTGGTATGACAAAGCCACCCGGGGCCGTGGATAACAATCCTACGCCGGCAGCCAACTGATGTTGCGGGTCAGAAGCGGCGAGTAGCCCCGTAATCAGCCCGCCCTGGCTCCAGCCGATGACGACCGGCACGCGTCCGGTGTGATCTCTGATGAAGCCGGCCACCGCCGTGGCGTCCCTCACGCGCCCTGGGATATCGATTGGAAAATAGTCCGTGTATCTCGCCGGCGTCGGCGTTGAGCTGCCCATGCCACGAAGATCAAGCGCATAGACGTCGTAACCACGTGCCGCGAGGTAATCCATCACACTGCGACCCGGAAAATCCCAGGTCTGGCTATTTACCCAGCTTCCGCTTATCAGCAACACAGGAACTTTGCTCGGATGGGCTCCGGCTTTGTGGCTCACGTGGATCGAATAATTGTCGCTGGTGACATAAATATCGGGGAGTTGAACGACGGACTGTTGTGCGCGAGCTGGCAAGATGCGTATGAGAAACATTGCCAGCACGAGGAATCTCAATAGACGGATCGACAACCTCTTCATGGTGATCCTCCTCTTTTTTGCTCTTTAGCTGGAATTTCCGATTTGGATTTCTGACTCGCGCATCATACGCTTCGCTTGCACTCGACACAACGAATTTGCCACGAATTTGCCACCAGTGTCGCTGCAAAATGATAATGTCCGGTTTGAGCAAAGTAGAAATGTCCGCTTTCATAGGTGGCCGAGGGCCCTATGGAAACGGAGCGAATTGCCTTGAGCGAGCGAGAACGCGACCGGCTACGCGTGCTACACGAGGTCGAGCGCAAGCAGATCACGCAGAGGGAAGCTATCAAGTGGCTGAAGATCAGCGATCAGCACATTCGTCGATTGCTGGTTGGTTTGAGGAAGCCAGGTGACCGAGCGGTGCTCCATGGATTACGCGGGCGGCCATCGAACCGTAGATTAGCAGCTCAGTTCGAGCAGCAGATTTTCGTTCTTTTGCATCGGAAGCCGACCCACCATCGAAATGGGACCAAGTTGACAAATCCAGAAATCTGCCGCGCAAAATGGCGGCATTGCGGCCTAGGCTCTGGCCCTGGGTGACGGCCACACATCAGCTCACATCGCAGCGATCACGGGAGTGACAGGAATACTCTGAAGTCGCATCTATCGAGTAGTACTGCAAAACTTACACTTACCGGCAATTTCAGCTCGCTCGTTTGCTGACCCAATTGGGTTTCACTTCTGGCGAGTAAAAAAGGCGCGCCGTACGGGAGCACGGCAGGACTTCGCAAACCAAGCGACCCTTTTTTGGAGATATCAGTTAAGCAGCAGAGCGGCACAAAATTCATAACCTTTGTAACCCAACCAGGGGTTACAAATTGGGGCGACGAGGCCCGTAGGCGACTCCAGAACAAGGCACTTAGAATTCTCTACCTTCTAATTAGAAGGCGGACGCTCTATCCAGCTGAGCTACGGACGCTCTCTCCATAATCTCTCACAAACAGAATTGCTTACACGAGAATTTCTTCCAGTGTTTTGGATACATTCGGTGCGACTTGAAAGCATAGATGGTATCCGGCGATTCAAATCTTGGGCGATTTTGTCCCTAATTTGCTTTCGAAGTTCTTCTTGAGCATCGAGTGGTCGTCACCTGCTGTTTGGTTCGCGTGAGCGAGCCACAACGGCTCGATGCCCGGATGAACGGAATTGTTGCGGAGTCCGTCAGGCACCCGTGCGTTTTTCGGATGAAATGTGAGCATTCCCGATGAAACTCAAGGTCCCGCAGGCGTTCGGGCCAACCCTCCCTACTTTCGTTTAGCTACTCTTTATTTCGTTATGTTATTTTCGAATGTACAATGATGCCACGGGTAGCCGAGCCTGTCAGTGCGTTTCGATGTAAACCGGGAGTTAAGATGAACACCAAATTCTTGGCGATTTTTCTGGGCTGGCTGGTCGTTGGAATTGCTTCGGTGACCATCGCTCAAGACATTGCGTACAAGGAAGATCCGGATGCGGCCAAGCGCATGACGCTTTTGTTAAAGGATTTCAAACCCCGTGCGATGGTGCATTTGGCAGTGCACGAGGTGCCGCAAGCGAAATTTCCGGCCATTGATTTTCATAACCACGTGAATGACGCGCAAGGAATAAATGGGGAAAACGTGCCGCCCGCCGAAGTGGTGGCGAACATGGATCGAGCAAATATCAAGACCATCGTGATTCTCACTGGTTTGTGGGGAGAGAAGTTGCAGGCTGTGCTGGACAATATGGTTAAGCCGTATCCCGGCCGCTTTGTGGTGTTCACGCAAGTGGATTGGAGCAAGATTGACGACCCGCAGTTCAGTGTCAAGATGGTGCAACAGTTGGATGATGCGGTCGGTCGTGGAGCGCGAGGGTTGAAAGTTTTGAAAGACCTGGGATTAGGCGTTCGCGATAAGACAGGCAAGCTGGTGGCAATTGACGATGAACGTATGGATCCCGTCTGGGAAGAGTGCGGAAGACTCGGAATTCCGGTAGCGATACATTCCACCGATCCGGAAGCGTTTTTTACTCCCACGGATCAGCATAATGAGCGCTACGAAGAATTGATGCGCAATCCGACATGGAGTTTTTACGGAGCGACTTTTCCCAACAAAGAAAAATTGCTTGAGGAGCGGAACCACGTCTTCGCGAAGCATCCGCGCACGAATTTTGTGGCATTACACGTCGCCAACTGGCCGGAGAATCTCGATGCGGTATCCGCGTGGCTAAAAAAATATCCCAACATGTCAGTGGAGTTTGGGGCGCGCGAGGCGGAACTTGGACGGCAGCCGCGACGCGCGCGCCAATTCTTCATGGAATTCCAGGATCGTATTATGTTTGGCACGGATAGCGAGCCGGATCCCAAGATGTACGCGAATTATTTTAGATGGCTGGAAACGGCGGACGAATATTTTGAATATTGGGGATATCCGGGGCAGGGCCGATGGGAGATTTACGGGATGGAGTTGCCGGACGAGGTTTTGGAAAAGGTTTACCACAAAAATGCCGAGCGGGTTTTTGCGCAGTTCAAGGGTGTGCCCGCGGCGGTGAACTGATGATGAATCCTCCCTATCTTCAGCGCAAACGATTTACGAAAGGGCGGCACATCGTTTGGTGTGTGGTGTTGATAACGAGCGGAGTGCTGCTGTTGCATATATCCAGCTGCAATCATGAAAGCGCGAAGCAGGCCAAAGCGGAAACACCGCCGCAGACTTCCGCGCTGAGTATCCAGCCCGAGGCCGACGGCATTCACGTGCAAACCTCCGCGGCTGAGTTTGTGTTGACGCCCTTCGGTTATCTGAAGAGCAGCTTAAAACAAGATGGTCGTGAAGTTTCGCTCGATGACCCGGGCAGTGAATCAGGGACGCACTTAACCGCAGGGCGCCAAAACATCGCAGATATAGTTTTCGACTTGAAAACTGCACGCATCTCGGAGACGCAAGGAAAGCTTGGGCGGCTTGGCAAACATGTTGAGGTCAGTGGAGCCAGCCAGTCCAATCCAAATCTAAAGGAAACATTGGCGCTGGAGATTTATGACGATTTTCCCGCGCTGGCGTTGCTTTCCGCGTCGCTACGAAACGACGGAAAAAACGAAATCTCATTAGAAAATGTGTCGCTGCAAGAGCATCGCCTGAACGCGTTTTCGGTCGATGGCGCAGCGGCTCCGTATGAAATGTGGTCGTTTTTCGGTTCAAGTTTGAAGTGGGGCAAAGACGACGTGTTGCCTATTCCCGCAAAATTCGAACAGCAAAATCCATTCGGCGCGCCGGTGGATACCAAGGGCGACTTAGGTCGCGTTGGCGGAGGCATCCCCGTGGTGGCGTTTTGGACGCGAACGATGGGGGAAGCTATCGGTCATATTGAAACGCTTCCGCTGGTCATATCGATTCCTGTCCGCACGACAAAAGACGGGCGCGTTGCTGCAGCAGTAAATTTTCCAGCAAACATGGTGTTGAAGCCTGGGGGAGTTTACGCGACTCCGCGCACGTTTGTGGCGGTTTACAAAGGAGATTATTACGAGCCACTGAGCATGTGGTCGAATGCGGTGGAACGGGAAGGCCTTGCGCGCCCGACAAACAACGACGAGAACTACGCGGTGAGCTGGTGCGGCTGGGGCTACGAATCCGACGTAACGCCTGGGCAAATGATTGCCACGATACCTAAGTTGAAAGAGTTGGGCATTCACTGGGCCACGCTCGACGATCGCTGGTTCAATAATTACGGCGACTGGGAGCCGCGTACAGATAATTTTGCAGGGAATTCCATTCAAAAAATGGTGAGTGATTTCCACGCACAAAATATCAAGGTGCAGCTGTGGTGGCTGCCCTTAGCAGTGGAAGACGGGAAGTTTGGCTACGGTGCACACAAATATGTAGTTTCTGATGTAATGAAGCAGCATCCTGACTGGCTAATTCTAGACAAGAGTGGCAAGCCCGCACGGATGACGCGTAATCTTGCGACGTTGTGTCCCGCAGTGCCGGAAGTCCAGGCCTATTACAAGCAGTTAACGGAAAGATTCATTCACGATTGGGATTTCGACGGACACAAGCTGGACAATATTTACGCTACGCCGCCCTGTTATAACCCGGCACATCATCATAAATCGCCACTGGATTCCGTTTACGGGATGGGTGAAGTGTATAAAATAATTTTTGAAACTACGCGCGCGTTGAAAGCTGACAGCGTAACGCAAAGTTGCCCTTGTGGAACGCCCCCGAGCCTGGCGTGGTTTCGCTATATGGACCAAGCGGTTACCGCTGATCCCGTTGGGTCCGTGCAAGTGCGCCGCCGCATGAAAATGTACAAAGCATTGCTGGGGCCACGCGCCGCCGTTTATGGCGATCATGTCGAGCTCACGCAGATCTCCGGCACGGGAGACAATGAGCAAGACGTTGGAAGTGACTTCGCTTCCACACTGGGTACTGGCGGTGTACTGGGAACGAAATTTACCTGGCCGGATTATGGACCCAAGTTAAAAAATGTGTATCTTAATTCGCAAAAAGAGCCGCACTGGAAAAAATGGATCGATTTGTATAACCAGAAAATGCTATCGAAGGGAAATTTCCTGGATTTGTATGTTTACGGCTATGACGAGCCGGAAGGATACGCTATCGAAAAAGATGGGAACATGTTTTATGCCTTCTACGCCGGCGAGAAAGACGGCAAGCCCGCCGAGGCGGATAAGAACGGGACGGCGGGAAATAACGCGAATGAGTGGAAGGGACAGGTGGAGTTGCGCGGTCTGCAAGCGCGGCAATACAAAGTCGTGGACTATGTGAACGACAAAGATTACGGTACGGTGACGGGTCCGAGCGCCAGA
Source organism: Candidatus Acidiferrum sp. (assembly GCA_035487275.1). Lineage (GTDB taxonomy): Bacteria > Acidobacteriota > Terriglobia > Acidiferrales > UBA7541 > Acidiferrum. Next base: position 15,155 of record DATHMG010000070.1, on the reverse strand, counting down.
CTCAATGCGGAATTTAGCGGCAACCTGTTGCTGCAAGCTACGCCAATCGGAAATGGGCCGGTGGCGAAATAATTCAAGCCGACCTGCAAACAACACTCTGCGTACTTACTTAGTTCACGTCCAGATTTGGCGAAACGCGGTGGGTCTGCCAGTTGAGATTTAAAAATCGCTCTCGATGAGATTTATCGCGGAATGCCTCCGTTCCGCCGGCGCGCGTCACGGAAAGCGCGCCAGCGATGTTTCCAAATTTGAGGCAGTCTTCAATCTTTGCTCCACGAATATATTGGTGAATAAATCCGGCATCAAAACTGTCGCCCGCGCCGACCGCATCGACGAAAGTGCTGCCTAACGGCGGAGCAGAAAAACTATCGTTCCCACGCTGCGCTAAAGCACCTAGCGAGCCGCGTTTGATCACCACGAGCGGAACAACGCCGGATAGGAACTTAATTGCGGATTCCACATTTTGCGCGCCCGAAATCTTGCAGGCCTCGTGCTCGTTCGGAAGCAAGACGTCCACATATTTGAGCAGAGGGAAAAGATCTTCAGACCATTCTTCATCGGGATCGTCGTTGGTATCCAAGGAAGTTGTGAGTCCGTGTTCCTTAACTTGGCGAAAAAGATCCGTCATTTTTGGCCTTAGCGCGCGCTGTAAAAAATACGAAGACAAATGAAAATGTCTAGCGCGGTAGACATATTCTAAATCCAGATCTTCATAACGCATGACGGAAATGGTTCCAGGATAAGTGAGAATGTAGCGTTGCGCGCCCTTAGCGAGAATTACCGTAAGACCCGTTTGCTGCTGCGCATGCCGCCGCACGCCGGAAAGGTCCGTACCGCTTTCGCCCAGGCGCTGAAGACAGATTTCTCCGAAGGCGTCGTCTCCAATTGCGGAACTGAAGCTGACGCGATTCCCAAGAGAAGCGAGATTGTGTGCGAAGATCGCCGATGAGCTGCCCAAGGTTACTTTTAAATCTTGAGCAAGATGCTCGCGGTCAAGTTGAAGGGTATCCGGAAGACCGAACAAAATAATATCGAGGTTCAGTTCACCAACGACGGCAACATCGAATTTGGAATGAGTATGCTGCACGGTGCATTAAACGAGCGTTACTTCAATATTTGCTTCGCGCAAACTTCTCAGATGCGGCTTTCCGATTTTCTTATCCGTGATTGTTTCGTGCACTGCCGAAGTCGGCACGATAAGCGACAAACTTCTGCGCCCAAACTTGCTTGAATCGCAAACGACGATCGTACGGCGAGCCGTTTTGGCCATCACGCGGTTGACGCGGGCTTCCAGTTGATTGGGCGTGGTCAGTCCATAGTGGGTGTCAAAGCCATCGACCGCGAGAAAAAGCATGTCGGCGCTGAGTTGCCGTAAGGATTCTTCCGCCAATGGTCCGACGAGCGAAAAGGAATCTTTCCGGAGAGTGCCTCCAGTGAGGATCACTTCCACGGAAGTGCCAGCCAATTCTTCGGCGATATTTGTCGCGTTGGTTATAACCGTAAGGCTGCGGAATTGTTTGCAACCGCGAGCGATTGCTGTAGTGGTGGTTCCTGAATCCAAAATGATCACTTGACCGTCTCGAATCATGCGCACCGCCGCCGAGGCGATTCGCAATTTGTCGTGGCGATGCAGGCGTTCTTTTTCTTGAAAGCTGCGATCCTGCAAGGCCCCAGTACGAAGAGGTAGCGCACCGCCGTGGGTGCGTTCCAACTGTCCCTGATGATGGAGAAATTCGAGGTCCTTGCGAATAGTTATTAAAGAAGTATGGAAGCGGTCTGAGAGATCGCGGACGAGAACGCGGCCATCGAGCTGCAATAGCTCAAGAATCCCGCGTCTGCGTTCCTCATTCAGCATCGTTTCGAATCCTCATGGTCTTAAATGTTCGTCCAGCTACAAATATTTGTTAAGCCAACTTTTCGATGCGCACCAGTGCCTCTAAAGCTTTAACATCCACTTCGCGCACCCGGCCGGGCGAATCCGCCAGGCAATTCGCAGCACCGCAGGCTGCCGCCAACCGCAGCGTCTGCTCTACGCTAAGGCCGGCCGACATAGCATAAGCAAAGGCGGCTACTGTGGCATCACCACAACCGACACTGGACGTCACAGTGACACTAGATGATTTTGCGTGGTACGTGTTTTGTCCCGCTCCAGCCTGCCAAACAAACCCATCTTTTCCAAGGCTTACGATCACGCTGCGGGCTCCCAGTTGGACAAGTCGATCGGCGGCATTTTTCCACGATTGTGAATCGCCGATTGTTTGACCGATGAGCCATTCGGCTTCTTCTTGATTAGGTTTTATAAAGTCGGGAGCGGCAGCGAGAGCAAGGCGCAGTGGTTCTCCGCTGGTATCCAGGAATATTTTGTGCCCGTGCTGATGTACCAGAGCGGTTAGCTTCGCGTAAAAACCCGGATCGGCACCGGTTGGCAGGCTGCCTGAAGCGATCACTATTCCATTTGCCGACTGAGAAAAAAACTCGTTACATGTCTCAAAGAAGCTTTTCCATTCTTTTGTTCCGATTGGCAGCCCGGGTTCCAGCAATTCGGTTATGTCGCCGCCATCGTCGATGATTTCCAAATTTGTTCGCGTATCCACGTTTGCCGTTACGGGTTGCACGCGAATACCGAGCGACCGCAATCCGTCGAGCAGTTGCGTTCCAGTGAGGCCACCCGCGAAACCGATCCACAACGGATCGGCGCCCAAGGTTTGCAAGACCATTGCCACGTGCGCGGCTTTTCCGCCCGGTGCCGCGCGCAATTCGTTGACTCGATTCACGCGGCCTGGAATCAAGGCGGAAACGCGCATGCGTTTGTCGATAGCCGGATTCGCGCTAACACACCAAAACGGGTTTACTAGACGATTCAACATGATCGCTTAGGTGAAATCGATGTGCCAGGCGTGTCGTAAAATCTAAACCAGGGCTTTGCCGATCCGAGAAGCGCGTTCACGCGCTGGATATTTTTTACGCCCTGGTTTGCCAACCAATCTTCCAGAGCCGAAAGGCCTCTGGCGGCAAAGATTGGAACGCCATCCTTCCACGTAGCGCGACCGCACAATACACCTGAAAAATTTGCTCCGGCCTCGGCCGCGAGCTCGAGAGTTTCGCTGAACGTGTCATTGCTTACGCCTTCCGAGAGATAGACAAGTGGCTTCCGGGCCGCTGCTGCAGCATGGCGAAAATGTTCCTTGGCCTCTTCGCGAGTGTAAACCGCATTTGTGTTTTGACCCGCTCGAGTACCTACGAAAGCCATGTTTACGGGGACACCTACTTTAAGGACATCGACGCAATACTGTGGCTTGGAAAATTCCTCAATTCCGCGGGTTACAACTTCGGGCTTCAGGACGGCAAACTCACGGCCCTTCTCGTCCATTTCATCGTGATAAGCGACCAGCTCGAGAAAGTATGGCAATTCCTGCGCCGCACACTCTTCGCCGACCCGATGCACCCAATCTTTTTTCAAATCGTTGATACGAGATGCACTGAACGGCGAATAATACAGCAACGTTTTTATTCCATCGGCGCCGGCGGCGGCCAACGTTTGTGCGGACCAGCCATCCAAGAGTCGTGGCAGTCTGCCGGGTACGGATTTGTCGTAGCCCGTTTGTTCATACGCGAGAAGGAGTCCGACGTTTTTGGCACGCAGCCTGGCGGCCGGAAGGCCGATTTCGGGATCGAGCAGAATGGCACTAGCGTGAGGCGTCAAAATGCGGCTCACGGCCTCCTTAAATTGTTCCAAAAGTTCAAGCGAGATCTGATCGCCAGCGATACCGGTGGCCGCGGAAAAAAGCCTGCGCAATGCGCTGCGCTGGTCAATTGCCAAGGCGGCGATGATACCGCGGCTATCGGCGATCGCTTTCAGTCCTTCTTGTTTTCCCTTCGGAATGTTCACATTTTCCTTGGGCTACTACTGTGAAGATCAGGGTAAAGCTTTACTGAATTGATTCTGAATCCTCAAACCATGCGACGGCTCCGCGCTCGAGCGTGGGTAGAGTAAATATCCGCCGATCTCCGACACGTTGTCCATGGACGGTTCGAGGTTCTCCCAGGAAGGAAAGAACGCGAAGAGTCCCGCGGTCTGTAGCAGGCGTCGAGATTCGCACTCCGGCTTGCGGCGTGGGCACCGCGATCTTGCGCGGCACCAGGCCAGTAAAGTTAGCGAAGAAAATGGTCGGTTTACCATTCACAACAGCGACGTTCGCGGCCACCGTGGGCGGAGCTTCAACGGACATTTGCAGATTAGGGTCGACGCTAGCAAGAAACGCTGCAGGAACGGTTTGCGATGCAGCAGAAAAATCTTTCTGCGCATGTTCAAAGTATGACTTCGCGGGACATTCCCTGAAGCGAACGATTCCTATTGCGTCGCCTAGTTCGGTGGCGTCGGTTCCGGTGATGACAAGATGTCCTCCTTTTGATAAGAATTCCCGTAGGGACGAATTTTCTTCGTCGCTAAGGACACTTACATTCGGGAGAACGAGAACTTGGCCTCGGAAGGCCGCAATGGTACGCGGCGTAACGACCTGAGCTTCCAGATGTTTCTGCAACAGCAGCAACAATGTACCGCGATACGACGGCAAAAATGCTGCGCTGTCGTAATTTCTGCTCTTCGGCGAAAAATATACGCCCACAGGATTAAGGGGGCTGCGTGGAGAGTAAAAAATCTTCTCGTGCTGCGCGATCCACTTGAACATCAACGTGCGCGTGCGGATATCGTTCGAACCGGCCATGGAATGTCCAGGCGCATCCCACACATTGACCCCCGCCATGACCTGCGACATGGCCAGATTCTTCATGGCATCGCTGGGCGCAACGTTTTTCTCACCGTCCCATGAATAATTGAGCAACCAGGTGGGCTTGCCTTGCGCAAAAGCTCTAAAAGAAAGCATCCCAGCCTGATAGAGAAACCAATCCAATTGCGAACGCGACGAAGCCAGGTGATCGCCGCCACCAAATTCATATTCGTGAGCGATGGCATCCACCACGCTGTACATTTCGTATACATCCGCGCCGACGCGAACTGCTTCTTCCTCAATGCCCGGATAGATTTCCGGAATGACCGCGATGGCAGGGTTAACACTCCGCGCTGTTTCGCGGATGTCGCTGACAAAGTCCGTCAGCGTAGAAATTCTGAAATCAATCCACTTGCGAAAACTAGCATCGGCGAAATCACCGAGCTTCAAATCGTGGCGGGCATCCAGACCGCTACTGCGCCGAAAAGCATTTACGGTGTATTCGTCGAAACTTGCCCAAGTATTTTCCCAGCCATCGAAGTGCGTCATCCAATAGGGAATGTCCACATAGATTCCATCAATCCCCGTTGCGGCAATCTGGCGCACGCGCTGCATGTAAGTTTTCCGCCATTCAACGGCGTATGGGCTGATCCACACATCCTCATCACCCGGCCTGATCCAAAAGGCGGCGCCGGAAGTAAACACCGCAGGTTCGCCAGTGATCTTTCGTTGCAACCAATCCGGATGATCTTTTAAAACGCTGTGTTGAGATTCTTCCGCATGAGCGGTGATGCATTCTGTTCCGGCAATGTACACGAAACTTTTGTTACCGAACTTGTGCGCCTGCTCTGCAACGGCGCGAATCGCTTTTAGCTTTTCCATAGGGTCGAGGAAGCTTTCGTAGCGTCCGGGAATATCATTGTCAACCTCGATACCAAAAACGCCACTGGCCTGAGCATCTTGCACGATGGCTGCCGCGTTGTCAGCGCGCAATCCGTATGCGCCGATACGTGTAAAGTGCAGCCAGCTCTGCTCCGGGCTACTGGCCTGGGCGATAGCGCACCAGACCGCGCAGTAAATCGTGATGATGGTCCAGATTCTCAATCGAACATGGTCCTAAAATTCGAAGCGCACCCCAAATTGAGTGTGCCTCGGTGAGTTCGCGGTGGAGGTCACCGTGCCAAATGAACCTGGATTGGTGGGGTCCGTGGATACGGAGGTATTGGGAGGCGCGAATCGAACCGTATTCGTGAAGTTGAAGAACTCGGCGCGCACTTGCAACCTCATACTTTCGCGAATGGCAAACTCTTTGCTGAACGAAACATCGGCGTTGCGAATGCCATCGGTGCGCAGCGTCGCAATGTACCGCGGCGCATTGCCGGGTACTTCATCACCGGGATACCCAAAGCAATTTATGTTGAACACCGAGGAATTTCCGGTGCCGTTCAATCCATTCGCGGCGGCCTGGTGGTAACTGATACCGCTGGACAGCTGATTGCACAAAATGTTGGGCCGCTGATTGCCGTCTAGAAATAATCCGTTGGCAGTACCTACAGTGGAGAAGGCCAGCGGCTGCCCACTCTGGCGAGTAATGACCATGGACGCGCCCCAACCTCCAATCACGCCGCTCAAAAAACGATTCATGTCCCGGCCGATCCACCGCCCGCGGCCAACTGGCACTTCCAAAACCGCAGCCAGGACAAATCGGTGAGTGGCATCGTTAGCGCTGATACCGTGCTCAAGCTTCAGTCGGTCGAGCTGCTGCACATTGCCGGCATTCAAAGTCCCCACGAAGGCATTGAAACCTGCCGAGGAATCATCCGTGGACTTTGAAAATGTGTAGTTGCCTTCGAAGCTGATGTAATGACTGGCGCGTTTTTGAAAACGCACTTGCATGGAATTGTAAAAAGAATTTGCACCGAGATTCGGCAGACCCGTGAAGCTGCCGTTAAATTGGGGATAGGGACGCAACAGATTGACCAGCGGGATTTGCGCCTGGGTATACAGGGACGATGGCTGATTAAAGATCGGCGCGGGTTGTCCCGGAACCTGGACGAACAAATATTGAAATGGATTGTTGACGAGCTGATTTAAATAGGCAGTTACGCAGCCGTCGACATCACAATTCGGATCGAGAGCGTGTTGCTGCGTTGAAATTTGGGTGCGCAAATCGGAAGAAAGGAAGTTTCGATTCCGCGTCGTGGTGATGTTGTCTCCACCCCACGGCAAATGATTGCTGTGGTTCGCGGAATAGTCGATGCCCACGGTAATATCCGAAGGCAATAGCCGCTGTATTCCGATATTCCATTGATAGATGTTGGCGTTGCGCGCCTCTTCCGTTCCCAAATTGTTGGAATTTGAAAATCCCCAGTTGGGATTTTGCCCGTAAGTCATGCCTTCCGGTTGAGGGAGACCATTCGGAAACGGATTTGAGAACGTCGCGAATTGGGTATTGAAGCCATCCTGAGTAAAAAAGATATTGCCGGAGCTGCTGAAAGCGGTGCCCGTATATTGAAAATTGGTCGCCGGGTTGAGGCCGTAGTAGATTCCCGCACCACCGCGAAAAACCGTTTTTGAATTGATCGCGTACGCAAAACCCAGACGGGGCGCGATATTTTTCCAGTCTATCGGGAGATGGCGGCCGAGCCCGCCCTGCCCGGGAAAAATTGTTGTGCCTTTGAGCTCAGTGGGCTGTTGGCCAGGCAAGAGGGAGATCGCGACCCCCGTATCGCCAGAGAAATCGCTGTACTGCTGATGATTAAAGCGCTCCGTGTAGGGCGTGCTCCATTCGTACCGCAGCCCTAGATTTAAAGTCAGTTTAGAGCTGACCTTGTAATCGTCCTGGAAATAGAATGCGGTTTCCCACGATTTGTCGGCCACCTTAGGCTGGATGTTTATGAAACTCGACGGGTCGCCATACCCGATCAGCACGTCCGCAAAAGAGTTTCCCGAGGACGTGTCGGTCGGCGACAGGGCCGTAACCGTCTGAGGGAAATAAAAAAATCCCGTCGGATAGTTAGGTTGCCCAAAATTATTGAAGAATTGGCGTTGCTCAAATCCAGTCGTAAAAGTGTGCCTTCCATGAAGCCAAGAAACTGAGGACGAATAGGAATACAAACTGTGTGCGAAGGAGGTATCGCTGCAGCACTGATTAAAAAGCGAAAGTTGGTTGGCGGTGCCACTGAAGTCCATCTGAATCACGGGCATGCGATTCAAGCCATTGGCTTGTTCCAGGATGGAGGGAAATCCAACGGATGTGAGGCTGGGACCAACGCTGCGGCCGGGGGACGTCACGCGATCTATCGCCAGCCTGCTGGTCCAAAGCGTCGTTGGCGTTAAAGCGTAATTCAACTCCAATCCTGCGTTGCTCACCACCGTGGTTCCCGCTAGTCCATCATTAATGGTGTTTCCCTGAGCGTCGTTGCCATCCGCCAAGATAAATGGAGTGGAAAAATCCGAGTACAAGTGGCTGTAGCGCCCAGAGAGATGCACTTTATCGTTAAAGTGTTGATCCACTTTAATGTCGTACTGGTAGCCGCTGCTGGACGCGATGATGGATTTACGGAAATTAAAATTCGGATTTCCGCTGACGTTGGGAAGCGGATACAGATTTAGGATTGCTTGACCGATTGGATTGATTTGGCTTTTTGGAATGACGTTCGGCACGCCCGCCAGCGAATTACCTGAGGAATCCACACTGGAGGCGTCGCCTACGTATTGAGCACGCTGGTTACAGGTGTTTGTCGAAGGATCCAGCACTAGGCAATTAGAAGGGTTGTAAATTAGCGAGGAATCGGCCGAAAAATTACCAAGCCGCTCGTCGGTGGTAGGCACATTGCCGGACATGTTCACGGCATCTTGCACGCGCACTTTCTCAAGGTCCACGAAGAAAAACGTTTTCCCTTTGCGGATCGGCCCACCCAGCGCAAAACCATACTGGTCACGCGAGTGGTCCGCCTTGGGAACACCCGCGGCGTTGTTAAAAAAATCATTGGCGTCCAGCGCTGACCGCTGGCCAAACCACCAACCACTCCCGTGAAATTTATTACCGCCTTCCTTCAGAACCAGATTAACGACCGTGCCGCCATTGTTTCCGTACTCGGCGGAGAAACTGTTATTCGCCACTTTAAATTCTTGAACGATTTCTACGGAGGGCTGGTAATAGACATTGGTCGTGCCGCCTTCGCCTTGTTCGGGGGCGCTGGTCAGCGCGCCGTCCAGGCGGACTTCGGCGGTTGCGTTGCGCTGCCCATTGGAAACGAAGTTTGTTCCTGATGGATAAGAATCTTGAATTCCGGAGCCCGCGGCTTCCGTCACGCCACCAGCAAGAAATACGAGCCCGAAAAAACTGCGGTCCGGTAAGGGAATATCCCGGACGTATTCGTTGGTGACGTCCGTTCCCAAGGTGGCATTGCCGGTATCCAGGAGTGGCGCTTGCTCCGTAACGGTGATGCTGCTGCTTACGGAACTGGGAGATAGCGTGAAGTTAAGATTCGCTTCCTGGCTGACCGCGAGCACGATATCTTTTCTTTCGACGGACCCGAGGCCCGGTGCTTCGATTAAAATCGTGTATGTTGCCGGCCGCAAGCCCGTCAATACGTAGACGCCCTTGGAATCTGTGGTCACCGAGGTCTCTACGCTGGTGGCTTGATCCGTCAGAGTAACTCTAGCACCAGCGATTACCGCGCCGGACGGATCCGTTACTTCGCCTGATAATTTTCCGGTGTACGTGGACTGTGCACGTATAGGCAGGGAACAGAGCAGCGTGAACAGCGTCCATGCAATGATCCGCGAAGAAAAAATACATTGCGGGCCAGATTTCATTGTTCACCCCAGATACCGCTCACTTTTGAGGGCTTTCGAGTACTTTCGATTAGTTACTTTTACTTGCTATCATAAATAGTGTCAAGACCTAGGATTTACAGCTTCGGCGCAACTCGCAGGCGATTCATTACGAATTGCCACGTAAGATCGATACGACTGAGGTTGTATGGCATCTTCCGGCTATGCTAAGTAAATGCCGTTCAACGGGTGGGTTAAAAGGATGGATGAAGGCCGGGTTTCCAGAAGGAACGCACTGAAATATCTGGGGCTGTTAACCGCCAGCGCTGCCGGACGAGAATTCCTGGCGTCCTGGCTGCCCATGCAGCTGGTTCGGGGCGATGAGCACCGCGCGCCCGTTAGTATTTCCGCTATGCATCACGAAATTCAGGATCCAGAGCCGGTTGCAACGTATTCTCCGCAATTTTTTAATGCTGACGAATTCCGCACCGTTGAGATTCTGGCTGCCATGATTATTCCTACCGATGATGCGCCGGGAGCAAAAGAAGCGCAGGTTGCCAATTACATTGATTTCGTCGTTTTTTCTGCGGCGGAGTTTGAGCCTGTGTTGCAGACGAAATGGATAGACGGGCTCGCATTGCTGGAACGCGAAAGTCAAAGGCTCTTCAGCAAATCATTTCGCGAAGCCGATGGAGCGGATCGGACCAAGTTGCTGATGGATATGAGCGCGCCGGAGCGCGATCCAAAAGCGAAGCATGAGGGTTTTGCGTTTTTCTCGGCGGTAAAGGAAATGACGGTGGAAGGTTTTTACACCTCAAAGATCGGATTGATTGATGTCCTGGATTATCAAGGAATGAATTACATGCCGGACTTTCCGGGTTGCACACATCCGGAACATCACTAACGCGCGGACAAGGACAGAAATTAGCTTGGCGACACAAACTGTTTACGACGTGATCGTGGTCGGCTCGGGCGCTTCGGGCGGAGTGGCTGCATACACCCTTGCCAGCAAGGGTTTGAAAGTGCTGTGCCTCGAAGCCGGGCGGATGATCGAACCGCACAAAGATTTTCACAATCACAAGCCGCCTTATCGCTGGCCGTACCGCGGTCACGGAAAACCGGGACAATACGGTGAGTTGCCGCAGGGGATGGAATGGAAGATCAATGAGTGGACGGATCAACTTTTCACCATTCCACATGACGATCCTTACGCTTTGGCTCCCGGCGCCAAATTCACCTGGACGCGATTGCGCGCTGTGGGCGGCCGAACGCTGGTGTGGGGAAGAGAGTCCGGGCGATTTGGACCGCTGGATTTCAAGCCAAAAAGCATGCAGGACGGGTTTGGCGAAGATTGGCCGATCAGGTATGAGGATCTGGAGCCCTATTACGACAAGACCGAAGCGTTGATCGGAATGTCAGGTGGTGGAGAGGCTGTTTACAATTCGCCTGCCAGCAAAAACGCGCTACCGGCTTTCAACGCGCGGTGCGGCGAATTGCTGATAAAAAAGGGCGCGGCAAAACTGGGCATGAAAACCGTGTCAATGCCGCTGGCAGTGCTGAGCAAGCCATACGATAACCGGCTAGCGTGCCACTATTGCGGCGCTTGCAACTTTGGATGCGACACCGCGTCTCGTTTCAGTACGCTCGAAGTGTTATTCCCGAAAATGCAGAAGATGCCGAATTTCACGCTGCGCACCAACGCGGCCGTGAACAGCGTGTTGATGGATCGCCATAGCGGGAAGGCGCGCGGCGTTTCGTTCATCGATACGACCAGCAATCAAGAGTATGAGGTGTTTGGCAAAGCCGTAGTTCTCGGCGCGTCGATGGTGGAGTCACTGCGAATCTTGTTTAATTCGCGCAACCGGGAATTTCCGCAAGGGCTAGCGAACTCGAGTGGAACGCTTGGCCGCTACCTGATGGAGCATGTGGCGTTTAATCAGCTTTCAGGATTTTTTCCGGAATTGGCCGGAAGACCGTCAACGAATGATGATGGACCTGGCGCAAACAGTCTTTACATCCCGCGGTTCAACTATGCAAAAAAGAGCGATAAATTCTTGCGCGGATATCGTTTCACGGTGGAAACGGGATGCAGTATGGGCCCGGGGCCCGGTGCGGAGCTTCCTGGATTCGGTGCGGCGTACAAGAAACGAATCAAGGAACTGTATCCGGCGGCGGTGAATATTGGCGGATATGGAGAAGGCCTGCCGTTTGAATGGAATTTTGTGGAGATTGATCCCGACGGCTTGACGGATCGATTCGGGATCCCACAAGTGCGGTTTCATACCAACACGGAATATGACAATGCGTTTGCGCTGCGCGACGAAATGTACGGGCAGATGGAAGAAATTTTGCGAGCGTCCGGCGCCGAGATGCTGCCCTACGAGAAACGAAACCCTTACCCGATGGGTAGTGTGACGCATGAAGCCGGCGGCGCACGCATGGGAGACGATCCTAAAAAGTCAGTGCTAGACGGATGGAACCGCTGCCACGATATAAAAAATCTTCTGGTGGTCGACGCGGCGGCGTTCGTTTCGCATCCGGAGAAGTCGATTACATTGACCATCATGGCGCTGGCCATGCGAGCTAGTGAACATCTGGTGGAAGATCTGCGGGTTAGCGCTTAAATTTCTGATTGCTTAACTTCTGGCGCGTTCATTCTCATTTCGTAAGTTTTTTTCTGCGGGACGCTTGGCAAAACTACACCGCTTCCGGGATCTTGTCGGTGATGACCTCGTTCTTAGCGTCCCAGAATTGTTTTTTGCCCGTCCAGTACGCTTCAGTCGCCATCATGCAAGCGACCGATTGCGCAAAACCATCGTGCACCGTCGCGATTGGCTGTTGCCTGCTGCGAAGGCACTCGATCCAATTGGCCATGTGCTCGACGGACATGTCGTCAATACCCATAGGCGGCAAATCTTTCTGGCCTGGCAATTGGAGATATTTTTCCGCGCGCTGTTTTTCAATATCGGGATCGTCTTCGTGATTGCCTTTTTCCTCGACGAGTTCATACCGCGGGCTGCCTTCGCCGCCAAGATTCAGCAAGGTGGCTTTTTTGCCCATGTAGCGGGTTGAACCCGGCGAGTCGTTTCCAAAGCTCGTGGTGTAGCTCACCATAAAACCTTTTGGGTATTCGAAGAGCGCCTGGAAGGTGTCGGGGTTTTCGCGTCCGTCGCGCCACGCGAAAATTCCGCCACTCGCAACGGCCGAGCGCGGGAAGTGGTCTTGCATGAAGTAATGCACCAGATCGATGCCGTGACTCATCCATTGATCCGCGATGCCGGCGGAAAATTCGCGGTAAAGCCGAAATTCAAAGTACAGCCGCGGATCGAACGGCCGATGCGGTTTGGTCATGAGCCAACTGTTCCAGTCGGTATCCGATTCGCGAATCTGCGTTACTTCTGTGCGGCCACGCCATCGCGGCCCGTGATAATTCCACTCAATTTCGATCTTGCTGACATCTCCAAGAACTCCACTGTGTATCGTATCGCGCGCGAGTTTGGGATAAGGTTCGCTGCGATGTTGCGTGCCGACCTGCACGATCAGCTTGCGCTGAAGCACCGCGTCACGAGCCGCTTTAATCTCGGACAAAACATTGCCCATGGGTTTTTCGACATAAACATCCTTGCCTGCTTCGGCAGCCAATCTAAGAAGTGGTGAGTGAGAATGTTCCGGCGTGGAAATAATCACCGCATCCACGTTTGGAGCGTTGAGTAGTTCCATTGGCTCTTTGAAGGAGCGGGGCGACTTGCCGTAGAATTTTTCGTTCGTTGCTTGTGCCTTGCCGCGATTGACAGACCACAGATCACAAACCGCGGTCATCTCAATGTTGTGGCTTTGTTTCAGTCGCGAAGCTATGTCATCGAGTTCAGTGCCGCGACTGCCAATGCCAATGTGCCCGATGGAAATGCGATCATTCGCGCCGGTGATCCGGCCGTAGGATAAGGCGTTGGTGCCGAGCGTCGCGCCGGCACCAATCACTTTGACGGTGTTGTTCAAGAATGTTCTGCGGTTCATTTCACTGGGTGTATCGTTCATTTGAACTCTCTCCATAGCAAATGTGCGTCGCCTCGTAAATTTCCGTTCATTGGTCAAATGACGGCCTGCGTTTTAGTGCCAATTCAGTTCACAATCCAAAGATTGTACGCAATTTCATTTGGTGTGACATCGATGGGTGCCCCAGCCAACGAGATTGAAGGCCCGATTTGCGGGTGCCGATGGGGCGACGAGCTAGCTCAGGATCAATCACGATCGAAGTCAGGGGCGAAGATCTCAACCCGCCAAACCTGCCCTTTGAACTTGAAGTCGCGGACGTTTTGGAAACGGCGCATTGAAAACAAACGTCAGCGACCTGAGAACGCATAGGTAACAGATCGTACCAATCACGTAGGTTACACTTTTTCCCCTTTTGCGGAGGGCGTGATGCTTTGGAAGGAGTGTTTGGTAATGAAGGAGAGACTGCTGTTCGCGAATCTCCGTCGAAGCCCAAAGACGGTCAGTTGTTGGCAAGGTACTGATAACCTAGTTTGATGAACGCGGCAGACGAATGGAATCAAGAAAAGAAGGTATGTGCGACCGACGTCGGCCCGCACCGGAGGAAATATGTCACGCGATGAGGTGAACGCAAGAAGATCGACGGTAACCCTTCACATGGTTTCAAGTCTTGATGGCATCATCGCCAAGAAGGACAACAGTGTTTCGTGGATGGACAGTTCTGGCGACGTCTACGAAAGAGGGGTAATTGACGACGGCGCTGAGGTCATCCAATCGATAGACTGCTACGTGCTAGGTTCTCGCACTTATGAGCACGCGCTGCAACTCGGCTGGCCCTATGGCGATACTCCGACGGTCGTGATGACAAATAGAGAACTGCCGTCCACGAGGGAGAGCGTGGAGTTCTACTCAGGCGACCTCACGAGATTGGTGGGTGAGATACTCGCGCCTCGATACAGAAGCATCTGGTTAGTGGGAGGGGCCATGTTAGGCCAGAGTTTTCTCAGGCTCGGCTTGGTGGATGAAATCAGATTGATGATAGCGCCGGTCATATTGGGTGACGGACTGCACCTATTCGGTGATTCCGGTACCGAGCAGAAGTGGCATCTGAAGAACGTAGTCGGTTACCAGAACGGCTTTGTTGAATTATCGTACAGGCGCCAATCAACCGACTCTTAGCCTGAAGGCGGTCACGTCAAGCGTGATAGCGTCGGCCTGAAAGTGTACGCAAAGCACTCTCGCTGGAGAAAGCATTATGTCGAGGGAAGACGGGATGTCCGGAGCAAATGGACGGCTTCCGCAACCGCAATCTGAGGCTGTTTAGTTTGGATTATCACGGAATCAGATCGCACCGTGACCACCCCCTGTTGCCCGACGAGTATTAAGCGGAATTATTTTCAATCCGATCATAAATGCCAATTCAGCCCTCAGACTAACCTCGTCACCTATCGGGCGGCGAGCAGTGGCGGTATGGTTGGCGGAGGGCGGCGGTGCTTGGTGGCTTGTTCGTAACCGTAGCCAATCTCGACCAATAGCTTCTCGGACCATGGTCTGCCGAGGAATTCGATGCCCACCGGGACGCCGAGCGTGGCCGTCGGAGTTGGGGAAGAAAATCCGCCTGGTACGACGATGGAAGGAAAGCCGGTCACTGATCCA
>DATHMG010000069.1:0-12129 GCA_035487275.1 Candidatus Acidiferrum sp. | reverse complement strand
ACAAGGTGCGCGAATTGCTGTTACACGAAGACGATTAGCACGTGAGCCGCATCGCGGACCAGAGGATGATGCTCAAGCGAGCTTCGCACTCGTGCGAGCTTCCCATTCATTTACTTAATCGCTCCATCTTTATAGCCTCGTGGTGATTTTTGATTCCGCCGACGGAGGTATCGCGGGCGCGACTCTGGCGAGCATCCAGCAATTAGCGAAGGGCGAAATCTCGGAAGAAGCATTCTGGAAGCAGAGTTATCTGGACCCTCCGGAAACATTTCGATCTAACCGTTAAGGTGATCAAAGCATTTTTTTCATTATTTAATAATATAAAACGCTAATTAACAGCGACGGGAATGTTGGCGCGCCGACATTCAAAGAAACACTTGAAGTATTTTTGTGCGCGTTCGAATGATGAGTTAGTTGAATTTTATCCGAAAGCCGCCGCCGTTCGAATGAACATGGTATTGCGCGATAAGCGCTCTTTGGTTTTGCGCCAATGCATTACAATGGGCGCCTGAATTTTTGGAGACCCGATCGTATGAAAGCGGCGGCGATATTGATCGGAGCCGGTTTTGTGGGCAAGGCACACGTCGATGCGTTGCGGCGGCTTGGCGTTGAGATTCGTGGTGTGGTGGGAAGTTCAGCGGAACGCAGCGAAGAAGCGCGCGCCGCTCTAGGTTTGCCGCGCGCCTACGTATCGATCGAGGAGGCGGCGGCGGACAACACGGCGAATGTTGCGCACGTGTGCACGCCGAACTATTTACATTTCGAACAGTCCAGCGCGTTGATGCGCGCGGGCAAGCACGTGCTGTGCGAAAAACCGCTGGCTACCGACACGGCCGAATCGGAAATACTGGTCAAGCTTGCCAGAGAGTGCCAACGCACGGGAGGAGTTGCTTACAATTTGCGCTACTACCCGCTGTGCCAGGAGGCCAAGGCGCTGGTGGCGAGTGGCGCGATCGGAACTCCTCGACTGGTGCACGGAAGTTTTTTGCAGGACTGGCTGTTGCATGCGCGCGACTGGAACTGGCGCTTGGTGCCGAAATTGGGCGGCGAATTGCGCGCCGTATCGGATATTGGCACGCACTGGCTGGATTTAGTTATGTGGATCGCGGGAGCGAAGGTTGACGAAGTTTGCGCGGACTTGGCAACCACTGTGCCAGTGCGGCAGCGTCCGCGCGGGCGCGTGGAGACTTTCAAAACGCGATCAACAGAGGAATTTGACGAAGTGCCGATCACCACGGACGACTATGCGTCGGTTTTGTTGCACTTCGCGAATGGCATGCGTGGAGCGATGACTGTTTCGCAGGTAAGCGCGGGACGCAAGGCGAGGCTATGGTTTGAAATTGATGGGACTGACGGGTCGCTGGCGTGGGATTCGGAATCTCCGAATGAATTGTGGATCGGTCGGCGGGACGAAGCGAATGGATTGTTGATTAAAGATCCTGCGCTGTTGAGCCCTGAAGCGCGGGGGTATGCGGCGTATCCGGGCGGCCATGCCGAAGGTTATCCGGATACGTTTGTGCAATTGTTTCGCGATTTTTATGAATATGTGGACGCGGGAAATTTTGAAGCACCGCAGAAGTTTCCGAATTTTTTGACGGGACATCAGGAATTGACGCTTTGCGAAGCGATCGCCAAAAGCGCGCAGACGCGCACGTGGGTAGAAGCTCTGCTGGAGTGATTCGCGTTTATAATCATTTTCTGTTAAACGCGGAAGGGCTTTCCTGATTCCCTGCCCTTACGGGATCTGTGCGCGCGCACAGTGGCTGTCAGTTGCGGGGGCCGGCGTATTTGTAGCGCAACGATGGCGGCAAATGATCGGAGCGCTGGCGGGTATTGAATTCCAATTGGTAATCGAGATGCGCAGGGTCGGCAGGATAATCCTGGCCGGCGGGATATGGATAGGGCAAAAGAGTGTGGCGCGGAAGCGGCTCGACGGTGAATGCGTGGGCGGCATAAAAATCTAAGTCCTTTTCAAAACCGTCGGCATAAAAGAAATAGTCGCGAACCCAGCCCTTCGGCAGCGGCGGTAGTTTGTGCGGATCGAAGTTGAGCTTAACGCCTTCACCGGAACCAAATACGACGAAACGGTCGTCGGAGGCGCGTAAGAGATTTTGCACGTCGCCGTACCGAGTGTAATTACCCGCGGCACGCGCGTAGGGCCCTGTTTTGCTGCGTCGCGTGTAGGAGTAGGTCGTGTCGCTCGCGGGTGTAAGACGTTTTTCCAGCGGGAAACCCAGAAAATCGAGCGAAGCATTTGCGAGCGGAACTTCGGATACGTGTACATCGCGAGTGTCTGGCGTTTGATCGATGCGAACGGCGTCCCAATAAATTTTTAAATTGTTGACAATGCGAATGCGTCGGGAGCCGGACGGAATTTTGCCAGACAGATCGGCGATCATGGTGCGCTCAAGCCCGGCAGGAAAACCCATGTCGTCTACCACCCTGTTCCAATTTCCTTGCGCATCGAGAACTTCGACATAGGGGGCAATAACTTTGATCCCGGCCTGATCGGCAGCGTACATCGAGGTGGCGGTGAAATAATCGGTGTAGCCATCCATGATCAGGCGCAGCGGCTTTGCGGGGTCCCAATTTCCCAGATCGAGCTCGAGCCAATGAAGTTTGGCGAAGCCAGTAAAGGGTAGCGAGTCGAAATCAGTGACGTACTTGCGATCGCGCGCAGCGATCAATGAGAGGACATCATTACCGCGGTCGTCCCACGCGCCGACTGGCGGATGCGCGCCACGCGTGGCGATGACGCGGAATTCAGGAAATGGAGGAGCGCTAACGAAACGCTCGTTGGGATTTACTTCGTAAGACCCCAGATGATCGATGGCCAGCAGACGCACCTGGTCAAGATAAACCGTTTCTTCCATCGGCTCCATGAACCGGAAACTAAGCAAGCCATTCCGCGGATGAACACTGCGCGCGTTGACCTTGAGATATTCATCAGGATCAGGAACATCGCGCTCGCCCGGTGCGACCCAATGGCCAACGACGGCGGGGCCAATCATGTCGGCAATGAATTCGTATTCGCGGCCATTCCAGGCGAAGAGAACAGGGCAAGAGCTGCCGCGGCGATCGAGCTCGGCGATGGAATGAAATTTGATCGCGGCCAGATTTATTTCGTCCTGGGGAACTCCCGTGGGCCAGAGCAGCCGCACGACTTCAACATTTTTTTCGGCGCCGAGTCCGGCGAGGACCGATGTGGAGTTTTGGCCCAGGTAGCCGGAGGCGCCGGCGATTTCCCATTTTTGATAGAGCGGGCCTGCATAGATTTCCACTTTTGTGCCGATAGCGGTTTTGTTATCGCTGAGAGGTTTTAGATCGATGTGCATCCAGTTGTGTTTAGTGGCGCCGTCACTGTGAAGGACGAGCGGAGGACCACCGAGTTGCGTTACGACGATGTCGGCAGCACCCTGGCCGCGCGTGTCTGCTAGGGCTAAAGCGCGCGGTTGAGAGAGTTTGATGGAGTCGAGATGCGCGTCTTTTGTGACGTCGGACCAACCTTGATTTCCCAGATTGCGCAGCAAGCGAAGTTCGCCGCCGTTGCTGGATTCTCCTGCGGCGATTATGTCGAGCCAGCCGTCATTATCGTAATCGATGGAAGAAATTCCCCACCCGCGTTGCCAAGCGAGATCGGGCAGCGGGACGCGCACGAGTTTTTTTCCGTTTACGTTGCGCCACAGGCTGATGCCGGGCGCCCCTGCATGAGTGAAAGCGAGGTCCATCCAGCCGTCTTTGTCAAAATCAAATGCGATTACGCCAACGGCGGGGGGAAGATTT
The DNA here is from genome assembly GCA_035487275.1 of Candidatus Acidiferrum sp. Classification (GTDB taxonomy): domain Bacteria; phylum Acidobacteriota; class Terriglobia; order Acidiferrales; family UBA7541; genus Acidiferrum. Next base: position 8,346 of record DATHMG010000069.1, on the reverse strand, counting down.
TCTTTTTTGAAATCGATCGCGGAAAGGAGAGTGAATTTGCCTTCACGGGGATTCAAATAAATGGAGGCGCCTTCGGAACCGCCGGCGAAAACAAAATCAATAGCGCGATCATTGTTGAAGTCGGTAGTGACCAGGCCTGCGCCGGTGGCGGGGATGCCAAGTGCGGTGTCCGCGGAAACGTCCGTGAAAGTATTGTTGCCGTTGTTGCGCCACAAAGTATTGTGTGGGAGGCCAGCCCCGTCCGTGGCGGAAGTGATATACAGATCGAGATCGCCGTCGTGGTCGTAGTCCACGAAGGTGACGGCGACGCAGCCTTTTTCGCGGCGAATGCCGACTTTTTCCGTTACCTCTTCAAATTTGCCGTTGGCCTGGTTACGGAGCAGGTGCACGCCATCCGCCAGGCAGACTGCGAGATCGGTGTGACCATCGTTGTCAAAATCTCCCCCGGCACAGCCCAGTCCGCTTCCTGAAAATTTAAGGTTGGCGCGCTCGGTGACATCTTCAAAGCGGCCGTCGCCGATGTTGTGCAGCAGATGGCTGGCGCCATCCGCGGTAGCGCTCACAAAGAACAGATCGGGTTTTCCGTCACCATCGAAATCAAAAAAACACGCACCGGTCGCGGGGCCAGGAACGGAAGAAGCAGCTCGATTTTTGCTGGGATTTTGCAAAAGGGTTTCTAAATTCTGCGCGGTGAAGTGCACCGGGATTGCCGGCGGAACGGCCATTGAGGAATTGGCCGGTAATTCCGCGAGGGAGAGGCGGCCCTGATCGCCATAGCCTGCGCCGAAAGGAGCGCCAAGATGATTGGTGGTGATGTTTTGGAATTTGGCGAGATGCTCGCGAGCCGACGCAGAGTCACCTTTGCGTTGATATGCGCGGGCCAGGCCGAATTCCGAGGAAGCATGATACGGAAATAGCGCGAGGCCTTTTTGAAAAGCGGCGATGGCTTTATCGTATTGCTGAAGTTGAGAATACAGGTAGCCAACGAAATAGTAGGCATCGGCTTCGTCGGGAAGGATTTCGGTGACGTGTTCAAAGGCCTCGACTCCGTGGCTGAAGTCGGCCAAGTCTTTGTAAGCGAGCCCGAGGTTATACCAGGCGTAAGGGTCTCGCGGAAGTTGCTGCGCGGCGGTAAGCAGCTCGTCGCGAGCGGCTTCAGCTTTTTGCTGGTTGAGGAGCGCGATACCGAGATTGAGGCGTGACACGGCAAATTTTGGGTCGGCCTGGAGCGCTTGCTCAAAAAGTTTCTGCGCGTCGGCAGAGCGCTGCTGATTCAGGTAAGCGACGCCGAGAGTGTTCAGGCGCAACGCCTTCGTGGAGTCGTTGGGCAGGACAGGCTGTGGAGATTGCGCGGCTGCGGGAGGCTTGGAAATTTCCTGGGCCGAACGCGAGGGCCAAAGGATGGCGCAAAAGAAAAGCAGGCAAGCGAGGGCGGGAAGAATTAAACGAAAAACGATGCGCATGTAGATGACTGGTCCTACCTCCGTGAACGACACGCTATGTGGGACGTTTTTTGTTGAATATAAGATTCTGTGGGCTCGGCAGAGCACCGTCAACCGTTTTTGTTCGGCGCTCTCCGCCGTTTGACCCGCGAGGGCGCTGCGCTTACTCTCGCTTGAGACAAATGAATTCAATTTATTTTGCTGACATCGCTGAAGTTGCAAGAAAAATTCGAACCAGAGAGATTTCTCCTTGCGAAATTATCGATGCTCATCTGGAGCGAATTGAGAAATTACAGCCCAAGTTAAATGCTTTTGTGCACGTCGATGCGGACGGCGCGCGACGGCAGGCGCAGGCCGCGGAAGCATCGATTTTGCGCGGAGATGCTGCTGGTGCGCTGCACGGTATGCCGATTTCTATCAAGAGTTGTATTGATGTGGCGGGGTGGCCGTGTCCGGCGGGTTCGCGGCTGCGCGCGGATTATGTGGCGTGCCACGATGCGGTGCTTGTGTCCCGACTAAGGGCGGCCGGCGCGATTTTGATTGGAAACACAAATGTGCCGGAATTTTTGATGGCGTACGAGACAAACAATGCGTTGTCCGGAAAGACCAGCAATCCCTGGGAGCTTTCGCGATCGGCGGGCGGGTCGAGCGGAGGCGAAGCGGCAACCATTGCGTCGGGTTGTTCGATGGGAGGCGTGGGAAGTGATGGCGGCGGATCGGTGCGCGTACCGGCGCATTTTTGTGGGATCAGCGGGTTGAAGCCGACGCCGGGGCGGATTCCTTCCACGGGGCATTTTCCGCTCGGGGCTGGAGCGTTCGCATGGCTGGGCGTGGTGGGACCGATGGCACGGACAGTGGTCGATGTGCGCGCGTTATTTGATGTGATGAAGGGGCCAGATGCGGACGATGCACTTTCCTCAGCAATTCAAGAAAGGCCTTTTGGCGAGCGCGAACTGGCCGGAATGCGCGTGGGGATACTGGAGTCAAACGCGTTGGGAGAGGCTACGAGCGGAACCAATGAGGCCGTTGAAAGGGCCGGGGCTTTGCTTGCAGAACAATTCAACGTGGAACCGTTTCCGCTTGAAGGGCTGGAGCAGGTGATTGAGTTGTGGTGGTTTTTCTTTGGGCCGATGATAGCGCACCTGTTTGACCCGATGTTGAAGGGGCGCGAGGCACAGTTGAGTCCGATGTTCCGAGAATACATGTCGGTGGCCAGCTTGAGGATTGCACCGACGGTGGACGAGTTCATGAATGCTTGCGTGAAGCGCGATATTGTGCGCGCAAAGATTATCAAGCAGATGCGAGACGCGCCGATTTTGCTTTCGCCGGTTTGCGCTGCGCCGGCTTTTCGACATGGCGAAGGAAACTGGCACCCGGTTTGCGGTTATCGCGACACGATGCGGCACGCGCAATGGTTGAATCTGGCGGGTTTCCCGGGAGTTTCGGTGCCGATGGGATTTTCAGCGGAAGGATTGCCGATTGGTGTGCAAGTGATTGGCAGGCCGAACGAGGATGAATTGGTTTTGGCGGTCGCGGAAATACTGGAGACCGCGCGAGGAAAGTTTAAAGCGCCAACTGGAGTTTAGCCGAGAGTAGATCGGGAGTTAGCTCAACAAACGATTTCCAGTACGCCGATTTTTCCGTATGCGTCACCAAACTTTTTGCCTCCGTTGTCTCTAACAATCCCGCGTGCTGCGCTCCAGCCAACGAAGATCATTTTATCGCTACTTCAGAACGACTTTTCGAATGCTCGCGGTCCCTTTACCGTTAGAAATCGCTGCGGGGCACGGTTGATTGCCTGCCGTACCAGTTAAAACCACAGTTCGAACACACCGCTTTATAAAAATCTCGTAACAAGACCAAACATTTTAGTGCGTTCTCTCGTCTTTACAGTAGGAATGCAGCTAAGCCGAGTGGTTCTGAGAGCTCGTCACGCGCACGGCGTGACCGGGAGTAGCGGTGTCGTGTCCGTTTTTTGCGGCACCGTGAGCCTGGCTCGTTTGCGCCGTTGCAGTGGTGTGCTCGCGGTTGCTTGATGGCTCGACGGCCGCTTTTTTAACCGGCCGGAAAAGCCTCTCGCAACCAATGAACTTCGATGTCAACAAGGGGACCACGATGAGCTTAGACCTGCGCCAGTCATACTTGTTTTTTACGCGATTGTTGTGTCTCGCCGCCATGTTTGGTATGGTTCAGCGCAGTTACGCTGCGCCGCAATCCCCGCAAAATGCCAGCACGTCCTTTTCAACGCTGCGACCGCCGGCAGAACACGGCGACGCCGTTGCTCAATACAACCTCGCGCAATCCTATCTGCGCCACAATCCTACCAATGAGGACTATCAGTCTGCGGTCAATTGGCTCCGTGCGTCCACGGCCCAGGGTAATGCCGACGCGGAATTCCTCCTTGGCTACTTGTACGAACATGGGCAGGGCGTTCCCTTGAATTATGCCAAGGCCGCGGAAAACTACCGCGCCGCGGCATTCCAGGGCCACTCGTCCGCCGAAAACAATCTGGCTTCTCTGTATCAGCACGGCCAAGGTGTTCCGAAGAACATGGGCAAAGCGATGGAATGGTATCTCAGTTCCGCCCAACACGGGAATCCCGTCGGTCAATGCAATCTGGCCACACTTCACTACTTGGGTTCTGGAACTCAGCGCGATTACAAAGAAGCGGTCAAATGGTTTCGGGCGGCAGCCGATTCAGGGTCCGCCGAGGCTCAGAACAGTCTGGCGGTTTTTTATTACAAAGGCCTGGGCGTTGCACTCGATTACGGAGAAGCGGCCCGATGGTTACGGCTTGCCGCACAACACGGACTGCCCAGCGCGGAAACAAACCTGGCTTACCTGTACGAACAGGGGAGAGGCCTGCCGCTCGATTACGTCGCTGCCTACACTTGGTATTCCCTCGCGCTCGCCGCGGGTGATGCCTCGGGCGCCGACCGCCGCAATCAACTTTCGCATGTGATGACGCGTACGCAAATCGACGAGGCTACTTTGCTACTCTCTACCTTTTCCTCCCAATCTCAGCAGCAACCCTCTCGAGCGGCGCATAAGACCTTTTCGCTCCTGCAGAGCCACTAAACTTCTGCGTCTTTCTCCGGCTCCTTCTCCCGAGCCCTTGATCGTCTGCTTGGTTAAGGCGCCTATTCCCTTTTGGGTCTGAAAGAGTACAATGCGGCGCATGAACCGACGCACATTTATTGGGAGTTCTGTCGCAACTACACTCTTGGCTTCTAATCCGACGTGGCCAATTGGCACTGCTGCGGCTGCTGAGGCTTCGCACAAACTGGATCGCATCGGTGTGCAGCTTTATACCGTGCGGGAGATGATGAAGACGGACTTCGCGGGCACGCTAGAGAAAGTCGCGGCCATCGGCTACAACGAAGTGGAATTTGCCGGGTATTTCGACCACCAGCCAAAGGATATTCGAGCCATTCTGGACCGGGTGCATCTCACGGCTCCCAGCGAGCATGTTTCCTATGAAGTGGTGCAGCACAAATGGCCGGAGGCGCTGGACGCCGCGCACGTCGTGGGTCACAACTTCGTTGTGTGTCCCTCGATTGACGAAGCAGATCGCAAGAAAGCGGCTGGGTACAAACGTGCTGCGGAAGTTTTTAACCGCGCGGGCGAGGCCAGCAAGAAGGCCGGGATTCAATTTGGGTATCACAATCACAGCTGGGAATTCGTGCCGTTGGAGGATGGCGAGGGGAAATTTGGATATGACATTCTGCTGAGCGAAACCGATCCGAAGCTGGTGAAGATGGAGATGGATCTTTGCTGGATCACTATTGCGGGACAGGATCCGCTGACCTATTTCAACCGCTATCCGGGACGCTTTCCTTTGGTGCACGTGAAGGACTGGACCAAAGGACCGGACGGCAAGATGGGTGAAAAAGATGGGCAGATGGCGGACGTGGGCAGCGGCGCGATTGACTGGAAGCGCTTGTTTGTGCGATCGAAGAAGGCCGGCATAGAGCATTACTTCGTGGAGAACGACGAGCCGACTTCGCCGATCGAAGACCTTCGGAAAAGTTATACGTACCTGCACGACCTGCGCTTTTAGTTCACGCGGCGCACAGAAAGCGAAGTTCATGAATAAAATTCTTTTGTGCGCTGCGTTTGCGGCGATGCTACTGCTCGCGGCCGGACGTTCCGCGGAAAAAAACCGGGCTCAAGAAAAAAGTCCGGGTCAAGAAAAAGGCCCGGCAGTCAAACAGCTATTTAATGGCAAAGATTTGAACGGCTGGAAGCATGTAGGACCCGGCAGCATGACTGTCGAAGATGGGTTGATTCGCACGCACGGCGGAATGGGCTTGCTGTACTGGACGGGCGGCAAGATGGGGAATTGCCGAATTCGCGTGGTGTATAAAATGCGCGATCACAATGACAATTCCGGCGTGTTTGTGCGCATTCCGATTGAGCCGCGCGAGCCGTGGATGCCGGTACATTACGGGTACGAAGTGCAGATTGATAATGAGCCGGAGACCTCAAAGGAGGATGAGTATCACGTTACTGGCACTCTTTATTCGCTGACCAAGCCTGCGGCGCGTCCGGGAAAGTCGGGGCCGGAGTGGAACACCATGCTGATCACCCTGGACGGTCCGCATACGGTGGTGATGTTGAACGGTGTGAAGGTCACGGATTACACGGAAGGGCAGCCCGTGCCAGAGAAGAAGTTTGATTTCGAGCCGGAGCGCGGGCGGCGGCCGAATGAGGGTTACATGGGACTGCAAAACCACAGCGACAACGACATCGTGTTTTTCAAGGAAGTCAGCGTGCAGCCATTGCATTGATGATCAGTTTGAGGACTGCTGAGAGAATTTTGGGAGGTTCAGCGATGACCAAAGATCTTTCGCGCCGTCAATTTCTGCAAAGGAGCGCGGGCGTCACGAGTGCGTTCATTGCGACGCGGACCTTTTTTCTTGATCCGGAGTCGATTCCCTCCTCCTCCATGGCTGTGGCGGCGAGCGATCGGGTGCGATTTGGAATTATCGGCGTTGGAATGCAAGGCTCGGGACTACTGACCAATGCGATTCAGCTACCGGGAGTGGAATGCGTAGCCGCGTGTGATTTGTACGACGGGCGGCATACCCTGGCGAAAGAGATTGCCGGCTCGAATGTCACGACCACGCGGCGATACCAGGAATTGTTGACGAATAAAGATATCGACTGCATCGTGGCGGCGGTTCCGGACCACTGGCACAAACAAGTGGTGGTGGATACGGTGAATGCGGGGAAGGATATTTACTGCGAGAAGCCCATGTCGCACACGGCGGCCGAAGGCGTGGCGATGGTGGCTGCGGCGCAGAAGACCGGGAGAATCGTGCAGATCGGATCGCAGCGAGTCAGCTCGGTGATTTGCGCCAAAGCGAAAGAAATGCTGGCGCAGGGCATGATTGGAAAACTGACCCTGGTCGAAGGTTCGCTGGGACGCAACGATCCGACCGGCGCTTGGGAATATCCGCCGCCACCGGATTTGTCGCCGCAAACGCTCGATTGGGACACCTGGCAAGGCACGGTGCCGAAGCGGCCTTTTGATCCCAAAGTGTTTGCACGGTGGCGGTGCTGGAAAGAATACGGGACGGGCGTGGCGGGCGATCTACTGGTCCACCTGGTTAGCGGAATGCAATACATGCTCGGATGGAATGAGCCGCCGAAGCGGGTGATGTCCATGGGAGGGATATTGCGATTCCCGGACGGGCGGAATATGCCGGATGTGCACGCTACGTTATTTGAGTACGGAGAAGTGCCGGTGTATATGCGGCTCAATCTGGGTTGCGAAACTCCGGAGATGTATCGGTTCCAGGGTTCGAAGGGAATCCTGGAAGTGACGGAGACGGCCATTAACTACATGCCGCAAACGGGCGAAGATAGCGCGCCGAGTTACTACACAGTGAGCTACCCGCGGGAGATGCGCGAAGCTTATATCAAGAAGTGGCATGAGGAGCATGAGCCGCCGCCAGGTAAGGAGCCGACGTTGGAGGGCTTTAGTTACAAAGGCGTATCCTGGGACGAGGAAAAGCCGCATCTTTGGCGATTCTTTCAAGCGGTTAAAAGCCGGCAACCAGTGGCCGAGGATGCGGTTTTTGGCCATAATGCGGCGCTGGCGTGCCACCTGGCGAATGAATCGTATTTTCGGCGTAGTGCGACCACGTGGGATGCGGCATCGCAGCAGATAAAGGGATAGGTGTAGCAGCGTTGATATCAGAATCCAGGGAAGGGCATCTAATAGAGGATACGTAGAGGATATGGGATTTGGCTATGTTGCGAAAAAGCTTGAGGTTAACTGGCAGGAGGGGTAATTCCAGGGGAATGCGACCGTAACTTTTTGGCCGCGTTGGAGTTTAACAAGTATCGGTGATTCGACAGACTGGGTAAGCCGAGTACAGTAAGTACCCGGAAATGAGCGGTTTGCGGTTGCCGGGAGGGCCTTATGAAATACCTTAGATATTTCGCGTTATTGGCAGTTTGCATGTTTGCGGCGAGCTATTCGCACGCACAGGTTTCGGTGGGAGTTGGAATTGGCGGCGGTTATGCTTACGGACCGCCTCCGGTGTGCACGTACGGCTATTACGATTACGCGCCTTACGCTTGCGCGCCCTACGGCTACTGGGGACCTGATTACTTCGTGGATGGTGTCTTCATTGGTGTCGGACCCTGGTACGGTTGGGGCTTCGGGCGTGGCTTCTATGGGCGCGGCTTCTATGGACGCGGTTACTACGGTCGGGGCGGCTACGGTCGCGGCTACTATGGGCGGGGCGGATATGGCGGACGCGGCTATTACGGCGGCGGACGCGGTGCTTATAACGGACGCGGTTCCTATGGCGGCGGATACGGTGGACGCGGCAACTTTAACGGTGGATATGCGGGACACGGTAACTTCGGCGGCGGACGCGGGTTTAGCGGC
>DATHMG010000068.1:0-14397 GCA_035487275.1 Candidatus Acidiferrum sp. | reverse complement strand
GCAGACCGAAGAAATCCTTGATCTGCGTGCTCGCGATAATAACCGCGATACCGTTTGTAAATCCTACGACCACAGGGCGCGGTATGAATTTGACCGCTGTGCCCAAGCCCGTAGCGCCAAGAATCAGCAGGATGACCCCGGCCATCATCGTGCACATGAATAGTCCATCTACGCCGTATCGGGCGACGATGCCGAAAACTACGACAACGAACGCCCCGGTGGGACCACCAATTTGGGTCTTCGATCCGCCCAACGCGGAAATTACAAAACCCGCCACGATCGCACAGTACAGACCGTCCTGCGGCGGAACTCCTGACGCGATCGCGAATGCCATTGCTAAAGGCAGTGCGACGAAACCGACGGTTATACCCGCCATTAAATCGCCCACAAATAGACGCTTCGTGTAAGACCGGAGACAAAGGATTGATTTGGGTAGCCACTTAGTCATTGAGTTTTTCTACGGTCGGTACATTTGGATTCTTGCCCGGTCGCGCAACGCGCGCACGGGAAATATTGGAACATGCGCGCCGTATTCGGCAGCGTATATCCGCTCTTGTTCGCTTTCTGGCGGGTTTATGTCCTCAGACATTTTGCCTTGTGGATACCGATGCTCGCGGCAAAATCGCGCCTATAGCTGTCGTGAATCACACTAGTGTCTGCTCGCAGCTGCGGGCATGCGATTCCATTAGGCGGCGAGCGATAGGCTAAATTCTTGGTACGCGTGGTGCAAACCTGGCCTTCGGCACCAGTTTTGTTTTTCGCCAATCCCACTTGCAGGAGTTTCGCTAGCTTTCTGCATGATTGCTTGTGACGCCGGAGCGCGAGAAATTAAGGCGTAGCCACGAAGAGTAAAAGTGTTGATGGGGGTCAAGCTGTTACCCACGCTCATCTGGGTACGCGGCGCTCGGAGTTTTTGCTCTCATGCCGCTTCTGGATTTGAATTTAGGAAGGCTCTAACCCACTGAAGAAATGGCGGAGAGGGTGGGATTCGAACCCACGGTAGGATTTCTCCTACACACGCTTTCCAAGCGTGCTCCTTAAACCGCTCGGACACCTCTCCACATGTGAGTCGCGCAACGAACCTAATCAATTTAGCAGAATCTTGTTGGTGGCGCACCGACCGTCAGCAAATCATTGGAACAAAATCTTTCGTCTGACAATCCGAATCGCGAATTACCAACCGCGATTTCTTCCGCGTGCATCGCCACCGCGCACTTCTAACAGCTGGTGCCCTCTGCTAAACTTCTTGCGGCTACTCCGGGGTCGTCTAATTGGTAGGACTCCAGACTTTGAATCTGGCTATCGTGGTTCGAGTCCACGCCCCGGAGCCATTCTTTTGAACACCTGCAAACGCTGCACTTCTTTTTGGGCAACGGAAAACAAAACCGTTTTTTCGTTCGGTTCCTACCCCTTCCGCACATACGACGGTTGAGGCCGTCAAGTATTAATTAGGTACCAGTGTGCGTCACGGTGTATGCTCGTCGCTCCCCGCGCTCTTAATAACGGAGAAATGAAAGATGGCAAAGCGTCTAGTACTAGTCTTAGGACTATTATTTTTACCCACGCTGGCGAAGGCGGATAGTTTTGTGCAGGTCGATATGTCTGCAATCGGTGGCGATTTCGGCGAAACCGTGGCGGTAAGCCTCGTCTGGGATACCACCACTAACGTCTTTTCCGATATTGATATCACTTCCAATGGTCCTTGGGGAATGTTCTCTTCTACGCCGGAGCAGGTAGTGTTTGGCCCTAGGCCGATAAGCAACGGGCCTGTAGGAATAGCTATTCTCGCCTTCCAGAGTACTGGGGGCATCGTGCAGATGGATAATATTGACATCTCCGTGCTCAATCCCATACTTCCGGTGCCCGGTGTTTACACTACCGAGCCCACGTTTCGTTGCTTACCCCACGTGATTACCAGTCCTGCCGACCACTGCAATGACATTGGCAGCGAGATCGCAAATGGTAGCTTGGCCACAGTCATCGCCGTAGCGGACGCCAATGGTGACCCCATTTCCACTCCTGAGCCAAATACGCTGGCCTTGCTGGGAGTGGGATTAGCAGCGCTCGGTTTAATTACCAGGTTTTCTAAGTGGCTGCGAAACGAGGAATTCTGTCGATTTAATTTTTCGGCACGTTGTCGCGTATAGTCGGCCGCCTGACCCTGGAATCATTTGCCACAGGGGCTTCCGCGTGCCTTGGACTTGTCGAATGACCGCAACCGACGCCACGTCCGCTAGCGATGACGCACTCATTTCGGTGTGGCGTCAAGCGCTCGTGGAACAAAAGAAAATTATAACTGTGGGCGCAGCGACCTTCCCGGTTCGCCGAACGTCCAAACATCGCCTGGCACAAATTGATTTTCAAGTGGACGGAATTGACTTTCGCGCCCTGGAACAGAATCCGCAAACCAAATCCCGTTGGGCAAAAATGGCCCGCGAAGGCGCGAAAGTCATGCAGTTTTTGCGAGCAGGCCGATACATTGGCGTGGTCGCTGACGGAGTCTTGAAGCATTACGGCTCCGCCGAAAAGGCCCAAGCCTTTCGCCCCACAGTTCTAAATTATTGATTGTGACAACAGGGGATTAAAGCAGTGCCGGGCGTGCGGTCATAAGATTCCGGCGCGCGCCGAATTTCAACGTTGCTGCGGCAACACAGCTACTCCGGCGTCATGTAATCGTCGGAGTGATTCCAATCGATAGTAGGGTCTAGCGCCGGATCCGTTCCCGTTTCTTTGGGAGTGGTCTTATCCATTTTGCGCTGGACGCGCTTTTCTTCCTTCATTTTGCGCTTTTCCATCCGCTTCATTTCTTTTTGCCTTTTTTGAAAGGTCGTTGTCATTCTCTCTCCTCGCTACAGAGTGCACTCCGGCCCGGGCCGGGCGTCGATCAACTCCTGCAACGTGCAGGCTACCAGCGCGGTTCGCGCGGCTGCCTAACAGATTCGCGATAATCTTCATTCGAAAAGCGGTCGCGTCCTCCGCCACCACCTTTGCCCCGGCCGCCGCCGCTGCCACCACTCGGTCCACGACCAGTGTTCGGTCCACGACCGGCGCTCGGACCACTATTGAAACCTTTCTGGCCACTGCGTGGCGGCCCGCCTTCGCCTTTGGGACGCGCTTCGTTGACTTTCAAGTTTCGTCCGCCCAGCTCCTTGCCATCCAGCCCCGCCATGGCTTTCGCCGCTTCCTCGTCGTTGGGCATCTCGATAAATGCGAATCCACGCGCACGGCCAGTTTCGCGATCCATAGCCATGTGAACTCGTGTGATCTGGCCGAACGGCTCAAACAACGTTCGCAGGTCGCTTTCGGTGGTCTGAAAGCTCATATTCCCTACAAATAAACTTTTCATCGTAATTCTCCCGGTACCCTTCGAAGCGCCGTGAGTGCAGGAATTCGCGCAGCCGTTTCCCGGCACTACACAACTTGGCTGAAAATTGGCTGAACCAGTGGAGGAAGGGCTACTGTTGCGTTCCAGGAAGTTCAGGCAATCCGACTTCGGGAGCCTACGCTGAGACGATATCATAATTCGCGGCGAAAAACCGAATAAGACATTTAGGCCATGCGGTTGGGCCCGGACCGCCTGGCGAGTTCGAGCTAAACCTCGTACAAATCGCCGACCGCACGCCACGCTTGATCGATAGCCACGTTGGTATACGCGCTGGCGCCCGCATCGGAATTTGCAATGGCGATGCGGCCCACCCGTTTGCGTCCGATAACCCACGGTTTTTCCTCTTCCTTCCAATCCGGATCGAACAACGGATTGGGGGTGAACGCATAGCCGTGCGCCCAGCGATTCACAGTTATTCCCTCAATATCGCGCGCCGCATCGAATCCCGCTGGCCCCAGCATTCTGTTCAGTTGATCGCGGATATTTCTCTCAAACGTAGCAAACGGTGTGTCCAGTAATTCCCTGCGCCCCGCGCGATTTTGTTCCCGCTGGTCCAGGCCCGGTTTGCATGGCGTGCGCAACATGAAAAGAACGGCTGGCTCTTTTGGGCTCGCGGGAAACTTGTACGCGCCCAGGCTCACCGGAAAGTCGAGCGCGGTATAGGTGTGATAGCCAGCCGGCGCCACAACGTGGTGCACGTTCAATTTTGCAAAGGGCTCCCAATTTCGCAATGCGACGTGCGTATATACCAGCGGCATTTTCACCAGGTAAGACAAGGCTTTGCTTTGTTCCGCGGGAACATCTGGACAAATGTAAGGAATCATTCCGTTGTAGCAGGCCAGCACACAATTCTTCCCCGTCACCGTGTGCAACTTTCCGCCGCGCATGTAAGCGATCTGCACCTCTTGCGCCGCTTCTTGGCTGACAGCGTTTCGCACGTGAACAACGGTGCTGTTCAAACGTATGTGCACTGGCGAGTCCGCGCTGTCCAGCTTGCTATACACCGCGCGGGCGCTGACCACGTCTTCCATCGAATTGCCGGGCACCGCAGCGGGAATAAGCGCGCGCACCAGCAGCCTTGCGATCGATGCATTGCCATCCGGAAAATGGTAAATGTACGGTTCTTCTTTTTCCAGGTCAGGCAAACCCAGCCCATCAAATCCTGCATAAGTGAACGAGTAATAGTCATCGACGCCTTTATAACACTCCATCGCCGGCACCGCTTCAATCCCGATGCAAAATAGGTCATGCGTGAAGGTCTGAAAGAACGGCAACGCCTTGGGCGTAAGCCTGCAATATTTCGTCAGGTATTCCGCATAACTGATTTTTATCAGCAACGCGGCCTTCTCTTCTAGCGACATGGGTGCCAGATAATCTTTTTTCTCCGTGTACACACGCGCGATATCGCGGCGCACTTCCTCGGACAGCGGAGCCCGCGCAAGAAATTCCGGCCAGGGTGTGGTATTCATTCCGGTGATCAGCCGGTCCTCCCCAAAAGTCTCCTTATCGAAGAACGCCGCGGTGCCCATTTTCGAATAAAGTTTCTGATCGTACGCCTGTTCAAATTTTTCAACGCGCACGCCGATGTCGCGAATCAAAGTTTTCGCTACATCGCTATATTTTCCAGGGCTCTCAATCGACTGAGTGCCACCGTAACTAAGCACCGTGCGCCCGCCGGCCTGAAATTCATTGCGTTTGGCGTGGCCGCCAAAATCGTCGTGGTTATCCAGGATTAAAATGCGAGCGTTCTTCCCTGCCCTCTGGCGATAAAAATATGCCGCCGCCAGGCCGCTGATCCCCCCGCCAACGACTAGCAGATCGTAGCTTTCGCCGGTCGCTGCCGCTCGTCCAAGATCACTCCAGGATTGCCCGTCGCGCATCAGGTGCGCAAACGTAAAGCTCCCATCGTGATTCCCGCGCATGCCCATCTTGGCCGGCGGATAATACCCAGCCGCGTTCTCCGGCGATAATTCATCGAACGCAGCAGCAGCCAACAAAGTGTCAGCGTCGAATACCTTGGATATACCGGAAGCGCTAACCATGGCTCCGCCAACGCCCACGCTCACTCCGTTTAGAAAATCACGTCGCGTTATTTTTCGGCGCATCCTATTGAATCCATCCCGACCATATCTATAAAGAACTCTCGAATACATCCAAATTGTCCCGACGTTCGGATCTCATCCGGATCCAAAACCACCAACTCCGCAGTCCTCGTATGCGATACTCCGTGGATTGAAAACGTCATACATTTTTAGCCTCTATCCAAAATGGTCATGACCGAGCCGCGCAACCGGCCAAACCCGTGGCCTTATCTCGCGCTAGCGGCTGGCGTTTTGTGCATCGCATGGTCGGCAATCTTCGTACGTTGGACGGACATGCCCGGCCCGGCGTCCGCATTCTATCGCATGCTCATTCCGGCAGTCTTGCTTGTTCCCACCTGGTTTATCGGCGGCAAATCGCCGCGCGTAAGCCCTAAAACACTGATGGTCATCGCTGTCGGCGGTATTTTCTTCGCGCTCGATCTCGCATTTTTTAACACGTCTATCTTGCGAACGTCAGCCGCCAACGCCACCTTGCTCGGAAACAATACTCCGGTCTTCGTCGGACTGCTCAGTTGGCTGATCTTCCGCCAGCGCCCCAGCCGCGATTTTTGGCTGGGATTATTTCTCGCTGTCGCCGGATGCGCAGTCATCGTTTCGGGCGACCTCTCCCGGCATTTCAGCCTGGGCTGGGGCGACGCCATGGCCCTGGCAGCATCCGCGTGCTTCGCGGTGTATATGCTCGCTACCGAACGCGTGCGTATCACCACCAGCACGCTGGTCTTTTTGCGCCTAGCAATGATTTCCAGCGCACTATTTCTTTTCCTAATCAACATCGCGCTAAGTATTTCGCTGAAAGTACCGCCCGGCCGCTCCTGGGCAGCGCTATTCGGCCTGGGCTTGGTATCGCAACTGGGCGGCTACCTCGCGCTCACCTACGCTTTGGGCCATCTGCCCGCCACAGCAGCCTCGATTAGCTTATTGTCGCAAGGGCCGCTCACCGCTGTTCTCGCAGCTATCATTCTCGCGGAGCCGCTATCCATGTCGCAGATCATCGGCGGCGCGCTCGTCCTCGCTGGAGTAGGTCTTGCCAATCGCCGTATTCGCCCCATGGGTGAAGTCCCGGCCAATTTGCTCGAAACCTCGCAACACAAATAGACGTCAGAGCGTTATTTCAGCGCCAGCACTTCCACGGAATTTCCAGACGGATCGTGCAGATAAACAGAACGGGTCCCGTCACGGTGCGTCTTGGGCTCGCCAAAGAGCGCAGGGTCCCGGAGCAAGGCAAAATGCGGCGGATGCTGTTGCGGCAGCACAAACGCGACACGTATATTCGCGAATTCCAGCAATGCCCAGCTATCATCTTGATAGGTCACCTGGCATTTAAAATTTTTTAGATACCAATCGACCGTACCCTTCACATCGCTGACCGCAACAGCGATGTGGTCCACAGTGTCTAACGTTTTCGATACCTTAGTCTCGGACATGCGTGCCTTTCGATTCCGCCGACGCGAAGCCGCTTCCAGGTCAGCCCTGCTTTCGGAGGTCGCCGACTCACAAAATAAGCTTACCCCAAGCTCTGTGGGACATAAACGGTCGGAATATTCTTGCGTCATGAGATACCCTCCGGGCCCAATGGCCCCCTCGACGGGTGTAACGCCGCAGACAACGCACCTTCGTTCAGAGGTTGCCACCACTTTGCGGTCGGCAGCATACTCAGAGACATGGCCCTTCCACGCAGCTCGTTTTTCCTGGGCAGCGCTATCTTGGCGATCACCGTGTTCTCCAAGCCGGCGCTAGCGGATGAAATTCGTTTAAAAGATGGGCAAAAGCTCTATGGCGTGATCGTGTCGTACGAAGACAACATGTTCAAAGTGAAGACCGACTTTGGATTTGTGCTGGTCGAGAAAGACAAGATTGCCTCCATCGTCCCCAATGTCACGTCCAGTCACAATGCCGCAAAGGTAGAGCCTTCCGCGGTAGAGAAACCTGCCTCGGCCAAACCGGAAACCGCACAATCAAAACCCGTGGCCAGCGTGGCACAAAAGGAAACTCGCCCTCCTTCGCGCTCGACTGCGCTGACCACCGCGCAACCGGTGCCAGTCGCTTCCGTGTCCGAAACGGTTCCTGAGAAAAAAACGATTTCCTTCGGTGGGCCCTCCACTCCAATAGTTCCGCCAGCAAGAACAGCGAATACCACTGTATCAATCGCGAACGCGCCAGCGCTCCGGGGTACAGCCAAGCCGCCTTCCGCTACGCTGGTAACGACGAGCCAGCCCGCCAAGCCAAAAGAAATCGAGCCTGCCGGTAATCGCGAAACTTTACAAGGCAACATGTACATCAATTACACGCATGGCTTCCAAATGTATAAGCCCCCAAGTTGGAAACTACTCGACGATGCTGGCAAAGAAATTCCCAACGCCATCGTCGCCATGGGCACTGCAAACGAATCAACCCTCATGGTGGTGGGCAGTGAAAAGACCAAAGGCTCTCTGGACCTGACCGCCGCTGATGTAGAAAAACGCCTGCGCGAAACATACGGAAATTATCGCCGTATTTCTCAGCGAAAGACGGTCGCCGGCGGCTTTCCGGCTGTGGAGATTCATTACCGCGGGCTCGCCGATGAGCACGACTGGTCCGGAACTTTGCTGGTAGTGTCTCGCGGCGAAGATATTTTTTCCGTGCTGGGAATGACCTACTCCGACAGCGATCTAATTCAGATCCAGGAAAACGTAATTGGTCGCGCGATCTCCAGCCTGGAGTTCAACAAAAATTAAACTTTGTCGATAAAAGTTGTGATGCCGCAGGAATTACCTCGAACTACACACTGAACGCTCAAGCCCCAATAGCCACCGGAGACTCACTCGCTTTGCGATGTTCGCGAATAATGGCAATGAGCGATTGCGCCGCGCGCGGCAAGCTGCGGTCCCGCCGGTAAACCAGCCCTAATTCGCGCCACAGATCCACGCCTTCCACATTGAGCAGTTTCACTTCCCCGGCTTTCACTTGATCGCTCGCGAAACTTTCGCTGATGAAAGAGACTCCCGCATCGGCCGCCACAAACCGCTTGATCATCCCGATGCTCGGCAGTTCCATGGTGACGTGAAGCCGCGAGCGATACGGGCGGAAAAGTTTGTCCAGCACCTGCCGCGTAAACCCCGTGCGCGGAAAAATCAAAGGCTGCGCCGCCACTTCTTCCAGGGTGATTTTCGATCTGTTGGCCAGGGGATTTCGCGTGCTGACCATGAAGCGCAAGCGGTCGCGATAAATATGATGCACCTTGGTATTCAATGCCTTGATCGGCAACGTCACGATGCCCACATCGATCGTGCCATCCTCGATGCGCTGCAAAATCTTGTGGCTGAAATTGCGGTAAATACTGATATGCACCAGCGGATGGCGGCGCTGAAATTCCGCGAAAATATCTGGTAGCAGATAAAGGCAGGTCGCTTCATTAGCGCCAAATAAAACCGTGCCCTGCACCACATTCCCGCGGTCCGCCACACCCTGCAGGGATTCGTCGCGCAAGCGCAGCAGCCTCTCCGCGTATTCGAATAACACTTCGCCCGCCGGCGTTAACTCCACGGACTTGGCGGAACGATCCAGAAGCTTGGCGCGATAAGCTTGTTCGAGTTGGCGAATTTGCGCGCTGACCGCCGATTGCGAGCGAAAAACTTTTTGTCCCGCGCGCGAGAAACTTTTCAATTTTGCGACGTACACGAAAGTGGCGAGTTGGTCGAAATCCATAGCGTTTGCTCGGCGGTGATTATAACTGATTTATAAAATCCGCTTTATAAAATCCGCGAGCGGTTGCATAGGCCTTTCAAGTGTTTATGGCTTTAATGTTTATACCTGCAAAGCTGTTTGCGAAGCCTGCGTTTGGTGCTCCACCGGCATTAGAATATCGCGATCTTTCAGTTTCTCGAGCATAGGGCGCCAGGTCGCTTCGATAGTTCCCTGGAAATGCACTGGCTGCACCCGCACCATCGGCAGACCCGGATGCAACAGCAATTTCGCCGCGCGAGGACTACCCGTAAAATAAATATGCTCTTCAATCACGCGCCGCAACGAACTCTCTTCAAAAGCGTCAATTTCCGCCAACGTGACGAACTCGAGATGCAACACATCTTCCACTTCCGAGCGCAACACATAGGCCAACCCGCCGGTCATACCCGACCCAAAATTTACTCCCAGGGGGCCGAGTATTGCCGCAACGCCTCCGGTCATATACTCGCAGCCGTGCTGCCCAACGCCTTCGACTACCGCAAGCGCGCCGCTGTTACGCACCCCAAACCGTTCGCCCGTGCGTCCCGCGACGTACAGCTGCCCGGAGGTCGCTCCATAAAGCACGGTGTTTCCCGCCAACACGTCCCCGCGCCGCGAAGCAGCTCGGCCAGCCGATATCGAAATTGTACCGCCGGATAGCCCTTTTCCAACGTAGTCGTTAGCTTCGCCGCGCAAACGCAGTGTCATGCCTTCCACCAAAAATGCGCCGAAGCTCTGCCCCGCCGAGCCGCGATATTCATGCACAATCTCGCCATGCAGCCGCCGGCCGGTTTTGTCCCTGCGCATCAATTCCCCGCTCATGCCTGCGCCCACGCTGCGATCCGAATTTTGAATCGCTTCCACCTTGCGCGGAGCTCCCAGGTCCTCAGCGAAATGCATTGAAGCTTCCTTGGCCGGCTCGTGCAAAGCCGGCTCCTGTTGCGGAGCCACGCGCAGCGATTCGGAAATCGGCACGATCAGCAACGCATCCATCCCGGAACGCGTTTCCAACAGATCATACCAACCGGACAGTTCCTTAAGGGAACGCACACCCAGTTGCGCCATGCGATTTCGTACTTCATCAGCGAGGTAGCAGAAGTAATTCACCACCATCTCCGGCTTTCCCGCAAATCGCGCGCGCAACTTCTCATCTTGTGTGGCAATGCCCACAGGACAAGTATTCAAATGGCATTGCCGCGCCATGACGCAACCAATGGCCAGCAACGACGCCGTCCCAAACCCAAATTCATCTGCCCCCAGAATCGCGCCCAAAATAATATCGCGTGCAAATTTCAGGCCTCCGTCCACGCGGAGAGAGAGACGTGAACGGAGGCCAGCGCGAACCAGAGTGTCATGTGTTTCGCGCAATCCAATTTCCCACGGCAACCCCGTATTTTTAATGGAAGTAAGCGGAGAAGACCCGGTTCCACCGTTGTGACCGCTGATGGTGATTACATCCGCGCCCGCTTTCGCAACACCCGCGGCGATAATCCCAACGCCCGCGCCGGAGACCAGCTTCACTCCAATTCGCGCATAGGGATTCACGGCGCGCAAATCATGAATCAGTTGCGCCAGGTCCTCAATACTGTAAATGTCATGGTGCGGTGGCGGTGAAATCAGTGGCGTCCCAGGCGTCGCGTGACGAATCCGCGCGATATATTCCGTAACTTTGCGCGCCGGAAGTTGCCCGCCTTCGCCTGGCTTCGAGCCTTGCGCCATCTTTATTTCAAGTTCTTCCGCGTGCACCAGGTAATCCGCAGTCACTCCAAATCGTCCCGACGCCACCTGCTTGATTTTGTTTGCCGCTGCCGGCTCGTAGCGATACGTTGCCGGGTCTTCCCCGCCTTCCCCGGTATTGCTGCGCCCGCCCAAGAGATTCATCGCCACCGCTAAGGTGCGGTGCGCCTCCGGACCCAGAGACCCCAGCGACATGGCCTGCGTGCTGAACCGCTTCAGTACTGATTCTGCAGGTTCGACTTCCTCCATGGCTATCGGCGTTCCCGGCACGATATCCAGCAAATCGCGGAGAAATACCGTTCCCTGCCGTTCCGCAAGCTCTTCCAGCGCGGAATATGTTTTGGCATCCGGCGCGCGCACGTGGGTGTGCATGCGCCGCACCAGTTCCGGCGAATTAGCATGCAGCTCGGCGCCTTTGCGGAAACGATACAGACCCGCGTCGCCCAAATCATCCGCCGTGGCCGCGAAGGCCTTCTCATGCATGCGCAAATAATCGGCCAGCAGCTCATCCAAACTTTTCTGGCCGGGAAAATCGGCGGCATCTTCAAAAAATTCCGAGCACAAATCTTCTGACAGCCCCACAACTTCGAAGAGCTGGCTGTTACGATAGCTCGCAATGGTAGACACGCCCATGCGCGCCAAAACTTTTCGTAACCCAGCGTTCACGGAACTCCGCACGCGCTCCGCTCCGCCGCTTTCCAGCGCTTCCGCGAATTGATCAGCCAGGTATGGCAATACCGCGCTCGCTCCCGCAGCCACCAGGAGCGCCACGTGATGCGTGTCAAAAATCTGCGCCGATTCCACCACCAGCGGCACATCCCACAATCCTTCGCGAACCATGGCTTTCCATAGGGCCGCCGTGGCCAGAAGCGCCGGCAAGCATGCGCGTTCCGCGCCGATCCCGCGATCGCTAAGGAGGAGGAATCCCGGGCGTCCGCCGCTACTCAGAGGGGTAGTTGCAATCTGAGCAACTGCGCGGCGCGCGCCCGGGACTCCCGTGGCGGCAAGGAAGGTGAAATCGATGCGGCGGGCTTCAGCAAATACTGCGGTAAGTTCCGCCAACTGTGCAGCATCAATGAGTGGCGTCGGTAAAGTTCGGCCGCCCTTCAAATGCACTTCGAGCGACATCACGTGCGATTCGCGCAGCGGATCGATGGGCGGATTGGTGACTTGCGCGAAACGCTGCTTGCAGTAATCCCACAACGTCCGCGTCAACGTGGAAAGAAATGCCGGAGGTGCATCGTCGCCCATGCTCCAGTCGGCCTCTTTTCCGTGCACGAGTGCGGAAAACAATGTTTTGAATTGATCTTCTGTCCAACCCGCCGCAGCAGCCATGCGTTTCGGTTGTTCAATCCCCGGCGCAGGCGCCGGGCGACTAACAGAATTGGTTATTGACCGCTGCGCGGTCGGTGCCCGATCAACATTGGCGGCCAACCTCTTCAAAATGTCGCGCCAGCGAAGGAAAAGTCCCGACGTTGGGTCAGCAAGAATCATTTCGCCCGGCCCCAAACGCTGCCGTTCAGCAATCCGTGATTCTTCAAAATCGATCAGTCCAGTTTCCGAACCGGCGATCAATAAGCCGTCATGCGTCAACGTATAGCGTAGCGGCCGCAAACCATTGCGATCCAGTTTCGCGCCCACCAATTGCCCGTCGGAAAAAACCAGCGCGGCCGGTCCGTCCCAAGGCTCCCCCTGTTGCGACACGGCAGTCAGCGCGGCGCGTACATCGCGCGACAGAACCGGATCCTTCTCAAACGCGGGCGGAACCAGCCCGAGCATCGCTTCTTCCGGGGACAACCCCTCCAGCAATTTCAGCTCAAACGCATTATCAAAACTCGCTGAATCGCTCACGTTGGGTTCCAAGGCCCGGAACCACGCGCCCACCTTCAAAGCCGTGCGCTGCTCTCGCTGTTTGGCCCGCATCCACCGGCGGTTCGACACAATCGTGTTGATTTCCCCGTTGTGGGCCACGTGCCGGAACGGCTGAGCCAAGTCCCACGACGGCTGCGTGTTCGTGGAATAACGTTGGTGAAATATTGCGAAGGTTGTGGCGAAGGAAGGATCGCGTAAATCTTCATAAAACTGCGGAAATTGCCAGGGGGTCAGCAGACCCTTGTAGACCACCGTGCGGGATGACAGCGAACAGATATAGCACCGCGGCGGCATCGCGATTTCCGCGCGCTTGCGCATCATGGCCATCCGCCGCTCAAATCGCGCCGGCAATTTCGCGCGATTGATGGGCTCCACGAAAAACTGACAGATCTCCGGCATGGTTTCCAGCGCCCGCCGGCCCAGCGAATTCACGTCCACCGGCACGCGCCGCCATCCCAGAACGCGACACCGCTCGCTTTCCGCGGCGTGCTCTATCGCAGAACGCGCGTCGCTGACCGCGTGAGCTGCCAGGAAAGCGAATCCAAGCCCGAAATTCTGTGGAAGCTCGAGGCCCTGCTCTTTCGCGCGCGCACGGAAAAAATCGTGCGGCAGCGAAGTGAGCAGTCCCGCGCCATCGCCGCTGGCCCCGTCCGCATCCACACCACCGCGATGGGTAAGCCGCTCGAGCGCGGTCAAGGCATATTGGATAATGTCGTAGTTTGCGGAACCGCCCAGGCGCGCTACAAATCCAGTGCCGCAGGCATCGTGGTCAGGGTGTCCCCAATTCGGATGACGCCCATTCTGCCCCACGCCGGTGCGCGGAGAAACAGGTAACCGCTGGTCTGAGAACCTTGGGCGCCCGGAGGCCATATGTTTGTATAGGCCCTAGCACCGGGGCAAGTAAAACTCAGAATTTGAATGCGCTGAATTCGTTTTCTGAGGGGCACTGCCTGGCCGGGGGGATTGTTAATACTCTGTAACTAAAACTTAGTAACTTCCGAGAAATGGAACTCCCGCACCTTCATCGCCGGTACCACCATTTCGAACGCCTCTTCCCCGGTAGCGCGCACCGCCGGCCCCGTAAGCTCCACATTCCGCAGCATCTCCAATAGGGACTGGTTAAAGCGGAAATTGCGCACCGCCGAAACTACCCGCCCTTTTTCCACCAGAAATAAGCCATCCCTGGTCATGCCGGTCATGACCTTTTCGTAGGGGTCCACTTCCCGGATGTACCACAAGCGCGTAACCAGCAGGCCCTGTTCCGTCGAAGCGATCATTTCTTCTAGAGACGACTTGCCGCCCGAGAAAACCAGATTCATGGGCGCCTCGCCATATTCGTTAGGCAACATAAAGCCATGCCCCGTAGGTTTTTTGCCTGCGATCTTCGCGCTGCTGCGCGAATAGACCAGATTCTTCGGGACGCCGCGGTCCACCAGTTGCACTTTTTGCCGCGGCATTCCTTCCCCGTCAAATGGCGCACCGAGCTGCATCGGGTGATCCGCGTCATCGTAAATCGAAATATTTTTGCCAAATAATTGCTTTCCCATGCGCTCGTTCAAGCACGAACGTTTATCTTGCAACGCGGTCGCAGCAAAATCG
>DATHMG010000067.1:0-18929 GCA_035487275.1 Candidatus Acidiferrum sp. | reverse complement strand
GTGGGCGACCTGGTCGGCGCCAAAGGAGCAGCCGCGGCAGGCATGCTCGGGCCAGCCGAACACGCCGGGCTCGAAGAAGGCGCGGTAGACGATCAGCTGACGGCGGCCCTCGAATAGATCGAGCAGGCTCGCCTTGCCCTTAGGCCCGTCGAACTCGTACTTCTTCTCTACGGCCAGCCACGGCATCCGCCGACGCTCAGCGGCCAGCGCGTCACGGGAGCGCGTCAAGGCCTTCTCCTTCACGAGGAGCTGCTGGCGTGCAGCCTCCCATTCCTGCGGCGACACGATCGGTAGTGTGTTCATTGCGAGATGCTCTTTCCGTTGCTCCATGTCTCTCTCCTTGCTTGTTGCCATTTTATTTCTCCTTGATTTTCTGAAGCAGACCGAGACCATTCGCCCTGAAAAATTTTCTGAATTTGCCGATGCACATCGCCAGAATTCCTCCCGTGGATCCGGCTCCGGCAGCCATTACTGCGGCGCTTGCGATGCATGCTGGGCACATATTTCCCTCCTTGAACTTCTAAGTCACCTGCGCCTCAGTGGGGCCGCAGCGCTTCCGCTCGCTGGCGCATGAGCTCGTGCAAGTGTGCCCAACCATTCTTTGCATTTCTGTACTCCTCCAGCACCAGACCAAACGACTGGTGCCGAAATGTAATGATCGTTACGCCGCCCGATTCCTTCAGCCGATATTGAAGATTCGTTATCACCGGATTGGACATAAACAGTGGCCCGCAGATTTCCAGCAACGTCGGCTTCTTGATCGCCTGCACCGTTCCCCAGTAATGGCCGTTGTTGTCTCCTAGGTCGCGATACCATCTGCCGCCTGGCCATGCTTCCAGCTTCATCGGCATTGGCCTGTCCACTTGAGTCTCGTTGTACGGTCCAAGCTGATCCAGTAGCGCAGCAAACGTCACGTCGATCGACGCGCGCACTTTAATCTCCTCCGCTATATGGATCGTTGTCGCTTCCAGCGATAGTGCGGATGAACTCACGATTTCCTCCTCATTTGAAATTCCACAAGACTATTGTTTTTGGGTATCGTCGGTCTCGGCCCGTTCCTTGATTCGCAATAGCTGATGTTTCCACAGCCGCTCGAACGTGCTCGTCCATTCGTGCAACGGCCGGATCGCCATAGCATTCACCTTGTAAAGCATCTGCCGACCCTCCCTCCGGGCCTTCACCAGGCCAACATCCTTCAAGACCTTCAGGTGCTTCGAAACGGACGGCTGCTCCATCTCCATTGCATCCACAATCTCGTTGACGGACCGCTCCTGCATCGCTAGATAGTTCAGGATGTCCCGCCGCCGCGGTTCGGCCACAGCATTGAACGCGTCCGAGGTGGTCGCCGCTCTTGCCATAGGCTCAATATATTCCCATATAGGAATATGTCAATGTTTTTTTTAAACCAATCTCTCCGCCATTTTGCCTGCTTTGTGCCGTTCAAAATGGGTTTGTTCCAAGTGACCGGTAAGTCGGAAATAATTCCACCGGCCCGATTCGTCGCGAAACCGGAATTGACCACCGCTCGTTCAGACCCTTAGTTGCGGCACCCTGAGGGCGGTGCGATACTTCTTGTTCGCATCAGGCAGCCGGCGTCCGTTTGGTATGCGCGTTCTGAGGGGGAATTATGGCGTTCCGGGATAAGTGGATCGAAAAGCGCGAGAGCGAGCAGTCCTCGACGAACGGTAACGGCAACATGTCCCAGATGCACTGGGCGCGTCGAGGCGTAATTACCGAAGAGATGCGTTTTGTAGCAGGCCGGGAGAAGGTTGACCCTGAACTGATTCGCGGCGAAATCGCTCGCGGGCGCCTGATTATTCCCGCCAATGTGAACCATCGTAACTTGGAACCGATGGGCATCGGCATCGCCACCAAATGCAAGATCAACGCCAACATCGGCAACTCCGCTACCACCTCCAACATTGACGAGGAATTGAAGAAGCTGCACCACGCCGTGCACTATGGCGCGGACACCGTGATGGATCTTTCCACCGGCGGCGACATCCCCAAAATCCGCAAAGCCATTATTGACGCTTCTCCCGTGCCGGTTGGAACCGTGCCGGTTTACGAAGCGATTTCCCGGGTGCGCCGTCCTGAAGACCTGACCCTAGGGTTGATGCTGGAAGTCATTGAAGAGCAGGCCGAGCAGGGCGTGGATTATATGACCATCCATGCCGGAGTGCTGCGCGAACATGTTCCCCTGGTGCGTAAGAGAATTACTGGAATCGTAAGCCGCGGCGGCTCGTTGATGGCGCATTGGATGGAACATCACAAGAAACAGAATTTCTTGTACGAAAACATTGAAGACATCTGCAAAATCTTTAAGAAACACGATGTGAGTTTTTCTTTCGGCGACGGCTTGCGCCCCGGATGCATCGCAGATGCCAGCGACGAAGCGCAATTCGCCGAATTGAAAGTGCTTGGCGATCTGACCACCAAGGCCTGGGAGCATGATGTTCAGGTGATGATTGAGGGCCCTGGACATGTGCCGCTGGACAAGATCAAAGAACAAGTCGACAAGGAAATGGAATGGTGCCACGAAGCACCCTTCTATACGCTGGGCCCGCTGGTGATTGACATCGCGCCAGGTTATGACCACATCACTAGCGCCATCGGCGCCGCCATGATCGGATGGCACGGAGCCTCCATGCTCTGTTACGTGACCCCCAAAGAGCATCTCGGCCTGCCAAATCCGGAAGACGTAAAGCAAGGAGTGATCGCCTATAAAATTGCGGCGCACGCGGCTGACGTCGCACGCCATAGGCCAGGCGCGCGCGATCGCGACGACGCCCTAAGCTACGCCAGGTTCCTGTTCGATTGGAATAAACAATTCGAACTTTCGCTCGATCCGCCCACCGCCCGGGCCATGCATGACGAATCGTTACCCGACGATTTTTACAAGGAAGCGAAATTCTGCTCCATGTGCGGGCCAAAATTCTGTTCCATGAACATTACCCAACTGGCGGATGCTGAGGGCGGCCACGACCAGTCCGAGCGAAAGCAGAAGTTTGTCGAATTGCTCGCCAAAGTGCAGGCCGCCAGCTAGGCACAGTAAAGAAGCGCCGCTCATTGCTGATCACCTAAATGGCCCGTTAATTCCCCGACGTTGGCTCTGTGGTTTACTGACCATCTAGCACATGGTTACCATTTCGAACTAGTTCCCGCAGCGCAGAATCAGTGTCCAACCGCACTGATAAAATAAAACGCACGGTTTCCCTCGCACGTTAGGTGGTGAAGTGCCCAGGCCCACATTAGTGGAACGCGAATTGTGTATGAATGATGGCGCTGCGCAGGACTTGCAGGTGCTAGTGGTGGACGATTCACCCGTGTACCGCAAGCTAGTGGAGCACGCCTTAGAAGGCAATCCATATTCCCTGCTGTTCGCCAAAAGCGGGCGCGAAGCGCTGGAACTGTTTGCGCGTCATCTCCCTGCCATTGTCATTACCGATTGGATGATGCTGGATTTGTCGGGGCTCGACCTCTGCCAGCAACTGCGCGGGGACGTACACCGCGGCTACACCTACATCATTTTGCTCACCAGCATCGCCGAGAAAGACAACGTCGTTAAAGGACTGGCGGCAGGCGCCGATGACTATCTAACAAAACCGTTCGATCCCGGCGAGTTGCTCGCGCGCATAGGCGTAGGCCGTCGAATTATTGACCTTCACCGCCAGATCGACGCGAAAAACAAACTTTTGGAAGAGATGGCGCACAGTGACCCGCTTACCGGATTGGCAAACAGGCGCGCCATTGAAGATTGGGCTGCGCGGCAATTGCGGGGAGCTGCGCGTCACGGATTTCCCTACTGGGTGGTCCTCGCCGACCTCGATTCATTTAAGAGCATTAACGATACGCACGGCCACGCTGGCGGTGACGTGTTGTTACAAAAATTTGCCGAGATTCTAAAAACCTTCACTCGCGCGTCTGATTTTTGCGGCCGTTTGGGCGGCGATGAGTTTCTACTGGTGATCACCCATGTGGAGGCAGACGCCATGCACAAAACAGTCGAACGTTTCCGCGAAAAGTTGGCGGACCACCAGTTCGAAATAGGCAACCAAAACGTTTCCGTAACCGCGAGCTTTGGAATCGCAGGCTTTAGTGGCAATGAAATCCTCGATTTCTCTACACTGATACGCCGTGCCGACAAAGCTCTGTATGCCGCGAAACGTGCAGGCCGCAATTTGATCAGGGCGGAGCCCGAACTAGTTGAATAGGTTGACTGGCAAGTCAGTTAAACACGATGGTCACGGTCGTTCGAAAAGATGCCCTGCCGCGTCGCTCCTCTACCATCAACTGGCAACAGCAACTTCCCGCGGATACCATACGAGTACTGTTTCAGAGGAGTGTCCATGGCGTTTGTGTGCGTCGCGAAAGCAACCGACATCGCTCCGGGTCAAATCCGGGAATTACAGGTGGAGCGAATCACGATTGCCGTAGCCAACGTAGGTGGACAATTTCACGCCATCAGCAATACCTGTCTTCATCGGGGCGGACCGCTCGGTCAAGGCTCGCTGCAAGGAAACGTGGTTACCTGTCCCTGGCACGGTTGGAGTTTTGATGTGACCTCCGGGAAAGTCAACTCCAACCAAGCCGTCGGAGTCCCATGTTACCCCGTTGAGCTGCGCGGCGACGACCTGTACGTGGACACAGCCGTTCCGCGGTAACCCTATCTTCAACAAAACAAGTACCATAGGTAACCGTACGCGATCCCGTCGCTCATGGAGATAGCATTGGGCAGGTTTAATTGCCCCGCACCCGGCTAACCCTCATATTTTGTTTCGCTTTTTGACTCCTGCCGTGTATATTGCTGCCCGACTCGTAGCCTCGATGGCAATTCCGACCTCGCAACGACATTACTGGATCTTCGGCGCTGACCCTCACCACTACCACTGGGACACGCTGTTCGTGAAGGGTAAGGAGATGTGGCACGGCGCCGGTTCCAAACCCGACGCCATTCGCGCGCTGAAACAGGTACGTAAGGGCGACCGGGTGCTGTGCTACCACTCTGCCCCGGAGCGCTCTCTGTACTCCATCGCGGAAATTACCCGCGACCCTTATCCTGATCCGCACGACCGTAAAGAAAAGAACCTCGTGGCGGACCTGCGCGCCTTCGACAAGCTCCCCAGGCAAATTACCCTTGCGGAGATGCGCGCCAACCCAGCGTTGAAGAAGGTGAAGTTGCTGAAGAATGTACGCTTGGTCGTTTCTTCCATCACGGAAGCCGAATATCAGGAAATATTGCGAATGGCCGGAATCGTGGCCACACCGGGGATACCGCTGCCCTGACCGGCAGGGTTGATTTTTGCGATGCTCGCTGCCGGCGTCCATTGATCGGTCAGGTTGATTCATGTCCATCTTGTTTCGTACCGGTGTAATGATTGTTGGTGTCGCTACGTTTATGACCGTCTCCCCTGAAATTTCACAGCAAGACTCCATGTTGGAGGGCGTACCGGGCGGAAAAACGCGCCTGATCGATCTCAGCTACGCAATCAATGACAAGCTTGTGCCCTGGCCGGGCGACGAGAAATATTTCGAAGCCAAAATTAAGGCCACCGTCGAGAAGAACGGCTACTTCACGCGCAGCTTTTGGATGCTGGAGCATTACGGCACGCATCTGGATGCTCCGGCGCATTTCCCGCCAGGCAAAGCCACGGTCGATCAAATCCCGGCAAATAAGTTTTTTGGCCCCGCCGTGCTGCTGGATGTCCGCAACCAGGCGGCCAAAGATGCGGACTATCGCCTGCCGGTGAGCCAGATCGAAAAATGGGAGCACGCCCACGGGCGGATTCCACCCGGCGCGATTGTGTTGTTGCGCACCGGTTGGGCTTCGCGTTGGCCCGACGCGCAGCGATATCGCAACCAGGATAAGCAGGGAAAAATGCACTTTCCGGGCTTCTCGGTCGAAGCTGCCAAGGTGCTCGTCGACCGCGGAGCAAGCGGATTGGGCTGCGACACGTTAAGCGTGGACTACGGAGCTTCCGAAGATTTCAGCGTTCATCATTTGGCGCTTGGAGCCGGCCTCTATCACCTCGAAAACTTAACGGATTTAAGTGCCGTTCCGGAAGCGGGCGCGTTTTTGGTTGCGGCGCCTATCAAGCTGGAAGGCGGGTCCGGCGGACCGGTGCGTGTTTTCGCACTAGTGCCTTAAATCTGCCAACTCAGCAACATTTTGTGCGCTTTATACGTCTGATGGAAGAGAGTCCTGCATAAGGGTGATTCATGAAAAAAAATTGGCTACGGATAGCAACGCTCGCGATGGTGTGTGTCGCCTGCATGAGTTTTGTTGGCACGCCTGCGCTTGCTCAGGAGTTTCCGGTTTCTGAACGCACCCTAAAAAATGGAATGAAAGTCCTGGTGCAAAGCGATCACAGCATTCCAAACGTGGCGCTCTACATTTTTTATCGCATCGGATCGCGCAATGAGCGGCCAGGTACCACTGGGTTGTCCCACTTTTTTGAACACATGATGTTTAACGGCGCAAAAAAATATGGACCGGGCGAACTGGATAAAGTTATGGAAGCGAACGGCGGTTCGAACAACGCCTACACTAGCCAGAACGTCACCGTGTATCAGGATTGGTTCCCGCGCTCGGCCATGCCGCTCATTTTCGATATCGAGGCGGATCGCATCCAGAATCTAAGTTTCGATCCGCAAAAGATCGAGTCGGAGCGAAAGGTGGTGGCGTCCGAGCGCCGCTCCAGCGTGGATAACGAAAACGGAGGATTACTGGACGAGCAATTATGGGCCACGGCCTTCATCGCGCATCCCTACCAGTGGCCCGTGATCGGATGGATGAGTGACATCGAGCACTGGACCATCGATGATCTGAAGCGTCACTTTGCCATGGGCTATTCTCCCAGCAACGCGACTATGGTGGTGGTCGGCGACGTTACCCCGGAGGAAATTTTCCAACTCTGCGAAAAAACCATTGAACCCATTCCTCCCCATGCGCCACCACCGCCGGTGACCACCGTGGAACCGCCGCAACTTGGCGAACGGCGACTGGTAGTGCACAAGCCCGCGGAGTTGCCGCTGTTGATGATTGCTTATCACGTCCCGCAGACCAATCATCCGGACTTTTACGCCACAAATATTTTGCGCACCATTTTGTTCCAGGGCGAAAGTTCGCGGATGTATCAACGCCTTGTCGACAAGGATCAGATCGCACTGGATGTTTCGTCCTCAGTCGAGCCGGCTTTCGATCCCACGGTGGCCATTATCGTGGCCCAGCCGAAACAAGCGGTCGATCCGGAGAAATGCGAAAAGTCCATTTATGAGGAATTGGAACGAGTGAAACTTTCCACCATCACCGATCAGGAATTGGAAAAGGCTAAAAACATCCGCTTGATGGAGTTTTATCAGCAGGTGCGCACTATCAATGGACGTGCCAACACCATTGGCACCTATGAAGTATTTGACGGCGATTACAAAAAGCTTTTTGACGCCGCCAAAAACTACGCCGCGGTTACCAAAGAAGACGTCCAGCGGGTTGCAAAAGCTTATTTTGGGGCCAACAACCGCACTGTGGCGTCGCTGCTGCCAGAGAACGAGGAAAAGGCAAAACCATGAGGGCGTCGAAGAAATGTAGTGTTTTTCTGAACCTCCTCGTTTTTATTTTTCCTGGTGCACTATCCGCGCAATCGATTCACATACCGCCACATGAAAAAGTGGTCTTCAAAAACGGGCTGACCGTGTTGCTGCTCGAAAAGCACGGCGTTCCGATCGTAAATTTCGCGGCCTTGGTGAAGACCGGTTCCGTGGCCGACCCGCAAGGAGAGGAAGGGCTGGCATCGATAACCGCTCAATTACTCAGGAAAGGCACTCAGAAGCGCACCGCCCAGCAATTCGCCGCCGACATTGATTTTACCGGCGGTTCGTTTGAAGCGGGCGCGGGCGCGGACTTTTCTACGGTATCGGGGGAATTTTTAAACAAGGATCTTACTCGTGGACTGGATTTGTTTTCGGGCGCGCTCATGCATCCCGTTTTTCCGCAGCCTGAAGTCGATAAATTGCTGGCGCAGAGTTTGGACGGTGTGCGCGCGGCAAAAGATGAACCACGTGCCGTGCTCGGGACCTACTACGACGCCTACCTCTTCAATGGGAATGGCTACGGAAGAACGCCGGACGGCGACGAAATTTCGCTGTCCAGGATTCACCGAGACGCGATTATGAAATTTTATGAATCGTATTATGCCCCCGGCAATATCATCCTCGCGGTGGCTGGCGATTTTCACACCGTGGACATGAAGAAGAAGCTCGAAGAAATATTCGGTCAATGGCCCCCAAAGCCAGTCACGCCGGTAATAATTCCTGTTATCCCGCCGGTGAAGCGCAACAAACTTTTGCTGGTCGACAAGCCCGACGCCACGCAAACCTACTTCGCCATCGGAAATGTCGCGACCGCCGCGGGAGACCCCGATCGTGTGGCCATCCGCCTGGTGAACACTGTATTAGGCGGATCGTTTACATCGTTATTGAATGAAGCGTTGCGCGTCGAGTCTGGGCTGACTTATGGGGTCGTGTCTGCTTTTGACCCGCGCAAGGCCCCCGGTCCGTTCGGGATCTATAGCTACACAAAAAACGAAAGCACTGTGCAAGCTCTCGATATGGCGCTGCAGATTTTGCAGAAATTGCACAAGCAAGGCATTACCGCCGAACAATTGGCATCCGCGAAGAGTTACATCAAAGGACAATTCCCTCCCTCAATTGAAACCTCCAGGCAGCTGGCGCAGATAATCGCCATCAACGAATTTTACGGCCTGGACGATAGCGAAATTAATGACCTGGAAGCGCGCATCGACGCGGTCACGCCGGCCATTGCACAGCAAGTGATTCAAAAACATTTTCCGGCTGACAATTTAGTTTTCACCTTGATCGGAAAGAGCTCTGAGATTTCTGCTGCGGTTCAAAAATATACCGAGAAACGGGATGCGCGGGTCATCCGCGAGCCGGGATTCTGGCCGCCTCCCGCGCAGAAATAAGTTTCTAGGAAATGTTTTTGGAGGATACATGCATTTTCGATTGCTGACGGGACTGTGTCTTTTGCTCGCCCTGGCCGGCTATTCTTCCGCCTCGGAAGATAGCCCGATCTTGGTGCAATCTCCCACTTTGAGCAAAACCGAAATTGTCTTCGCGTATGGAGGGTATTTGTGGAGCGTGCCACGCGGTGGCGGGAACGCCCGGCAATTGACAACCGGTGGTCATGAATCCGGCCCCGAGTTTTCTCCGGATGGACGGTTTATCGCCTTCACCGGAGAGTACGACGGCAACTTGGATGCCTTTGTGATGCCCGCGGAGGGTGGCGAGCCAAGGCGCCTGACTTGGCACCCCGGAGCGGACGTGGTGGTGGGCTGGACTCCGGATAGCAAGCGGATTTTATTTAGATCCGCCCGCGTGGCCTATGCGGATTTCGACCGGCTGTACACCGTCGCAGTACAAGGCGGGGTACCGGAAGTGTTGCCCATGTGGCGCGGAGAAGCAGGTTGGTATTCGCCGGATGCATCGCGGCTTGCCTATGTTCCAAATTTGAAATGGCAAGAATCGTGGAAGAGATATCGCGGTGGACAGACCACCCCTATATACATCGTCAAATTAAGCGACCTGTCGTTGGAAAAACTCCCGCGCGAGAATTCCAATGACTTCGCGCCCGTCTGGATGGGGGATACCGTTTATTTTCTATCTGACCGCAACGGGCCAGTAACCCTATTCGCGTACGACACCAAAACGAAAAGCGTCAAGCAGGCGGTAGAAAACAAGGGCCTGGATTTCAAGACGCTTTCCGCTGGCCCCGACACGCTGGTCTACGAACAGTTCGGCGGAATCTATCTCTTCGATCCTCAAAATGGGTCGTCCAAAAAAATAGACATTCACCTCGCGGGAGACCTGCCCGCCACCCGTCCACATTTTGAAAAAGTCGCGGACAAAATTACGTCCGCGGCTATCTCGCCAGGTGGGGCGCGCGCGGTCTTTGAAGCGCACGGCGAGATTTTCACCGTGCCCGCGGAAAAAGGCAATACGCGGAATTTAACGCGCACTGCCGCGGTGGCCGAACGAGACCCATCCTGGTCGCCGGACGGCAAGTGGGTGGCATTTTTTTCCGATGAGTCCGGCGAATACGCGTTGCACCTGGTGGACCAGTCCGGGCTCGGAACCGTAAAGAAAATCGACTTGGGGAAACCAGCTTCTTTCTTTTATGGCCCGACGTGGTCACCCGATAGCAAGAAAATTGCCTTCACCGACAAGCGCTTGAACCTTTGGTATGTGGATATCGAAAAAGCCGCCTCAACCCCCGTAAAAGTGGACACCGATTTGTACGACGCTTGGGGCGTAATCATGACCCCCACATGGTCACCGGACAGCAAATGGCTGACGTTTACAAAATTCCTGCCTAATCACCTGCGCGCCGTGTTCGTGCATTCGCTCGAAAGCGGAAAGAGTTCGCAAATTACCGACGGCTTAAGCGATGCCCGATATCCAGTCTTCGATAAGGGCGGCAAAGTGCTGTACTTCGCGGTGAGTACTGATCTTGGCCTGGCCATGACGTGGCTCGACCTGTCCGGATTTCAACGCCCCGTATCGCGAAATATTTATGCCGTCGTCTTGAAAAAAACCGATCCCAATCCCATAGAGCCCGAAAGCGACGACGAAAAGTTGGATAGCGACAAGTCTAAAGACACTGACAAAAAGGACCAAGGCAAAGATCAAGATAAAGATAAGAAAAAAAACGACGCGGATAAGAATAAAGCCAAAGATGATGATAAAGCCAAAGACAGCGACAAAAAAGAAGAGCCCGTCAAAGTCACTGTCGACCTCGACAATATCGGCCAACGCATCGTGTCCATGCCCATCAAAGCTTCGAATTACGTTGCGCTTGATCCTGGAAAAGCGGGCGTTCTTTTTCTCACGGAAACTCCGGACATTCCTCCACTGAATGCTCCAGCGGCGGCAACCGTAACAAAATTTGATCTTAAAACTCGAAAGACCGAGCCGTTTCTCAGTGGCGTCAGCGCGTTTACCGTTTCCGCCAATGGAGAAAAAGTTTTGTACCACACTGGACAACAGAGTCCCACCTGGTTCATTGCCGCCACTGGCGCCGCCCCCAAAACGGGAGAAGGCGCGTTGAAGTTCGACGAAATGGAAGTGAAAGTCGATCCCCGCTCGGAATGGAATCAGATGTACCACGAGGTGTGGAGGATCGAACGCGACTTTTTGTACGACCCCCATTTTCACGGCTTGGACTTGGCCGCCGCCGAAAAGAAATACGCCCCATACTTGAAGGGCGCCGGTGGGCGCGCGGACGTGAATCATCTTTTCGTGGAAATGCTGGGTGAAGTGACCATCGGGCACATGTTTATTTTTGGAGGCGACATTCCAAAAGTGCCAGAAGTAAAAGGCGGGCTGCTGGGCGCGGACTATAACGTCGAAAACGGCCGCTACCGCTTCGCCAAGATATTCAATGGCGAGAACTGGAACCCGGAATTGCGCGCCCCGCTTACCCAACCGGGAGTTGACGTAAGGCTGGGCGATTATTTGCTGCAAGTGAACGGCGCCGATGTACGCCCGCCCAACGATGTCTACAGCTACTTTGAAAATACCGCTGGTAAGCAGATCCGTATCAAGGTTGGTCCGAATCCAGACGGCAAAGACGCCCGCGATGTGACCGTCGTGCCCGTAGCCGATGAGGCTGAGCTGCGCACGCGCGCATGGGAAGAAGATAACCGCCGGAAAGTCGGCGAGCTCAGCGGCGGCAACGTCGCTTATGTGCACGTGCCCGATACTGCGAACGGCGGATTCTTAAACTTCAACCGATTTTATTTTGCGCAAACCGACAAACAGGCTGCCGTCATTGACGAGCGTTACAACCACGGTGGCGCGATTGCCGATTACATCATCGATCTGCTGGAGCGCCCACTGCGAAACTGCGCCACCACCCGCGAGGGCGAAAAATGGTGCTCGCCTCTCGCGCAGATTTACGGCCCGAAAACAATGGTCATCAATGAAATGTCGGGCTCCGGTGGCGACGCGCTTCCGTGGATGTTCCGTCAAGACAAGATTGGTCCGTTGGTGGGCACGCGCACCTGGGGCGGGCTGGTGGGCATCGGCGGATATCCCTCGCTGTTGGATGGCGGCGGAGTCATGGCGCCACGCGCTGCGATCTATGGGCTTCACGGCGAGTGGGAAGTAGAGAACCACGGAATCGCGCCCGACATCGAAGTGGAAAATGACCCGGCGTCCGTGGCCGCTGGACACGACCCGCAATTGGAAAAAGCAGTGCTGGTTACGCTGGAAGCTCTGAAAAAGAATCCGGTAGTCATCCCAGAGCATCCGCCGTATCCCAATTATCATAAGAACTGAGTTGGTGCCTGTCTGTCGGCGAATACCGAACCGTCACCAGCAATATGATATTTTCATGAACACTCTTCATGCCTGAACTTCCCGAAGTCGAAATTGTTGCGCGCGGATTACGGCTGAGTGTACTCGGACGCCGGATCCTATCGGTGACACTGCGAAAGACCGATTTCATCGACGATCCTTCGTTAATCGAGCGGCACCTGCCAGGCCGCCGCATAGAAGCCGTTGAACGCTACGGAAAATTTATGTTGCTGCGTTTGTCTGCCGCGCAAGGTGAAGAAAATTCCGCGAACACCGACAACGCTCCAGCGGCGCTGCTCGTTCACCTGGGCATGACCGGGCACATTGCTTCCACCGCTGTCACCCAGCCCTGGGAAAAACACACCCATGCAAGCTTCGCCTTAGACGACGGCCGAGAATTGCGGTATACCGACACGCGCAGGTTTGGAAGGCTGGCGTATTTGTCAGAAGCATTATTGCCAGCCGAACTCGAAGGCTTCGGCGCCGATCCGCTGGAAGTAACCGCCGAAGAATTTGCAACTCGCATACGATCGCGACGCTCACGTATCAAGGCGCTGCTGCTCGATCAGACGGTGCTCCGCGGAGTCGGCAACATATATGCGGACGAAAGTCTATGGCGCGCAAAAATTCATCCCGCGAAGCTGGGCGCGAGTATCAACAAAAAACAGGCCGCGGTCCTTCATCGCTCGTTGCAAGACATACTGAAAAAAGCGATTGTGATGCGTGGATCTTCCATCGCAAATTTTGTGGATGGCGACGGGCAACCCGGCGAATATCAGCAACACCATCGTGCCTACGGTCGTGACGGCGAAAAGTGTTTCCGCTGCGGCTCGATTATCCGCAGGGCCATCGTGGCGGGGCGCAGCAGCTATTTTTGCACCAAATGTCAGATTGGCCCACGCGGTTTTTTGGCAATATCGTTGACGCCAAGAAAATCACGGCGCAAATCGGCGACTCCTGATCGCAAGAAAAACGCCAAATCATTGGGAAATCGGCCGAAACACGCGGTCAGCAGTAAACGACGGTCGCAATAAACTAGCTGGAAAAATTTTGAAGGTACAAACATTTGTTCAGGGAGCACGGATGAACCTACGTCGAGTAATCGCTCTTGCCGTTGTGCTGCTGTTGGCAATGGGGGCCCTTCATGCCACGGCTCACCCCGCCGGCGATACAAATGATTACGCGGCCGCTGACGCGCAAATACTAAAAGAAATTCGCGAGCACAGTGAAGCCATGGAAAATCTGGAACATTTGTCGGACGCCATTGGCGCGCGCTTGACCGGCTCGCCACAGTTGAAGCAAGCCAACGAATGGACGGCGGAAATTTTTCGCAAGTACGGATTGACCAATGTGCATCTTGAACCGTGGACCATCGCGCACTCGTGGACCCGCGGCGATGCGCACGCGCGTATCGTCAAACCTGCCGAGCATCCCTTGACCATCGCCGCCGCGGGTTGGTCACCAGGCACCGGCGGTACGTTACGCGCCCAGGTAGTCTACTTCGACGCAAAGAAAAAAGAAGAGTTCGAGAAATTTCACGGAAAGCTCAAAGGCGCGATTGTGATTTACCAGGAACCCACCAGCTTGTCACCCCCCAAACCCGAAGATTCAAAAAGTGAATTTGTTCGCCCGATGCAGGCGCCGCCGCCCGTGAAGGGCGAACCGCCCGCCCCTTCCCCATACGCGGTCGCTCAGGAAGCCGCGAAAGCTCGCACCGCATTTTTTAAACAGGAAGGCGTGGCAGCGGTACTCCGCGATTCAAATAAGCCACACGCGCTGCTGAACATGACTGGCATCGGCGGAGAAAAATTCGAGATCGGAGCGATTCCTACTGCCTTCGTGACCGGCGAAGGCTACCGCATGCTTTTTCGCATGTTGAAACATGGGCCCGTGGAAGTGGAATTGGATATGACCAATTCCTTTAGCGAAAAACCGGTGGAAGTCTACAACACCGTCGCGGAAATTCGTGGAAGCGACAAACCAGAGGAAGTTGTGATGCTGGGCGCCCATCTGGATTCGTGGGATCTCGGCACCGGATCGACAGACAACGGCACAGGATCGATGGCCGTGCTGGAAGCAGCCCGCACGCTTGCAAAATTGCCATTGAAACCAAAACGCACGATACGCTTCGCGCTGTTTACGGGCGAAGAAGAAGGCTTAGTTGGCTCGATGAAATATGTAGAAACCCATAAAGCTGATCTCGAAAAACTTTCCGGAATTCTGGTGCACGACACAGGCACCGGGCGAGTGCTCACCCTTGGCCTCCATGACAATTATCAGGATCGCGAAATCGTGGACCAGGAAATCGCGCCTTTGCATGAATTGAAGTTACTCGAACCCAGCATGCAGCGCTCCTTCGGAACCGATCATGCTTCCTTCGACGAGGTCGGCGTGCCGGGATTTTGGGCCATTCAGGACACCGCCGAATATTCCAAGACGCATCACAGCCAGTCGGATACTTTCGACAAGGTGTGGAAAGACGACCTGAATCAAGGTGCGCAAGTGCTCGCCGCGTGGGCTTACAACACCGCGCAGTTGCCGGCGATGCTGCCGCGACGCCCAGTGAACCCGGCTACAGCCGAGGCGGCAAAACCAGACGCCAAAAAGAATGAAGAGGCGAACGCCAAGCCAACGGATGCTGATGAACCCAAAGCAGCTCCAGCAA
Source organism: Candidatus Acidiferrum sp. (assembly GCA_035487275.1). Classification (GTDB taxonomy): domain Bacteria; phylum Acidobacteriota; class Terriglobia; order Acidiferrales; family UBA7541; genus Acidiferrum. Next base: position 3,892 of record DATHMG010000067.1, on the reverse strand, counting down.
AACCAGATCCGCTTGGCGAAATGGATACGAAAATTCTGGCGCAGGTAAAAGCCGATGAACCTGAGCTGAATGCAAATCTCGAATTTTTAACCGATCACATCGGTCCACGTCTGACCGGTTCCGAACAACTCGACCAAGCCAGTCGATGGATGCTGGCGCAGTTCCAGCAGCTCGGACTTACCAACGCTCATCAGGAAGCGTGGAGCATCGCCAATCGCTGGACGCGCGGACCGGCGACCGGACGCGTATTTTTAACTGCGGACCCGAAACCCGGCGAAGCACCTACTTCACTAAGCCTCACCATGGCCACAGGTGGGTGGTCGCCGGCCACGGAGGGCACCGTAAAAGGACCGGTAGTTGGTGTAGCGGTAGAAAAAGTAGAAGACCTGCAGCAATACAAAGGCAAGCTGAAAGGCGCGATCGTTGTTTTGGGCAAGCCCCTCGAGATGCAACCGCCGCGGAATCCCCTCTTGACCCCCTGGGGCGAAGAAACCATTCCCATTGCCTTTCCAAAGAGTGACAAGCCATTCGACTTCACCGCCTACCTGAAATTGCGCGCGGCGGAGCTGACTTTTTTTGCCGAGGAAAAAGTCGCGGCCGTATTGCTCGGCTCAGAAAAATGGTTTGGCCTGCTGAACATGAGCATCAGCGGTCAGAATTATCAGCCAGGCCTGATTCCCACAGCCTATATCACGAGAGAAGATTTTACGTTGCTGTGGCGTCTACTGGATTCCGGTCCGGTACAAGCCGAAGTGAATATCGCAGGAAATTTCAGTGGGAAGCCCACAGAAGTCTATAACACCGTTGCAGAAATACCGGGAAGCGAGAAGCCGGATGAAGTCGTGATTATCGCTGCGCATCTGGATTCCTGGGACTTGGCAACCGGCGCCACGGATAACGGAACTGGTTCAACCGCGGTCCTTGAAGCGGCGCGCGCTCTCAAAAAATCAGGCGTGAAGCCAAAGCGCACCATTCGCTTCGTATTATTTACCGGCGAAGAACAGGGCCTGAACGGTTCCAAGGCGTACGTCGCACAGCATCAGGATGAACTCAAGAAAACCTCAGCCGTGTTGGTGCACGATAGTGGCACTGGAAAAGTATTGACCATCGGCCTGATGGGAAATTATGACGCACGAGAAATCATCGATCGCGTGATGTACCCGTTGGCGCGTACCAAAGAAATAGGATTGGCGGAGCCTACGCTGCGAAAAGAAGACGGCTCTGATCACGTGCCATTCGATGAAGCTGGAGTTCCGGGCTTTTGGTGTGTGCAAGAAATTGCCGACTACGACAAAACGCACCATTCGCAAGCCGACACCCTGGATCGCGTGCGCTGGGACGATTTGGCCGAAGGCGCCCAGGTGTTGGCGGTATTTGCGTACAACGTAGCCCAGTTGCCGGAGTTACTGCCGAGAAAATCACCGAAGCAGTAGGACACGTTAGCCACCGTCAACATGGCGCAGGAGAGTTCATAATTCATGCGAGCGGTATTGCAACGTGTCAGCCGCGCCAAGGTTACGATTGAAGATCGAGTCGTAGCTGAGATCGGAGCCGGGCTGATGATTTTACTTGGCGTGGGCACTGCGGATACGGTGGCGAGCGCTACGTCAATGGCGGAAAAAATAGCGAATTTGCGCATCTTTGAAGACCATGAAGGCAAGATGAACCGTTCTTTGCTGGATGTAAAAGGCAGCGCCATGGTCGTTTCCCAATTTACTCTTTACGGAGATGCACGCGGGCAAAGGCGGCCAAGCTTTCTGGCCGCTGCGCGGCCTGAACGAGCAAAAGTGTTGTACGAAGAGTTTTGTTCAGCCCTCACAAGCTTGAACGTTCTCGTTCAGACGGGGATTTTTCAAGCCACCATGTCCGTAGAATTGGTTAACGAAGGGCCGGTAACCATCTTGTTGGATTCCGACAAGACCTGTTGACCGATTAGAATCTCGATCCGAAAATAAGTTCTGTATTCAGGTATTACCTGCCGTGGCCACAAAACAAAAACAGCCAAATTCCTCAGCGAAGCAAGCGGCGATCACAATCCGCCGCGCAAAGAGCAGCGACGCCGCGCGAATCGCGGAACTTTCCGGCCAATTGGGTTATCCCGCAACAGCTGCAGAAATTGTGCAGCGATTGCGCACGATCAAGCCCGCATCGCAACACGCCGTGCTGGTCGCGGAATCGCCTGAGCGGAAAGTCGTCGGTTGGCTACACGTCAGCGTTTCTCCCCTACTCGAGGTGCAACTGCGTGCCGAAGTGAATGGCTTGGTAGTGGACGACGACGAACGAAGCCGCGGAACAGGCGCGCTTCTGCTGCGCGCTGCCGAACAGTGGGCGCGCCGTCGCGGGTGCCAGAACATGTCCGTGCGCTCCAATGTAATCCGCAAACGGGCTCATCAGTTTTATTTACGCCATGGCTACGAGCACCACAAAACACAAAAAGCTTTTCGCAAGGCGATCTGAGGTTTTACGGAGTAAACCCAGCACCGTTCCGCTTTGTCAGCTATCAAACCCACCAGCTCGCGGCTGAAGCCTGCAAACTCAAACACTACGTCGGTAACAAGGGTGTTTGGCTTGATATATCGTATTACGATACACTTTAAGTGGTGATGAAAAGCGCTATCGCACACACCGAATATCGAGCATTTGCTGAACTGCGCTACCGCATCCGGCATTTCATCCAGGAAGGGGATGCCGCCGCTCAACGCTCAAATCTCGAACCGCAATATCTAACGCTCTTGGCCATACGCGGATGGCCCCAAGGAGCTGTAGCCACCATCCGCACTTTGGCCGAGCGCACGGCGCTCAAGCATCACAGCGCCGTGGAATTGATCGACCGCCGGGAATCGCACGGCTTGGTGCGCAGAGTCCGCAGCGAAGGCGACAAGCGCGAAGTGCGTGTGTCACTGCTGCCGCGCGGGTCAAGGTACTGGATCGCGTCAGCGAAGTACGAGCCAGCGGGGCGACGCTCGCTTATGCCATCACAGCGCTCGTGAAACACAACATCCTTCACAAAGACTCATGCAAATAAACGAGACCGACACACGACCTAGACCAGGAGTGCGACGAAACACTGCGAAGCGAAAACGAAACAAGAGGCCTACGCCAAACGGAAAAAAAAGGAGTGTCTAAGAATTCATCCGCACAGGCTGAATTTATTTCTAATATGGCTACTGTGGCTATCGTAAAACCAACCGACGTAATTCCAACTCCAGTCCCCCCCGCCCGGGCGCCATGGTGGCATGTGCCCGGCAGACAGTGGAGAGAGTTCCGTGACCAGCGTGAGGATCAGGTCTTCCTCGTTCTAACCCTTTTGATCGGCGCGCTAGTCGGTTTGGTCGTAGTCGCCTTCATTTTGATCACCGAGCGATCCGGGGCGCGCTTGTATCCCGTCGGCGCTTCCGGGTGGCGAAGAGTTCTTGTTCCCGTCGTCGGCTCGCTGGCTATGGGATATCTCCTTTATCGATTCTTTCCCGATGCACGCGGCAGCGGCGTGCCACAAACGAAGGCAGCGCTGTGGGCTCGCGGAGGGCACATTTCTTTTGCCACCGTCTTTGGAAAGTTTTTCTGCACTTCCGCAACACTCGCATGCGGAATTCCATTGGGACGCGAAGGACCCGCCGTGCAGGTGGGTGCGGGCATCGCCTCCATCCTGGGCCGCTATTTAGGATTGAAACCGGAAAAAGTGAAAGCGCTGATTCCCGTAGGTGCAGCTGCCGCGATCGCTGCGGCATTCAACACCCCGCTTGCCGCGGTAGTTTTTGCACTCGAAGAAGTAGTAGGCGACTTAAACGCGCCAGTGTTGGGTTCCGTCGTGCTCGCTTCCGCAACGTCCTGGGGGATGTTGCGGCTGCTGCTCGGCAATGATCCGCTCTTTCAGGTACCGCAATACCAGCTC
>DATHMG010000066.1:0-75424 GCA_035487275.1 Candidatus Acidiferrum sp. | reverse complement strand
TACCTCGTGCAACACTTTCAAGCGGTCCCGTTCTCGTTGGCTCAAAGTGATTCGCTCCGTCTCCATGGGGCCCTCGGCCATCCATGAAAGCGGACATTTCTACTTTGCACAAACCGGACATTCTCATTTTGCGCCGACAAGAGCTCGCCGGAAGTTGACTAGATATGTTTGGGAAGCCTAAGATTCGCCTCGTTGTGATTGGCCAGACGATTTCTCATTACCATATCCTCGAAAAAATAGGAGGAGGTGGAATGGGTGTGGTCTACAAGGCCGAAGACACCCGGCTTGGTCGCTTGGTAGCTCTGAAATTCCTTCCCGAAGGACAAGCCGGGGATCGTGAGATGCTCAAGCGCTTTGAGCTCGAAGCCCGCGCCGCTTCCGCCTTGAATCATCCCAATATATGCACCATTTATGAGATTGATGAACAGGGCGGTCACCCATTCATCGCTATGGAATTCCTCGACGGCCAGCCGTTGCATGACTTGCTTGGGGAGTCCCCGCTGGAACTGCGGCGAGCCCTCCAAATCGCCATTGAAGTCGCCGACGCCGTCTCTGCGGCACATGCCGAAGGTATCATTCATCGCGATTTAAAGCCTGGCAACATTTTTATTACGCGTCGGGGACAGGCCAAGGTGCTCGACTTTGGCTTGGCAAAAATCGAGACGCCTCTTGTGGTGGACGAAGCAACGGAGCTTCGGTCAATCAGGTCATTGACGCAGGCTGGGGTAATTCTCGGCACGATCGCGTACATGTCGCCCGAACAAACACGCGGCGAATCGCTCGATGCGCGTTCCGACGTGTTCTCACTTGGGGTCTTGTTCTACGAGCTCTTTGCCGGGCGACATCCGTTTTCCGCCAGGAGCTCTCTTGCACTAATGCACGAAATTGCTACTTTCAATCCGCCGTTGCTTAGTACCCTCCGGCCGGAACTCCCGCGAGAGCTGGACGTAATCATTCAACGGGCGTTGGCAAAGCACAAGTTCCAACGCTACTCCTCCGGTTTGGAGCTGAGCTTGGCCCTGCGCGGAATATCCAGTTCGAGCCTTTGGAGTTCAACCGCTTTCGGAATGCCTGCTCCGGCGCCCGAAGAGGTCACGGAATCGTTGTATGGACGCGAAGAACAGCTTTCGAAACTGGAAGAATCGTTGCGTCAAGCGGCTGCAGGAAGTGGCCAGGTCGTGTTCGTCACGGGTGAACCCGGCATCGGTAAGACGGCCCTCGCGGACGCCTTCTTGGCGCGTGCGGCCCACAACTATCCCGGGCTGCTGGTGAGCCGTGGGCGCTGTGTGGAGCAGTATGGCCCCGGCGAGGCTTATCTTCCTTTCCTCAATGCGCTGGGCGCACTGTTGAATCGTCCGGGCCACGAGCGGGTTACGGTTGTACTGCGTTCCCATGCACCAACGTGGTCGCTGCAGTTCCCTGGCGCGTCCGGTTCAAGTGGCGCCATTGAGCAATTGCAGCGCGAGACTATCGGTGCGAGCAAGGAACGCATGCTGCGTGAAATGGGCGATGCCCTAGAGTCTTTGGCGGCTGCCGCACCTGTTGTCTTGCTCCTCGAGGACCTTCATTGGGCAGATCCCTCGAGCATTGATCTCCTAAGGCACCTTTCCCAGCGCATCGGACGGGTGCGTCTGTTGGTCGTTGGAACCTATCGGGGAGCTGAAGTCGAAAGCAGCAATCATCCATTGAAGGGCTACAAGTTGGAGATGCAGGCCCATAAAGTTTTCGAAGAAATCCCTCTTAGTCTGCTCCGGGAAGAGCATGTCATCAGTTATACGAACGCCCTCTTTGCTCCCAATGACTTCCCCGCCGAGCTTGCCTCTCTTCTGCAGCGAAAGACCGAGGGCCATCCGCTTTTTATCACCGGATTGTTGCAATTCTTGAAAGAGCGCGGCGACATTCGTCGGGTGAATAGCCACTGGTCATTGGCCCGCCCGGTTTCCGAAATGGATCTCGAAGTGCCGGAAAGCGTGCGCAGCATGATCCTTAAGAAAATGACCTCGCTCAGTGATGAGGATCGGCGCGCTTTGCAGTACGCAAGTGTGGAAGGCGAGGAATTCACCTCTACAGTACTGGCAGATATTCTCCAGGTCGACGAGGTTGAGCTTGACGAGCGTCTCGACCGCCTCGACCGGATTCATCGTTGGGTTCAGAGTCATGGCGAAGAGGAACTGCCCGATGGCGCTCTATCCACACGCTACCGGTTTCGCCACGCCCTCTACCAGAATGTCTTTTATGGCGAACTGGTCAGTAAGCGCCGTATAGCACTTCATCGTCAGGTCGGTGAACGACTAGCCGTTCATTATCAGGGGCAGTCCAGCCGTATCGCGGCCCAGCTTGCCGTCCATTTCGAGCGCGGCCGGGATTTCCCGCGTGCGGTTAGCTGTCTTATCGAAGCGGGTGATAATGCCACTCATGTGTATGCGAATTCTGGGGCAGAAGCGTACTACTCCCGTGCCCTGAGTTTAGTCGAAAAGCTCTCGCCGGCCGATCAGCTGCAACGATGCTTGGTACTTTTTCAGAAGCGCGGCGCGATTAATTTCGCGCTCAGCAGGTTCGATCAGTCCGCAGCGGATTACCGGCAAATGCTTGATCGCGCCCGCGAGGCCCAATCCCCAACACTCGAATCCGCGGCTTTGATCGCACTCTCGGCCACGCTCTTTTGGGCCCACAAGATGGACGAAATGCCCCTTAGAACCCAAGAAGCCCTTCAGGCGGCTGATCGCGCAGGTAACGCCGCTCTTCGGCTCGACACCTCCGTCCTGATTGCCTTGAAGCATCTTTGCTACGGTGAACTGAACGACGCAGGTGCACTCATGGAGGAGAACCTTCGCACCGCTCGCGCCATCGGCCATAAACCAGGCTTGTTAGGCTCCCTCGCTTGGCGGGGAGCACTGCACTTTTTCCAGTCTGAATACGCGCCGGGAGAAAAGCTGCTGACAGAATCTTACGAGCTGGCTTCGGAACTTCGGGACGGTTTCCACCTGCTGGTATCCCTATTCTTTCTCGGACTGATCCGCGGAAACCTCGGCCGCATGTCGGAAGCGCTGAACACGCTTACAGAGGCAATGGCCATGGCTGCACGAAATGGCGATCATTTCTGGTTTCCGCGTCTTCCCAACTGCATCGGATGGATTCACCGCGAACTTGGGGATTTCCGCGGCGCATTCGAGCATGACCAGCACGGCGTGGAAATTTCCCGGGAGTTCCATGTTCTCGAGGCTGAGGCCAATTCTCTTATCAATTTAGGTATCGATCACACCCGAGAGTGCGCTGGCGAGAAATCCTCGGCTGCCTTCGAGCAGGTGGAGGACATCTTCCATCGGGACGCCTGGTTTCGTTGGCGTTACAACATTCGCCATCAGGCAGCTCGCGCTGCACATTGTCTTTCTCGAGGTGAGTTGAGCCAAGCCAGTGAGTACGCTAACGGCCTATTCGATATGGCCGGCCAGTTCAAGGCCCAGAAGTACATCGCTGTGGCGCACAAACTACGTGCCGAAATCGCCCTATCAAGGGGAGCACCAACCGAGGCAGAAACGGAACTCTCATCCGCGCTCGAAGTATTTCGCAACTATCCAGTCCCGATACTCGAATGGAAGATTCTGGCGGTGCTCGGTCGATTGTATTCGCTCGGCCATGACCCTACCCGTGCACGCTCCGCATTTTCGAGATCCGCGGCGATCATCAAACAACTTGCTGGCAAGGCCCCCGATGAGTACCTCCGCAGCATCTTCCTAAATTCCGACGAAGCGCGCGCGGTTCTGGAAGCTTCAGCCGCGTAGCCCTATATGTCCCCTATATGTCATGGACTGTGATCAAGAACGTTGTAATTTGCGCCTGCGTCGCCCTTGAGCTATCCGATCTCCTTATACGAAGCCGACAACGCGTTCTGAAACAACCAAAACTCTTAGCAGATATTTTTTCGGCGCCCCAGAGCCTAAAACGGGAAAATGCATCGTGATAAACCAATAAATTGCTAGCCCGCGGACAACGCAGAAGATCGGCTAGAGCCTGAACACGTTTTCACAAACAACCGCTTGACACAATCGCGGATGGAAAGTACGTTGCTTCAATATTTTTTCGCTGAGGCCTCCGTGTTTTTGGCCTTTGAAGCCTTGCGAATCCAGGTGTCAGTTCGGGACGCAAGCCGCTTCATCGATGTCCAGCACATGTTTCTCAGCGTCGGGGTTAGCAAAATTCTCATATTCTGCATCGCGATAGAGCAGATCAAGAGAAGGGGTTTCTGAGGGGGTGGACGATGGGTAAACGATTCTATTTGGTAGCAGCGCTTATTCTTGGCGTGCTTGGTTGTGCACAAATGGCCCGTGGGCAGGCCACGGGCAGTTTTTTGGGCGTAGTAACCGATAAATCTGGCTCAGCCATTTCCGGGGCCAGGGTCACCGTCACTTCACAAACGACGGGCGCAACTCGCGAAGCCATCACAGATGAAACGGGCCACTACCTCATTAATCTGTTGCCGGTATCCGTTTATACCATCCGCGTGGAATATCAGGGCTTTCAGCCCGTGGAAACCAAAGACGTGAAACTGCAGGTGGATGAGCAACGGGAATTGGATTTTGCCTTGTCGCCTTCTTCGGTGACCACTTTGGTGGAAGTGGTCGCTTCGGAAGTGGAAGTGGAGACAGCGAGCCCCGCGCTGGGCCAGGTCATCACTGCACAAGAAGTTGCACAGTTGCCCTTGAATGGACGCGATTTCGTCCAACTTGCCACGCTCACGCCGGGCACTACCCAGGAAACCAACCCCAACAGCTTCTTTACCAGCGCGGCCAGCAGCGAAGTCGCTGCGCGCGGCTCCTTTTCCCTGTCGGTAGGTGGATCCCGCGCGAACAGCACAGACTGGCTGCTTGATGGCGTCGATAACAACGAATTGACCGCTGGCGGCATCGGGATCTTGTCTTCCATCGACTCCATCCAGGAGTTTAAGGTTCTTACTTACAATTATTCAGCGGAGTATGGCACGCGCGCCGGACCGACGGTGCTGGTAACCACGAAATCGGGAACCAATAATTTCCATGGCTCGGTGTTTGAGTTCTTGCGTAATACGAGTCTAGATGCCAAAAGCTTTTTCGCCAGCTCCACCGAAAAGTTCAATCTGAATCAGTTTGGCGGCACCGTTGGCGGACCGATCCGGAAAAACAAAACCTTTTTCTTTGTGGATGGCGAGCAAAAATATCAACGCCATGGCGTCACCTTTACCGGATTAGTCCCCACCCTGGCTATGCGCAATGGCGACTTCAGCGCCGATAACTTTGACACTCCACTCCCCCCTGGACAACTGATAATCGCCAACCCGAATCTGACTGGAGCCTCGACGAACCCTACGGTGTTCCCGAATGTCTATTTCCAGTGCGACCCTGCGGGCAATCCCACGGCCGTAAACACGACCACCGGGCTGCAGGTCCAGGGAACAGCGTGCAACAAGATTCCGGCGGCCTTGTTTAGCTCCATTGGGTCAAACTTGATCAAACTGTATCCCTTGCCCACTCCGGGTTACAAGCAGAGCGGAAATAACTTCCTGAGCGAGCCGGTCCGCAGCCTCGACGAGACCAAATTTGACGTCCGCCTCGACCACAACCTCTCCAGCGCCGATACCATCTTCGCGCGCTTCAGTTATGACCAGGCCACCTCCTTCGTGCCCGGAGGCGCCGCCGGATTTTTTGCCGAAGAGAACGCCTTCGGCAGCAACCAGGGAATTATCAATCACGCGCGCAACGTGGCGATCGGCGAGACTCATGTGTTTTCCTCAACCAGTGTGAATCAATTCAGCTTCGGCTATAACCGCATCTTCGACTACATCACTTCCCAGGGAACAGGCAGCTGTGAGGCCAGCAAACTAGGCATTCCCGGTGCAGATGTGGGTTGTGGTGGCGGCACGACGTGTCAGGGAAGCAGCTGCGGCCTCACCTCCACACAAATTGTCGGTGGCGGCTACTGGTCGCTCGGTGATCGCGGTTACTCTCCCTTTCAGGGCGGCACCAACATCTTTACTATCAACGACACCTTCGACATGATTCGCGGCAAGCACGACATCCGCATGGGCGGTGGCATCCGCATTAATGAAATGAATGTGCGCGCCGAGGGCTTTCAGGACGGATTCTGGGTTATCGGTGGCGCCTGGAGCAGCGATAATTTTACTTTACCGGGTAACTCCATGGCCGACGTTTTGTTGGGACTCGCGAGCCTGCGCATTCACGATCAGAATTTTAACGGCGACATCACTGGGCGCCGCTGGAAACTGTTTCGTCCTTTTGTTCAAGACGACTGGCGCGTCACTCGAGATTTAACTCTTAACCTCGGCTTGGCTTGGGCTCTGGCAACGCCGATCTCTGAAGCTGCCGGGCGTATCGCAGACTTCCTCCCTACTCCCACCTCATACCAGTTGCTAGTTCCCGGCCCCGGTTGCACGGCGGCTGTTCAACCGTGCACAAATGTCGGCGCCGGGGCCGGCGTAAAAATGGATCGCACCGCCTTTGAACCTCGCTTCGGCTTCGCCTGGAAAGTATTTGGGAGCGACAAGACCGTTCTTCGCGGCGGTTACGCGATCTACCACGACTCCGCATGGAGCATGGGCGCTCAAGGCCTGTGGCAGAATCCCCCCTTCGCCGGGGAGTCTTTTGGTATCTCATTTGGCGGATGCACCACTGCAACTGCATACTGCGCTTCGCTACCCGGTCAAACGCCCAACATCGGAACCGGGCAGGCCGTCGGGTTTTCAGATGGATTCCCGACCCTCACCCCCCCAGTAACGCCGGCAAATTTTTCCGGGGCTTTCATTACCGAACATACCGATCTAAAACAAGGAATGGTCCAGCAGTTCAACATCAATGTGGAGCGGCAACTACCAGGGCAGATCGTGCTGACCGCAGGCTACGCCGGTTCTCGCGGCTCGCACATTCTCAGTTTCGGGAACAACATCAATATAGACACGCCCACGGCGTGCGCGGGCGGCCCTGCCGCAGTAGCTGGTTATACTTTGGGTTGCGGCCCTGGCGGAGCATTCGTGCCGCTAAACTTTCCAAATTTTCCGTTCTCCAACATATACAGCATCAATGACTTCGGCAGGGCTCACTACAATTCGCTGCAGCTCAAGGCGGAAACAAAAAGCTCCAAGTATGGCATCTACGGCTTGATCGGCTATACGTATTCTCGAACCTATGACTCCGGCTATACCGATGGATTGAGTACACCTATCGGCGCGCCGTATTTTCCACTGCCCAATTGGCGAAATCTGGACTGGGCCCTTTCACAGATTAATCTGAACAACAATTTTACCGGCAGCGTGATTTATGATTTGCCATTTGGCAAAGGCAAAAAGTTTGGCAACGATTGGAACAACGTGGAGAATGCCCTCCTCGGAAACTGGCAACTGACCGTTATTGAAAAAATCACTTCCGGCTTCCCAGATTTCATCATCAACAACAGCAACCAATCGGGCGTGCCTTTCCTCAACATTGGTAATGCCAATGCCATTAACCGGCCCAACCAAGTGGGCAACCCATTTCAGGCCGGCACCATTGCCGGCTGTGTCGGGCCGAGTGCATTAAGCACCACCACTGTTTATTTTAATCCTTGCGCGTTTGCGGCCACTCCGACCGGTGAAATCGGCAATGCCTCCAGAGCTCCGCTTTCCGGCCCCGACTTCGTCAATACCGACTTTTCTGTGATCAAACGCTTTGCACTGCCGTGGGAAAGCACCGGCCTCGATTTCCGGGTGGAGTTTTTCAACCTGTTTAACCACGCGCAATTTGGCCTCCCTGCCAACGACCTGAACTCTCCAACGCAATTCGGTCGTATATCGTCGACCGTCAACAATCCACGTGTCATCCAGTTCGGGCTGAAGTTCAGTTTTTAGAGCCCGCTCACAACTGATCCAGACTCTGTAGTGAAAGAAACGACCCACCGGTACATCGGTGGGCCGTTTTTGTTTTGGGCTTGATCGCGTTTACTAGTTCGAGGCTGGATTTCTCTTTAATGAGGTTCAGAAGTTGGCGACGGTGACGAAGGACCCTGGCTCCGGAGGGTATACACAAACTGTTGGATTTTATGGCGCTCGCGTTCGGCCTCGCTCTTTTTCTGTTCTGAAATTTGCTTAAACAACTCAATTTCCTTGCCCGCTTTTTCCGCGGCTCCCGTACGCCCGTAGACCTGCCCGAGACGGTAATGAGCCTCGGCAGGAAGAGGTGTAATCTCAATTGCCTTCTGGAACGCCGAGATTGCCTCCGGATAATCCTGCCGTTGCGAATAAAGAATGCCGAGTTCCAGGTAAGCACCGCCAAGTTGGGGATCAAGTTCAATAGCTCTTTTCAGCTCAGCCTCCACGACCGGAAGCTTTTCGCTAAAAGGTTCTTGTTTGCCAAGCGCAACCGCGTAGTAATAATGTGCCGAGGGATTCTCCGGATGAAGGCGCACGAAGCGCGCAAATCTTTCGGGCCAGCCGGGCGGCTCGATTTTCTCAGCCTCTTGCAGCTTGCCCAGAAATAAATAGGGATTTGGATCGGTAGGATTCAGGTCACACGCTTCGAGCAGAAGCTCTTTCCCTTGCTCTATAGCTCCCTGGTCGTAAGTCGCGACGCTGAGACCGAGCAGCATTCGAACCGAGCTCGGATAGAGGCGATGGCCGTTTGTGAACACTTCGAGTGCTGGTTCAAAGGCGCGGTGAAGGAGCAAGTCCGCTCCCCAGGCGAATAGATGATTTTCGTTGGGCCGCAGCTCCGCCGCCTTCTGGTACTCGTGCACCCCGTCCAGCGGGCGCCCTTCGCTCTCAGCGACCTCCGCCAGCCGTGCGTGCGTATTCGCCAGTTCTTCAGCGGGATTCGAATAGTTATTCGGCTGTATTGCCGCTTCGCGGTTCAGCGAAACGGTCTCTTTAGCCAGTGTTTCTTTTGTCCGCAGCACTGTGTCTGATCCGTGCCCTCCAAGGTTGCTGGGGTCGCTAACACCTGCCACGTTGAAGCGGATTTCGTCGGAAAATTTTACCGCCGCAGAATTGTCCTGCGCGGTTGCAGCAACGTCTTCCACTGGCAATCGCAGCTCTACGGACTTGCTCTCCTTTCTATCAAGAATAAATGGCCCATTCTTCGCAACGCCGTAGCCCGATTTAGTCGCACGCAACCCATAGCTTCCGGCAGGCACAGTTGCGAAACGGTACCGTCCGCGCGAATCGGACTGAAACGTGAATTTATGCGCGTGGTCATTGCTCTCGAGAGAAACCGTCGCATTTTCAACCGGGCGATGCTCGGAATCGCAGACCGTTCCTATAACGATGGCAGATTCCTCACTGTTTTGGTTCTGGCTGTGGGTTGTCACCACGCTCAACGCTGTGAGCGCAACGTATACGCCTAACATTCTAATAACTCTGGAGGCGATGGGGATCATCAAGAAGTATGTCCAACCGCGACCGTCAACGCGAATTTGCCGGCGCACGCAATTATTTCGAATCTATTCTAGCGCCGATTTATTGAGCAAGCTGGCTCAATTCAGCTTTTGCTTGAGCATGATCGGGATGTTGCTTCAACAATTCCAGAAGTACCTGGCGGGCTTTCTCCCGCTGGCTCTGGATAGCGTAGACACGCGCGAGATTCAGATAGGCCTGGTCGTACTCCGGTGCCACACGGATGGATTCTTCAAAACTGTGAATGGCTTCCTCCGGCCGCCTGGTGCGCAAATAAAGCACACCCAGATTATTCAAAGCCTCGGGATAAACCGGGCGCAAACTAACGGCGCGTTTTAAATACTCATAAGCGCGATCTGTTTCCTCCAGTTGAGCGCAGACCATGCCTAGACTGTAGTTGACTTCTGGATCATCCGGGCCAATGTCGAAAGCTCGCTGCAGCGCTTTTTTTGCTTCTCCCCAGTCCTTGCGCTGACGATACGCATTGCCCAAATTCAACAGTGCAATCAAATGGGCCGGATCGATTTGCAACGCTCGCTGGAAGAATTCAATAGCTGCTGCGGTATTCCCTTCCCGCGCGGAAAGAAGCCCAAGATTGTTCCAGGCATTCGGAATGGTTCCGGGATAGCTGGCCTGCAGTTTGAGCGCGCGTTCAAAACTCTCGCGCGCCTCTTTCAGTTTTTGTTGTTGTAGATAAACGCTTCCAAGTCCATATAGCGCTTCGGCGCTCATGGGATCGTCTTTCAGAGCGCGCCGGAAGAAAGTCTCCGAAGCCTCCGGATAGCCGCGTTCGAAGAACACCGAACCAAGGGAAAGATAGTTGCGGCCGAAGCTGTAGCCCGTGTCTGCGCCTGGAAAAGGAAGCGCTTTCGCGATGCGCTCCGAGTCTGTGCGAGGAATATTCTTGAAGTCTTCGGCGAAATGTTCACTCTCAACAATTCGCTGATACGTCTTAACGATGTCCCCTGCCTCATCGACCAGGAACGCGGTAGGCAGACTCAGATCCCGACGCCGGTCAAAAAGAGAGCGAAAGAGCAGATTGTAGATGGAGATGACATCTTGGGTAGCCTGCAATATCGAGAAATTCTGCGTGAAGCGAGTTTGATACCGCTTTTCATCGCTACCCTGCGCGGCGTCAACGTCTACGACCAAGAGTTGGAACCCGTCTCTTTCCCACTGGGAATATAGGTTTTCCAGCTGCTTTAACTGATCTTGAGGACCGGGTGCCGATGCAGAAAAAAAACAAATCAGTACCGGCTTACCGCGTCGCGCAGAAAGCGATTCCAGTCGCCCATCTTTGCTGCTAAGAGAAAAATCCGGCGCTTGCACCGGCGCGAGAAGCCAGGATTCAGTGGCAGCAGGAAGAACCCCCGGCGTTGAAAAGTCCCCGAGCGCTTCAGTAGGCGAACCAGATGATTTCACAAACGGCTCGGTGCGCGACGGTGGAAGGCCCTCTTCAACCCAAACACGATGATTGAGAGGCAGGTCAACGAGTTTCTGCTGCAATCCACTGGGCCAGCGAATGGTGGCACGAACGGCCTTGTTAGCCTTACCCACACCGAAAAACAATTCCTTGCTGTGTTGAGCTAGAAACCCAGATCCGGCCTGAAGCCATCGGCTTTGCCTACCCGATTCGGTTTCAACCGTGATACAAGCACCGATAGCGTCGCGGTTGCTCTTATTGCCCGTCAGCCGAAACGCGATAGCGGGAGCGAGATCCGGTATAACGTTTTTAAAGAACCGCAACTGTGGGGTATTGCGATTCTTCAAGGCCATCTCCTGCCGCCCATCGTGGTCAAAATCCGAAAGCACAAAAGTTCTGCTGTCTTCAACGCAGTCCAGCCCGACGATTCCCGAGACGTCTGAGAATGTGCCGTCGCGGTTGTTGAGGTAGAAAACGTTGCGTTCGAATCCACTCCAAGTGCCACCGGAGCGAATCAATTCGTTGATGGCATTCCAGCCCTGTTCATATTCATGGTTTGGCTTCGGCTCTCGTGGAGAATTGCCGACCACCTGGCGCCAAAAAAAACTGTTCAGGTCTTCACGCACTTCCCCGGAAATCATGCCGTTGGCAATGTAGAGATCCAAAAAACCGTCGTGGTCGAAGTCCCATGCCTCACTGGACCACGCCCAGCGGCCCATCGCGGTTCCCGAGCGCGCAGCAACATCCGCGAAACTCCCAGACCCGGAATTCTGAAACAGGGAATTGCCCATGGCATGTTTGCGATAGAGGTCGCGAATCGCGGTGCTCGACTCATGCTGAAAGTTTTCCTGCCGCGAAACGCGCAGTCCCGCCGCCGTCCACATATCCGCAACATACAGGTCTTGCCGCCCATCATTGTCAAAATCAGACCAACAACCGCTCATGCCGGCTCCCACATCCTCGACCTCAGCTTCTCGGGCGACATCGGTAAATGTTCCGTCGCCATTGGCGCGATAGAGATTCTTGCGTCCAAAATCGTTGACCACATACAAATCGGGCCACTGGTCACCCTTGTAATCGCCCCACGCACAACAAAAACTGAAACGCGTGTTGTTCTGATCGAGACCCGATTGTTTCGTGACGTCAGCAAAGGTGCCGTTGCGATTATTCCGCATCAAGAAATTGCCTGGACCATTCTCAGCATCGTAGTAAGGCATGGGGTAGCGATACTGGTCCGTGCCCTGGTAAAACGCGTAGAGACAAAAATAAATGTCTAGCCAGCCGTCGCGGTCATAATCCGCAATAGCGGCTCCCGTGAACGTTCCTCGGGGCGGATTTTCAAAGTGAAACGCGCCCGGCTTGGCGCGAAATTTTCCTCCCCCAAGATTGCGGAACAGCAACGGCCCGTTCGCACGCACCACGATCACGTCCTGGCGGCCACTGTTGTCGAAATCCGCGAACAGCGCGCACGCAGTATTTTCCAGAACTCCAAGCCCGGATCGCTCGGTAATGTCTTCGAACGTGCCGTCCCCGCGGTTCCGGAAAAGGCGATTAGGAAGCCCGGCAGGCTGGCAAACATAAAGATCGTCAAAGCCATCGCCATCAATGTCGGCAACGGACATTCCGTTGTGTCCATAAATATCGATACCGCTGGCGCCATCAAGCACCGTTCGCCAGTAGTCCGTGCCATGAAGAAGCTGCGACGCGTAGGAGCGATTCCCACCAATTGCGTTTTTGGTGACATCGATAAACACAGGAGCCGCAGAGCGGCTACGTGTTTCCTCGAGCACCTTCCAGCTTCGAAGCTTCAACTCCGCAGAGGCAGAAAGTCTCCAGGACATTTGCCAGTTGCCCACGCGCTGCTCCCGGTTGAAACCTTGCCCTGCACCCACCAATTCGAAACGCACCACGGTTTCCAGTAGGTGAGCCTGCGCAGGCGCGGACCCTGGTTCAGGCGCGGACTGGATCGATGTCACCTGAAACTCAGCGGTGATGATTTTGGAAAAAGCACTAACCGAGGAACGCCATTCCGCCAAAAAGTCATTCCGCCGCAAAATTGCCGCGCTCGCAAACTGTCCCTTCCACACCTGAATAGTAGGGCCTTCGTAGACCGGCCTCCATACCCTGGCTTTTGGCGATTCACCAAAGAAATCAGTGGAGATAATTTTTTCTAACGCCGCTGTATTCTGAGGGGATTGGAGAAGCTGCAAATTCCAATCTCTCAAAAACACCGCAACGTGATCCTGATATTTTTCGGTGACAAATTCGTCGAAACCAGCAGGTACTTTTCGCAATATCGCTTCGATTCCTCGCGGCATGCGATACCGAGGATGGACATGAAATTCACCGGGTGAGTTGGAATCTTTGGGAGAATACGAGGGCAAGAACGGAAAGGAAGAGATCGCAGCGGGCAGAAAAACCAGCGGTGCGGCCCGGCAATATTGCAGGAATTCGCGGCGGCTGATACTGATGGGACTGCGTTTCTTTGAACGCCGGTTCAGTGAAAGCCCCCGTGCTTATCGCGCAGCAGCGAAATCTAGCATCGGGGTGTGGGCCCGTCAAGTTTGCGTCGTGATTCGCAATCAAAGCATTAAATTCCTTTATGATGGTTTTGTGAAGATCGTCTCCGTTTCGCGGAATGGCATTCGCGCCTTGCGCGTCTGCCTAACAAATATGCTGCTCATGCCAGGCCTGATCCTGGGCCTTGGCGCCTTTGCTCAGAGTAGCGCGCAGAAACAACACTCGAGCTCAGTTCGCGACGCTGAGCAAGCAGAAGTGCATCTCGGAAAAGGGTACGAAGCGCTGAAACAGGATCGCTATGGGGACGCAGCCACCGAATTTCGCATGGCGCTAAAAATCGATCCGACCTTGGTGATGCGTGCACGATTCCCATTGGCAGTCGCACTTTTTGAAGATCATAAGGGCGCCGAGGCGCGACAGGAGCTGGAACTGGTTCGCCAAACAGCCGGAGAACAACCGAGTATTTGCTATTACCTCGGACGGCTCGACCTCGAAGAGCAGAAATATAAAAGCGCGGTAGCGAATTTGAACAAAGCCATTGCGAACCCGCCTTTCCCGGATACCGCGTACTATCTGGGCTTCGCGTACTTCAAAGACGGTAACGATCAAGAAGCTGAAAAGTGGCTGAAAGAAGCCGCATCACGCACTCCCGACGAGCCCCGCGCTCTGTACCAATTGGCGGTTCTATATCGCAAACAGGGGCGCGAAGAGGAAGCCCAGCAGGCATTTTCGCGAACAAACGAGCAACGCGAGCGCAGCGACAAACTCAGCCAACTAAAATGGGGTTGCGCGAAGGAATTGGATCGCGGTGCAAGCGAGCAAGCGTTAACCGTCTGTGAACAACTCTACAATCCAGACGACGCGGAAATGTTAGCAAGTCTCGGCATTCTTTATGGACAGCACGGAGAACTCGAGAGGGCCTTGAAGCCGCTGCTTCGCGCCGCGGAGTTGGAGCCTCAATCTCCGCAGATGCAATACAATCTCGCGTTCACTTATTACCGGATGGGACGTTTTGCGGATGCGCGAACCCCGCTAGCCGGAGCCCTCGAGCGTTGGCCCGATCTGTTTTCACTAAACGCGCTCTACGGCGCTGTCTTATGGCAGCTTGGCGAGGCTCAACCGGCGTATGAAGTCCTGAAGCGCGCCCACAGATTGAACGCAGACGATGCCAGCACAACCGATTTCCTCTATATGACCGCGCTCGAACTGGCCAGAAAATCCGAGGACAGTGCCTCCCATGCGCAGGCCCTCATTTATCTGAAAGAAGCCGCAGCGCTCAAGCCTTCCGAGCCGGAACCACACGAGCGTATGGCCCTCATATACGCTCAGACAGGCCATCCACAGCAAGCCAGAGCAGAACAACAAAAATTGAACCAGCTCACGAAACCATCGAATAACTAACCGAAATGCTAGTGCTTGCCGAGCGCCATGTTGCCAGAATACTGGTTACGCACCGTTGGGTCTGATAAACTGAACTAGCTCGACCACACCTGAGAAATACGAGGAGAACCGTCCGGGCTGCTGGTTGTTTCAGCAGCTATTTTTGTTTTTAATGGCTGGCCGCCGTGCGGCCACTCGACGCTAAAATTTTATGAGTCAAAATATTCGCAACATCGCCATAATCGCACACGTAGACCACGGCAAGACCACCCTCGTGGATGCCATGCTGCGGCAAAGCGGAATTTTTCGCGCCAATGAGGCGCTGGTGGAGCGCGTCATGGATTCCAACGATCTGGAACGCGAACGGGGCATCACCATTCTGGCCAAAAACACCGCGCTGTTTTTTCATGACACCAAAATCAACATCGTGGACACCCCGGGTCACAGCGACTTTGGCGGCGAGGTGGAGCGCGCGCTGCGTATGGTCGATGGCGTGCTCCTGCTCGTGGATGCCAGCGAAGGCCCGTTGCCGCAAACCCGCTACGTGCTGCAAAAAGCCCTGGCCGCCAAGCTGCCTCCGATTATTGTGCTGAACAAGATCGATCGCGTGGATGCACGCGCCAAGGAAGTGCTGGACGAAATTTACGATTTGTTTATCGACCTCGACGCGACCGAAGATCAGCTCGATTTCCCTGTGGTCTACACTAATGCGCGTGATGGTGTGGCGCACCGCAAAATTGGAGATGACTCCAAAGATTTACTGCCGCTATTTGAAACCATTGTTAAATTCATTCCTTCGCCTCCGGGCGATCCGAACGGCATTCTGCAAATTCAGGTCATGAACCTCGATTACAGCGAATTTCTGGGACGAATAGCTATCGGCCGCGTTTTCAATGGCACGTTGAAACGCGGAGAAGATGTCGGAATTTTCAGGCTCGATGGAAAACTTACTTCCACACGCATCACCAAGCTGTATACCTTTCGAGGTCTGGAGCGCGACGAAGCGGATAGCGTTGCCGCTGGCGATCTGGTGGCCATTGCAGGCGTGGAGGGCATTCAGATCGGCGAGAGCATCACAGATCTGCTCGCACCCGCTCCGCTCGAGCCTCTGCTCATCGACGAACCTACCTTGGCCATGATCTTTACCGTGAACAGCAGCCCGCTTTCCGGCAAAGATGGCAACTATCTAACCTCGCGCGATTTGCGCGACCGGCTGCAAAAAGAATTGCTCACCAATGTTTCCATCCGCGTGGAAGACACTGACACTCCGGAATCTTTTCGCGTTCTGGGACGTGGCGAACTGCAACTTGCCATTTTGATCGAGACGATGCGCCGCGAAGGTTTCGAGCTGATGGTCGGCAAACCCGAGATCGTAGTGCGCAACGAGAATGGCAAGAAGATGGAGCCGCTCGAACGCCTGGTCATCGATGTTCCCGAGAATTTCATCGGCATCATTATGGAGACTCTGGGCAGCAGGCGTGGCGAAATGTTGAAGATGAGCAATCACGGCTCCGGGCGGGTGCGCATGGATTTCAAAATCCCTTCGCGCGGTTTGATTGGTTTGCGCAGTCAGCTGTTGACGGACACTCGCGGAACCGCGCTGATCCATTCCATTTTTGAAGGCTGGACGGATTATGCCGGTGAAATGGCGCTCCGGCCTACCGGGGCTCTGGTCGCTGATCGTAGCGGCCCTTCCACCGCGTTCGCGCTTTGGAATATTCAGGAACGGGGCGAACTGTTTATTGGCCCAGCGATCGATGTATATGAAGGCATGATTGTGGGCGAGAATTCGCGCGAACAGGACATGGATGTGAACGTCACCAAGGAAAAGAAGCAGACCAATATGCGCTCTTCCAGCGCCGATGAAGCCATCCGTTTGATACCCCACCGCGAATTGAGCCTAGAGCAGGCCATTGAATTCATTGCCGACGACGAATTCGTGGAAGTGACCCCCAAGTCGATCCGTTTACGGAAAAAAGTTTTACCGGCGAATCGCCGACCGCGCCGGTGGCAGGAAATCCGCGCTAGCCAGACGAACTAGACACACAAAAATAAACATCAAAGCGCAGCGGTCGCCAAATAAATTGCAACAAATCTCGACACGCACGACTCGGCTTAGCTTCCTACGCGCACTAGAACGGTCTGGCCATGTCCACGGTTTTGACTACTCGTTTTGGCTTGAATTGATGTACAGTCTACCGCTTGCACCCGATCATGCCGGAGCATGCAGCATCTTAGTTTTGCGTCCAAACCGTGGCTCGATTTGGTCACGATCCGTGCCACAATATACATACAGGGGATTCGTTGAACCTTTCTAACGCCGAAGAGCAACGCCCGAGTTCTGAAAACTGCACTATTGCCGCAACTGCGACAGCGCTTCCACCCCACACCATCACTCGCGACGACGTGAAATATTACATGGGCCGGGTGTTTGATATTCCGGATCGCAAGCTCGAAGCCATGATGAGCATTGTTGACAATGCACGTGTTCACCGCCGCCACGCCATTTTCCCCATCGAATACACCGTCGAGCCGCGGGCCCTGTCGAAGACCAATGAAGAGTACATCGAGCACGCCATAAAATTGGGTCGTGAGGCGGCCGAGAAATGCCTGGAGCGCGCCGGCCTTTCGCCTGCCGACATCGATCTGATCATCACCGTGTCCTGTACCGGATTCATGATTCCATCTCTCGATGCGCATCTGATCCACTTGATGGGTTTTCGTCCTAATGTGCGACGCATGCCATTTACGGAGCTGGGCTGCGCCGCCGGAGCCATGGCATTGGGACGCGCGGCGGATTACTTAAAAGCGGAGCCCGGCGGCAATGTACTGATCATCGCTGTGGAACTGCCTTCACTGACGTTCCAGCGCAAGGATATCTCCCAGGCCAACCTTATTTCCTCCATTTTATTTGGCGACGGTGCGGCGGCCGTGGTGGTGCGGGGAAAGCCTGTGCACGGGCCGAAGATTTTATTTTCGGAAACGTATACCTTTCCGGACTCGCTCGGCGCGATGGGATTTGACTTGCGGGATTCCGGATTTCACATCCTGTTAGCCAAGGATGTGCCGGAAATGATTGGCGCGAAAATCAACGAATTAGTCGACGGTTTCCTAGAGCGCTGTGGGAAAAAGCGGGGAGATATTAAGGGATGGATTCTGCATCCTGGCGGTGCGCGCTTGTTGGGCAAAGTGGAAACGCAGCTCGGTCTGACACAATGCGACACCCAACCGTCATGGGACATTCTTGCAAACGTCGGCAATCTTTCCAGCGCCACGATTCTGTTTATTCTTCAAGAATGGCTTGAAAAGCGCCCACTGAAGACCGGAGAATACGCGTTGCTGGCGGCGTTTGGCCCCGGCTTCAGCGCGGAATTTTTGTTACTGCAATGGACGTGACGGTTATCGCGTTTCTCGCACTGCTGGTCGCCGTGGCGGCTTTGCGAGTCGTTGAATTGCAAATCTCCCGACGGCATCAAACGAGCATGATTGAACGCGGAGCCCGCAAAGTGGCGGAGCCGCGTTTTGGCTGGATGGTTGCGCTGCACACCGCGGTGCTCCTCGGCGCCGGCATGGAAGTAGTTTTTCTGCATCGTCCATTTATTCCCTTACTGGCCGCGGTCATGTTCACGATTTTTCTGGCGGCCAATGCCGTGCGCTGGTGGGTGATTCGCACGCTGGGTGAACATTGGAACGTTCAAGTTGTCGATTCCACGCGACTGGGCGTAATTGTATCTGGACCTTTCCGCTTCGTTCGGCATCCAAATTACGCAGCGGTGTTTGCGGAGATGCTGGCGCTACCTCTGATACACACGGCGTGGATCACCGCGTTGGCAGGTTCGATAGCGCACGTTGTGGTGCTGGCGCAAAGACTCTCGACCGAAGAGCGCGTATTATTTGCGGATCCCAGTTACCGGTCGGCCATGGCGGGCAAACCGAGATTCCTGCCAGGCCTGTTCTAAATACATACTAAATGACTCAATGATGAGCCGCGCGAGACAGCACCTCCATCTCTATTTTCTAGTGCCCATGATGCTCCTGGTGTGTCTGGCCGCGAGCGCCACTACCGGCCACGCGAATGAACACTTGAGTCGTGACCACATTCCCGGCGCCCTTCGCGATCTTGACACCACCGTCGACGATGAAGCACTGGCGCCAGCATTCACGCCGATTCCGGAGCTGACTTCCGGATTTCAACTTCTCTACACCCAACAATTTCCCGAAGCACGCGAGAAATTTGCAACCTGGGAATCGGAACATCCGCAAGAGCCTTTTGGCGAAGTGGCCATCGCCGCCAGCTATCTTTTCGAGGAGTTTTACCGCCAGGGCGTGCTGACCAGCGATTTTTTCCTGAATGAAGAAAAGTTCCTCAATGGCATCGACGGCAAGCCTGACCCAGGGCATATGGCCAAATTTCAGGACGCGTTGGTAAAAACACGAGCCTTGGCAAATAAGCGCCTGAAACAAAATACCAAGGACACTGAGGCGCTCTTTGCGCTCACGCTGGCCGCGGGTATGGAGTCCGACGCAGACATGATCCTGCGGAAAGAACGCCTTGAAGCACTCAAGCTACTCAAATTAGCAAACCAGTACGCCAGGCAATTATTGGCGGTCAGGCCTGATGCAAACGATGCCTACATCGCGCTGGGCTCCGCCAATTACATTATCGGAAGCCTTTCCGGCGGCATGCGTTTTTTTCTAGCGTTTGGGGGCGTACACGGGGATAAAAAGCTGGGCATGCAGCAGTTGGGAAAATCCGCGGACTCCGGATTGTATCTGCGGCCCTTCGCAAAAATCATGCTGGCATTGGCCGCGCGGAGGGAAAAGCAGGACACGCTGGCCCAAAGACTCTTGCGGGAATTGAGCGAGGAATTTTCTTCCAGTCCGTTATTTGCCACGGAATATGCGAAATCCATGGGATGGCCGGTTCCGGCCGTAATGCATCCGTAGGATCATAGCGGAGGTAAAGCCGCGGGACGGTTATCCCTCGAATTGAGGGCCTCCGCCCGCGTATCAGTGGCTAGAAGTGAAAAACCAAACTGAGAGTTGCCTGACCGTTGTTCTGCCATGTGCCGAAGAGCTTAGTGCCCACATAGTCGACTTCCGCTCTGGCTGAGAGACGTGGCAGCAAGCGATAGTCCGCGCCTCCGCCCAACTGCACGGCAAATCCGTTTTGGCTATGCCCAGCGGTTTGTGGTATCGCATGTGTTCCCCCAAACAGTCCGTGAAACCACGGTTCCCAACGAGGCCGCCGCCACGCGAATTTTGGCCCCACGCCGTAATTAACAAGCTTGATGTGCTCGTTCTGCCATATGGTAGGGGCAAAAAAAGTGTTTACATCGCCCTCTACTCCGAGAAAATCACTTAGAAAATACGCGAGACTCGTGGTCGTACCAACCGCGCTGGCGCTATAAATGGACGATCTGAAACGCTCGAAAGAAACTCCTAGCCCCAGTTGCCAGCGAAAATCATCGCGGTCGCTGTATATAAACCTCGGACGGGGTGCGGGTGAAGGCTCGGCTGGCGCGGCATTCGGAGCAGCCATGGGAAGAGCCAACGCGGTCGTTACCGTAGCGGGCGCAGCAGCGCTCGAAGACCCCAGGTCCAGCGTGTCGGCGATGAAAAGCGGGCCACCTTGCGCCAAGGGCTGTACGAGCGGCACGCGAGCGGCGCTCGTTGCGCTGAAATTGGCCGCCGCATTCGAACCCGCAACGTATCCGGTGGGAATGTTTTCCTGCGCCTGAGCCACGCAAACGCCCGCGCAACCTAGTAACAACGACAGCAGTAGCCTGTTCATGATGTTCCCCTTGAGGGCATGACCCCACGCCTGGAATCAAACCATTCACTACGGTAAACAAGACTGAGCCTGTTTGTCTACGGGTTTAACTAACATTCGGGTGCCCCACGCCCGATGAGCCTTCCGGGCCGGAACTATAGCTGCGGGTTGACTAACGGCCATGCCTCAAGTAGTCATCGGTTTTGTTCAGCCAGTCCTCACGCGGCGGATTGAAAACATCCAGATCCACAGTATCTTCCTGGGCCCACGCTTCGTGAGGCATATTTGGCGGAATGCACAGCACTTCCCCGGTGCGTACTACGATTTCCTTGCCGCCCACGTTGAATTTCAGCGCGCCTTCCAGGATATAAGTCACTTGTTCGTTGTGATGGTGGTGCATCGGCACGTGCGCGCCTTTCTTCATGAGCACTCGCGCCAGCATTATTTTATCACCGACCACCATCTCGCGATCGATATGAGCATTCAACTGCTCGTGCTCCACATCTTTCCAGGCGAGATATTTCAGCTCCGGCTTGCTCATTTTTTATCTCCGTAAATTTTGGCGGCATTGTCGTGCAGATACATACGTGCGAGCTCAAGCGCTTTCGATTCAGTAATGGCGTTCTCCGCCACCAATTCGGCGAGCGCTTCCGCTACGGCCGTGCGCGCGGAGCGCACCGCGAGCCAGAACGTTTCTTCCGCGCCGACCGCGTCGTTGAAGGGGAATGCGTCGGAGCCGAACATAATCTTTTCGGGATAAAGAGAAATCCACTGTTTTAAAATGTTTTTCAGCTCGGAAGGGTACACGTAATAACCCATTAGCGAAGAATCGGTGTACACATTTTTCGCGGCGGTTAGCCAGATCATTTCCAGAGTGTATGGATAGCCGCCGTGGATTAACACAAATGTTACGTTTTTGTACCGCGGATCCCGCAGTACGTTTTCGAGATTAAGCGGGCTTCCGTTGCGCAGACTGAAATAGTCGCCGATGCCGACCGCGCTATGAAAATGCGCCGGCAGATGAAGCTTGCCCGCTTGATCAATTAGCACGCGAAAAATGTAGTCCTGGAAGGCGCGGTATTCATCTTCGCTGGGAACGCCGCCGGAATGGTACTTGTTGAAGATGGCCTCGGCTTTCTCACGGGGCGGATCGGTAAAGTACAACGAGCGGAAATACGCAGCCTCGAACTTCATGGCCACGCCGCCCTGCTTCTGATTGTCGGCAAGTGTCTGGCGAACAAAAGATTCGTAGCCGGCAAGATCACCAGGCAGAGCGCTGAGGCCCTCCTGTTTTTCGTAGCGCAGCAGGACTTTTTCCTGAAGCGGGATATATACGCCGAGATCGCCATTTTTTGCGGCCTGGTCGCGGTTGTTGAAAGGATAGAGAAACGAATCTACAAAGAAAACCCAATGAAAGCGCTGCGGATTAAGATAGGGAGCCAGAGCGACACGATTCGCGAGACACCTTTCGATGTTGAGCTTATCGAGGATACTGTCCCAATACGCGGTGCTGCCGGAGGCTTCGGCGGCTTTCTTTTTATCGATGAGCCATTTCGCGTGCTCGGCGGAGAAATCGTCATAGGGATAGCCAAAGAGCGATTTGGCGGCGGCTACGAATTCGGGATTGTCTTCACGCAACCGTATGACCGCGCTTTCATCCGGAGGAGCAGCTTGCGCGTCCATGTCGGAATCGTCAGGGAAAGTGGCGTGTGAATGATTATCGTAGATAGCGATCTTGTCGATTTGCGGCAGCAAGCGATCGTAAACTTTCGCGACCTCTGCTGGCGCTGCGACAGGTTTTGCCTGAGCGCTTGCGGTGCAAGCTGTCGCAAAAGTCAGCCAAACCAATGTCACGACGTGAATCAAATGTTTCATTTGTTAGTGTTCCTTAGCTCGCAGTGCCGAAGGGAAACAGTGTTGGTCACAGGTGGCGGGCGGTCACAATTGACGTATCCGCATTACGCTACCGCGCGACGGCTGCTCGCCATCGGACCGAAACGCGTGCAATGCGGTCCAGTGCCTCTTCGAGAGAATGCCGAGCGCTAACCAGCGAAAACCGTAGATAGTTTTTCCCGCCAGCGCCGAATGCCGCGCCCGCAATCCCGGCGACGCCCCCTTCTTCGAGCAATACCTTGGCAACCTCTTCGGCGGCGAGGCCAGTGTCTTCCACATTGACCCAGGCATAGAAAGATCCATCAGGAATTTGGCACCGAAATCCAGGGATGCGATTAAGCCTGGCTACAAAGAGATCGCGACGCTTGCGATATTCCACGACCATGGCATCCACCGCGTTGGACGAATCGCGAAGGGCTTCGATCGCCGCGACCTGCGTGAACTCTGCGACGCAGGTGAAAGTGTTGAGCACTAGCAGATCCATAGCGTCTACCACGTGTTTCGGCGCCACAGCGTAACCCAAACGCCAGCCGGTCATCGCAAAACTTTTTGAGAAGCCGTCGATGATCACGGTTCGCTCAGCCATCCCAGGAAGCGAGCGGATGGACAGAAATTCACCGTTAAATACAATCCGGGCATAAATTTCGTCAGCCAAGACCCACAGGTCATGTTTTCGCGCGAGATCGGCGAGTTGGTGAAGCGTCTCCCGGCTAAACACCGTTCCCGTAGGATTGTTGGGAGAATTAAAAATCAACACGCTGGTGCGCGGCGTGATTTTCGCGGCAATTTCCTGAAGATCGGGCTGAAATTTATTTTTTTCTTCCAAACCGAATGGAATCGCCGAGGCACCGAGTCCGCGCGTAAACGACGGATAAATGGGAAAGCCGGGATCGGGGTAGAGAACTTCATCCCCGGGCTCAATGAGCGCCATCATGGCCAGCGATAAAGCCATTTTGCAACCCGGAGCGAGCAAAACTTCTTCGCTGCCTACTTCCAATCGGCGGGTGCGCCCCAAATAACCAGCAATAGCGGCGCGCAAAGCAGGAATGCCGCGCGTCGAAACATAACGATCACGACCTGAAGCGACGGCGTCGCGCAGCGCATCAACCACCGGAGCCGCTGGATGGAAATCCGGTTCGCCAAGTTCAAGATGAATGATAGAGCGGCCATCGCGCTCGAGTTCTTTGGCACGTGAAAAAACGGCCAAGGCGCCTTCACCGGTTAATTGAGAAACGCGTGTCGCAACAGGACGCATGTCAAAGTTCCGCGAAGAATGTTATCACTTCGTGGCAGGGGGAGTGACAGGAATGCGCAAGCCGCCGATGAAGCGAGGAAACATTTCGAAAGCTGCGGCCGTCAAGAATAATTCGACGAGCGCGGCATCCTCGAAGACAGATTGAAGCTGGCCGTAAAAGACGTCCTCTACCTGACGGCCGCCGCCATGCAAGAGCCCGGCAAGACGAAACCCCATCTTTTCCTTTTCGCTGTACGGTCCATTTTCAAAATCAGCAACGGCGGCGATCTGGGCCGCGGAAGCGCCTTTCTTCTGCGCGGAAATACCGTGGGCGCGGATCGCATATTCAGATTCGCAAAGGATCGAAACGCGTACCGCGAGGAGTTCCTTATACCACCCTGGCAACGCTCCATCGCTTAACAACGGCTTCAAAAATCCCGCCACGCCTTTGGCAATGTCCGGCGAGTAAGCCAGGACTCTGAACATGTTGGGAACGACACCGCGTTGGGCCAGCAGCGCATCGTATAGAGCCGCGGCTTCCGGCGTGACCGCGTCGCGTTCCAGTAGTTTGATACGGGGATTCTCGTCGCTCATGTTAGACCCCAATTTATTTGTGGACCGCAAGGTACCCCAGTCAATCAAAAATTATACCCACGCAAATGCGGTGTGCGGGCACCCACGTGCCGACTCGACCGGACTGCTACGCTGCCCGCTTAGAAAGCGTACCGCAGAGAAAATTGAATCAAACGGGGCGTACCCACGGTGGAGAAAATTTTGCCGAAAGCCGGGTTAGAGATGTCTGTAAACGTCGGGTTAGCAAAATTCGCATGATTCCAGACGTTGAAGAAATCCGTGGTGAAGCGCACTTGCTGGCGCTCAGTAATACGGAAATTCTTGATCAGCGAAAAATCCCAGTTCTGCTGGAAGGGCCCGCGATAAATATTGCGACCCAGATTCCCGAACGCCGTAGTGCACGCATTCGGATCCAGTGCGCATCCAGCAGGATCGGCAGGCGGCGCGAAAGTAAAGTTTGCGCGATTGAGATATCCATTGTTCACGCGCGAAATGATACTTCCGGAAGTATTGCCCCCCGCGATCGTTCCGCCGGAAACAAGTTGCGCACCAGAAGTAGGTGATTGCAATCCGCCGCCAATGTAGGCCGTTCCAGCTGAGCCATCCAGCACGGAAAATGGAGTACCGGACTGAAAAATTGTAATGCCACTGACTGCCCAGCCACCTAAAGCTGCATGCACGAGCCCGGTCGCGTCCTTGAAAAAGGGAAGCTCGTAACGGTAGCTGACCACGAAACGCTGCGGGCGATCAAAGTCAGAACGCCCCCGAGAAGCGGCCAGAGTGCTTTCATTGTTAAACGCGGTATTCAGAGCGGTGTTACCGGTGGACGTAGCGTCCGTCGATTTCGAAAAAGTATACGCAGCCTGGAAATATCCCGCGCCCCACCGCCGCGAGAGTGTTGTCTGCAAAGAATGGTAGTGAGAGTAGGCATCGTCGGCAAAAATTTGCATGCCGTTGTAGTAGTTGATGCCCGGATTGGCCGAGCGTGCAGGGCCATTGGCGACGGTGCTTTCCGTGATGGGGTATTTCGTGCCGTCCTGCGCGGTAACGATCAGTGGATTAGCCGCCGTGGCAAGTTGAGCTCCATACGTGCGGGTTTCGCGCAGGTGCACTGCGTGTGTGCCGACATATCCAATTTCAAGAACCCAATTGCGCCCCAGCGAACGCTGCACGGTGAGGTTCCACTGCTGCGTGTTGGGTGCCACAAATTTCCTCGGAACGACTAGTCCGAATAAAAATTGCGAAGGTATTACACCGGGACCAGTTCCGCTGCACGCATAATTCGGCGCCCCCGTGGCGTTTCCTCCCGCAAAGCCCTGAAATGCTCCGAGGCACGGCACGAATGCCGGATCGAGCGTTCCCGCAGCCGGCAATGCGTTGGGATTGCCGGTAGGGAAGCATGTAGAGTCTGACGAAAAGAAAGTCGCCAAACATCCAGGCGGTCCGCCACCAAACGCGATAGGAAGAAACGGTCCTTGGAAGGAAAGTTGATCGGCGGTGCCAACGTCTTCGCGCACGTAATAAATTCCATAACCTCCGCGAACGGTGGTGTTGTGGTGCCCGAAAACATCGTAAGCGAAACCGATACGCGGCCCCCAACCAGTGGTGTAGTTGTTGGTATACGTACTGTCGCTTCCAGTGGGAATCAAACCTGCAAGGTTCAGTTTCTTGACGCAGCTACCGTAAATGAATGGATACTTTCCGCTGGCGGCCAGGTTCTGATCCAGATTGCCGATATGACAGGCGTCATCTTTAAACGCACCGAAATCTTCAACGCGCAATCCCAGGTTAAGAGTCAGATCCGGTCGAATCTTCCAGTCATCCTGCGCGAAAACCGCGAAATCGTTGGTGCGGTAGAGGTGATTGTAAACGCCCCCGCCGCCGAAACTCCCATCGGGCGCGCCTGCCAACACTTTTTGAAAATCGGTCAAGCCGCCAATGCTCGCCGAAGTAGCAGTGGAGGGAACCCCTGGAGTATTGAAGAAGAAAAGCTGCCCGTTAAAAACTTGCGGGAAAAGTTTGTCCAGATTGACGCGTGTAAATTCTCCGCCGAAACGGAAAATGTGCGCGCCTTTCACCCAGCTCACGGTATCGAGGAAGTTGTAATTATTTTGCGTCTGGAATTGGTTAGCGGGCGGAGTAGGACCTAATTGAAAACCCGCCGAACCGAACTGCGTGAATTTGTAGATGGAGTTGGTAATGTTATTGGTGGGTCGGTCGATTCCCAGATCCGCCGCCGTGACCGGTGGAATATTTAAAAGGCTGTACCTAATGCGCACGTACCCGAACCGAAATTCGTTAACCAGCGCAGGAGAAAACAAATGCGTTTCACTGGCGCTGAAGAAACGCCCGCTCACCGGCAAATCGTACGGAAAATTCAAATCGGCGGCGCTGATACTGCTGGCCAGAGTTCCGCCCAGAGAAGCCTGCAAACCGCCGGCCCCAAAGGGCAAGAAAGATTCGGCATTAGAGAAAAAGAACCGCGCGGAAACCTTATCCTCCCCTCCGCGGAATTCACGGTCATAGTTGGTGGTGAACTGATCGTCGGTATATTTGCCCGGACGGCTGATCAAGAACGCGCCGCTATTCAGCCCCACTGCGCAAGTATCCGGATTCACCGTAACACCCGGAGTTCCGGCTATAGCAGGAAGCAAAAATCCGTTAGCGTCGCCGCCGAATTGACTGCTCTTAAAATTCAGCAGCTTCAACATGACCGGGTCGATAGCGATGGGCACGGCCGGGCAGCCGCCTGGATTCGCCGCCGTTGGGGCAGTTGCGGGCGTACTGAAGAGAGCAGCGAGATTCGCGGCGGACCGGTCAGCAGGCAAAATGGGAAACGCCGGATTGTTGATCTGCGTCCCAGGAGAAAGAGCGCTACGCTGCCGAGTACCCTGATAGTTGACGAAGAAGTAGCCTAGTTTCTCCTTAATCACAGGTCCACCCAGGCTGACCCCAAAAATATTCTGCTTTACCGAGGGACGTGGCTCACCGGCAGCATTCAGGAAAAATTCATTAGCATTCAATACCTCATTTCTAAAATATTCGTAGGCATCTCCGTGCAAACCCTTGGACCCGGAACGCAAGATGGCGTTCACATTGCCACCGCCGTTGCGGCCCTGGCTGGCGTCGTAGAGCGAAGTCTGAATTTTAAATTCCTGAATGACATCCGGATTTGGCAGCGGAACGTTGGTCGACTGCGATACGTTGTAATCCGTGGAGCTGATTCCTTCGATCAAATAGTTGTTATTGTCTTCGCGCTGTCCATTGACGACGATGCGCACATTTCCGCGGCCCAACTGCGCCGAGGCGTTCAGTTCGCTATTCGTTCCAGAAGAGAGCGAAAGAAGTTGCTGGTAGTTCTGGGTTGCCAGCGGAAGTTCGCGAACGGTGGCCGTGCCGATGGACTCGCCGGTGGTGGCGTTGGTGGTTTCTACATTAGTGACCTGCGCGGAAATTTCCACGCGCTCGCTGACTTCTCCAGGTTTCAAAGCCATGCTGACACGCGTTGTTTCCGTGACGCGCACGTCAATATTGTCCGCTCTGGATTGCGAGAATCCGGGCTTGTTAACCAGCACGTAGTAAGTGCCCGGAGGCAGCAGCGTTACCGTGAAAGCACCGTCGGACCCAGCGGTGAGTTTTCGCGCCAGCGTATCGGTACGGCGGTCCATGATTTGTACTTCCGCATCGGCGATGCTGGCTCCGCTGGTATCGACGACTACACCGCTGATCGCTCCAGTAGCGCCGCCCTGGCCGTAGACCCGCTCGGCCGAAAAACCGGTTAGCAGAAACACTAGGACCGCAAACTTATACACGCCTCGCATTGGGAGCCCCCTGTATTAGGACTGCGCCGGACGCCGGAGGTGAGCAGGCCAACGGCCTGCAAATCTTCCATTCGCGAGAAAAACACCCCGAACGACTCACTCCGCCCGACAAATTCCTACGACGAAGCTAACGTTACAGTTTCAAGCTGTCAAGAATTCTAGGATTAAATCTTCCCACCGTATTGAGTGCGGCAACTCTGATGTAGGGTCACATTGGACTTGTCAATTAGCTTATGCGCCAATGTAACGGGCGTAGAGCGAACGGGCCACCGCAGGATCAGTCGTACCCTTCACGATCGCCCGGCCATCGGAAAAAACGGTCATCTCGTACGGTGTAACAAGAAACCGCAACAGGAAATCGTTGTGTCGCATACCGGTAACGGAGCGCGAGAGCCGTTGTTGCAAGGCGCCGAGATCAAGCGTGCGATTGTGTTCGTGTATCTGTACAGAGTCGCGGCCACACATGGTGATGTGTGGTTGCGCCTGGCCTTCCAGGTAGGAGAAATCGTGCCTGGAGCAACACCGGCAATCTGGACTTCGCTCGATTTGTACGGATTGAAAATGACCGGTCCACACATCTACGGAAATGGGTCGACCGTGCCGGGCTTGGTGATCGCCAGAAAGGAGTTTCATGGCTTCGGCAACCTGCAGGGACGCGATGAGATTCACGACCGCGCCCAAGACCCCTATGGTGTCGCAAGTGTCTTCCATCCCGGTAACAGCGTCAGTTCCTTCGAGAAGGCAAGCGAGGCAAGCGGTCTTACCCGGTTGAATGGTCATGGTGAGACCATAACTGGCCACTGCAGCGGCGTAGATCCACGGCTTGCCGGACTTAACGGCAACATCGTTGATGAGGAAGCGAGTTTCGAAGTTGTCGGTGCCATCGAGAATCACGTCGAAATTATTGAGCAACTCCTCAACGTTGCCAGGGTTGATGTCTGCAACGATGCCTTCAACATGCACACTGGAATTGATGGCGCGTAATTTGCGCTCCGCGGCAATGGCTTTAGGCAAAGCTTCGCGGGCGTCAGACTCATCAAATAAAGTCTGGCGCTGTAGATTGGAGGGCTCCACGAAATCGCGATCCACAACGCCAATGCGGCCGACGCCGGCGCGCACCAAAAGGTTAGCGGCTGCCGCGCCGATAGCTCCGCACCCTGCTACAACTGCGCTGGAGGCCAGTAGGCGCTCCTGCCCGCCGAAGCCAATCCCCTCAAAAAGTATTTGCCGCGAGTATTTTTCTTGAAGAAAATCGTCCACGAAAGAGCGGCCCCAGCGGGTTTCTCATGCGAAGGCCCGCTAACGCGATGATAACGCCAAACACGACCGAC
This sequence comes from Candidatus Acidiferrum sp., assembly GCA_035487275.1. Taxonomy (GTDB): domain Bacteria; phylum Acidobacteriota; class Terriglobia; order Acidiferrales; family UBA7541; genus Acidiferrum. The sequence goes on along the minus strand of DATHMG010000066.1, from coordinate 46,064 downwards.
TGGACAACGCCCCTGTGCTACGCTTCGTCTGAGACAAATAGAAGATGAAATCAGGGTGGGCCAATGGGCTGCGAGGTATCGTGGCGCTCGCACTCCTCAGCGGAGTTGCGACAATGCGCGCACAAACTGCTCAGAGCAATTCCCCCGGCGGTGATTCTGCAGAACAGCCTGTAGTACTCGCCACCCGCGTGGTGTCAGAAGACGGGCGGGTCCTGAGCGAACCGGTCAAGGGCATAAATGTTGAGAGCGGCAAACCGCTGGACCGCACCAAGGTAGCTGAGAGTTTGCGCCTGCTCTACAAAACCGGCGATTATTCCGATCTACGAGCTGTAATTGTTCCAGTTCCTGGAGGAGTCAGGCTGGATTTTGTAGCACGCGAAAATCTTTTTTTTAACCAGGTGTTGATCGACGGGTTGACCTCTCCGCCAAGCGAGGCTTCGGCGATCGCCGCGACGCAACTCAATCTCGGGCAAACCTACAGGGCGGAATTAGTAGACGAAGCGGCTGACCGTTTACATGACACGCTGCGACAGGAAGGGTTATATACAGCGGAAATTAAGACGCAAACACTCCCCCACCCTGAAACGCACCAAATGGATGTCATCTTTCACATAAAATCGGGTCTCCGCGCGCGAGTGGGGGCCGTTCAGCTGAAAAACGATACGCAGTATCCGGATTCCGAAATTCTGAAGCGCCTCAAAATGAAACCAGGACGCCCGATTACCTCCGCCCGGTTACAAAGCGGAACCGATCGGATCCGTAAATACCTGGTGAAAAAAGGAAATCTGATTGCCCGCGCGGTGGTCCGCAGGGGCACATACGACACCAAAACTAATACTCTCCCGCTGGATTTGGAAGTATCACAAGGCCCCACCGTTAAACTGCAGGTAGTGGGTGCAAAATTTTCGAAGGGCGAGCTGAAGCGATTAGTGCCTGTTTATCAGGAAGGCGCGGTGGACGCCGATCTTCTTGAAGAAGGCAAGCGCAACATGCGCGAACGTTTGGAACGCCTGGGATATTTCGATTCCACTGTCGATTACACCACCGAGACGCAGACGGCAGCGTCGAATCCGAATGGGTGGAAGGGCACCGAAGAAGTGATCACCTATCATGTGATAAAGGGAGACAAACACAAGCTGGTGCGCATCGACATCGTTGGCAATCAATACTTCAGTGATGAATTATTGCGTGGCCGGCTGCAGATCTATAAAGGGGCGTTCTTGTCACCGGGACGCTTTAGCAGGCGTCTAGTGGAATCGGACGCCCAGTCTATGCGCGCTCTGTACCAGGCCAACGGTTTTCTGGAAGCCAAAGTCGAGGCCGTGCCGTTGGACAACTATAAAGGTAAGACTGGCGACTTGGCGGTTCGGTTCATTATTCAGGAAGGAAAGCAAACTCGAGTGGCGTCGCTGAAGCTCGAGGGCGTGCACGCTTTTAAAGAAGAGGAACTGCTTGCAGATGTGGCGTCAACATCAGGCCAGCCCTATTCGGATTTTAACGTAGCTACCGATCGCGACGTAATTCTAGCGCTCTATTTTAACGAAGGGTTTCCGGAGGCGAATTTCACTTCCAAGGCTGAGCGCGTGGCCCCAGAGGCAAACGCAGAAAAAGCCGGAGATCAGGCAAGTATCGACGCCAGTACAACACCTGGTGAAAACGAAAAAGCTTCCGACAAAAAAAATAAAGGCTCCAAAACCACAATCCCGCAGGCTCCGCCGGTCAAGCTCACCTATCACATTGAAGAGGGTCCGCAGACCAGGGTACGCAGAATTCTCTATTCCGGGTATGAGCACACCCGCGCAAATGTGCTTCACCGCGAAGTACAAGTGAAAGAGAATGCGCCGCTGCGCGAAGGCCAAGTTGTCGAATCGCAACGCCGCCTTTATAACCTGGGAGTCTTCAACCGCGTGACCATCGAGCCGCAAAATCCCACCGGCACCGACCGGGACAAGGATTTAGTCATACTCGTAGAAGAAGCCAAACGATACACCCTGGCCTACGGCGGCGGATTTGAAGTACAGCGTCTGGCCAGCACCTCGAACCCGGTCGCCGGGCAGGTGCAAGCCGCACCACGAGGTATTTTTGAAATTTCAAAATTAAATCTGACCGGCCGCGCCGATTCGCTGTCCTTGAAAGTGAGAGGCAGCACCATTGAGGACCGCGCACTGTTGGCCTATTCCGATCCAGATACCTTCGGGCACAGAAATTTAAGTGTGCAAGCCACCGCATATACCGAAAAAACTCAGGACATCAACACGTTTACCGCAACACGTTATGAAGGATCTCTACAACTCACCGACCAGGTGACGCCGCGCACCACTCTTATTTTCCGTTACGTGTTTCGCAAAGTGTTGGTATCCAACATCGCCGATACCATTAATCCCGTGGCCATCCCGCTGTTTGAACAGCCCACCCTCGTTTCCCAATTTGGTGTGACCTGGGTTCACGACCGTCGGGATAATCCCGCGGATGCCATGCGCGGCAGTTATAACAGCGCCGATTTTGGCGTGGCGGATAGTAAAATCGGATCCAGCGCAAGCTTTTTACGATTCTATTATCAAAATTCTACCTACCATCCGATCAAGCGCCGATTCAGCTTTGCCCGCTCCATACGCATCGGCGGTTTGATCCCTTATCGTGACACGGTCTCGCTGACATTCCCGCTGCCAACCGCACCGCCCCTGCCGACGGTTATCCCACTGCCCGAGCGCTTTTTTGCGGGCGGCGGGACCACTCTCAGGGGATTTGCGCTGAACCAAGCTGGCCCGCGCGATTCGGTAACCGGGTTTCCAGTGGGTGGCCAGGCCCTGCTAATACTGAACCAGGAATTTCGTTTCCCGATGCGCTTGCCTTACTTCGGAACCTCCTTGGGCGGAACTCTTTTCTACGACGGCGGAAATGTTTACAGCAGATTAAGCCGCATCAGCTTCAGAGCCTCAACGCCGGCGCCCACTTTTAACACCAGTAACCCGGCCAATGCCTTTTGTGTGACAAATTGCAGCAACGAACTGAATTATTTTGCTCACACCGTCGGCTTTGGGTTCCGCTATGCTACGCCGGTAGGACCAATTCGCATCGACCTGGGCTATCAGATCAATCGACCAACCTTTGTGATTCCCTGTACCACCCTCACCGGCGCCGTTCCGACTTGTCACAAAGCCGGACGACTCCCGGGTTTCCAAATTTTCTTCAACCTGGGTCCGAGTTTCTAATGCCTAGCGGCGGAATATTTTCGCGACGGGCGGCGACACTTACATGCGCCGTCGCTCTATTTTTTTCAAGCCTGACTTTTGTGCACCCATCTTCCGCTCAAGAGTTGATCGACCGCATCGCCGCACGCGTGGAAAATGACATCATCCTCCTAAGCGATGTGCGACACCTCGGCCGCTATCAGATGCTGGTCGATGGAAAATCGGAAAGCGAAGCGCAATTGCTCGATCGCTTGATTGATCAGTGGGTCGTGCAAAACGAAGCCGACGCGTCGCGTTTCCCGCGTCCCACCGACGCCGAAATTGACCAAGGCGTTGCGGCGCTGAAGAAATCGTTCCCCTCGCTGCAGGAATACGAAGAGCGACGAAAACAAAGTGGATTGAGCGAGGCGCAAGTGCGCGACAAGATCGCCACGCAGATTCATCTGACGAATTATCTGGATTCCAGATTCCGACCGTCTGTTCAAGTAGACGCCAAGGCCATCGAAGATTTTTATAATACGGCGGTGCTGCCGCGCGCCAAGGCCCGCGGGCAAGAGCCACCTTCGCTCGAAGGGTCGCGCGAGGTCATTCAGGAAGCATTGATCGAACAAAGTATCGACGCGCAGGCGGAGCAATGGCTTAAGGAAAGCCGTTCGCGCATTCACGTCGAGCGACTATTGAACGAAGAAAAGGAATGACCGAAGCCAGCCGCACCCGAAAATTTCGCTGGCTACGCCATGTGGCGTGGGTCTCGGCGGTAGCTATTTTTTTGGCCCTGACCAGCGTAATTATTTTTTTTGGAAGCGGAGCCGGCAACCCGTTAATTCGCCGCGTTCTGGTGCGGCGGCTGCAAGCCCTCACTGGCGGTCGGGTCGAATTACGAACTATCTCCATCGATTGGCTTTCTTTGCGTGCCAAATTGAAAGGCCTTGAAATTCACGGTTTAGAGCCAGCAGGGACGGCTCCGCTCTTTGCCGCGGAAGAAGTGGAAACTGATCTGCGCATCGATTCCTGGTGGGGACGCAAAGTTTCGCTGGATGGCTTGGTCGTTCGCGAACCGCATATCCACATAAGAATCGGAAAAAATGGCGTCACTAATGTTCCCACGCCTCCGCGGCCTCGTTCCGCTAAGCCTTTGGGACAAACGTTGCTCGATCTGCACATCCGGCACCTGAACCTCGAGAACGGTTGGGTTCTCTATAACGATGTGCAGGCTCCTCTGGCCATCGAAGGTGACAACTTACACTTGGCACTGGTTGCGAGCGGGGCGGTTGACCATTTGTCATATGACGGAAATCTTGATTGGCAAAACGTAACTTTCACGGCGCAGCGTTTTCTCCCAGTGCCCATCGGTGTTTCCGCGAAGTTCACGATTTCGCGAGACGGTTTCACTTTGCAACAAGGCGTAATGAGCGCCGCGCATTCCCACGTAGACGCCCAAGCGGAGCTCACCAACTTTGCCGATCCCAGATGGAATCTTCGCTACCGCGGTTGGCTGGAGCTCGTCGACCTTCGCGAAATTTTGCGGAATCCACTAGTCCCCACGGGTCGCGCCGACGTTCACGGCGAAGGAACACTTGCAGACCAGCAATTCCACGGGACGGGCATCTACGCGGGAAGCGACATCGCACTGCCCTATGATGATTTCCACGCTAGAGGCCTTACCAGTCACGGAACTTTTACTATCAATAATGATGGCCTGGTGGTCCCCGACTTTTATGCCGGCGCTCTCGGCGGCACGGTGAAGGGCCGCGTCACTTTGCGATTCGCCGGATTACAGTTTCACGCCGAAACTCACGTGCAGGATGTCCGTTTAGCCAATTTGCTGCCCTCCATTGAGCACCACGGATTTCCCATCGATGAATTGCATTGGGATGCCCATTTGACGGCCGACACCAAGGAAGACTGGACCGGCGCATTCGAGCACTTTGGAATTGTCGCGAAGATGCGTTGGGCGCCGCCGGAAAAAGTCGCCGCAGGCCACGAGGCGGTTGAGGGAGATTGGCAATTCATCTACAAATACGACACCAGTCTCTTCACCGTCGTGTCCGGAGCATTTCAAACTCCCACAACCAATGGCAGCGTTTCCGGACTGTTAGCGCCACGCGATTCCGGAATGGATCTGAGGTTTGAGACCACCTCGCTCGAACATTACCGGGATTTCATCAATGCTCTGCGCGATTTGTCGCCGCGTTCCGCGGAGGCCCAGCAACCCCTCTCAGGCAAAGTGAGCTGGGACGGCAAAATCACCGGCCCATCCGGCAAACCTACATTCACTGGACATGTGCGCGGCGAGAACGTGCAATACAGCTCGATCATTCTGGATTCGCTCGATGGCGACCTGGTGTATTCACCCAGGCAATTGTTGTTGTCGCGGGGACATGCGCGACGCGGCTCTACCAGCAGTTCCCTCGACATCAACCTGGAACTCACCGACTGGAGTTTTCTCCCCGACAATTCCTGGTCTGCGGACGCCAGCCTCGAAAAAACTTCCTTGGAAGGGTTGCAGCAGCTGGTCGGCTGGTCGTATCCAGTTCGGGGAGACTTAACCGGCGAATTCCACGGCCGTGGCACAAGGAATGCGCCAACCATTACGGGACTCTTCGACTTGGCGGACGGAAATGTTTACGGTTCGTCTTTCAATCGGCTACGTGGACAACTCACTGCCAGCACCCAGGAAGTTCGCATCGCCAACGCCGAGCTGCGCTTTTTTCCGACGGGAAACGAAAAGGGGCGCGGAGCCGGCATTGTCACCGGAACGGCCGCCTACCGTTTTGTTGACAAAACCATTTCCGCCGATTTAGTCGGCGCGGCGCTGCCGCTGGAAAGCTTCAACAAGGCACAATCCTCGATTGCCCTGGGCGGCCAAGTGAATTTTCGGTTGAAGGCCGACGGCCCCATGCAAACACCAATTGCAAACGGCACCTTCCACGTCACGGATCTGCGCGTGGGACAAGAAGTGATCGGAAGTTTTGACACTGATCTGGCCTCCGATGGCAAAACAGCGCGATTAACCGTGAGTTCCGCGATGAGCACCGGAGAAATTTCTGGAGGTTACACCCTGGGCCTTGCTAACCCATTTCCGGTGGAAGGAAAAGTCTCCATCAAGAATATCGATCTCAACCCTTTCCTGCTAGCTGCCCTGCACTTAAAACAATTCAGCGGGCATGGCCAAGCGGACGGCGACATCTCCATGAAAGGCGCGTTGAAGGATCCCCGCGGAATCGTGGTGGAAGCGAATTTCTCGCGACTGATACTCAACTACGCAAATGTGCAGCTTGAGAATAGCGGGCCGGTCCGCTTCCGCTCCTCGCGTGAAGCGCTCGAGATTGAACCTGTCGTCATGCACGGCACCGACACCAACCTGAAGATCGACGGGTCCGTACAATTTACCGGCCGTAGAATCTTGGCGCTCCACCTCGATGGCGCCGTCGATTTGCGCCTGCTTAACGGTTCCCTGCCAAATATGGACGTGCATGGCGGTGCGCAAATTAACGCTGCCGTGGAAGGCACCATCGAGCATCCGCGCATCACTGGACGAGTACACCTCGATAATGCGTCCGTGCGCGCCTCGGATTTTCCTACTGGCCTTAGCTCCATCAAAGGCGACTTGATTTTTGATACCACCCGCCTTTTTTTTAGCGACGTAACCGCCGAAGTGGGCGGTGGCACGCTGCAACTCTCCGGCAGGGTAAATTACGGAGAAGGCGGCGTGCGCTACGACCTCAACACCAGCACCAACCGTGTGCGTATTCGCTACCCGGAAGGCATGAGTTGGTTGCTGGGTGGAAATTTGCGGCTGACCGGCACCACCAACTCCGGCCTCGTCTCCGGAAGAGTCACCGTGCAACGCGTGCTGTTGACGCAGGGGCTCGAAAGTGCCGGCGGACTTGTCTCTTCCAAGGAAGGTATCTCTGGCCCCACGACAGATTCTCCATTTTTGCGCAATTTGCAGTTTGACATTGAAGCCGTATCTTCGCCCGACGCGCGTATGGAATGGCCTGGCGCGGAATTGGAAGCAGACGCCAGCCTGCGAGTGCGAGGGACGTGGGAGCATCCCATTATGTTGGGGCATATACATCTGCTGTCCGGCGATTTGTACTTTGCGGGAAACCGCTATCGCGTTGCTCGCGGCGACATTAATTTCGCCAATCCTTTCCGGTTGGACCCGGTGGTGAACGTGGAAGCGTCCACCACCGTTCAGCAATATGAAATCACCGTGAACTTTAACGGACCGTCCAGTAAACTCGCGCTGGCCTATCGCTCTGATCCTCCTTTGCCGCCCAACGATGTTGTGGCGCTCCTAGCCATGGGGCAACCCAGCGCTGAAGGGACCGCCCGCAGCGGCGGCACGGCGCAAAATGCAACCGCCGGCGCGACCGCACTTTTGTCAGAGGCGGTGACCAGTCAGCTCGGTGGCCGGCTTCAACATTTATTCGGAATTACCAGGTTGCGCGTTGATCCTGGCCTGACTCCCGTGGCATCCAGTTCCGACCAAAACGCCGGCGCGCGCGTCACCGTAGAACAGCAAATCGCGCGTAATCTGACCATCATGTATGTTTCGAATGTGGGTTCAACTCAGGAGCAGGTCATTCAGGTGGAGTACACCATAAACCGCAATATTTCCGTGGTGGCCTTACGCGATTACAACGGAACCTTCGGTATCGACGTGAAAATTAGAAAACGCTTTAAATAGCTCACTACCCGATTCAATTAACTCCGCAAAGCTTAGGGGCGTTGAGAAATTTCCTGCATCTGGTCCTGGAGCGTAACCTCGGGTTTGGTGCTGTTAGCGTGCTTGCCGGCAATATCTAGTGTATCGACATCGGCGTTTTGTGATTTCAGCATAAGCAGCGATTCGCGGGTTGCACTGCCTGCAGCCAATGCTTGCACCGCCTGGATTTCTTTGTTGATCTTGGGTGATTCGGCGGCAAATTTCTGCCCCAGCGGCGACGAGTAAAAATCCAGCAAACCTTTTATTTCGTCATCGGTGAAGTGCTTATCGTAGATTGCTGCAATTTGCTGCAGGGCCCGTTGCTGGTCGAAATTCTTCTCAAAGCTGCCCGAAGCTACGGTAATCAACTCCTGCCGTTTCGAATCATCAGCAACATTCTTTACGCTGGCACCCAACTTTTCGCGATATTGCGCCGCGGATTCGCTCGCTGCGGATTGCAGCTGGTCCTTGGCTCCAACATATTGCAACAGCGAGTGCAGATCAGCTTCTTTTTCCGGGTCGACGGATTTGGAAGTCGCAAAATTATTCGTTGCCGATGCCTGTACAGGATTTTGGGATCCGCCCTGCGTAGCGACGATGAATGCTGCGATATAAATTACGATAAGCGCTAAGGCTGCTTTCATACTGCCCTCCGTGGCTTCAATCGTGTTGCTCGCCACAGATCCAATTGTAGGTAGCGCGCGCGTTCTTTCCTGATCGTCGAAGGCCAGTTGCGACGAGGCTTCTACTGTCCCGGGGTTCAGGTCTCGAAACCATCCATTCGTCCCAGTGCGCACAAATCCGGAATCAGAGCTACCCAATCTCTTCTGTCAATAGAACCGCTTTGGTATGCAAGGCATGGAGTCTGGTAGCATGCCCGTCGATGAATGAGTTACCGCTACCGCCGAACAGCGAACCGCCGAGCAACATCCCGCAAGCCGAGATTCTCGATCGCGAAGCCGGCCTGCATCGGGGTCTGACCTCCTGGCAAGTGGCGATGATCGGGTTGGGATCCACGATTGGCACCGGACTTTTTCTGGGCAGCGCACTTTCCGTGAAGCTCGCGGGTCCCGCGGTGATTGTGAGTTTTCTTTTAGGCGCGATTGTCACCGTTACGGTGATGTGGGCGCTCGCGGAAATGGCCGCGGAACATCCAGCCGCCGGTTCATTTGGCCTGTACGCAGAGATGTATGTGCACCCGTGGGCCGGTTTTGCGATTCGCTACACATACTGGTTGTGCCTGGTTTTTGTTGTTGGCAGTGAGGTGGTCGCGGCCTCCATCTATTGCAAGTATTGGTGGCCGGCGGTGCCCTCGTGGATGTGCATCGCGGGCTTTTCGATTGCGCTGTTGTACGTCAATACCATCAGCATCAAAAGTTTTGGCGTCTTCGAATATTGGTTCGCGATGATCAAGGTCGTCACCGTTGTCGGGTTCCTGATACTGGGGGCGGCGCTTTTATTTGGCGTCGGATTTCCGCGTATTGGCGCCGCGAATTACACAGCCCATGGCGGATTGTTTCCGAATGGATGGGGCGGCGTGGGACTGGGCGTAACCATGGCCATCTTCAGTTTTCTGGGCCTGGAGATTGTCGGGGCGACTGCCGGAGAGGCCGCCAACCCATCGGTTGCGGTGCCGCGTGCGTTGCGGCGGACACTTTCGTTTCTGGTGCTCTTCTATCTGGGCGGACTCGCGATTGTGGTGGGCATCGTTCCCTGGACGGAACTGGGGCTGGGCGAAAGCCCGTTTGTCCGGGTCTTCAGATCGGTGGGAATTCCGGGCGCCGGCAACGTGATGAATTTTGTGGTGCTGACCGCTGCGCTTTCCAGCGCCATGTGTAATCTGTATTTCACTGCCCGTTTGCTTTTTTCACTGGCCCGTGGAGGGTACGCTCCCGCGACTCTAGGAGAATTGAGCAAGCGCGGAATGCCCGTTGCAGCAGTGATGGCTTCGGGCGTCGGCCTGCTCATTGCTCTTTTTCTCTCGCATTTTTTTGAGTCCACCGCTTTTGTATTCATGATCGGCGTGGCCTTTTTTGGCGGCCCATTTGTTTGGATTATGATCCTGGTCACGCACCTCGCTTTTCGCCGCGCCCACGAGCGCACCGGAAAACCAATCCTGCGTTTTGCGCCACCTGGACCGTGGAGTTCGCTCTTCGGCCTGGTCGCGCTGATAGCCGTGTTGATTTCCACCTGGTGGGTGCCGGGATTTCGCATCACCATGGAGGCGGGTCCAGCATGGCTGGCTATTGTGACCATCTGCTATTTGATCTGGGCTCGGGTAGCGCGCGAAAAACACGATTCTCGCGATGATCTCAAAACGAAATTGAGCGAATTGTAAGCCAACAACTTCTCATGACGCATCGTGTACGTAACTGGCTGGCGCTGTTCATTGCTCTTTCAGGTTTGTTTGTTCCGCCTTGCCCTGCTCAACAAAACGCGGCCCGAGTGGTCGAACAGAAGTCCACTTCACCGGCCACCCCAAGGTTCGTCGAGGTGACCAAGTTTTCAGGAATAAATTTTGAATATTTTGCCTCTCACACCTCCAAAAAATATCTGATCGAAACAATGGGAGCGGGCGTCGCCTTGTTCGATTACGACAACGACGGGCGTCTCGATATTTTTGTAGTAAACGGCGCGCCCCTCAGCGATCCCACTGTCAAAGGAACTATCCCGCAGAAGACCGAAGCGAAGTATTGGAATCGCCTGTACCACCAAAAATCTGACGGTACCTTCGAAGACGTAACCGAAAAAGCGGGATTGCAAGGTGCCGGCTACGGTATGGGAGTCGCGGTGGGAGACTACGACAACGATGGCTTCGAAGATTTATATGTCACCGCATACGGTGGCAATAAGCTGTATCACAACAACGGAGACGGCACTTTTACCGATGTGACCGACAAAGCTGGTGTCGCTGGCAGCGGTTGGTCCACTAGCGCGGCATGGGTTGATCTCGACGGCGATGGCCGCCTGGATTTAGTTGTGCTGCGTTATCTTCAATGGGACTTCGATGACATCTATTGCGGCCAGCGCCGGGAAGGCTACCGCGCCTATTGTCATCCAGATGCATTCCCCGCTATTTCCCCGCTCGTTTATCACAATGAAGGCAACGGCCACTTCACCGAGATCGCGCAAAAAGCCGGCCTTGCGCGTCCCGGCAAGGGGTTAGGCATCGGCCTCGCCGATTACGATCGCGATGGCCGCATCGATCTATTCATCGCCAATGATTCCATGCCCGAATTCCTGTACCGTAATAAAGGTGATGGCACCTTCGAGGATGTTGCGCTCACCTCCGGAGTCGCCGTCGATGGCGAGGGCCACACGTATGCAGGCATGGGCGTAGACTTCGCGGACTATAACAACGACGGCCTCCCCGATTTGGTAGTCACCGATCTCGCCAGCCAGATGTACGCGTTATATCGAAATAATGACGACGGCACCTTCACCTACGACAGCTATCCTTCCGGCCTTGGCCGTATGACCATGGGCCACTCCGGTTGGGGAGTTCGGTTCATCGATTATGACAACGACGGGTGGAAGGATCTTCTGATTACCCAGGGGCACGATCTCGACACTGTGCAACTCAGTTTTCCAGATCTTCGCTACCGCGAACCAATGCTCCTGGTAAAAAACACCGGCTCGAAATTCGTGGACGTCTCCGCTCAAGCCGGAGAAATTTTTCAAAAACCGTGGGTAGGGCGGGGTCTGGCGATCGGCGATCTTGATAACGACGGCCGGTTGGATGCCGTGGTCACTGGCAATGATGGCGGCTTGTACGTGCTTCACAACTCCACGCCAACGCAAAATCACTGGTTAACATTGTCGCTCGTGGGTCACAAAAGCAATCGCGACGCGATTGGCGCGGAAGTAAAAATAACCACCGCGAAAGGTCTCCAGATGGCCACGGTGACGACCGCCGGCAGCTATCTATCTTCGAGCGACAAGCGGGTTCATTTCGGTTTGGGATCCGAAACAGCTGCGACGATCGAAATCCGCTGGCCCAGCGGAATTCGCCAAACGATTAAAAATGTACCCGCTGATAAAATTCTTCGAGTGGATGAACCTTCGGAATCCAGCGAACCACCTGCTGCTCCCAAATAGCGTTCCCGCAAAAAGCTGGAAACACAATTCAGCGCCGCTCATCTAGGGTTTCTGCTGCGCCGCGGAAGCGACGCCAGAACCTTCTTTCAGCGCATGAATCGCATCAACAGATAAATTGTCGAAATGCTCCAGCAGTCCGCTGGGCCAGCGTACTTCCACTCCATCGATCTTCGACGCGACCCCCAGCCCGAAGTGTACCCGCAGGTCGTTTTGCGAAATGTAACTCGAGCCACTGCGAACTTCGTCCACCAAAGTTCTGCCGCCTGCCTTCACGGTGATTTTTGCGCCGATCCCGTCGCGATTCGAACGCGTCCCCTCAGTTTTAAACGCCACCCAGTGATTGCTGCAATGCGCGGCATTCACTAACAGGCTCGGCTTGGCGTACACATTGTTGATGAGCACCGACATTCGCCCGTCATTCCAAAAATCCCCGACCGCCAGGCCTCGCGCGGAGGAAACCGTGCTGAATGCCGGCCCAGCGCTGCCACTTACATCAGTAAAGGTTCCGTTCCTATTGTTGTGATACAGCAGCTTCGGCTCCATATATCCGCTGCTTAAATGAAATTTATCCACTTCCGGATACACATGACCGTTAGCGAGCACCAGATCCGGCCAGCCGTCATTATCAAAATCAAAAAACATCGTGCCCCATCCTAAATATTGCGTGTGCAGGCCCAGCCCCGCGGCGTAAGTAACATCCGAAAAAATTCCTCCACCCTCATTGCGGTACAAAGTCGGTGTGTCGTCGGAAAAGTTCGTTTTGAAAATATCCAGCCGCCCATCGCCGTTATAATCCGCGATCGTCGTCCCCATACCCGCCTGCTCACGCCCATCTTCGTTGAACGCCACTCCGGCCATCACCGCGACGTCGATGAACGTTCCATCATGATTGTTGTGATAGAGAATGCTTGGGGCGCTGTCGCACGCCACATAAATATCCGGCCAACCGTCATCGTCGTAGTCGAAAGTCGAAACGCTGAACGCATAATGCCCTCCGGTTTGATCTATATGCGCTTTGCTGCTGACATCCACAAACGTTCCGTCGCCGCGATTTTCGTACAAAATATTCTTCGCTCCAGGCAATCCGCGCGGCCCGCACATCACCGGCACGCCTTTCCACACGCAGGAACTGCCTTCGCCGGGTGTGGGTGTGGTCGCAATATTAAAGTCCACATAATTCGCCACCATCAAATCCAGGCGCCCGTCGCGGTTGTAGTCCACGAAAGCGCAACCGGTGCCCCACGCTTTTCCCGAGCCGGCTACGCCAGCCTTCTCGCCGACTTCCGTGAAAACACCATGATCATTGTGGTACAGCCGGTTCTTCCCGTAATAGGTGACGTACAAATCTTCCCAGCCATCATTGTCGTAATCGCCCACGCAAACGCCTTGGCCCCAACCTGTAGCAGTAAGCCCGGCTTTGGCCGTAACGTCCGTGAAAGTCCCATCATGATTGTTGTGATACAGGTGGTTGGTGGGAGCCTGCTTCGCGGGAAACCCTTCCAGTGTCGTTCCGTTCACGATAAAAATATCGGGCCATCCATCGTTGTCGTAATCGAAAATAGCCACTCCGGTTCCAGTCGTTTCGATAATGTATTTCTTGGTATCCACGCCCCCGAACACATTTACCGCCGTGAGTCCGGCTTTTTCCGCGATATCGCTGAAATTTGCGAGCCCCGGATTGACCCCGTTCTTCATCGCCGAAGTCTGCGGCGATGACTGCGCCGGCGACTGTGGATGCGCCGCACCGCTAAATAAAACCACCACGCCCAGGAGCCAGAAACCCAAAGTACGCATCCGCCCCCGAAAACTCACGAACACGCCTGTTTCGATAAAAATTTCGCACTAACAAGCATTTTTGAAACCCATACTTGGCATCATCAGGTCAAGGTCACCTTTAAGATGGACATCTATCACAGTCATATCGTGGCTCAACGCAGGTAGCTGAATGGCACGCCCGTCACAAAGTACCAGTTACCCTTAAAAACTTTGTCTCCACCGGAAATCCAAATTTCCTCCAGCTCGCATCATAATGGACGTCCCCATGGTTTTCCCCAGATTTCCGTCGCTAGTTCTCAGGATAGGCCTGATCGCTCTCTCAGGGGGGTTCTCACTTGCTGCGCAGACCCAGTTTCAACAGTCCCCGGCCATTCCACCGTCTTATAGCCGTGACCCTGACCCCGCGAAAATTGAGCGATCCTCCAGCGAGAGCCTGCCGAACACTCCGGCTCAGCGATTGCCAGGACTCATAAGTGGCACCGTAGTCGATCAGACGGGAGCCGCCGTCGCCGGAGCGGAAATCAAACTAACCCGCGAAGCGTCGCCAGATAGAACCGTATCGACGACCGAAGATGGTCAATTCTCTCTCTCCGGCATAGAGCCGGGTCCCTTTGAGCTCACCATTACTGCAGTGGGTTTCGCCACGCAAACTTTTTCGGGAACGCTGCGCTCAGGTGAAACCCACGCGATCCCCAGAATCGCATTAATTGTGGCCGCCGCTTCTACGGAGATGCGCGTATCGCCCGCAACCGTAGATGTGGCGCAAGATGAGATCAAGGTCGAAGAACAGCAGCGCGTCTTTGGTGTCCTTCCAAATTTCTACGTCAGCTACATTGCCAACGCGGCCCCGCTAACCACCAAGCAAAAGTTTCAGCTGGCCTGGAAGACCTCGGTCGACCCGGTCAGTTTTGCAGTGAATGGCATCGTCGCCGGAGTTGAACAAGCGCAGGACAATTTCGGTGGCTATGGGCAAGGCGCCAAAGGCTACGCAGAGCGCTACGGCGCCGCTTACGGCAACTTTGTCATCGGCACCTACATCGGCAGTGCCATCCTGCCTTCCATCTTGAAACAAGATCCGCGCTATTTCTACAAGGGCACCGGCAGCAAGCACTCGCGAATCTTAAACGCTCTCGCTCAGTCCGTGATTTGCAAAGGCGACAATGGCCACTGGCAAGCAAATTACTCCGGGCTGATCGGAGGCCTCGCGGCCAGCGGAATCTCAAATATCTACTATGCGCCCAGGGACCGCGATGGAGCAGGATTCACTTTTGAAAACGCGCTGATCGGTATAGGCACAACCGCCGTCACCAATCTCCTTCAAGAATTCGTTATCCGCAAATGGACGCAAAGCCGCCCAGGTCACCAGGCCTCTAAGCCGCCCGATGACACCGTCAGCAAAATGTCGCTCTTGCCACTGCACGCTGGCGACTGAAGGCACGGACTCAAATACAGCGCATCCGCGGAGCCTGACATTTCAGCGCGCCCAACACCCGTTCCCTCGTTTTTCGGCGGTTCAGCAGACGGAGTAGGCGGTATTGCCTCGGCTTTTTCCACCGCATTTCGCGTATCAGTCAGCAAATGGATCAGCACATTGCGAGGAATACTTTTTACTAGAGGATTCACTACAAACGCCAGCAGCGCGGGCACCGTACGGCTCAGGGACACTGATTCATTCTGTACGTACACTCCTCCATCTTTTTCTTCGATTCGCCAATATGTGTAGAGCCGCCACATGTACCCGTGATCGTTCCCCACCGGCTTTTCGTGTTCATTGGGAGAGTCTGCATTCTCGACTTCCGCGATGCGCGTCGACCGCGACACCGTCTGAAAGCGGCCCGATCCAAATTGTGTATCGCGCACGTCAAAATTCGCATTCAAAATAACCGTGACGATGGAGTGATTGAAGAACTGAAAATAAATCTTCGATTCGTCCCCATTGCGCTCAATCAACTTCGATCGACGAATCTGAGGTTTGTAAGTGTCCTCGTGACAATCGTAATCCCGCAATACCTCCGTGACTTCGCTGAAAGTCGCCCTGGGTATAAAGATCACGCCCGCCCAGTGATGAATCAGCCCACTCGGAGCCTTAATCGGGCGATCACCTTCCCGGGCGCTCATCGCCTCGATATAAACTTGCCCATTCTTAAGTTGCGTGTAAGCTTCCGTCCGTCGCGGTTCGGGTAAGCGATCAACCACGAGAAATTGGTCGCGACCCGCCTCTTCGTCCATTCGGGCTTCCATGGCGTGAACGTAGCGGTCGAAAGCAGCCGCGGTGTCCGGTTTCAGCTCCGTCGCCCGCGCCGCCGCCCCGGCTAAGTCGACCAGAATGCACAGCCCCACAAGTATCGTTCGCATCGGCGGCGGCCTTCGCCCTTCAGGGGCCAAAAACTGTGCGGAACAGCTGAATCGTCTCCGCGAATGCCAGGTCTGTCGCTTCCGGATCGTAACGTGGGCCTTCATCGCGCGTGAAGGCGTGCTCTGCAGGGTATAGCAGCGTCTGGTAACGCACGCCAGAATCTCGCAGCGCCCGATCGATCGTTTCGCGTCCCGCTTCAGGCACGTGCGGGTCTTTCGTCCCGAATATCATGAGTAGCTCTCCGCGAATTTCTTTTGCGCGCACCAACGATCCCGCATCCGCATCTTTACCCAGCTTGCCATCATGAATACCTGTGCCGTAGTAACACACCGTCGCACGCACATCGGGCTGAAACGCCGCGCGAAAAGCTAAATGCCCACCAATGCAGAAGCCTACCGCACCGATTTTTCCACGCGCGACTTTAGGATGTTTGGAAATCCAATCCAGACCCGCGCGGCAATCGGCATCGAAATCCGCCACCGGAGTTTTCGCAGCATCTCGCTGTCCGCGGGTACGTCCAGCGTCATCGAACGGAATCACCATCCCAGGCGGTTCGATACGCCGGTAAATTTCCGGAGCCGCAACCACAAATCCGTAACCAGCCAGCCGCACGCACGTGCGTAACAGCGGCGGGCTCAGCTGAAAAATATCCGAGTAACACCATATTCCCGGATATTCACCGTCCCCGCCTGGCGCAGCCACAAAAGTTCGCATCCGCGAACCTGTCACAGGAATGTCCGCGTATTCGGTCTTGACGATCATTTGCTGGTCAGCGTGGCATTCTGGCCCAGAGCGTAAGATCGGTCAACCACGCTCCCGGACAAGCGACCTTCATCGACTTGCCTCTGGCCACAACACCTTGAGCGCCGCGAACTTCAGGCGCATCTTCCAGCTGATCAAATGCGGTCAAATGCGGCGACAGATCTTATGACGCAACCTGTAGTGGCGAATGCGTCCAATTTCTGCCTGTCTAGTTTTGCGGCGGCTCCCCAAGCTGTTTGAGTTTCTGCTCCGCGCTTTCTTTAATCCCGTTACGACGATCCTCGGGATCGGTCGTGTCTGAAGGCAAAAGCTCCAAAGCCTTCTTGGCATTCTCGCGCGCCAAATCTCTTTGGCCATCAGCAAAATATGCATCGGAAAGGCTGTCGTACACATTCGGTGAATTGGGATAGGCCTCGGCGTTGAGTTTCAGAATTTCGATCGCACCCCTGTTATCTGCGGCTTGGAGATGTTCGTACCCCATAAAGTTTACAAAATCCTCGCGAAACAATTTTGCTTTGGGATCGCGCTGCCGTGCTTCTTCCAGCTTTTTGGCAATTTTGGCCGCACCTCCGGGCTCATCAAGTTGATCCAGTACACGCACTTCGTCAGGAACCGCAGGCCTTTCCTTAGGCGCTGGCGCTCGTCCCGGAGTCTTGATCAACGTAGTCACATACCAATTCACAATTTCCCCAGGCATATCCGGATGCACTTTAAACATGTCCGCCCCGTGTCCCCCCGTCGCGACATGAAGAAGCTTTTTCTCGGGATCAGCGGCGAGACCGTAGAGCCACTCAATAGCCACAATCGAGGACGGAAATTCGTCGTCATCGGCCACCGCGAAAAACACCGGCAACTTAATGGACTCACGCAAAAATTGCCGGCCTTTCAGATCGGTATTCCCGGAGAGCAGCACTAGAGACTTCACCTGCGGATGCCGCCGCGCCGTCTGAATGGAATTATTTACTCCGCAACTGGCGCCGCCCACGCCGATCACGTTGCGGGTCACTCCTGGTTGCGAGACCAGATACTCAAACGCGGTATCAATATCGCCGGGCCATTTCTCTTGCTGGATCTGCGCTGCTTGTTGCGGCGGCAACTTATCAAACCGATCGCCATCGCTCTCGCCGAAGCCCCGGTAGTCCACCGTGAGCACATTTATTCCCGCCGCCGCAAGCTGCTGCGCCAAGCCGTCCCAAATCTTGCGTTGCCGATTGCATTGATGCAAAAGCAGCACAGCTGGCCCAGGCTTCGCTGCAGCAAAATAAGTCGCCTTAAGTTTAGTGCCATCACCCGCCGTCAGATCGACGACTCGCTCAGCCGACCAGGTACTTAGGCCACAGGTAAGAGCGCCTAACAGAAAAGTGAGAACGCTAGACGAAAAACGACGCATAACGCGTACCTCCTCAACCGGCAACATCATATAGAGCCATAATCTGATTGTTTGGTTGCCGCGCGCCTACTTAGCAGCAACCGCCGGCCGGCAGCCGCTCGCCCGCCACCGGAGGACCGAATGCTTCCTTCGGAATTGGCGCGCCATGTAATGTCAGCCAGCAACGCCGCGCCACGTTAAATAACACCAGCACCACGCCGGTCACAAAAATAGTCATCAGGATGGAGTCGAGATAACCCTGCACACGAGTCGCGGGCTTATAGGTCAGTGGCCAAAAAATATTTTTGATCGACAACACACCGGCAGTCAGGGTGGTCGTGCCAACAAAAAGCATGGGAACAACAGTGATCCACGCGTAGCGCGCCTTGCCCATATTGACAAGAAAGGTAGTGCCCACCGCCAACGCGATTGTCGCCAGCAATTGGTTCCCAGTTCCAAATAAGGGCCAAAGCGTCGAGATATTGCCGGTGTAGATGAGGTATCCCCAAGCCAGCACCACAAAAAAAGTGGTTATCAGATTTCCGGGCAGCCACGCATTATTGGCAAACGGCTTGTGCACCTTGCCAAGCAACTCCTGCAAAACATAGCGCGCCACGCGCGTGCCGGTATCGATAGTGGTCAAAATAAATAGCGCCTCAAACATGATGGCGTAGTGATACCAATAGCCCATCAATCGAGTCATGCCCGGAATACCCCTGAAAATTTGCGCCATGCCCACCGCCAGAGAGACTGCTCCGCCGGTGCGCCCCGCCAACTTTTCACCGACTTCGCTTGAAAACAGGTCCAGGTTCACGGTATGCATGCCCAAACGGCCAAAAACATCCGGCGGAACATTGATCCCAAAATAATCGCCAGGATACAAAGAGCACGCCGCGATAAGAGCCAGCACCGCCACCAGACTCTCCGCCACCATCGCGCCATAACCGATTAAGCGTGCATCCGTTTCCTTGTCCAACATTTTCGGCGTAGTTCCCGAACTCACTAGCGAATGAAATCCGGAAATCGCTCCGCACGCGATAGTCACAAAAAGAAAAGGAAACAGTGGCCCTTTAATAATCGGTCCGCCGCCGTGAACAAACGGTGTGAAAGCCGGAAAACGAATGTCCGGGTGCACAACAAACACGCCGATCACCAACAAAAAAATCGTTCCCAGTTTTACGTACGTAGATAAATAATCCCGCGGCTCCAGCAGCAGCCACACCGGCAGAACCGAGGCCACGAATCCGTAAATCGCCATCAAATAAGTAATCTGATGCGCACTGAAAGTCAGCGATGGCGCCCACTGCGATTGTGCAAACCAATGTCCGCCTACGACGCTAGCCAACAGCAGCACAACCCCCGCCGCACTAGGCACGGCCACTTTGATCTGGCCCGGGCTGCTTTTAAACATGTACAGCCCCATGAAAATGGCTATCGGGATAGTCATCCCAATCGTAAACACGCCCCATGGACTATTCGACAGCGCATTTACTACCACAATCCCGAGGCCCGCCAAGGTAACCAGAAGGATCAACAACACCGCGAACATGGTCACCAGTCCGGTAAAGGTACTCACCTCCGTGCGCGCCACATCCGCGAGCGATCGTCCCTTATGCCGAACGGACGCCACCATCACAATAAAATCTTGCACACATCCTGCTACCACCGCCCCCATCAAGATCCAGATAAAGCCCGGCGCGAAACCAAACTGCGCGGCCAACGTTGGGCCCACCAAAGGCCCCGCTCCAGCAATCGCGGCAAAATGATGACCGAACAGAACCCACTTCGGCGAAGGCACATAGTTATGACCGTCTTCGTACACATGAGATGGAGTCACACGAGCATCATCCAACGCCAGCGCCCTGGCGGCGATGAATGCACTATAGTAGCGGTAGCCAATTGCATATATGCAAAGTGCAGCTAGAAGAATCGGGAAGGTATTCACGGGAGCGCCTCGTGATATTGCTTACCCCAATCAAGCCGAGTGGGCCGACGACTCAGCCCTTTTATCACAAGTCTTAAGCAGTGGCGTCGCGATTTTCATCTCAAGGACTAACTTCGTGCCTGTACGCCGAGCTTACTGCTTGAGCTCGTGTGTCGGTTAGCCGACACGGGTCGCCAGAAAATGGCTCATAGGGCTTTACCATTTCTGGTAATCCGCTAAAATCTCGCCAAAAACTCAAACGAACTCTTGACATTCATGTTTCTGCACGTATAAAACGAGGCACTCAGGGCCCGTTTCAGTGTGATTATCTGACCCGCTAAGAACCAACGAATGCCGGGTCACAGGGGGGTAATTTCGATGACCGGGAATCAGTGCAAGGTATTGGTGTGTTCAACGGTGGTTCTGTTGTCATGCTTAGTCTGGTCGGGGCGCGTGGTTGCCCAGTCGCAGAATAGCAGCCAGAATTCTGCCACTCCGCTTGTCCGTGTTCTCCAAGCCAAGGGCATTCTCACCGCGGAAGAAGTAGCGCAACTGAGTCAGGCATCGTCTGCCAGCGATGCCGATTCGCGCTTAGCCAAGCTACTCCTCAGTAAGGGCATCATTTCGCAGGCTGATTACAATCAAATGCTCGGCGACCCGTCCCTGGTCGCGGCTTCGTCGCCGAACTCCGGCGGCGTTAGCCTGGTTTCCACCGTCTATCACGTCCCGGGAACCGCTACCGCTGCGGCGGCTCCTGCGGTGGCTTCGAACGCGGCGATCGTCACCGTAGATTCTGACCCGCAACAGGTGCCCCCCATTCAGACTGCTTCGGTGTCACCCACAACAATCTCTGCCGCAAATCCCATTCGCCCTTTCCCGGTAGGAGGGTTAAAGAAGGGTGAACTCAAGCCGGCCATCACCGTTGCCGGTGTAGGTATAACCCCCTACGGCTTCCTGAAAGCAACTTTTGTCCATGACACTTCCTCGCCAGGCGGCGATGACTTCCCGCTGCCGGGTTTCCTCGGTGATACAGGTCCAGCCGGCGCGCCAGAGTTCCACGTCAAGGCGCGCGCCAGCCGGTTTGGCACTAATTTCGAGTGGGGAGATAGGAATCCCAATCTCACTGTAACTGGAAAACTCGAGATGGATTTTGAAGGCAATTTCAATCGCTCCGACAACAGAAATCTTTCCTCCATCCGCTCGTCCAATGTCGGCATTCGCCTAGCTTATGGCCGTGTTGATTACAAATTCACCGTGGCCGACACCTTCTCCGCACTGTTTGGCCAGGATTGGACACCGTTCACATCCTCAACGCTCCCGAATATATTAGAGACTACCGGTGTCGGTATCGGCTTTGGCGTTCTCTGGGAACGTGCACCGCAAATGCGCTTTGGATGGACACACGACTTCGGCGCCTTTCAGTTAATGCCGGAAGTTGCCGTCGTTCTCCCAGCCATTGGTGATGTGCCCTCCGCAGTCAATCTCTCGAATCAGTTGGGCTATGGAGAAAGGCAAGGACCCGATAGCGCTTCGCCGCAAATGGAGGGCCGCCTCGTTGGACAATGGCAGTTGGATCACGCCCCGAATGTTGCTCCCGCTCAACTCATCGTCAGCTTTGAGGAAGGTCACCGCACCGCTATCGTTCTGGCTGCTGCAGTTCCCACCGCCTTCAAGGCAGCGTTTCCGAGGGGCGCGACCGTGAGCAGCCCCACCAATGGCGTGACTTTCGAGTGGCAGTTGCCCTCTCATTGGGTCACGCTGATCGGCAAGGTTTATAGTGGCAGTGACCTCCGATATTATTTCGGCGGACAGCTGTTTTCCAATTACAACAGCGTTTTTGGACTAACGGGCACCGCGGACGCGACCTCTATCGACGGAGGCTCCACCGTGGTATTCGGCAAATCCGGCGGCGTCCCCGTCGTTGCTCCTCAACTTCCGGTCCGCGCACGAGGTGGATTTGCTCAAATCGGATTGCCCCTATCGCGCTGGTTTGGGTCTGATCCTGAAGGGCGCAACGCCGGTTGGTCCTTCTATGCCATGTACGGTACAGACCAGGCCAATACTCGTGACCTCGCTAAAGCCGCCCCCGGCGGCTCGCGCGCACGCAGCGACATGACCGTAGGAACCCTTAACTACAAACTTAACAAGTGGGTATCCTTCTCCTTCGAAGAGTCTCTCTATCGCACCCGCGCAAATACCGCTGTGCCGGACTTACCTCTGTTTATGGGCCTGCACCAACATGAGTGGCGAGATGTTCGCAGCGAGGGCGGAGCCATCTTCAGCTTCTAACCGCACGCAACCGGAGAGCGGGCCAACCAACGCTCGCTCTCCATCAGTCTTACGAGCTGGTGTACCTTATTCCCCATACTGTCCTCATCGACCACTAACGCATCTTAGGTGCATACTCGGCCGTCCTTTGATGCTAGGGAGGACGAAATGAAATTCTCCCAAACCTGCAGGCCCCTCCCCCGTTCATTCTTTTTATGTGGAATCGCCCCGGTCCAAACGAATGACCGATTCCGGATCGTAAGTCACTGTGTCTTCCCCCGCCTGACAACTTTCCAGCGAAACCGACTCTCTCGAATTCACGAGGCAATTTGGTGCTTTAGAGACTGGTAACTTCTCATGGCACTCCTGGTTAAACAACAAGCTGCAAAATCCCTAGGTCCCCTGTTTGGTCCGCTTTACCTCTTTTATCTACTGGTCGATGACCTCAAGTCCTGGCGATACCTCCCAAAATGGCTTTCATCATGTCGGCCCGGACGATCTCTCATCGGCGCAGCGAAGCCTTGGATACCTTATGAAGCGGCGAATTGGCTAGAGCATTATCTCAACCGCAATTGCAAGGTTTTCGAATGGGGATCAGGCGGCTCTACAATTTTCCTGTCGGAACGCGCCGGGCAAGTCTTTAGCATCGAACATGACAAGAAGTGGCATACGCGGGTATCAAAAGCCTTGGCACAATTCGGGATAACGAACTGCTCCTACCAACTCCACGAACCTAAGCCCATTGCCGGAACTTTCTCGGCCCTAGATGAGTCACAAAGTTTTCGCTTCATCTACGATGACTACTATCCAGGCACGACAGTCGATGAATATGTACGAGCCATCGACGTCCATCCCGATTACACCTTCGACCTGGTCTTGGTGGACGGGCTCGTAAGGACCCAATGCATCCAACACGCTATCAGCAAAGTCCGGCCCGGTGGTTACCTCATGCTAGACAATTCCAACAACGCCGAGGTAGCCGAAATCGTCCGCAAGCTGCAAACCTATCCCCACACAGTGTTTCGCGGGATAGCACCTGGGTGGCCGCCAGCAAGATGGAGCAACACCATCTGGCGGATTTCCTGACGTAATTTTCCGGTTCGGTTTACTAATCGACCTAGAAGCTATTGTTCGGGCGTTTCATCCACTACTTTGTAACCGGCAGGAATTTGAAACACCGTCGGATTTGGCTCGTTGCGATCCACGTGCGTCACCGTCACCGTTTGCTGCCCAGTGCGTGGGTCGTCATGTTTAACGAGCATGTTCAGGTGTAATTCCTCGGAATACCACGTGTCGTCAGTCACCACTACGGCTTTGCCCGTACCGCTGGCAGCCGCCGGAACGGTTGTGCTTCTACGCGTGCCATGAACGGACACATTTTCTATGGATTGCGTGCCCAGGTCTTCTTCTATGACCACCGCATTGCGCGCCGGAGCGGCCGCACTTGTTTTTGTTTCCGTGTCAGCTGATGCTTCTGACCGTGGCATTTGTCTCGCGATATGCGTCGCTGGGTCCAAGAACGCGTTCAATCCTGTCAGCGGATCGTAAATATGAAAAGAGAGCAGCTTGGGCGCTCCGGCAACCGCCGGGTTCATCCATTGTCGGCGTTCATTGTAGATTCTGCCTTGAAGATCGCGAGCGATATTATTAATTGTCTTCCTCACGTTCGTGGACCCGTCAGGCAAAATTTGTGTGCTTTCCAATTCCACGACGGCGGTCAACGGCACCCCAGGCACGGGTGTGACAAATAGCCCGAACATACGCACGATCACACCCCGATAGGGCGGCGGCTTTAAAGTAGATGTATTCTGGGAAAAGCCAAGGGAAGTCGCAAGCCCAGCAACCACAGCCAAGCACGCTATACTCCTGATGCCTCTGGGTAACATTGCCGTATTTCACAGCGGAACTGCCGGAATTGTAAAACTGCCGCAAAAGGGTGTCAATCAACTCGCAGGCTTAAGCTCTTCTGCATCCTCACCACAGCATATAGACTGTGCGGCGAGCTATGTCATCTGAGCGTCAATCCACATCAGGCTCATTTCTTCTAAGCCATTCCGTGGCTGCCTACTTGTTGCTGACCTTCACGATTTCTTGGCTGGGCGCGCTCGCTGTAGCCGCCCGGCATCTGCTGCACCACGAGCCACTACCGAAAATGACTGGCATCCTCATGTTTCCGGCCATGCTTCTCGGACCCAGTCTTAGCGGCATTCTTCTCACCGGCATCGTCGCGGGTAAAACTGGCTTGCGCGATCTGTTTTCCAAATTGTTGCGGGCCAGAATTCGTGCCCATTGGTATGCCGCGCTACTCATTCCCCCAGTTCTGGTTCTTACTCTTCTCTTCGCTCTAAAAACATTTCTTTCCCCGGTTTACACTCCCAATCTTTTTCTAATAGGAGTGTTGTTCGGCGTCCCCGCCGGACTTTTGGAGGAAATCGGCTGGACTGGATTCGCGTTTCCCAGAATGTCTTTGCAATTCAATGCCCTGGAAGCAAGTATCTTACTCGGATTGCTCTGGGGCTTATGGCACTTGCCGGTCGTTAATCACCTCGGAACCGCAACGCCCCACGGCGCATATTGGTTCTCATTTTTCCTGGCATTCACTTTTGCGATGACCGCCATGCGCGTCCTCATCTGCTGGCTCTACACCAACACGAAAAGCGTACTAATAGCTCAGCTCATGCACATCTGCTCCACCGGCTCGTTGGTCATTTTCAGCCCTCCCGCAGCCTCCGCCAGGCAAGAAGTAATCTGGTACGCACTTTATGGGCTCACGCTATGGATCGTCGTTCTCTTCGTAGTAAAAAGATGCGGCACGAGCCTAGCAGCCTAACCGCATTACCATAAGGGGGATAACTGGCGGTTGAGCTATGAACCTGGATCTTGTATTAGTTTCGTGATCTGCACTCCAGGACCTACTCCGTCCACGGCGGGCTGAAGAACTGGCTTCCCTGCGGGAGGTGTCCAGCCAGGTTTCCTTGGAAACGTCGCTTTTTCAGTTAGGGAGCAGAGCCTCTATGTGTAGGTTATTCAAGGTATTTGTTGTCGCACCGCCGATGTGTTAGGCTGTGCCAGCGACACGCTCCGGCACCAGGGCGCGTAAGTTCCTGCTAACGCCAGAGGTTATCTCCCGCACCAGTCCCGGATAAGCGCCACAGGGCGCGTAGCTGCCTCCAGAGACTGCCACGGAGCCACCGGGTCGTTCATCGCCAATGAAAAGGACGTAACCACGCCATGCCTGCCACCCAGTCAGCGTCGCGCGCCGAGCAACCTACGGAAATTAAGCTTGCGCATTCGCCGGATTCCGACGACGCCTTTATGTTTTACGCCCTTGCTACTCATAAGCTTGCTACTCCCGGGTACAAGTACACCCACGTTCTTTCCGACATCCAGACTCTCAACGAAGCCGCGCTAACGGAAACGTACGACGTCACCGCTGTCAGCTTCGCCGCGTACCCTTCGCTTCGCGATAAATACGTCTTGCTCGACTGTGGCGCCAGTTTTGGAGAAAATTACGGTCCCATCGTTGTAGCATCCAAGCCGCTGCGCAGAGAGGAGCTCGCTCGCAAGCGCATCGCTGTCCCGGGATTAAAAACCACCGCATATCTCACCCTTAAACTCTTCCAGGCGGATTTCGAGGCCGTGGTTATGCCTTTCGACAAGATTCTTGACGCCGTAAAAGCCGACGCAGTGGACGCGGGACTCCTTATTCACGAAGGGCAGCTTCTTTTTCCAAAACTCGGCCTGCATCGCGTCATCGATCTGGGTGTTTGGTGGCACGAGAAGACCAATCTCCCCTTGCCGCTCGGCGGTAATGCGGTTCGTCGCGCGCTAGGCCCCCAACTCGGGCGCCAGATCGCCCGTACCATTCGCAATAGCGTGGAATACGGCCTCGAACATCGCGAGGAAGCCCTCAACTACGCCATGCAATTCGCTCGTGACATGGAAACCGATACAGCTGACAAATTTGTCGCAATGTACGTCAACAGATGGACCCTCGGCTATGGCGATCGCGGCAAGCAAGCGGTCACCGAATTGATCACTCGCGGTACCGCCGCAGGCCTGCTCCCCGGCCCCGCATCCGTCGAATTCCTCAGCGAAGCATAAATGTCGTCAGCCCTGTTGCCCGCCTTTCGACGACGAGCACCGGGTGGCCCAAACCTCGAATTCGCGTGTGGGGATTTTGGCAAAACCGCTAGTTACTTTGTCGACTCAGCAAAAAGCAAGAATATTTTCCGTCGCAGTTTTCTTCTGACATTTTTTTTGTTGCTTCCGGCTTCGCGCGGCCATGCGCAAACGGCCGCCGAACTTCAAGACCACTCTACGAAACACGCCAGCACATCTGACACCTGGCCGCTGCAAGCAGTGCGTGGTTCGCACGCCATGGTCACTACCGACGAAGCCCTCGGCTCCCAGGCCGGCGTCGCAATTCTGCAGCAGGGTGGTAACGCAGTGGATGCCGCCGTTGCCGTAGCCTTCGCGCTTGCGGTCGTCGAGCCTGCCGCCGGGAACATCGGTGGCGGCGGATTTATGTTGGTGCGGCTTGCCGATGGCAAAACAAATTTCTTTGACTATCGCGAAGTTGCGCCCGCCAAAGCCACGCGCGACATGTACATCCAGGACGGCAAACTCATTCCCGACGCCAGCACGCTCGGCTACCGCTCTGTCGCCGTTCCCGGCACTGTCGCCGGTTTGGAATTGGCCCTGAAAACTCACGGTACCATGAAGCTCACGCAAGTCATGGCTCCCGCCATTCAATTGGCGAAGAATGGCTTTCCCATCACTGAAAATCTTGTTCGCGAATTCGACGAAGAAAAAGCCGGCCTGGAAAAATTCTCCGTCAGCAAACGCATCTTTCTGACTGGTGCTCGGAACAAAAATCACATGTACAAAGTCGGTGAGATTTTTCGCCAGCCGGAACTCGCCGCCACTTTGCAGCGCATCGCCAAAAACGGCGCGGCCGATTTTTATCGCGGAAAAACTGCGCGTATGCTCGTGGCCGACATGCAAAGCAACGGCGGCATCATCACCGCCGACGACCTGGCGAGTTATCGGCCGAAGATTCGTGAAGTTCTTCGCGCTCATTATCAGATCGATGGCCACCGTTGGGACGTTCTCACATCGCCGCCTCCCAGTTCTGGCGGCGTGGCGATCATCGAAGCCCTCAACATCCTTAAGCAAACGCAGTTAAAAGGTTGGGACGATTTGCCGAGCGTGCGCATGGTGGTGGAAGCCATGCGTCGAATATTCGCGGATCGCGCCGCTTATTTAGCGGACCCTGATTATTCAGATGTTCCCGTCGCCGGTCTCATCAGCGATTGTTACGGCAAGGAACTTTTCGCGACCATCGATCCCCAGCACGCCTCTTCAAGCAAGGAAATCAAAGCCGGCACACCGCACCTCTGCGGAATTTCGGCCGGTCAATCCAGCGCGCCCAACACTGTGGTAAGCCTCGGCGAAGGCCCTCACACCACGCACTTCTCGGTGGTGGACGCCGCAGGGAACGCCGTGGCCAGCACTTACACGCTCAATGACAGTTACGGATCGCACGTCACCGGCTCTGCTGGATTTTTGCTCAATGATGAAATGGATGACTTCACCACGCAACCAGGCGTGCCCAACGCGCTTTTCGGGTTGATTCAATCAGAAGCCAACGCCATAGGGCCCAATCACCGCCCGCTCAGCTCGATGACTCCGACCATGCTGTTGCGCGACGGTAAATTGAGTTTTGTTACCGGCTCTCCCGGAGGCCCCACGATAATTTCCGCTACCCTCTTGAGCGTCATTAACTGGATGCACCTGGGCATGGACGCGCAAGCGGCTGTCAACGCCCCTCGTTTCCATCATCAGTGGCTGCCGGATGAACTTGTGCTGGAAAAGGAATTTTCGCCGGTATTCGAGAAGGCCCTGAATGCCAGTGGCTACGCCACCAAACGTAAAGGTCACATCGGGCTGGTAAATGCCATCGGCATCGACGCGCAGACCGGCGACCGTCTCGGTGCCGCCGATCCCCGCGACTACGGTTCCGCCATGGGCTACTGACCTTGGGAATATTAACCTTGCTCCCGAATGTAATTATTCGCGCAACCACTCTTGTTATTCACGCGTCAACGACGGCAACTCTTCAAAGCGTCAAGGATTTTATAGGAATATAATTCTTGGGACCAGCTTATGCGCAGACTTCTCTCCTCTTATGTGTTTATATCTCGCAAAGTCACTCCCGAACTTCTGGGACAGATCGCCCATGCCGGCTTTGAAGGCGTGGAACTTTTTTGTTCGCGTAGTCATTTTGATTACACCTCGCGAGCCCAAATCCAGGCTATGGCTGAAGCTCTCAACACCCAGAAACTTACTCTCGAATCGCTGCACGCGCCGAATAGCCGCGATCTCAGTGCTACGCGTGAAGGTGGTACGCCGCTCTCCATCTGCGAAGTGGAGCGCGTACGCCGCGTCGAAGCCATGGATGAGTTGAAACGCGCCATCGATGTGGCAGAAGATTTGCCGTATTCGCGCATGATCCTGCACATGGGAGGCTCACGGGAGACCGCGGACCCGCGCAAACGCGACGCCGCGTTCAGCACGCTTGAGCACCTCGTCCTTCACGCCCACCATTGTGGCGTGACACTGTGCATCGAAAATACTCCCAGCGAAATGGGCGATCCGGCCTATCTGCGCACTTTTGTGGACGAGACACGGCTGTCCGGCTTGCGCTTTAATTTTGACATCGGCCACGCGCATCTTTGCGACGGACCAGCAGAAGAACGCATCGAAAAATGTTTCGAGCCCATGCGCGACCTCCTCACTAGCGTACACTTGCACGACAATCACGGCGACAAAGACGAGCATCTTCTGCCCTATGCCGGCACCATCGACTGGCCCGCAGCTATCAAGTTGCTCAAGA
This sequence comes from Candidatus Acidiferrum sp., assembly GCA_035487275.1. GTDB lineage: Bacteria > Acidobacteriota > Terriglobia > Acidiferrales > UBA7541 > Acidiferrum. Next base: position 16,708 of record DATHMG010000066.1, on the reverse strand, counting down.
CTGCTCCCGAGGGGGAGAAACTTCCTATGGTGCTTGAATTAAAGGAAAAGACCGGCCATAACGCGCCCGCCGCAACCGAATTGCTGGAGTCCGCTCGCGCCGCGATGGACGAATTTGAAGAAGAATGGGGCTGACCCTCCGAGCCTGTCCGCTTTTCAACTTTTCAACCGCCACTGCTAAAATGGTTATGAGCAAACAATCTGCTGATTCGGTTGTGTCCGCACTCCCACTTGGATCGGCCGCGAAGACTCGCGAATTCAGGAAAATTAACGAATGACCATTATTTCCATCGAAGAAGCCGGCAAATACGAGGGGCAGGAAGTAACGATACGTGGCTGGCTCTACAATTTGCGCGAATCGGGCAAGCTGATGTTTCCGATTTTTCGCGACGGTACCGGGATCATCCAGGGCGTATGCGCGCTCAAGGAAAACCCTGAAGCGTTTGAAGCATTGAAAGGTCTCACCCAGGAATCTAGTGTTATTGCCACTGGGAAAATTCGCGCTGAGCAGCGTGCTCCGGGCGGATTTGAGATGGGCGTTTCAAAAATTCAGGTGCTTCAGAAAGTTTCGGAAGCGCAGCCGTTTCCCATTCAACTGAAGGAGCATGGTGTTGATTTTCTTCTCGATCATCGCCACCTGTGGATCCGAACTCCTCGGCAAGCCAGCATTTTACGTATTCGCGCGGAAGCCATTCGCGCAGCGCGAAATTTCATGGATAGCCAGGGCTACATTCTCACCGACGCCCCGATGTTTACGCCGGCAGCCTGCGAAGGCACCTCCACGCTTTTTGAAGTGAATTATATCGACGACCAGAAGGCGTATCTTACGCAGAGCGGCCAGCTTTACATTGAAGCTACCGCTATGGCGCTCGGCAAGGTGTATACCTTCGGTCCCACGTTTCGCGCGGAGAAATCGAAGACTCGGCGCCACTTAACGGAGTTCTGGATGCTTGAGCCAGAGGCCGCTTACGCTGAACTCGGCGACATGATGAACCTCGCCGAGGGCCTGGTCAGCGCTGTCGTGCAGTCGGTGCTCAAAAACAAATCACGCGAGCTGGAAATGCTAAAGCGCGACACCAAAAGACTGGAAAACGTGAAGCCACCTTTTCCGCGCATCAGCTATGAAGAAGCCATCGGTATTCTCAACAAACACAACAATCCCACAAAATTCGGCGACGACATTGGCGGCGACGAAGAGACCATTGTCTCCAATGAATTCGACCGGCCCGTGATGGTCCATCGTTACCCGGCATCCATTAAGGCTTTTTACATGCAGCCGGATCCGCAGCGTCCCGATCTTGCGCTTGCGTTCGACATGCTGGCTCCCGAAGGTTACGGCGAAATCATCGGCGGCAGCCAGCGCATTCACGACTACGATCTACTGGTGAAGCGCCTGCATGAATACAATCTGCCGGAAGAACCGTTTCAGTGGTATCTCGATCTGCGCCGCTATGGCAGCGTGCCGCATGCGGGATTTGGTCTGGGTCTGGAGCGAACCGTGGCGTGGATTTGCGGCACGGAACACATCCGGGAAGTGATACCCTTTCCGCGCATGATTTACCGGGTATATCCTTAATATCCGCGACAGAAAGAACACCATATGGGGCAAAAAGTCAGAATTATCGGTGTGCCCATGGACCTGGGGCAGAGCCGCCGGGGCGTCGACATGGGGCCATCGGCTTTGCGTGTCGCAGGGTTGCAGGCGCGGCTGAAGCAACTCGGTCATCAGGTCGAAGACATCGGCAACATCCCCGTCAAGCAACCCGAAGAAATGCCGGTCGGTGAAAAGCGCGCCAAGTACATGGCGGAAATCGCCGAAACCTGCAAAGACCTTGCCGAAATTGTTCAAAAATGCCTGGAAGAAGATTTCGTGCCCTTGGTGCTTGGCGGCGATCACTCCATTGCCGCGGGCGCCGTGACTGGCGTGGCCGCGCATTTCCGCAAAGCGAAAAAACAAATTGGCTACATCTGGCTTGACGCGCATGGGGACATGAACACACCGGAATCGTCACCATCGGGCAACGTGCACGGAATGCCGCTGGCCGCGGTGATGGGTTATGGTGCACCGGAGCTGGTTGATCTACTTGGTTTCAAACCAAAAGTGGAACCGCAAAATATTGTTCTGGTTGGGGTGCGCGACCTGGACCTTCAGGAGCGGCGTCTGGTCAAAAAATCCGGCGTGCGGGTATTCACCATGCGCGATATCGATGAACGCGGCATGCGCGAAGTCATGGCCGACGCTCTCAAGTACGCTACCGATGATACCGATGGAATTGCTGTCAGCCTGGATATGGATTTTGTCGATCCATCAGACGCACCGGGTGTCGGTACGCCTGTACGCGGAGGCGTAACTTACCGGGAAGCCCACCTCGCCATGGAAATGATTGCGGACAGCGATGCCATGGCGTCCATGGAGGTGGTGGAGATTAATCCGGTGATTGATGAGCACAACCGGACCGCACTACTCGGTGTGGAATTGATTTTATCCGGCTTGGGCCAAAAAATTCTGTAGCACTGAACGTTAAAATCTGCACTGCAAGTTTTTCTAAGTCCCAAACAAAATCCCATCGTCTGCGGTAACTGGCCAACCTTTTATCCACCGAGTGCGCCGCTGGCGCCTTCCGGCAGTTCGATCTGATATTTGGTGCGCGCTTTTTCTCGATGCTGCTCCAGCGCCAGATCGATCAATTTGCTGATTAGTTCGCGGAAGGGGATGCCGTTCGCTTCCCACAATTTTGGGTACATGCTAATAGAAGTGAAACCGGGAATAGTGTTCACTTCGTTCAAAAAGATTTTTCCGCCTCGCTTTTCGATAAAAAAGTCTACTCGCGCCATTCCGCTCAATTCCAGTGCGCGAAACGCTGTGACCGCCATCGCCTGCACTTTCCTGACTTCTGATTTTTTGAGTTTTGCGGGAATCAGCAGTTGCGTGCCTTCTTCGAGGTATTTCGCTGCGTAATCGTAAAACTCACGGTGCGGCACGATTTCGCCAGGGATGGATGCCCGCGGATCGTGATTGCCCAGAACCGAAACTTCGATTTCGCGAGCACTCACCGCGCGCTCGACCATAATTTTCATCGCAAATTCCGCCCCTAAATCCAGCGCGGGGCCCAGTTCAGCGCGGGAATGCACCTTGGTCATGCCCACAGAGGAGCCCAGCGTCGCAGGCTTCACAAAAACCGGATATTTAAATTTTTTCTCTATGGCGCGACGGATTTCTTTCGGCTGGCGTTCCCAGTCCGCGCGTTGCACCGCGATCCACGGCACCACCGGAATCCCAGCCGCCTGCATCAATTTTTTCGCCACGTCCTTATCCATGCCAATCGCGGAACCCAATACACCCGCGCCCACAAATGGCAATCCGGCAAGTTCAAGCAGACCTTGCATAGTGCCATCTTCACCGAAGGTTCCGTGTATCACCGGGAACACGACATCCAGTTTTTGTCCTTGCGCGCTTCCGTCGATGGGCATCAACGCCGATTCGGTGGGATCGGCACTCATGACCACGCGCTGACCTGTCCTCAGAACCTCCGGAAGCATTTTTTGCGCGCCGGCGCCGATCAGCCAGTGGCCTTCCTTGGTAATGCCGATGGGCACCACTTCGTATTTTTGAGGATCGAGCCCGCGAATAATTGCGGCAGCGGAGGCCAACGAAACTTCATGTTCGCCCGAGCGCCCGCCAAAGAGCACGCCGACACGCAGCTTTCGTGAATGACCGTTCAGTGGGACTTGCATTCGCTTAGGATGGCATTATTCTGGCGGGAAACTTAAAGACTTGTCTTTGGTGAGCACCCAAATGCTTACTACCCTGGTGTTACGGCTTTTTTCCGCGTCGCCAGCGTCGGGCAGGGGTGAAAACGGACTAATCGCTACTCGCACGGCAATGGCATTAGCTTTTGGGGGCGCGTTTACTTTCAAAATTTTGTAACTCTTGACAGGACCGTAGTAGCCCTGCGGTCCCCAATCAGCCATAAAATCCTTCATGCCGTAACTGGGTCCGGGTTTCCATAAGCGGTACGCGGTGTCGGTGTCGCCGACGATGAGCGCGTCAAAGAAATGTTCAGCAGCGCGTCTTTCCGGATAGTAGCGAAACGCAAAATATAAAAGTACGACCACGACAAGGGCTAGAGCCCCAATCGTGAAAGCCATGGCACGGGATTTGTGAGATTGGTCGGCAGGTGGGTCAAATAACGTCATGTTTTTCTCCTGCCCGCGAGCAGTGAAAATCAGTATAGCTTAAGCGTGTATTTGTTCGAGCAGACTGTCGATGAAAATAACCAGAGGCGGGTCGAACTCAAAAATTACTGAAACTAATCGGTTGCGATTTTCGCTTCTTCCGGCAGCATCACCGGGATGTCATCCCGGATGGGATAGACCCGTTTGCATGCTTGGCATTTGAGTCCCAAACCCTCGGCCCAGAGCTTTACAGGAGTTTTGCAAAGCGGGCAGACCAAAATATCCAGCAAATCCTGTGGTACTGCCATGCCAGAGCCTCCGTATCGTAAAGAAATAAGCGTTAATGCGACTTTATCAAAGCGTGGTGCGCCGGTAAACTGCGCCCATGAAACGACCGGCGAAAAACAGTCCGCTTGGGTTCAATTAAGGTTACGATACTTCGCGTTGTCGAATTTGCTTACCCGTATTGGACATGAATAAAAGATCTTTTCTCAAACTTATCTCCGGCGCAATGTCCGCTCCCGTTCTGTCTCCGTCATTGGCCTGGGCGGCCGGGGATAAATTAAAAAATTGGGCGGGCAACATCGAGTACGGCACGGACCGCTTGTACTCGGCAACTTCCGTGGAGCAAGCGCAGGAGTTTGTCAGGAAACATACCAGGATGAAAGTGCTCGGCACGCGGCATTGCTTCAATTACCTTGCCGACAGCACCGACGAGTTTCTGTCGCTTCGTCCGATGAATAAGGTGCTCGAGCTGGATGCGAAAGCACGGACGGTCACAATTCCAGCGAACATGAGCTATGGGCAGCTCGCTCCTTACGTGCATGAACGCGGTTTCGCGCTGCATAATCTGGCGTCTCTGCCGCATATCTCGGTGGCGGGCGCATGTGCCACCGCAACGCACGGATCAGGTGAGAAGAATGGCAATCTTTCCACCTCGGTGTCGGCTTTCGAAATGATTATCGCGTCGGGCGACATCGCTACGCTTTCTCGCAAGCAGGATGGCCAAGGATTTTCAGGGGCGGTTGTCGGGCTGGGTGCGCTCGGGGTGGTCACAAAAATCACGCTCGACCTTCAGCCCACCTTCATGATGAAGCAATACGTTTATGAAAACCTGCCGCTCAGCCAGATGCAGGAACATTTCGATGCCATCGAGTCCAGCGGTTACAGCGTCAGCCTTTTCACTGACTGGCAAAAAAAGCGTATCAATGAAGTGTGGATCAAGAGCCGCGTGGAACCTGGGCAAGAATTTAAGCCGACACCGGAATTTTTTGGAGCTACGCTGGCGACCAGGAACCTTCACCCAATCGCCGCACTTTCCGCCGAAAATTGCACGGAGCAGATGGGCGTGCCCGGTCCTTGGTACGAGCGATTGCCACATTTCCGCATGGGATTTACGCCCAGCGCCGGAAACGAGCTGCAAGCGGAATACTTCGTTCCGCGCAAGCACGCGGTTGAGGCGATTCTTGCGGTGGAGCGGATTCGCGACCAAGTCAGTCCTCATTTGCTGATTACGGAAATCAGGACCATTGCCGCTGACGATTTCTGGATGAGCCCGTGCTACAAGCAGAATTCCGTTACGATTCACTTCACGTTGAAGCCGGATTGGCCTGCGGTCAGCAAACTTTTGCCGGTTATTGAACGGGAGCTGTCGTCATTTGAAGTGCGTCCGCACTGGGGGAAACTTTTCACGCTGGCGCCAGAACGACTGAGGGCGGGCTACGAAAAGTTGCCGGAGTTCGTCGAGCTCAGTAAGAAGTACGATCCCCACGGGAAGTTTCGGAATGATTTCCTCAATACGAATATTTTCTCCTAGAGTTACTTCCTGGATTTTTCGGAAGCTCGGGTCTCCTTGGTACCCAGCCGCGAAGTGTTCTGTGTAATTTGCGTGCCTTCCTGCAGCCGTTCCGTCATCGCTCCGGGCGCCGCGTCGCACTATAGGAAGCAAGTGCAAGCGCGGACGCATGGTCACTGCAAGGGTTTTGAAACGGCTTAAAAAATGCGCGAGTTACCGGAGTGAGTGAGAGAATATCCACGAGCTAATTCGGCATGTCACTCGGGATCCTGGTGAGTGACGATGTGAACATCGACGGCGGGGGCGTCGCGCAAGAAGCGGTGAATGGCCCATAAGTAAAAAAGTTTGCGCAAACCTTTTACGACGGCCCGTCCAAAGATGACTTGCGTGACGTGTTTCTCTCGCGCGAATGCCGCCATGGTATCCGCGATGTTTTTACCTTTTATTCGGACGACTTTTGCTCCTAGATCCCCTGCGAAACGAATGTTGGCTTCCAAGGATTTGTGACCGGGGCCTTGATTTTCCGCCCCGTTGTCCACGTGGACCACGTATAGCTCGGCGTCCAAGCGCCTGGCCATGCGGGCGCCGCGAGCGATCAAGTATTGGCCTGAGGGGTTCGAACTGATGCAAACGGCCAGCCTTTCGCGCACCGGCCAATTTTTTTCGATGTCCTTGGCAGCCATGTAGGATTCCAGGCTGCGGTCGACATGTTCAGCTACCTGCCGCAGGGCGAGTTCGCGCAGAGCGATCAAATTGCCGCGGCGAAAAAAATTGTGGAGTGCTTGATGCACTTTGTGTTTCGAATAAACGTCCCCGCGTTCCATGCGCTGTTGAAGCGCTTCCGGCGTGAGGTCCACCATCACCGTTTCATTGGCCATCAAAGGAACCCAATCGGGGACAGTTTCGCGCACCGTGACTCCGGTAATGCTGTGGACCGTGGGTGCCAGACTCTCCATGTGCTGAATATTTAAAGTGGAGAGGACATCGATTTTGGCGTTGAGAAGTTCCAGCAGGTCTTCGTAGCGTTTGCGGTGCTTGCTGCCGGGAATGTTGGTGTGGGCCAGCTCATCGACCAGAACGACGGCGGGATGGCGGGCGATGATGGCGTCCACATCCATCTCTTCAAATGTCGTGCCTTTGTATTCGATGCGGCGGCGAGGTATGGTTTCGAGCTCGGGCACGAGCTCTTCGACGCCCTTTCGGCCGTGAGTTTCGATGAAGCCGATCACCGCGTCTTCACCCCGGCTGTGGCGGCGGATGCCTTCGCTCAACATGCTGTAGGTTTTTCCTACGCCGGGGGCATAGCCGAGGAAAAGTTTGAAGATGCCTTTGGTTTTCTCCGGGTGGCTAGCTTTCTCCAGCCAATCTTCAGGTGTTTTCTTCATCGGGCGTCTTACCGCTACCGGGTATGAACGGCTGAGCTAGAATACTGCAGTGCTCTCACGTCTTCCTATTCGCTTCCTGCACGTTGTTGTAGCGCTCGGCATCGTGGCCCTCATTACTTTTTTTTATCGCGACCTGTTGCGAGTAAACCAAACGACCGTCGCGCTTACATTTGTGGTGGCAATTTTAGCAGTTTCGACCTTTTGGGGCTTTACCGTTTCAGCCTTTATGTCCCTGGCGGCGATGCTGGCATTCAATTATTTTTTCCTTCCGCCGGTAGGGACGTTTACGATTGCCGATCCGCAAAACTGGGCGGCGCTATTTGCGTTCCTGGCGGCATCGCTTATCGCCAGCCAACTGGCGGCGCGGGTGCGCAAGGAAGCCGATGAAGCGCAGCGGCGGCGCAATGAACTGGAGAGACTTTACACTTTCAGTCAGACATTGCTGGTGTCCGGGAACGTGATTACCTTGCTCAATGCGATTCCCAGACACATCGTGGAAACATTTGAAGTGGGAGCGGCGGCACTTTACCTGGAAAACAAAAATAAGTTTTATCACTCGGGAGGGGCTTCGCACTTCGCCGAGGAAGAGTTAAAGCGCGCGACGGCTCGGGATGAGCCGCTGCGTGATGCGGGCCGAAGTTTGTCTTTTGTTCCGGTACGCATGGGCGCGCGCGCGATTGGAAGTCTGGGAATCTCGGGCCAGATGTTATCTCGGGAAACGCTGGACGCACTCGGTTCCATGATTGCGATTGCCTTCGAGCGCGCCCGGGCGGTGGAAGAACTGGGAAAAACAGAAGCCACCAGGGAAGGCGAACGTTTGAAATCAGCTTTGCTGGATTCCGTGACGCATGACTTTCGTACGCCGCTGACTTCCATTAAGGCGTCGGTGACCAGTCTACTGTCCGAGCGCCACGTGGCGGACCCACAAAAACGCGAACTGCTAACGGTGATCGATGAAGAGTGCGATCGCTTGAACCAACTGGTGGGTGACGCTGCGGAAATGGCGCAGCTGGATGCCGGGGAATTCGAATTGGATGTGGCGCCCAATTCGATGAATGAAATTGTTTCGGCGGCGCTAACGTATTGCAAAACATTATTAGGACCGAGAACCATACGCATGGATGTCCCTGAGACGCTTCCGTCTGTGCGCGCCGACTTCAATCGCATACGGGACGTGCTGGTGCGCTTGATTGAGAATGCCAATGGTTATTCGCCGAAAGACCAGCCAATCACCATTACTGCCGAGGCCAGCGGGAATGTCGTGCTTACCAGCGTCGCCGATAAAGGACCGGGGATCGAGGACATGGAGTTAGGGCTGATTTTTGACAAATTTTATCGTGGGAAGGACCAGCGTTACCTTGTTCAGGGAACGGGGATGGGGTTGCCGATCGCGAAAGCCATCATTCAAGCGCACGGTGGAACGATCAGCGTGGCCAGCCAGCGCGATCATGGCTCGGTGTTTTCCTTCACTCTGCCCATCGATTCGTCGTCGAGCAAAACGCGATGAACGCCGCGACGATCCTGGTGGTAGATGATGAATCGCAGATTCGACGTGTGCTGCGCACGACGCTTACCGCGGAGGGTTACACCATCATTGAAGCACGCGATGGCACGGAGGCATTTGAAAAGGTCCGCGACAGCAAACCTGACCTGATTCTCTTAGATATGAATATGCCCGGATTGGACGGACTGCAGACGTGCCGCGAGATTCGCAGCGATTCGGAAGTTCCCATCATTATGCTCACGGTGCGAAACGCGGAGAAAGACAAGGTTCGGGCTCTTGACGCCGGGGCCGACGATTATGTGGTGAAGCCGTTTGGTATGCAGGAATTGCTGGCGCGAGTTCGGGCGTTGCTGCGACGAGCCACCGAGGATAAGGATGCCGGGGCGCTGGTATCCAAGGAACTTAATTTTGATTTTGAGAAGCGCGACATTGTGGTCCGCGGGACGCAAATTCATTTGACGCCTAAGGAGTTCGCGGTGCTGAAGGAATTGGTAGTCGCGGATGGCCGGCCGATCTCACATCGCAGATTATTGCAATCCGTGTGGGGTCCTGAGTATGGCGAAGAGACGGAATCGTTGCGGGTGGTGATCAACCAGCTCCGCAAAAAAATTGAAGCGAATCCGGCAAAACCAAAATATATTCACACGGAACCGTGGGTTGGTTACCGCTTCAGCCGGCCCGCCGATGCAAGAAGACCAGGATTGAAGGAAGAATTGTGAAATTTAGCGAGTGGCCAAAATGCCGGCTTACCAGGAACCTTCCTTCCGGCCCCACCACCAAATGAGTCCGACGGTTGCGGTGCTTTGATCTTTACTGAGAACATTTTGTACATCGGTTAAGAAGGCCGGCTTATTGGAGAAATCGCGACGGAATTCGTAGCGCATAAGAAATCCGTCCGCCAGGCTGTAATCGAAGGTGACGGTGTTTTCTTTCAGTGCTTGCGTAAGTCCGCTGAAAAGTCCTCCGCGGTCGGACAGATATTCGGCACGAGTGGCCAGCGCGATTTTAGGGTTGACCTGATAGCGAACATAGGCAGCGCCGCCGGCGACGTGAGAAGGAGCGGATGATTGACCAGGCGCTTCGGTCTTCCACAAACGCTGAATAAAATAATCGCCTTCCAGAGTGCAAGACAGTTTAGGCGTAGCCTGCCAGGTTACATAACTGTCAAAAATGTGCGTACGCCCATTTGGCGCGGGACGAATAGCAGCAAAGCTGAGCCCGGGCTGCACCGGAATCGCACTCGTTGGTGGGACGACGGTTCGATCTGGATGTTCCTGTCCGAGATAATAGTTCATGGTCCAGACAACGTTTTTCGACGGCTTAGCAACGAAACCGAACAGCTCATCTTTGAAACCATTGGTGGCTTCGACTTGATTGGTGCCGTTTACCACCCAATAGTTCAGTGTAAAGCGATTGCTAATTGGGGCACTGAGACGGACGCCCATGTGGTAGAAGGGCAGAAAGTCGAACCAGTAGGCGCGGGAATAATTTATTTGGTCTTTGGAGTAGTTGCCTTCGATTCCGAGAGAACTTCCCCATTTGCCAAAATCGACAGTTATAGCTTTACCGGCGGGAATTATGTATGTGCCGTAGGCCTGAAAAATGTTGCGATAAATCTGGGGCCGGGGTTCGTTGGCGGGGTTTCCTTGCAATGTGTCGGTGGCTTGGCCGAACTGCAAGTCCAGACGCCCGCCCCAGCGGCGGCCGGCTGCGGCATCAGGCGGATGTTCAACGACGACACTAGCCTGGTTGAGACTGAATTCATTGCTGAGCACGTCGTAGGCGCGTAGCAGATTTACTCGACCGACAGGATTGTTGAAATTGTAGGCGTAGTAGCCATCCAGCGCGACATTGATGGTGGTTTCACGCAAGAAACCGAGCACCCTGCTCTCGTCTGGCTGCAAGACGGTCTGAACGGCTTCCTTTTTTGGAGTCGGCTGGATTACCGCCGCAGGTTGTGCGGCCGCGGCTGCGTTGGTGCTAGAGGGAACGGACTGGATCCGATTGACGATAGCTTTTAACTCAGATACCTCAGCTTCGAGTTTGCTGATGCGCACTAGCAGCTCTTGCGGACTCTCGAAGGTCAGCGGAGCTTGAGCAGGCGCGGCAGATTGCGCACGCGCGAAGGGGCTGCACGCGCAAGCGGTGACGATTCCGACGCATTTTATTAAAGCACGCCGATCCCATGCCCTTTTCCTGATTGTCGCGACTTTTTTTCTTTTGTCGTGAATTGCTTTAAGGTTGCGGTTCATACGTTCACCTTCGAGAACTGGATGCTGAACACTCGAGTCTTCACGGTATAAAGAAATGCTAAAAAGCCTAAAAGTACAATTTATTCTTACCATCGGGCAGATGCATTTTTTCTGAGCGGCAACGGCTTAACCGCGAAAGGTGACACCCCTCTAGTAATGCAGCGGAAGGGAAATTGTAAGGATTTCGTAAAGGCTTTTTGCTGTGGGAATCAGTCCGGGAAGTTGAGCTGTTTGTGCAGCGCAATGAAGCGGGAATTAGACCGCACGGGGTCAAGCTCAGGCTCGACCTTGAGAAAGACCAGACCGTTCGAGCGGTCTGCGAAAGCCTTTTCCATCCAGTCCATGGCCATTTCGGTTTTGTCTAACGCGATGTACACGACCGCGACGTAAAACGGGGAAACATACTGCTTCTTGGACTGCGCTGCCAACGGCTGGAGTGATCGCAGCGCTTCCTCCTGATTGCCAGATAGCGCATCAGCATGCGCCAAGGCGGAGATCATCAGCGGACTGCTGTGGGAAAGTTCAACGGCCTTTTGCAGCTCGGCGCGGGCTAGATTGAATTCACCCTTTTGCTCGTAAGCCTGGCCAAGGATCAGGTGCGCCCATGCGTAGGAGGGATCAGGTATATGACTACCGCGACATTTATGATGAGCACCAGAATTTTCGTTACGCTGGGATGGCGATATAGCTCGTAAACCTCTACTGGCACGAGCGAGCTGGTAATGATTATGGTAAACCACTCGGCCCAATGTTTCATAAGCCAGAGTCCGATTCCCTCGGTCAGAAATATTCCAGCGTAGATAAAGCTCACGATACCGAGGCCCTTTACCTTGGCGGGAGTCAGATTGGAGGCCTTCTCAATCCCTCTTTCTACCCAGCGGTTGCCCGGATCGAGACCGCTCATAGCGACCCAATGATCTAGCGTGCTCTGCAAGTCTCGATGACGTAGCTTCAGGGCGCCCACGCCAACGGCGATGAGAGTTATCGCTTTTAGCAGCTTGAACAGCGCGATTAAACGGAGAACAGTGGCATCAGAAGATTTCATGTGGTCGCTTATTGTAGCGCCGACAGGCAAAAGTCCAGCCACGAGAAGACAGCTCCTGTCGTTTTCGGATAGGCGGCCAATCGTTGCTCACATAATTAGATATGTCACTCGCGGTTTAAATCTTTTTTGTGATGGAGGATCAAGTCATTGGCCACTGCATGAAAGAAGCGGCCTCCATAAAGGGCGATGATCAGGAAGGTGCCGAATAAAACTATGGCGTCGAGGCTGGCACGACCTTCGCGCGCCCAGTAAACGTCTTCGAGATTCAACCACAACGCAAATTCATCCAATGTGAGCGCGGCGCCCGCGCCGTAAAGAAAGGACATTAGACGGCTCGCTGCGATGGAGGAGTTTTCTCCACCCACGCCAACATCCTGCAACCATCCAAAACCGACGGCCAGCAAAATCAAAATTCCCCAAACCAGATGATGAATGTGCCGTCCACCAATGTAGATATCGTGGAAGGGTCCAATGTTATGAAAGTTGACATAGGCAAGCGTCCTAGCGACCGCGAAGGTGGCAAAAAATCCGATCGCTGCTAAAAATAGGCGGCGCTTTGGCCGCTCGGAAATGTGTTTATGAAAAAGTTCACCGACGCGCGGATGGCGCAGCACCAGTAGGGTGATGCCAGCCGAAACCAACACAAAGAGCAGAAGGAGCCACGTTTTAATGGACATGTCTTCCCTGAATCGTCGACTGAATCGCTAGCAAAGATTTATACACGACCAAGGTGTTGAAGCGAAGCCGAGTAGGCGCGAAGAACGACTTAGTCAGATGTTAGTTGCAGAGCGCTAAACTTGGCCATCCATTAGCACGCGGAAATTTTGAACGCTGCGCTATTTTAGAATGCGAAATGGACTCTTATCCACATCATAAAAGCCATCCGTAGAATACCTTAGACGACATTACTGGATTCCTGGCGTTGAACATCGGTTGCGAGCGGGCCATACTTTTATCCGTTAGCTCGGCAAATAAATTGGACCGATATTCTCCAGGAGGAATTATGAATGCTGCATACCGATACATTACGTTTCTTTTCCTGACGGCCGCCCTAGGCGCGCCCGCCGCGATAGTTACGAGGGCAGTGTCGCAGGATGAACACCGTGACGAACATCGTGATGAGCATCACGATCAAAAACGCGTGTACGATCGCTCTCACAAGGACTACCACAATTGGGATAACAATGAAGACCGCTACTATCATCAATATTTCACCGAGAACCACAAAGAGTATCGCGACTACGCGAAGTTGAATCGCAGAGATCAGGACAATTATTGGAAGTGGCGTCACGAACATGGTGATGACAACCACTAAATTCTAGTCTTACACACAGGCCACATGCACGGGCAGCCACAACGGGCTGCCCGCTGTGTTTGTGGCTGTTGGGATCGCGAAATTCTCCCTCCCAGTGTTGGCTAGAAGGCGTTGAGATTAAGGCTTGGGACCGCCAATTCTTTGTCATTCGCATGTTTACCTGCAGGCGGGTAATGTAGACGTAGCCTGGAGGGCCAGAGATTCTTGAAGGGCGAGTTCCGCATTTTGTTTCTTTATGAGGTGGCCGAGGCTATACGCCTTGATGTACTGCGGCCTCTGCTCGAACCAGGCGGTATGCAATCCTCAATCGGTTTGACTCCTCCGATCCCGCACTATTTGCACTTTGAAAGATCGCCGGTGGTCGAGACCATCCAGCCGATGGTCCTGAAGGCCGGTGAACACATAGAAGGAAAAACCAATTATTACGACTATGGAGTGGTCAGCATTGAGCTGGAGGTGCCGTTCGACTGCGACTGGGGTGCTTTGGTTCAGCAATCCAGTCAATGGATCGGCGCGACGGAACTGGAGAACCGGGCGACCGAAATACTTCGCACAGCTTTGAAACACGCCACCCCTGCTCTCGTGAAACCGTACGATAACTGGCTCAAAGAGGACTATTACGTAATACAACTCCGCGAAATACGGGGCGGCGATGGCCACAGTCTGGCCTCCGAAGAATTGCTTGCATTGCACGGCCCAGAGATAGCCCAACTGGTTCGTGGGGAATCGGCATTGTTGTCCGACGCGGAGCGGCAGGAAGTTTTGCAATCGAGCATCTCCTACTCGCACGCGGATTTGTTGGTTGTAGGTTGGAGTGGCGCGCTAGTCTACGGAAGCTCGGAAGTGGCAGCGACAACCATACAACTGCTGGAGTATGCCAATACGCAGCTGTTGGAATTTCGTTATTACGACACCTTGCTCACGAGCCTCCTTGACGGAGTGTATCGTTCGCTGGAGCGCCAAGGCGGTTTGCTTACAGCCTGGCGGCTCTCCCGTGAAGCGGCCCGGTTGAACACCATCCGCCTAGATGTTATGGAATTGACCGAGAAGGTTGATAATGCGGTGAAGTTTTTGAGCGATATGTTTTATGCACGGCTATACAATTTGATTGCCGCTAAGGTTGGCGTGCCGGATTATCGCGGACTGGTTGACCAGAAACTGCGCACCGCCGGTGAGCTTTACCGATTCATGGTGGACCAGTTCAATCAAACCCGCAGCTTCGTCCTTGAGCTGGCGGTGGTGATCATTCTAATTGTTGACCTCGCCTTCCTGTTTCGTGGCAAGTAGCGATCCCCCCGTAACCCTAAGAGAAGAAACTGCTCGCACCCAATATTAGGCCCGGGTGTATCCAAAGACGGGTTACTATTCGTCAATAAATAGGGGCTCTCCGTGTCCCGGTCCCGACTAACGTGAGGATGAGGAACCACTTTGCCTGCTGATCAAACTGAGCATCCAGCTATCGGGCCCGAACATCGGTTACCCCCGCCAACCGAGGCGACGCCACCCAGACGAAGCACCGCCGTGCGCGTCCTCATGTGGGTCGTGATCCTGTCGGTATTCGGGCTGGGCTTCTGGCTGGTTTTGCGTCACCAGGAGGCAACAACCGCCAAAGCACCCAGAGGAGGCGGCGGGCCGGTCACGGTGACGACCGCAACAGCGCAGAAACGCGACATCGGCGTATACCTGGATGCTATCGGCACGGTCACACCGGTTTACACCTCTTCGATCACCAGTCAAGTGAATGGCATTGTGACCGAGGTGCACTACAGAGAGGGTCAGATCGTGCACAAGGGCGATTCCTTGATTGACATTGATTCCCGGCCGTACCGGGCCACATTGATGCAAGCGCAGGGTACCCTGGAGCGGGACCAAAATGTTTTGGCGCAAGCGAAGATGGATCTGCTGCGCTACCACGAAGCGTGGGATCGCAGAGCCATACCAAAGCAACAGTTGGACGATCAAGAAAAAATCGTGCTGCAAAATCAGGGCACGGTGAAGCTTGATGAGGGCACGGTGCAGTTCGACCAGGTGCAGGTGAGCTATTGCCATATCGTGGCGCCCATTACCGGCAAGGTTGGTTTGCGGCTGGTCGATCCGGGAAACGTGGTGCAATCGTCGGGAACGACCACGCTGGTGGTGATTACGCAAATGTCGCCCATCACTGTAATTTTCACTATTCCGGAGGACAGCCTCGGGGCAGTACAGGAGCGTTTGCGCAACAAGGCGGTGCTGACGGCCGATGCACTTGACCGAGGCGGGCAACAGAAAATAGCTACGGGAAAATTGCTAACGCTGGACAACCAGATCGACACCACCACCGGAACGGTTAAAGCACGCGCCTCGTTCGAGAACAAGGATGCCGCGCTTTTTCCAAACCAGTTTGTTAATGTTCGGTTGCTCGTGAATACGCTCCACGATGCCACCTTGATTCCCGGCTCGGCAATCCAACACAACGGACAGACTGCATTTGTTTATGTTCTCCAGGACAACACCGCACATATGCGCACGATTAAACCGGGCGTGACGGACGGCGGAATTACGCAAGTCACGGGCGTGTCCCCGGGGGAGGTGTTGGCAAACAGCAGCTTCGATAAGTTGCAGGACAATTCAAAAGTTGTCATCGCCTTGAACCCACCTGCCCCCGGCAACGCTCCAGGCGGATCACCAAACCGAGGGAATAGTTCGGGCGGCAGAAACAGCGCTGCTCCCGGATCCGCTCCGGGAAATCCAAGTGGCCCAGAAAACGCCGCTGCTCCAGAGAATACTTCCACGCAAGGCAACGCCAACAGCCAGGGGAGTACGCCTCATTGAGTCCGTCACGTCCGTTCATTTTGAGGCCGGTTGCGACAGCGCTGCTAATGGCCGCCATACTACTGGTGGGCATCGTGAGCTACACGCAGTTGCCAGTTTCCGCATTGCCTGAGGTCGACTATCCCACTATTCAAGTACTCACCTTTTATCCTGGAGCGAGCCCGGATGTGGTGGCCACGACGGTGACCGCACCATTAGAGCGGCAGTTTGGCCAGCTCCAGGGTCTTAGCCAGATGACTTCCAGCAGCTCGGGCGGCTGCTCCGTCATCGTGTTGCAATTCACACTGAGTCTAAATATCGATGTCGCGGAGGAAGAAGTGCAGTCGGCCATCAATGCTTCGCAAAACTTTCTTCCCGCGAACCTTCCTTCGCCGCCGATTTACAGCAAGACAAATCCCGCGGACGCTCCGGTGCTGACCTTGGCGG
>DATHMG010000065.1:0-2782 GCA_035487275.1 Candidatus Acidiferrum sp. | reverse complement strand
AAGCAAGGCTTTCAAGTTGCCGTTGAGCAGGATCCACTTCTGAAAGGAACTGAGCTCTTCAATTTGTTCGCGACTCGGCGGCAATGAGCGTTTCCAGTCCATAGAATCTTCACCAATTCCCGAGTGGGAAGGCCATACCATCAAGTCTAGTCGAGCATCAGAAGTCGGTGATGCTGTTGCTTGCTAGCAGTGCGAAGGAATCTACGTAGCCTTCAGGAGTGTGCGCCAACGCGTCCACCAGCGCTATTTCCCGAGGGACCTCATCCTCCGACAGGTTTTGGCCACAATGCCTTACGAGTCGACGAAGCGGACGTTGCCTTGTCCAGGTGCATTTCGGAGACGCACACGCACAATCCTCGGATTCTGGCCACAACAATTGCGTGGTAACTTCCGTCAGGTCGGCAAGCCGCCCAATGGAGCAAAGACTGCAAGCCCCCGGTCTCCAGATCGATAGGAGCCTGCGAATTAATCCCTGATCTGCGTTTTGATTGAGTCCGTGCCCGAGTTTGCCGGCAGCTTGCGTGGCATCTGCGCTTCTTAGCTTCATCTTTGCTATGCGCATTGCCTTAAAAGGCGTTGTCGGATTCCACAATCGCCCGCTGTTCGTGGCAGAGAGGGGTGTTTCCCGATGGTAAGGTAAAAATATCGTCGCTACAGGCGCGAACCGTCGCGCTTGCTCGGGGGAATTCTGAAGTCAGTTCGCCAACGCCAAATAAGAGTGGCGGAATGCCGGTCGAGGGAAAGTGTTGAGCACACAAGTCGCAATTACTTCAGACGCCTTTCCGAGCCGCATCCCAAGCTGGCTGAAGAACTTCCGCATCATCCCGCGCATCGAAACCTATCCGGTCATCACCAAGCTTGCGAAAACAGCGGTCGGAAAGGCTTTGATCTTGGCGCTGTTCGCCCTGGGCCTGCGTTTTGCCATGACAGAGTGGCTTCCGCTCAGCCTGGGTCTGGCGGTAATCACGTTTCTTCCGGTGCGGCGCAGAATTCTCCTCACCATCCTCACTCTCGTTTTTACCTTTGCGGTTCCGTGGGTAAAGTGGCCGCATCCTCTTTACACTGCAGCGCTCCTGGTCTTCGTCATTGCCATCGGCGCAATGCTTTTCTTGCTGGTGATGGCGTTACCTCGCTCCTGGATCGGTCGCCATCCCGTCTTTATTCTCCTAAGCGGCTACTCGTTGCTCATCGTCTTCGCGGCTTATTTTCCAAACGACACCCACTGGTATTTGACGGTCTGGGATTTCACCGCGACGCTCGGTGCTTATCTTTGGTTCATCGCCTACTCCTTGCTGGATTGCCGTGCTACCGGCCGCGATAATCTGACTCTTCAGCTCGGAACCTACCGGCCTTTTTGGGGATCGCCGACCACTCCGTTCGTGAAAGGCTCGGGCTATTTGCGGCGAATCGAAGCCCAGGACCCCGGGCAGCTTGCCGTTACACAGTTGAAGGGGCTGAAGCTGCTGGCTTGGTCTCTGCTCATCATGCTTTTTGCAAAGTATTATTCTCAATGCGTCCATGGTTTTCTGGCCATCCCGACCTTCACGGATGCATTCTTTCACAGTGTGAGCCGCGCTCCGTATCCCTGGTACACCTGCTGGGCCAGCCTCATCACCGAATTCCTCGACAGTATGCTCGCGGTCTCCGTCATCGGCCATCGCATCGTGGCCTGCTGCCGCATGGCGGGATTCAACGCGCTGCGCAACACCTACCGGCCTTTGTCTTCGCGAACCATCGCCGAATTCTGGAACCGCTACTATTTCTATTTCAAAGAGCTGTTGGTGGATTTCTTTTTTTATCCGGTCTTTCTGAAATACTTCAAGACTCGCAAGAAACTGCGCATTGTCGTGGCCACGTTTGCCGCTGCCGGATTTGGAAATGCTTTTTACCATTATGTTTTTTATCTGGACTACATCTCCCAGCTTGGTTTGTGGCGCTCACTCGCGGCGTTTCACGTCTACATTTTCTATTGCACGGTGCTGGCCACGGCCATCTGCATTTCGCAGACGCGCAAGCGCGGCCCGAAGGCTTCGGGATTTTTTCGCGGGCGCGTTGTGCCAGCATTTTGCGTCGCTCTTTTTTACTGCCTGCTCAACATTTTCAATTACACCGAGCGGACCTATCCGATCACGGAACACTTTCGATTTCTTGCGCATCTTTTTAACCTGACGACTTGAGGAAAACACATGGACCACCGGGAAGAGATTCGGAAGTTCTTGAACGAATTGCTCCTCCAGAAGGGGGACAAACAGCCCTTTGCGGACGACACGTCGCTGCTTCTCGACGGCCGTCTTGCCTCCGTGGACGCCGTAGACATCGTGGTTTTCCTCGAAGAGAAATTTGGCATGGATTTTGCCGAACTCGACTTCGACCCGACCCTGATCGACAGCGTCGACGCCATTGATGCGCTCCTCCAGGCAGCCAAAAAAATAACACCGTCATTCTCGTGAGGCCACACGACCAGCTGCGACACCATAGAATGGAGATGTGTCGGATTGCGGGAGGACAGACGGGCTTCGAACTATTCTCGAAGGTTTCCTGGCTAGCCGGCAGTCGGGACCAGCTGGAGCTGCCGTGCGCACCTTGTTTTATGCCCTTCGAGAGGAATCCAAACCCGACTACTGGTGTGTTCGCTATGCGGCTGACCGCGTAGCTGGGACCCTTGCGCGGCGTAACCGTATTCCGCGAGAGGCGTCGTCCGCTTACCGCGCCCGTCCATCCACCGATTGCAGGACAAGCGTTCAGTTGGGCGCGTACGTTAATGTTGTGGGTTCGGTTTCGT
>DATHMG010000064.1:0-24936 GCA_035487275.1 Candidatus Acidiferrum sp. | reverse complement strand
CATTTAATGATTGGTTGTTGGCTCGCTACCGGGCGCGCGATCTGGTTGTTCTGATCGTGGACGAAGGACAAGGACTCCCTAACCATGTTCTAGAAGAGATTCGCTTATTGTCGAACATGGAGCTTCCCAACGAAAAGTTGCTGCAAATTATCCTGGTCGGGCAGCCGGAGCTGGAGGCGAAACTCAGACGCCCGGATCTGCGACAGTTGCAGCAGCGCATTGGCCTGCGCTGCAGAACGGCGCCGCTGACGTTGGAAGAAGTCGCGGGGTACATCGAGAATCGTTTACATACCGCGGGCTCGAGCAGCAATTTGATGTTCGAGGCTGAAGCTGTCGAAGCGGTGCACAGCTATTCTGGCGGCATACCAAGAGTTATAAATTTGCTGTGTGAAAACGCGCTGATCAATGCCTACGTAGAGCATACCAAGGTGATTCCTGCTGCCTTAGTTGCGGAGGCCGCGCGTGATCTGCAATTTGACGTTTTCAGGCCGGTGGCCCCACGATTGCGCACGATGAGTGCACCAACGGACGTTCCAGACTTGCATTCTATTCTGGCGAAGATTAAAGCGGACGCTGACGCGTGGCAGGAAAAGCCCAGAGCTACACCTTATCTGGTGAGTGCGCAAAAGAGCGTCATTAATCACCAGGGTGACGCATTCAGCGCCGGGGATGCCGAGACCAACGACACGAGACTCCATACTTCGGCACCTTCGAGATCACCGGAGCCGCAATACGCGACAGCACGGGTGCGGGTGTGGAAGCGTGATTCCGCAGGAAATTTCTTCTCCGCCCATGTGGCCTCAGCTCGCGCGCTGCGTGCGATCCATAATTTACGCTCGTCTATCGAACCAGCCATTGGCTTCATTAGAAAATATAACTTGGAGGAAAAATTAAGACGGTGCACCAAGTTCGTACGGATTTATGGGTTCGAACCGACGCTTCGCACGATCAGAAATTTGGAGCTGCAAACCAGGATAAGAGGAAGCGCTAACCGTGTTCACGTTCAAGGAATCGAACCGCCGGTACGCTCGCCTAGAAGCTTGGACCTGGATGACCGATTCAGGAATTGCGCGAAAACGGTCCGCAACGCTACTGAACCTCGCCTGGCGCGCTTTTCAAAAGCCTTTGGAGCTGAACTAAATGCGGCGATTCACAGTGCCCGAAATGGCGCGGCTCCGCTCATAGATTCGGTACGGCGTTGGTGGGCACGTAATTTCAACGAAACAGCTTATGGGAAAACTTTAGTCGTGAGCTTATTTGCCTTCTGCCTGATAATTTGGATTCCTATGAGGATGAATCCGGCTCAAGCCTCGCAGCATCCTGGCCGGATAATAATCCGCTGCGTAGGAATTCTGTTGTGTGGGCTTTATCTGACCGCGGGAGTTTCCATCCTACTGCGAGCACGTCATAAGCTCCGGGCCGACACCTCTGAATGTGCGGTTAAGACCTTGCGCTGGCTACGCGCTCCCATGTCTTCTGTACAGACCCGGGCGCTTAGCTCCGTCGCGAGCAAGATACAAACTCACAGGCAAGCCTGATCATTACTCATAAAATTCAAACCCGCTGCGTGATTTTTGTTACCGCGCTTGGCGGACCGATCCGGCCAGATCAAGTTGAACGTCCACGAAGGGCTTAACCTTTAAGAGAAAATTACTAGGATTTTTCAACCCCCACTTTATATAGGGTACCTCGAAAGCCGCCGTCCCACTCCACTCATCCGCTTTCAGCATCGCTTGAGCGGGCACACTGAGCTCATGATCAGCCCCATGCAGAGAAAATATTCCATGAAGTTTCAAATTTGAATTACCTTGCGCCACAATGGTTCCATCGGCGTGATCTGGCCGAAACACGACCTCGGAGTACTGGGCGCTTTCGAGTATTTCCTTGTGCATACGCCGGTCTCGACCGTCGTTACCACTCTCACCCGAGGTAGCATCCACCACAATTTCGCCGCTGGCCTTTCCCGTTGCGGGATCGACAGACACGGTACCGCGCTTTACATGAAACGTTCCATGCACGGTGTGTAAACTTGATTCCACACTCCAATGCACGGTGCTTCGTGCCGGGTCAACAGACAAAACGATTTGCTCCGCGGCTCGTGTGGCGGGGGAACTTTGCTCCGAAGTAGCCGCCTGTCGTGGTGCCGTTGCTAGGCCGATGAGCAAAACTGTGGCGATACAATTTCTCAGTGCATAGGTCATGTTTGGACATCCTCGACTCATGCCGCCAGGAAGCGCCAGCCGAATAGAGCGCCGGTGGCTGCGAAGTGTGCTGGCGAGGTTTCGCCAACGTGAATAGATACCAATCGGGCGAAAATCTCTGGGTTATTTCTGAAAACGCTTAGAGTTCTTTGACGCAGGCGTGCGCGGCCATCAAGCAGCAGCAGGAGCCGGGCCATAAACGTTGGGCGCCGGGCAAATTGGCGGTGAGCTTTTTGATACAAGCCCAAATCGTTTTTCTCCATGGCCTCCGCCAAGGCTACCGCTTGATGAAAGCTCAGGCTCAATCCTTCGCCGGTGATGGCGTCCACGCTTCCTGAGGCGTCGCCAATGAGCGAGATATTGCCGCGGGAAACGCGCTTCAGACGCTGCATGCTCGTGATCGTGCCGCGCGCCGGCCTCGAAAGCCGCTCACTTAAGCGGCTCGCCAGTCCTGGGAATTCGTTAAGTGCGACTCGGATGTCACGGTTTTCGTTTCGAGACACCATCACCACGCATACTTCTTTCGCAGATACCGGCGTAACGTACGCTTGGGCCTTCTGAGCCCAATGAATTTCTACATATTCCGACCAGGGCGCGACCACGAAGTGCGCCCGCCAGGCGAGTCGGGAATCACTCTTGTTAGAAGACTCTAACCCAGCCCACCGCCTAACCCGCGATTGGCCGCCGTCCGCGCCTACAACCCAATTGGAGTGGACAACTTTTCCTCCGGCAAGCTTCACCCCGTCGCTCTCAATGCCGGTGACGGGCGTTCCCCAAAGAAACTGAACGCCCAGAGCGATTGCACGGTCCAGCATTCTTTTCTGGAGTATAGGGCGGCGTAATCCCACGCCCCTTCCGGTGGGAAAACATGCAGTTGCGGACTTTTCTTTCTCGAGAAATCTTATTCCCCGAAGCGGGCACCCTTCATCGGGCGCGATTTCCACGCCGAGTTGTTGCAGAGCAGCAATCGAGTCTGGCATCAAGCCTTCGCCGCACGGCTTATCAATCGGGAGATTGTTTCCATCTGCGACCACCACTTGGAAACCTCGCCGTCGCGCCGCGATTGCTGCCGCTAAACCCGCAGGGCCACCTCCGATCACGAACACTTCCGTGCCATTGACCATAAATCGTCCGCTTTCCTCGAGCTTCAGAGACCACTTGGAGGGATGTTGTTAAAGATGCCGGGAATTGGGCCCAAGATGCTTTTACCTAAAGGATTTAAAATAGGAGTATAAACGATATTTATCTGCTGGTTGAAAAGTATTAATTTGATCTATAAGCGTTTTGGGCTCATTCTGATTTCACGGACCAGCTTGTTACTCGGCTGGCTGGGACATGCAGATGGTTGGGTTCTACCACTAGCTAATTGTGCCGACTAAAACCACAGCGCAAACGGAGAAAGTTTAAATGAGCGAGTCGCTCCCCAGACCTCGTAGTCACACGCTTGTGGATGGCGCCAATCGTTCCCCGGCGCGCGCGATGCTTCGCGCTTCCGGCCTCGGCGACGGAGACTTCAAGAAGCCCCTGATTGGTGTAGCCAACACGTGGATTGAAATTGGTCCGTGTAATTACCATCTTCGCGAGTTGGCGAAACATGTGAAGGACGGAATTCGCGCAGCCGGTGGAGTGCCGCTGGAATTCAATACCGTCTCGATTTCAGACGGCATCACCATGGGCACAGAGGGCATGCGCACGTCGCTCATCAGCCGTGAAGTGATTGCAGATTCCATCGAGCTGGTGACCAGAGGCAATTTATTTGACGCTCTCATCGTCCTGGTCGGCTGCGACAAAACCATTCCAGCAGGCATTATGGCGCTGGCGCGCCTGAATATTCCTGGACTGATTTTATATGGCGGTTCCATCGCGCCGGGCCAGTTTGAAGGCCATTCCGTTACGATTCAGGATGTCTTCGAGGCGGTGGGCACTTATGGCCGCGGGGAAATGAGCGAGAAGCGTTTGACGGCGCTGGAAAGCGTTGCGTGTCCGGGAGCCGGCGCCTGCGGCGGACAATTTACCGCCAATACCATGGCGCTAGTTTGCGAATTTCTTGGAGTTGCGCCCATGGGCCTCTCCAGCACTCCTGCTACCAACGGCGCAAAAGCGGAAGCCGGTCGTCGCGCCGGCGAGCTTGTCGTTGACCTTCTTCGCAGGAATGTTTTGCCATCGCAAATCATAAACAAGACATCCATTGAAAACGCCATCGCCGGCGTAGCGGCTACCGGGGGCTCGACAAACGCAGTACTGCATTTGCTGGCTATCGCCAACGAAGCGAAGCTCCCCTTGTCGATCGACGATTTTGATCGCATCAGTTCCCGTGTACCGATCCTTGCCGATCTAAAACCTGGGGGAAGATTTGTCGCTACCGATCTTTACGCCGCAGGCGGCACTGCGCTCGTCGCCAAGCGTCTGCTTGAAGCCGGATTATTGCGAGGAGACTCGATCACCGTTACAGGCCGCAGCATCGCCGAAGAAGCCAACGCCGCAATAGAAGCGCCTGGACAGGAAGTCGTTCGCACACTGAACGCGCCGCTCAAACCCACCGGCGGCCTGGTAATCTTGAAAGGCAATCTCGCTCCTGAAGGGTGCGTGGTCAAAGTGGCGGGTCACAACATTCAAAACTTCCGGGGCACAGCTCGCGTTTTCGATAGTGAAGAAGCGGCGTTCCGAGCGGTAGAGAACCGGAGCGTTAAAGCTGGAGACGTCATGGTGATTCGCTATGAGGGGCCCAAAGGCGGCCCGGGAATGCGCGAGATGCTTGCGGTGACAGCGGCGTTGGTCGGCGCCGGGCTTGGCGACAGTGTTGCACTTCTAACTGACGGGCGTTTTTCTGGCGCCACTCACGGGCTCATGGCGGGTCACGTGGCTCCCGAGGCGGCTAACGGTGGCCCTATCGCGGCGGTCGCGGAGGGCGATTCCATCGTGTTCGATCTGCCGTCGCGAACATTAAATTTGGAAATCAGTAGTGCGGAAATGCAACGAAGGCTGGCCTCCTGGCGCGCCCCGGCTCCGCGCTACACTTCTGGAGTGATGGCCAAGTATGCGCTGCTGGTTTCGTCATCGGCTTTAGGAGCTATCACCGCTGTTCCGCCAATATTGCCGTCCGCTATGCCACCTGCTGGGACGAATGCGAGGACCTTATGAAGCTAACTGGCGCGGAAATTCTTTGCGAATCGCTGACCAGGCTCGGCGTGAAGCACATCTTTGGCTATCCCGGCGGCGCAATTTTGCCGGTGTACGACGCGCTGGGAAAATCGAAATTGCATCACGTACTGGTGCGCCACGAGCAAGGGGCCACCCATATGGCGGATGGTTACGCGCGGGCCAGTGGCGAAGTCGGCTGTGCGATGGCTACTTCCGGTCCCGGCGCCACAAATATGGTCACCGGTATTGCTACGGCCATGCTTGATTCTTCGCCCATCGTTTGTATCACCGGCCAAGTGAGCAGCAAGGTTTTGGGTTCCGACGCGTTTCAGGAAATCGATATCACCGGCATCACCATGCCGATTACCAAACACAACGTGGTGGTGACCCGCGCCGAAGATGTTGCTCGCACTGTTCGCGAAGCGTTTCTAATCGCCGCCTCAGGCCGTCCCGGGCCGGTTTTAGTGGACATCACCAAGGATGCGCAACAGGCTTGCTGCGAATTTGATTGGGACGCTGCTGCGCCAAAACTTCCACCAAAACGTCAGCGAATAAATTACGACCAGGCGGAATTCGATCGCGCGGTGGAATTGCTGAACTCCGCAAAACGTCCGCTCATCCTCGCTGGACACGGCATCATCGTTTCGGGCGCGATGAAAGCATTTGCTCGATTCGTGCGCGCCGGAAATTACCCGGTAGCCATGACGCTGCTCGGCATCGGCTGCTTCCCTGCCAAAGATCCTCTGAACCTTGGCATGATGGGCATGCATGGCGAAGCCTGGGTCAACAACGCCATTCAGGAATCGGATTTGCTGATCGCCGTGGGAATGCGCTTCGACGACCGCGTCACCGGGGATTTGCGCACCTACGCGAAAAATGCCCGCAAGATTCATATCGAGATTGATCGCGCGGAGATCAACAAAAATGTGCCGGTGGACGCGGCGCTGGTTGGCGACGCGCGTGAGGTGCTGGAAAAACTCACACCGAACATACAAACGCACGACCACGGTGTGTGGCTTCGCCATATCCAGGAATCAAAGGGCGATTCCGCCGTTCGGGACATTCAAAGCCTGCCGGATAACGGTCATCTCTATGCCGCCCACGTGATCAACGACATCTGGAAAGAGACTCGCGGCGAAGCCATCGTGGTAACGGATGTCGGGCAGCACCAAATGTGGGAAGCGCAGTATTACCATCACAACTTGCCGCGTACGCTCATCACTTCGGGCGGACTCGGTACCATGGGTTTCGCGCTGCCGGCTGCTATCGGCGCTAAATTTGCCAAGCCTGAGGCGGAAGTATGGGTGGTTGTCGGTGACGGCGGATTCCAAATGACCATGAGCGAGCTAGCCACCATCGTGCAAGAAAAGATCAACATCAAGATCGCCATCATCAACAACGGCTTCCTCGGTATGGTCCGCCAGTGGCAGGAATTTTTCTACGACAAACGCTACGTCGCGACCCCGCTCGTGGCTCCCGACTTTGCCGCGCTGGCCAACGCCTTCGGCATACGAGGCGAACGCATAGCCACTCGAGGTGAAGTAATACCCGCCATTCGCGCTGCGCGACAATCCACGGAAACGGTACTCATCGATTTTCGCGTGGAGCAGGAAGACTCCGTTTACCCCATGGTCGCAGCCGGCGCTTCGCTTCACGACATGATTCGGCGGCCAGACAGCCCGCTAGTAGAAACGGCGACTGAGCCGTGAAAAAAATAGAGGAAACCATGCAAACGCTCGTCGCTTACGTAGAGAATAAACCAGGCGTCCTCAACCGCGTCTCGTCTCTGGCTCGGCGGCTGGCGATCAATATCGATTCGCTTACCGTAGGCCCCACGGAAAACGAAGAAATCGCGCGCATGACCATCGTCGCGCACACCGACGAAAAGGGCGCGCACCGCCTAGAGGCCAGTCTGGAAAAATTAGTGGACGTGCTTCTGGCTGAAAATATCTCCAACCGCTCTGTTCTTGAACGCGACCTGGCGCTGATCAAGGTTCTGGCGGACCAGAAAAATCGTCCGCATCTTATGGAATTGATCAAGGTGTTCAGGGCGCGGGTCGTGGACGTTGCTCCAGAATCCCTAATCCTGGAAGTTTCCGGTACGGTGGATAAGATTGACGGCCTGCTTGAAGTCTTGCGCCCATTTGGCGTTTTGGAAATGGCCCGTACCGGAAGGATTGCGATGACCCGTGGAGGCGATCTGCTTCGTCCCCCGGTTGTTAACGAACTAGAAGTTTCGGCAAATCCGAGCACGCGTGCCGGAACAACAGTCACGAACTGACGAATGCTTTTAGCGCTATCGTAAATCTGTTGAGCACATCAATTTTATCGCGGCTGCGCAGGCGGCCCAAGGAAAAATCATGGCAAAACTCTATTACGACGATTCGGCAGACTTATCACTCATTCAGGCAAAAAAAGTAGCCATCCTCGGTTACGGCTCGCAAGGGCACGCTCACGCGTTAAATCTGCGCGATAGCGGAGTGTCCGTCCGCGTAGGTTTGCAACCTGGCAGCTCATCGCGTTCCAAGGCAGAAAAGGACGGTCTGATCGTCAATACTCCGGCGGAAGCCGCCGCCTGGGCGGATGTCATCATGATTCTCGCCCCCGATACCAAGCAGCCGAAGCTGTATCACGAAGCCATTGAACCCCATCTCAAAGCCGGCAAAACGCTGATGTTCGCGCACGGTTTCAACATTCGTTTTGGCGCGATCAAACCGCCGGCGTCGATTGACGTCTCGATGATCGCTCCCAAAGCACCGGGACATCGAGTACGCGAAGTTTTCAGCGAAGGTGGCGGCACCCCGGCACTGCTGGCCGTGGAACAAGATGCCAGCGGAACAGCGAAAGACCTGGCCTTGTCCTATGCCAAGGCGCTCGGAACCACTCGCGCTGGCGTGCTCGAAACTACCTTCACGGAAGAAACGGAAACGGATCTCTTTGGAGAACAGGCGGTCTTGTGCGGTGGTGTGAGCGAGCTCATCAAAGCGGGTTTTGAAACTCTTGTGGCCGCCGGGTACCAGCCGGAAGTGGCCTACTTTGAATGCATGCACGAATTGAAACTGATTGTGGACCTGATTTATCGCGGCGGTCTAAGCTACATGCGCTATTCCATCAGTGACACCGCGGAACAAGGTGATTACAGTGCCGGTCCGCGCATTATCAATGCCAAAACCAAGGAAGAAATGCGCAAAATTCTTTCCGAGATCCGCGATGGCAGCTTCGCCAAAAAATGGATTGAAGAAAACGAGCAAGGTTGCCCGAACTTTCTGGCTACCAGACAACGCGAGCAAACTCATCCCATCGAGCAATTGGGGCCGGAGCTTCGCGCCATGATGCCATTTCTGCATCCAATCACTGCTCCGGGCCTGGCCAAGCCCGCGGCAGCCAGCAAGAAGTAATCGAACTAAATTGTAACTTTTTTGTCTGACGATGGCCCAAGGTATTGACAGGCCCGTAAATTTGAATAATTCTCGGGCGCAAATGAAAGCCAAGCCTCAGAGTGCGACCCCGCCGCTGCCGGAGCGCATCGACCAACTCAGCATAAAACGCCAGGAAATCATACGTCCTATTCTTGAGCATCCGCGCGAATACGTGTTGTTGAGCGTACGTGCCCTAGCCCAGCGACTAGGCACTGATCCGGCCACTATTGTGCGTATCGTTCGTGGCCTGGGGTTTGAAAGCTATCGCGATTTTCAACATCATCTTCACGAATTGTCTCTGGCGTTTGCCACTTCTCTGGATACCATGCGTGCCGCCGGCCAGAACGGGGGTATGCCCGGCTATATTCGCGAAGCGCTCGAGCAGGACATTAAAAATCTCCAGGGCCTGAAAAACAGTCTGGATGCCCGTCGTTTGGTGGCTTTGGCCAAGCGAATTTATGCCGCGCGCAAAATCATCCTCGTTGCCGGCGACTTGGCCACCTACCTGGCGAATTATTTCGAATACCAGACCAGTGTGGTCGGATTGCCGGTGTTCGCGGCCACTTCCTACGGACGAATAGCTCACTTGGCGCGCACCGCTACCAAGCAGGACCTCGTCATCGCTATCAGCTTCCGCCGTGGGCTGCGTCAGACCGTGGAAGGCGCGCAACTAGCACGGGCCAAAGGCGCGTATTGCGTTGGCATCGCAGACACGTTTCTTTCGCCCCTGGCCAGGATATGCGACGAAATATTTTTGGCATCCGTAGAATCCACTTCATTTGCCGCTTCCTTCACAGCCCCCGTAGCGCTGTTAAATGCCATCGTGGTGACCTGCGCACAATACCGCCGCGCGGAAACAATGGTGGTGGTGAAAGAACTGGCGGAGGAACAGCGCAAAGGTTTTCGCTGGTACACGGCATAGCCGTGCCCATCCTTCTTCTTCGCTAAATCAAGCTTTTCCCAAAATATCCCGTTGCGGATATTATCTGAGCCTCGAAATGCGGAAAATACGTGCGCACTAATCATGCATCTTATACCCGCTGCGCATGAAACTGGGCGCGCAGTTAATTTCTGGAGGAATTTCAACCTTGAAAAATAAATGGGCATTCTTACCGTCTACGATGCTGTGGACGTTTTCCTTTGTATTTATAACCACCGCTCACATAGCACGGGCTCAATCAACGTCCACACTGACCGAGCGCATACAACGCGTCACCGGGCGCCCGGAATTTGCGCATGCAAATTTTGGCATTGAGTTTTACTCCTTGGACTCCGGAAAGGTAGTTTACGCATTGAACCCGGAGAAAATGTTCGTCCCGGCCTCCACGACGAAACTTCTCACCGAAGGCGCGCTTCTTGCCATGCTCGGCGCGGATTATCGCTTCCATACCCGGATTTATCGAACCGGGCCCATAGATTCCAAGGGAAAGCTCAAAGGCGACTTAATCCTGGTGGCCAGCGGCGATCCCAACCTCTCGAACCGCATGCAACCAGATGGCACTCTTGCATTTGTAGACGAGGATCATTCTTACAACGGCCGGGCGCTGCCCGGCGACCCACTCGCTGTGATCAAGGAGCTGGCTGGAAAAATCTCTGCAAAAGGGATCAAAAAGATCGACGGCAGACTTCTGATCGATACCAGCCTGTTTCCCGATGGAGGACGCGAAGGCGGCACCGACGTGGTTATGTCTTCCATCATGGTGAATGACAACGTGATTGACCTGATCGTCAGGCCCGGCGTGAAGAGTGGAGACGCAACCATCCTTGAATCCTCGCCTCGCACTTCCTATGCAAACTTTATCAATCACATCACCACCGGGGCACCGGGCTCGAAGCCCAATCTTGAATCACCTGAAGTCGAATCCAATGAAGATGGCCGCGTACTCGCGACCCTTACGGGGAGCTTGCCCGCCGCTATGGCACCGCAAACAGTGTTCTTCGCAGTTCCATCACCTACGGCATTCGCAGCCATAGTCCTGCGTGAAGCCCTCGTTGCCTCCGGCGTCCAGTTCAAAAAAAGCACTGCCACACGACCGCCGGATTTCACTACGTATTCGCGATTTTATGTGCCCGAGAAGCTCGTGGCGGAACATGTTTCAGCGCCCTTGTCCGAAGAAATCAAAGTGACGTTGAAAGTCAGCCAAAATCTTCATGCGGGTATGGGACCTTACCTGCTCGGAACTTTGATCGCCAAAGACATTAAAAATCCGCTTGTCGCAGGTTTCCGAGTAGAGCGCGAGTTTTTGCGGTCGGCAGACCTCGATCTTTCCGGCGCCTCGCAGGGCGATGGAGCTGGTGGCGATTGGGCGGATCTCTTTTCGCCGGACTTTATGATTCACTACCTGATCTACTGGGCCACGCGTCCGGACTACCAAATATTTCTAAAAGCATTGCCGGTGTTAGGAAAGGATGGCACTCTGGCGACCATCCAAAAGGATTCTGTCGGTGCGGGCTACGTTTTCGCGAAAACGGGAACGTTCACCTCGGAAGATAAGCTCAACGGAAAAGGGATGTTGAACGCCAAAGGATTAGCGGGATATGTCACCACTAAATCCGGGGAGCGGCTGGCGTTCGCCGCATACGTGAATCACGTGGCTTTGCCAGACGATCCAGACGCGGCGCAGCGAGTTGCCGGGCAAGCCTTAGGAGAAATAGCAGGGGCCGCTTACGACGGGAAGCTAAGGTAATATCGGGCATCCAGCTAGAGGGCAATTTTCGGCGGTCTCGAACCACCGATCCGAACAATTTCAAGTCAAAGCAAGCTTGCCCAGCTCGGCGACACGGCGTTCGAAGGTCATTTCCACCAGGCCACGCTTTCCGTAATAGCGCAGCACAATCTTATGGCCCGGTTCAATCTTGGCGCGTGCTCTAATCAGGGAATCCGACATTTCCACCCACTCGCCGGTTACCAGGTAGGTGCCTTCCCAGCCGCGTAATTCGAATCGGCCATCGTGCCGTAAAGTCAGTGGGACCGCCGAGCATTTTATCGTTTTGCCAGCCAACTTGGCTGCGGAGCATTCATAGCGCCCGGACACATCCACACTCTCCGCGGCACTCCGGGGAGCCAAAACTACCAGGGGCAAAAAGAAGAAAGCCAGTATCCAACTTCTGTTAACCAAGGACCGCATTGCATCTCCCGCCAGATGGCACGCGCTGATTCCGGTGTGCGATCATTGCCAGTAATGCAAGCTGACCGCCATGAAAACAGACCATAACGACGTTAAAACAAATGGACTTACATTGCCCCTCAAGATGACAAGTCGACTTAATGGAACATTCTGTGTCTCTTGACCCGCCATCTTGTGCAAACTTATGCGGTACTAAAACCGTCGTCCGGTACGGCCTATACTATTGCGTTGGCAACTCCACACTCGCTTGCCCGTCCTTGCGGGGATCAGAAGCGCCATAATTCACCCCGGTCGCAAAATCCCTAAGAACCGCCTGTCCTCCGCCCATGACGCTGGAAAATGATCCCCGCAAATCTATCTTGTGACCCTTGACCGTGAGTTCGTTGCGAACATTTCCAGCGTAGCGGTTCTCCATCGACACATCGCAGCCACGGAAGGTGTGTTTTGAGAATCTGGGCGCCTCCAGGGCCGCCTGAATGTTCATTTTGAAATCGGCAATGTTGGCCATGAACTGCGCATGGGCCTGAGACTGATTCCACCCGCCCATGATCCCAAAAGCTACCCGGCTGTCGCCTTTCTGCGCGAATGCCGGGATGATCGTGTGCAGCGGCCGCTTTCGCCCGGCAAGCCCATTGGGGGAGGCGGGATCAAGGGTAAAAAGGCCGCCCCGGTCGTGCAAGACGAAGCCGGTACCTGCAGCCACGATGCCCGAGCCGAAGGCCGCGAAGTTGCTCTGGATCAATGACACCATATTCCCTTCGCGATCGACGACGCTCAAATACGTCGTATCCGCCCCGCCGGGCAGCTCTCCCGCCGAAACATCGCAATTGGCACGCGCCGGGTCCATCAATTTCGCTCGCTGCTCCGCCCATTCCTTTGAAAGCAATGTAGACACAGGCAATTTTTGTTGCCGGGGATCTCCTATGTACTTCGCCAAATCCGCGTAGGCCAACTTCTTAGCCTCAATCATGGTATGGAGAGCGTTGGTCGAACCGAACTCCCAATTCTTCTGGCCCAACGGAAATTTCTCCATGATGTTAAGCATTTCGAGCGCGGCTAATCCTTGTCCATTTGGCGGCAATTCGAATACTGTCCAGTCGCGATAGGTAGTTGAAATCGGTTCTACCCATTCACTGGAATATTCACTCAGATCTTGCGCAGTCATTACTCCGCCATGGTGCTTCATGCCCTCAAGAATTTTTTTGGCGATCTCGCCCTTATAGAATGCGTCTCGTCCATGAGCGGCAATCTGCTGCAGTGACCACGCGAGATCGAGGTTACGAAAGATTTCTCCCACGCGCGGCGCATGATCCTGTATCAAATATGTCTGGGAAGCAGAACTATCCCCATGCAGGAGATCCGTTTGTGCGGCCCAAACAGCAGCGGTCATTTCGGGCACCGGAAAACCACCCTGCGCGATGTTTATTGCCGCCGCCAGGTCTTCGCCTAATTTTTTGCGCCCGAACCTGTCGGCCAGCTTCTGCCACCCATCTACCGTGCCAGGGACCGTCACAGAGTAGATGCCCTGCTGCGGCATATCCCGCAACCCGTGGTTACGCAGGAATTCGATGGTCAGATCCTTGGGCGCCCAGCCGCTGGCATTCAGCCCATATAGTTTGTTGGCTTTCACGTCGTAGACGATTACAAAAAGATCGCCCCCGACGCCGTTCATCATGGGAGCCACGACTCCCATCACACCGTTCGCGGCAATCGCGGCGTCCACCGCGTTGCCGCCGTGCTCGAGTATTCGCACCCCTGCTTGCGACGCCAGAGGCGATTCCGCGGCCACAATGCCATCGCGCGAAATGACCATCGAACGCGCCTGAGAGCGATCCTGGGCCTGCAAAGTGAAGAGTGGCATAAGGCAGAAAATATAAACCGAAAACCTGAATAATTTCGACGCTTGCATCTCGCTCCCTAGTCTGGCGCGCGGCTTCGCCAGGATTTGCTCAATTCACAAATTTGTCCGTGGACTATACACTTTCGACCGCTCTTTTTATAGCTGGCGACTCTTGATCGAACTTTACTGGCCGAGGCGCCGTTGGCGATCTTCAAACGATTGGCATTTGGCTTGGAGACACTCTAGAATCCAAGAGCGCGGGTTGTGCCCCAAAGGTTTATGTGTGACTCAATGCCTTTGGCCCGCGCGGGAGAATCTTCATTGCCGCAACAGCCCCGAGAACCCCAGAAACCGCAAGAGCAAAGCAGCGCAACCGCGCAGGCGGTTTCCGTGCCAGACGTCATAAGTAATGCTGAAATCGACGCTCTCCTAAACGGCCGTCACACCGATCCGTTCGCGCTCCTCGGGCCACATCCGGTGCGGGACGGCTGGGCCATCCGATTTTTTATTCCTTGGGCAGCGGAAGCCAGCATTGCGATCGGGGGAAACAACGCCTCAGGCCGGCCGTTAGTCAACCCCATGAAAGTTACGGATGCCGTTAAACTTCGCCCAGAGGGCTTCTTCGAAGCCCTCTGGCCATCAAATCAAGCCGCGCCACCTGCGCCCGGCAGCTACAAAATTCAGGGCCGCACACACCACGGTGAAGCCTTTGAAATGTATGACGCATATTCCTTCCCATACCTTCTCAGCGAATTCGATTTATATCTCATGGGCGAGGGCCGTCACTACGACACGTACGAAAAACTTGGCGCGCATATAAAAACCGTTCAGGAAGTTCGTGGCGTAAATTTTGCAGTGTGGGCACCAAGTGCCCGGCGTGTCAGCGTGGTCGGTGATTTCAATCGTTGGGATGGCCGCGTGAACGTTATGCGTGCGCGCGGTTCTTCGGGTATTTGGGAGCTGTTCATCCCCGAATTAAACGAAGGCTCGATTTACAAATACGAAATCATCGGCCCCCATGGCGATATGCTTCCGCTGAAGGCGGACCCCTACGCTTTTCGCGCCGAATTGCGGCCCAGTACCGGTTCAGTCGTCGCTGATCTGGATAAGTACAAATGGAACGACACCAAGTGGATGAAGGAACGGCCTCAGAAAAATTGGTTCGAATCGCCGGTCTCCATCTACGAAGTGCATCTGGGCGCATGGCGGCGCGTACCGGAAGAAAACAATCGCTGGCTCACTTACAAAGAGCTCAGCGATCAGCTTATCCCCTACGTAAAAGGCCTCGGATACTCCCACATTGAACTGCTACCAATCATGGAGCATCCCTTCGACGGCTCCTGGGGCTATCAGACACTCGGTTATTACGCTGCCACCAGCCGCTATGGCTCGCCCACTGATTTCATGGATTTCGTCGACCGCTGCCACAATGCCGGCATTGGAGTCATCCTCGACTGGACTCCCGCTCATTTCCCGCGCGACTCCTACGGCCTCGCTCAATTCGATGGTACCCACCTCTACGAGCATTCCGACCCGCGGCAAGGCGCGCAACTGGATTGGGGGACGCTCGTCTATAACTATGGCCGCAATGAGGTCCGCAATTATTTAATCTCCAACGCCTTGTTTTGGCTGGATAAATATCACCTCGATGGACTGCGCGTGGACGCGGTAGCCTCCATGATCTATCTGGATTATTCCCGAAAGCCCGGCGAATGGATTCCCAATAGATTTGGGGGCCGGGAAAATCTGGAGGCGGTTGATTTCCTGAAGCGGCTAAATGAGATCACCTTCGAGCGCTTCCCTGGGATTCTCACGATCGCCGAGGAGTCCACGGCATGGCCAAGTGTCTCCCGCCCAACCTATCTAGGCGGTTTGGGCTTCAGCATGAAATGGAACATGGGCTGGATGAATGACACTTTGAAGTACTTCTCCGCTGATCCCGTTCATCGCAAATACGAACACAACAAGCTGACCTTCTCTTTGATTTACGCCTTCACGGAGAACTTTGTCCTGCCTTTCTCGCACGATGAGGTCGTTCATGGCAAGAATTCCCTGCTCCACAAAATGCCCGGCGACATGTGGCAGCAGTTTGCTAACCTGCGTCTTCTCTATGCCTACCAGTATGCTCATCCCGGTAAGAAACTCCTCTTTATGGGCGAGGAATTCGGCCAGCGACAGGAATTCAGCGAAGCGCGCAGTCTCGACTGGCATTTGCTGCAGTGGGAATCCCATCGCGGGCTTCAGCGCCTGGTCGGCGACCTGAACAAGTTGTATGCGCAGGAACCCGCGCTCCACGAGGTGGACTTCGACTGGCCAGGATTCGAATGGATCGATGCCAACGATGCCGATAACAGCATCTTTTCCTTCGCGCGCCACGGCAAATCCCCTGGGGACCTTATCGTGGTGATCCTGAACGCCACTCCGGTCTTAAGGGGCAACTATCGCATCGGGGTGCCTCAGCCGGGCTTTTACGTGGAGTCGCTGAATACCGACTCGGCTATCTACGGCGGATCTAATGTGGGCAACCTGGGCGGCGTGCAGGCCGAAGCTGAACCTCATATGGGTCGCTCTTATTCGCTGACGCTCACCGTGCCACCCTTGGGCGGGCTATTCCTTAAATGGACGCCGGAAACGCCCCCGCAGACCTAACTGCAGCGACCTGTCCCCGTCCGTGCTGGGGTTTAGCCCGTCCCTTCAGGTAAATAAACAGCCCTCCGGAAACATTTCCAGGGCATGTCTCGTATGTATAGGCAGTGCCGGGGAGGCTTCTACTTTATGTTCAATCGCGCTAACCGTTTTATAAGCGTCTGCCTGTTGTCCGCCACGGTCGTACTTGCGGGCGCGGCGGCGGCCATTGGGCAATCCGGGTCTGCCAAGGACCGCTGGCTACATGTCCGCGTCATTAACTCCGATAATAAGGGGGAAACCGTGAGGGTAAATATTCCGCTCGAATTAGCGGAAAACGTTTTGCCCACCATCAATAAAAGCCATCTGCATAACGGTAAAGTGACGATCGATCAGGCGCACATGAACGACGTCGACGTGCACGCCCTCCTCAATGCGATTCGCACTGCTAAAGACGGAGAGTATGTCACCGTCCAGGGCACCGATCAGGATGTTCGCGTGGCCAAAGAGGGCGGCCGGCTGCTGGTTCACGTGAAAGACAATAAGGGTTCCAAGTCAAATAAATCAAACGTGGATATCCAGATTCCCATGCACGTCATCGACGCGCTATTCAGCGCCGGCAAAGATGAACTTGACCTCGTCGCAGGATTACACGCTCTCGCCTTGCAAGGCGATACCGAGCTTGTCTCCGTGAAAAGCGAGGACAGCACAGTTCGGGTGTGGATGGATTCAAAAAACTCCAGCGATTAATTTGCCCTTCTCGGCCAATGCAACGTTAATGTCTGCGGAACAGGAGAATTGAACATGCTGCTTGCGAAAATCGCTCTTGGCTTAGCTAGCACAGTGGCGTTCGCGGCCATCTATACCTTCCGCGAAGGCGTTATTCGCGTGGATGTCGACGAGTACCGTGATGGCGGTTCTCACGTGCATCTCTGGGTGCCGGCTGCGGCCGTCCCCATCGCATTGCGCTGTGCTCCAAGAGACCACCTGCAAAATGCCGCTGAACATATCAAACCCTGGATACCTACAATTCGGCAGCTAGCTAAGGAATTGGCGAAATATCCGGAGGCCAATCTGGTTGAGGTGGTCGACGGAGACGATCACGTGCAGATTCGCACGCACGCGGGAAAGCTGCAAGTCGACGTTCATGAGCCGGGGGAGTCCGTTCACGTAGCGTTTCCGATAGCCACCCTGGAAGAGGTCTCCGGCCAGCTCACCGAAAATATCCCGGGCGCTTAAGTCCAACCGCGGCCCTGGTTTGCAAATTATCGATTTCTGGGACGAGCCGAGAGCTGTGCTCACTTGATTTATTCCGCGTGCTCCTCTTTGACATCACTTGGAACGAAAGATATTTCCTCGAACATCGCACCCTTCCATCCCGCTCGCTGCAGGAT
The DNA here is from genome assembly GCA_035487275.1 of Candidatus Acidiferrum sp. Lineage (GTDB taxonomy): Bacteria > Acidobacteriota > Terriglobia > Acidiferrales > UBA7541 > Acidiferrum. The sequence continues at coordinate 7,188 of DATHMG010000064.1, read as the reverse complement.
GCCCTTGCCGTTTTCCACCATACTCGGATGACCACTAAGATACGCGGTTGTTTCGGCTGGTCTTAAACCCCACAGGTCTGTGTACTTACGAACTAGGTCATCCACGCGGCCGGTCTCCCCGGTCCATGTCTCCCTCCCACGGCCTGCTCACCAGCCAGCATTCACGACTCCCGATACGAAATTGAAAACTCGCGCGAGCACATCATTCGTACGCAAGCGCCACTACCGGATCATAACTTGCCGCCCTCAGCGCTGGATATGTCGCTCCGGTGGTCGCCCCGACGAAAGCCAACAACACAGCCGAAAAAATCCAGGATGACGATATCAAAATCGTAAGGCCTGGATTCGTCTGTTTCAAAATGGCTTGAACCAGAAAGGTGATGGCGATGCCGAGCCCCGTTCCCATCAAGGTCAAAATAAAAGTTTCTCCCAGCAGCATGCGCACCACATCGAATCTCGAAAAGCCCAATGCCTTCAGAATACCGATTTCGCGCGTTCGTTCCATGACCAGCGTGTGCATGTTCAGCAACACCACCAAAAAACTAATCACAATCCCGAGCGCTACCATCGTCCTCGTAAACGGTCGCAGTTGTGGGAGATTGGATGAGGTCATCAGCGTCACATATTCTGACAACGAGCGAACGCTATTTTGTGGATCCAACGTTAAAATTTCCGCTCGCGCGATCTCTGTATCCCCTTTGCTTCGAACGTAAAACATGGACACGCGCTTATCAGCACCGGCAAGATCTTGAGCCGTCTGCAGCGGAATAAAATATCTCGCGCCTTTCCCGTGGGCCACGATCCCGCTCACGGTAAAAACGTGATTTAACAGCGTGATCTGGCTGCCGACCTTCAAGTGTTTTGACTGCGCGATGATGTCATCAGCGATTACTTCGTCGGGTCCAGAGAAGGGCCGGCCATCGCGAAACAGAAATCCGCGGCTCAGAGCGTTGAAACGCCTGAAGTCGATGCCATAAACCATCACTAAGTTCTTTGGTTCCGTCAAAATTACCGTGGGCGCGACTTCATCCACGTCCGCCAGCGTCGCTATTTTGTCTCCCAACGATTCCTGCATGACCGCACTTGAGAACGCAAAGAAAATCGAAGAATTGGGCGGCTGCACGATGATGTCCGCCCCAACCCCTTCAACCCGTTTTCCCCACTCGGAAACCACCCCGGTAGTAAGCCCCGCGATCATCAGCACCAAAACTACCTGGATCGCGATAGCAATGACACTCAGAGAACTGCGCAGCGGCCGCGTGGAAATGCTGCCCCAAAACATCTGCAATAAGGAAAATCGTCCTTCAAAGGTTTCATTCATGCTGGGAAGCCGCGGGTGAACTGTATCACTGGTGTTTGAAGAGGGTCAAAAAAGGCCTCGCATTGTTGCACGATGCATTCCGAAAGCAACGGCAAATATTTCGCCAGCGTGAATTTATCCACACAAGTGTTGATAAGTTTGTGCAAAACCGATCATGCTTCTCCCCTAAATGCACGCTCATCAACACTCTTCCCCTCTTTGCACAATTTTCGTGCAAGCATCAAACGATTTTCGGGTAGGGGCGATAACCTAGGAAAAAAATAAATGTCAGCGCAAAATAACATCGGTCTTAGAGTCGGTCCGCGATAGAACATTACTCCGTCTAATACCATCTAGGCGGTCGGTCGAGGTGAATCTTGATTGGGTCCTTCGAGCCCGTGATGTCGTACCATCGCCCAAAGGTTTTCCATCCTTCAGCCACTATTTGTATCAGCACTCTGCCAAGCGGAGCATCCGGCACGTGAGCGATTCCCTCGCGGTTAGTCTTCACATTCAGCTCGAACTGCTTATTTTTTGCAATTTTGTGCTCTTCGACATACTTCAAATACACGCTCGCATTTTCTATAGGAGTGTCTTTATCGCCCCCGGTGACTTCAATGGTTACGCGCGTGTTGGGCAGAGAACGCTGGGTCTGGCCCTTCGGAATGTCTTGCGCGTTGCAGGGATTGGCGGTCAAGCCGAACATTCCCAGCATGCCCGCAAGGCAGGCGGCGCGCCTAAAAAGTAATCTCTTCATACTGATTAAACTATCCTGTACGTAAGTCCGGTTGGCGGTCAAGTTTTTCTCCGTTTTATCAACCCGCGAACATCGGCGCGCGCTTTAATTGACTCGCCGTTATAGCTCCTGTAGCTTTTGAAGAATCAGGTTATTTTAGCAGCCCGCGCGTTACGGTGATCGCAGCCATTCCGGCTTGTGACTAATGCCTGCAGAATCTTGATTTCGAGCCAAGAGGAGTACACATGGGTTTTGCCACTAATGCCATCCACGTCGGCCAGGAACCGGATCCGGCCACCGGCGCCATCGTCGCGCCTATCTATCAAACGTCCACTTACGTAAACGAAGAGTTAGGGAAATATAAAAACGGCTTCGACTACGCGCGCACCAATCATCCCAATCGAAAAGCCTTGGAGCGCACCATCGCCAAACTCGAAGAGGGCCACAGCGCTTATGTGTTTACTTCCGGGATGGCGGGCATCGATGCGGTCTTTCGCTTGTTGCGCCCGGGGGACCATGCCGTGCTTTCCGAAGCGGTGTACGGCGGTGTTTTTCGACTCTCCACGCAACTTCTGGTTCACTTTGGATTGGAATTCAGCTTTGTAGACACTTCCTCGCCGGACGCCGTGGTTTCGGCCTTCCGGCCCAATACCAAAATGTTGTACATCGAAACCCCCACCAATCCCACGATGAGAATCGCCGACATTGCCGCACTGGCTAAGGTCGCTAGTCAACGAAACATTACCGTAGTCGTGGACAACACTTTCCTAAGCCCTTACCTCCAACGGCCGATCGAACTTGGCGCGCATATCGTGGTTCATTCCATGACCAAATATCTCAACGGCCATAGCGACTCGACGGGCGGGGCGGTGGTCTTGACTCGTCAGGAGGACGCCGAGAAAATTTATTTTATTCAGCGTTCCGCAGGTTCCGGATTGGCACCCATGGATTGTTTTCTGATTTCGCGTGGCATCAAGACTCTCGCGGTGCGCATGCTGCAGCACAACGCTAACGGCTTGGTAGTGGCGCGTCATCTCGACACGCACCCGAAAGTCCAGAAGGTTCTTTACCCTGGGCTCGCCAGTCATCCACACCACGAAATTGCGCGCCGCCAACAGAAAGGCCCGGGAGGCATGCTTTCGTTTGATGTGGGCTCCCTGGAAGCGGCCCGCCGCTTTCTTAATCATGTGAAGCTGTGTGCGCTCGCCGAAAGCCTCGGTGGCGTGGAATCTCTGATTTCGCTTCCGGCGCTGATGACGCATGCATCCATGCCTCAAGAAGTGCGCGAAGGCGTTGGCATCACGGAAGGACTAATTCGTTTGTCGGTGGGCATCGAGGATGCCGACGACATCATCGCCGATTTGGATCAGGCGCTACACCACGTTTAGCTATGCTCTGCCTCGCGATGGCTTGACGCTCTCAAAGAGCCATTTCAAATATTCACGCGAGCCGGAAACGACCGGCAATACTAAAAATTCCGGCACCGCATAACTGTGCATACTTCGCACCATTCGTTCTAATTCAGACAAACGCCTCGCAGTCGTTTTTATGACCGATAAATACTCACGCGAAACTTCTACCTTGCCCTTCCACCGGTAGATGGAATCCACGGGGTTCTGCATCACGTTGACGCAAGCCGCAAGCTTAGCTTCGACGGCGGCGCGCCCGATCCGTTTCGCTTCCGCGAGCGTTCCGCAAGTAACCAGGACTACTCGGCATTGCCTTCCGGGCATCTCGTTCCCTTCCGACCAACTCCGCACTCAACTGCCCGTTTGTGGTTAACAATTACCGGGCTAGAATACCTCGACATGAACCCCTCTCTGAATCCTTCTCCCATTAAGTTTGGAACTTCCGGTTGGCGCGGTCTCATCGCCGACGATTTCACCTTCGCCAACGTGCGGCTAGCCGTGACCGCCGTCGCCGATCACGTCAACAGTAAAACCAAAAACCCAACCATCCTCGTCGGATACGATCCGCGGTTTTGCTCCGAGGAATTTTCGAAACTGGCGGTCGACATCCTCAATCGGCGCGGCATCCGCACACTGCTATGCGATACCTTTACTCCGACGCCGGCCATTGCGTATGAGATCATGCGCCGCAAGTTGGATGGCGCCATTAATTTCACCGCCAGCCACAACCCCGCGCAATATCACGGCCTCAAATTTTCGTCGGCCGACGCCGGCCCCGCGCTTCCGGAAGTCACCAAAGATATCGAAGCGCGGGTTGGCAAAATGATTGAGAACGATGGACCATTTCCGGCAAAGCCCGTAACGAATCCTGATAACCAGCGCGCCTCAAACGAAATGGTCAATCTTCGCGAAACGTATCTGCAACGTCTCGAACAGCTCGTGCGCTTCGACGTGTTACGTAAAAGCAAAGGACATTTCGTCATCGACGCGTTGCATGGATGTGGCGCGGGTTATCTTGATAATGTTTTGACTCGCAACGGAATCGCTGCGCAGACCATGCGGCTGAATCGTGACTGCCTGTTTGATGGAACCGGCCCCGACGTTTCCGGGCCGAATTTGGCGCCGTTACGTAAAACGGTACTGGAGTCAGCGGCCATCGCCGGGCTGGCCACCGATGGTGATGCGGATCGCTTCGGGGTGATCGACCGGGACGGCAAATGGATCCAGCCAAATCACCTTTTGGCGTTGCTGTACGATTATCTTGTCGAAACGCGTGAATGGCACATGCCCGCGGCTCGCAGTGTAGCCAGCACAGAAATGATGGATGCCGTGGCAAAATCCCATGGCCAAAAAATCTATCAGACTCCCGTTGGGTTTAAATATATTGGCCAATTAATCCGCGAGGATAAAATTGCCATGGGCGGCGAAGAAAGCGCCGGACTCACCATTCGAGCACACGTGCCGGAAAAAGATGGCATCCTCGCTTGCCTCCTGGTTGCCGAAATGCTCGCGGCCCGCGGCACTTCCATAGAACAACAGGTCAAAACGTTGTTCAAAAAGCTCGGCCGCGAATTCTGGCCGGTACGCGAAAATTTCCATCTTACAGACGAACAAAAAGCGAATGCAGTGAGGCGGGTGGCCATTGATACTTCAGAACTACTCGGGCGAAAAATTCTTTCCGTGGATCGTACTGATGGCGCAAAGTTTGTTTTCAATGACGGTTCCTGGATGCTCGTCCGTCTTTCCGGCACCGAACCGTTGCTGCGCTTATATGTTGAGGCCGACAGCTCGGACGCTTCAACCAAGCTGACCGGCGAAGCCAAAGATTGGCTTTTGCAAGGATAAGGAAAACGCTAAAGATGAAAAGGAAGGTTGACGAAAAAACGGGCGGCTGGTTGCGACACGGACCTGCCTTGCTCGTTTTGTTTGTGGCCATTCTTTTTGTTCATGATATTTTTGGTGCCCACGGCTACCTCTCCATGCGACGCACTCAGGATGGCATCAAGAAAGTGAAGGCGGAAATTGAGCAATTAAATAAAGAAAATGCCGCGCTGGAACAGGCCGTGAAAGATTTAAAGACCGATCCCCGCGCCATCGAGAAGATCGCCCGCGAAGAACTTATTCTCGCGAGGCCGGGCGAAATCATCATAAAAATTCCGCAATCGCAATTGCTGCCACAAGCGTTCAATACTCGCCCGTAGCCGCTCGTGAATTACATCGCCTCGCTTAAGCTTTGCGTTGTTGTGGCCTGTAGATGAATTGCGGCGCGCTTTTTTGCGCGTGTGCGCCAAATCGATATTCCCAGCATCGCCGCGAAAATCGTCACCATGCCCGCAGTCGCCCATGGAACAGTGCTCCGAAATTTCGGCAGAATGGACAATCTGCCATAGACAAATTCGATGTGCACCCAATACACCAGCAACGAAGTCTTGCCAAATTGTATGAACGGACTGAACCCTTCCGTTACCCAGCCCCATCGGCACCATGCAAAAATCGCCAGGGTGAGCAGCAATAAGATTCCGCACCGCATAAGGAAAAAATTTGGACTGCTGTGCCAGTAATCGTAGACCGCGTAAACCTTGACACCCGAATAATCCCACCAAAGGGATAAAGCGCAGGCTAGCGCGCCAATCCCCCCCACGATACCGAGCGTCCTAACCTCTTTGCGCTGTGCAAAATCAGAAAACAGAAACGAACCAAACGCCAGTCCTACGAAAGCAAATCCGCACCACGGGAAAATTGAAAAAATCCATGGCGTCGGCGAACCAAAATTGTGAACCCCGTTGATATAAGACTCCAGCATCCAGGGAAGGAAGTGCGGACGATGGGTGGTCCACAATGGCGGCGTGGCAATCGCGATCAGTGCGGCGATCACCAGCGACAATCCGATCAGGCGGTCTCTCCATGTTCCAACCGACTTCCCGGTTTGAAGCAATGCGCTCCGCCGGCCGGTGCCCGTTTCGGGCACGCTACCGATATTTACTAGCCGCCAAAACAGGGCCATGAAAATGATCGACACTCCCAGAATGTTCAACACATCCACTTTCAACAAGTCCGTCCACGGCGATTTGGGATAGCCAAGCACGAATTCCTGTACTCGCAAAAGGACTCCGAGCCCGAGGATTTCCGCACCGCGCAACAGCGCGGTTTCAAAAATCTCCGACCCAGATTTATTCTTTTGGCGTAGACCTTCAGTGACCAACGCGAAGGAGACGCCGGAGAGGAACAGAAATATCGGAGCTGGCAGCGTCGACAACTCCTGCGACCAGCGATACAGCAGCGTTTTTCGCGCTTCCGGGTTGAGCCAGGAGTCATAACAGTGCGCCTGAATCATCAGTACGCACGCTAGTCCGCGCATCCAGTCGATATACGCTAATCTTTTGAATGGCACTGGCAGTTGAGTGGTCGCACCCACTGGAATCGGGAATACTTTAGCGCACAACCCCGCTCAAAGGACTGGAAGCTGAGGCGTAAAGTCTCTTCGGCATGCGGCCGGCAAGAAATGCCTTGCGTCCCGCGATGGTAGCATCGCGCATCGCTTCGGCCATTAACACGGAGTCTTCTGCTTCCGCAATGGCGGTATTCATCAGCAGACCATCGGCGCCCAGTTCCATCGCTGACGCCGCGTCCGACGCGGTGCCTACTCCGGCGTCGACAATTAACGGCACTTCCGTGATGCGTTCGCGCAAAATTCGCAAATTCGCCGGATTCTGAATCCCCAGTCCCGAGCCAATTGGCGCTGC
>DATHMG010000063.1:0-45483 GCA_035487275.1 Candidatus Acidiferrum sp. | reverse complement strand
AACCTTTTTCATCAAAAAACTGACCAGCAGCTGAAACGCAATTACCGTGAGTGGGCCGGTAATCAGCATTTTCTCCGTGTTGGTGTTGGAATTTACGTAGTCGTGCACATAGATCGGCAAAACTATGAATTCCTGCCAGTACACAATCCAGTAGCCGGAAAAAATCAGAAGAAACGTCATGAATCGCGGGTTGCTCAACACGGTCACAAAATTTCGGAGTGCCGCGCCCGCGGTGGCTGTTTGCACTTCGTTTGATCGCCGTGGCTCTTTGAAAAAAAGCAATACGGCGAGAAACATCAGGAAAACGCTCAGCGCCGCCGCCAGAAATACGTTTTCCACGCGCATGTGCTGGTGCACCCATGAAGCCATGTACGGTCCCGCGGCTCCACCGATATTCACGAGTGTGTAGTAAATGGAGTAGCCGATGGAGCGCACGTTTTCTTTTGACGCGCGGGCCGTTGTTCCCACCACGCAGGGTTTGACCAGCGCAATCCCCAACGCTGGCAGCATCAACACGAAGCTAACCAGCAGCCACAGCGGCACCGCGGCACGCACCGGTGCGAGCCACGACGAGCCCAGCGAGCCCAGCAGGAAATATGAGCCGCTTAGAATCAAGTACGCCAGCGATAGTGATCGACGGAAGCCCAGGCGATCCGCCAGAGTTCCGCCAAATGCGGCGAGAAACCACACCAGGCCGCCAAACAATCCGGTGAGGCTGCTAGCTTGCGCCGCCGGGAAGCTCAGCGTCTCGTGCAAATAACGCGCCAACGATGCAAATGCCGCATAATAGGAAAGACGTTCGAACAACTCGCTGATGTTCGCTACCCAGAATGGGCGTTCGAATCCGTCGCGGATTTCCTTTAGACGTCCGCCAAAACTCATCCGTCCTCCTGGCCAAGTTCAATCAGACGAGCCGCGATTCTAATGGAATACTGGCGCTTTTGACACCGCGTCAAGTAGCGCGGCAAAGTACGCTTCTCCATCATAGGAATTGCAATATCTTAATAATCGCGAAACTATAGGTGGTTTGCGGTAATCTAAAGAAAAGTAGGGTTGGCGAGCGTGTCAGTTTGAAGCATCATGATTTAGATCTTTTTTGGGGGTAAAAGGTGAATGTGAACAGCTACACCATCCGCAAGGCAACCGCCGTTTTGGCGATTGTATTTTTTGCGTCGATATTTTCTTTCAGCGCGCTTTCTACTAGTGCCCAAAACAAAGTAATGGGCGAGGTTAAGTTCGAAGGTACTACAAAAATAGAAAAAGACGCGGGAGTGTGGGTCGACGGCAATTACGTCGGCTACTTGAAAGAATTAAAGGGCGACAAAAAAATCATGCTTTTGCCGGGTGAGCACGAAGTTATCGTCAGGCAATCGGGTTACGATGACTTTGTGAAAAAAGTTGTGGTCGAACCCGGCCAGGTTCAAATCGTAAACGCCGTGCTGCTAAAGAGCCCGCGCGCCACCGCACCGGACATTACCGCAACTTTAAAGCTCAACATCGAGCCGAAGCGCGCTGCTGTTTTTCTTGATGATAAATTCGTAGGCCACGCCGCCGAATTTGGCGGAAAATTCCGCTCGATGCTCATCAGCCCGGGTAAACACCGGATCAAGGTGGAATTGCCCGGCTATCGAACCTATGACACGGAAATAAATTTACTGGCCGGACAAAAAACTGAGGTAAAGACCGTCCTGGTGCCGGGAAGCATCGAGCAAGCTGGCCCACTCATCAAGAAACCCGATTGATTTAGTTGTTCTCGTAAAGTGGGGATTAAATATAGTGGCCGGCTGCAGCTCAGCTGGCCATTTCTTTTTGCTCAAGCAATACTTCTGCGTCGAACAATAGGCTCGAACACGTTAGCCCCGACTCCGCTTTTTGCAGCTCCGAAATGTCCAACGGCAACACCTCGAATCCTCGGGCTTCAATTCGCGTGCGCGTCAAGGGAAAGGACGCCGGCAAAATTACCGTGTTCCCAAAGGCCAAGGCGTTTGCCGCATGCGGTTCCTCCGGCGCAACATCAATCCACTCAAAGCCCGCCATGCAAGACGCAACAAACCATTTCCGATTGGCGAGGAGCGTATTGCGCCCAAGAAACGTCACCGCAGATTTGAGATGCAAGCATCCGCTGACCGGCACCGCCGTCACGGTGTAGCCGTATTCTCCGGCGATCGATTGCAATTGCCGGATGCCATCCTTGTTGGTGCGTTTAGACCGTCCCGCGAAAAGATTACGCCCTACGCGCAAAATATCGCCGCCTTCCGCGGTGCCGGGCAGCTGCACATACCGTAATTCACGAAACCGCGATAATACCTTCGCCAGCGAGGCTGCTTCCGCGCGTCGCGATTCCGTACCAAGTGGGAAAATTAACGCTAACTCATCGAGCACGATCGCCGGATCTTCGACGAACATGGAATCCGCCAGAGCCGGTTCCGCGGGAAGAGAAATAACTTTGGCTCCAAATTGTTCAAGTGCTTGCTCGTACGCTCGATGTTGCTCAAGAGCCTTTGCCAAGTGGATTGGCGCACGGGCCATAAAGCTCAGTTCGCAATTTACCATCGCCGGGCTGACGCCGCGCGTAATCGCAGTAAGCATACCGGGAAAGTCTACATGGAATAGAAATGTGGGGCACTATCGCGCAGATAAACAGATCGAAGCAAGGCTGTTCGGCGCCTGCAAAGTTTCCGGAACGGGTTAACGACCCTATTCTTATTGCCAGTGAGCGGTGGGAGCAAAATGTGAAATCCACAATCGCGTTAAACCGGCGCCCAGCAATATTCCCGCTAGCAGCAGGCCGATTATCGCCGCGACGTTCCACATCGCCGCGTTCCGCCCGGCTTCGCTGTCCTCAGAATGCTTTCCTGGTAACTCGCCCGGTTTAGAAATCGAGGCGGTGAAAATCCTTGGCGTCGCGGATATTTCCGGTCGGATCAAAAGGCAATAACCTCTTCGCGGAATCGTCTCGATGTAAATGGGCTTATCCGAGGAATCTCCCAGGGCGAGTCTTAATTTATTCACAGTGGTGTTAACGTTCGCGTCGTAATTGACGTATGTTTCCGCCGGCCACAATTGCTGGCGCAGTTCTTCCCGGGTAACCACTTCACCGGGCTTCTCAAGCAGGGCCATCAGCACCCGGTACACTTTTCCCTGCAGTTTTAGCTTTTCCCCGTTTTTGGTAATTTCTTGGCGTTGTTGATCGATTTGAAATGGTCCCAGGAGGATATATCGCCCGGACGAGAGTGGGCTGCTCTCCGTGTCGTACCTTGACTGCATGGGAACCACTCCCGTTGTCATCGACATCACCCTTGCTACATATAGACGTACGGTGGCGCGTTTTGTTTTAAATACGCAGTATTTTCAATAAAGTTCCCACTTTTCTACTAGAACTGCTCGAATACCGCGGTTTTATTATGAAAATTAGAACCAATCTGCTCACTGGCAGCGTTATTCATCTAAAAGTTTAGAAAAGTTACAAAAATATGACCGCGCGGCGAGTACTTCGGCTGTGCCATTGCTCGGAGACTCAGGTTTAAAGGCCCACACGCGCAATGGCGCACACGCGCAATGGCGTACACCTGGTATATTCTTTGCACCACCTCGACAAGTGGGACGAGCTGATTTTTTCACCCGGCCACAAAAAAAAATAGCCGCCGGATAAGTTGGTTTGACGTGCTTAGGGCAGATCCAGGTCGAGAGCGTAAATGTCAGTGAGCCCGCGCTCTACGGTTACGTACAACCAGCCTTTCGCATCTAGCCCGTTAAACAGGTAGTGCGCCGGGCTTTGCAGAACATCCCCGAAGGCGTACACGCGTTGCGGCTCGCCGCCCAGTACATTTACCCGGTAGACCGATTGTTCCTTCTCAAGTTGATCCTGGAAATAGATGGAATCCCCGTTATCGGACCAATAAGGAATACCAATCAGACCGCCTTCCGCCAAGGGACTCCATTTCATGGTCTGAAAGTCGTAAAGCACCAGATGATGTTTGCTTTCATCCAGGGCCGCGATATAACGCCCGTCCGGAGACCATCGCGGTTCCGCAAATCCACGGGAATCCGGCAATAGAGTGAATTCGCCGGTCCGCGGCTTAAACAAATAAATTCCGAACTTTGGCGGGATTTTTACGTCCCGCATGCTGACCACAATCTGCGTGTCATCCGGCGACCAGTCCGCCGATGCGCCCTCGCGTCCTTCCGGTAACACCGCGCGCAAACCTCCTCCATCCGACGACAAGATGTAAATTTGGCGGGCGTGGCCCGGCTGTATGCCCGTGAATAAAATGCGCTTTCCGTCGCGGGACCATCGCGGCGCGGCCGCCACCAGCGGTGCATCGGTCAATCGTAATTGTTTCTTGGCATCCATCCTGCTGAGCCACAGCGATCCGCCCGGCCGGTCTACATACAAAAGCGATTGGCCTTCAGGAGAAACTACCGCTTCATCAGCCCGGAGATTCGGTGTTAAAAAAACCGAGCCATTCGTTTTTGGATCGATCTTCTTCAGTTCGCGATGCGATCGCAAGCTGAACGCGAACACTCGCGAGGCTGTTTGTGCGGGGATCGAAACGTGCAGCGAATCGGGCCCACGCGTCAGCTGCACCGGCCCCTGGTTTGTCCGCCGGAACCAGTTCCACGTTTCCCGCATGCCCCACAGATTGCACTCGTCATTTTGGCACCCCGAAAACAAGAAGTATTTTCCGTCCGCGGTCCACTGACCGGAGGATTGCGAAACCGGTTGCGTTCCGCGGGCAAGAACGCGATGTAACTTGCTGCCGTCCGCATTGATCTCCCAAATAGAAGAGCCGTTGCTTCCTGCATTCTCGCTGTGAAAGCGAATTGTTTCTCCATCCCCGGACCACGCTGGCGCGTGAGGCCGCCCATTAGACCGCGCAATCTCACGCAGTTGGGTTCCATCGGGATGCACCGTGAAGAGGCTTCGCTCGTGCACGAAAACAACCTGACTTCCGTCGGGCGACCACGCAGGGTCGCGACCGGTAGCATCCCCCAATCTTCGCGGCGCGCCTCCTTGTACGGGCCACAGCCAAAGGGTCATTTCGTCATCTGGGCGATTAAATTCTCCAATCAGAAATACTGAATGGTCAGGCGAAATAGCGAAAAGCCGGGTGTTGGCAAATGGTGCCGCTACCGCCTCCGCGTTCCCTCCTTCGACCGAGGTTTGCATCAATTGCCAACGCTCACCTAAGCGCTCCCGGAAAAAAATTCGGCTGCCGTCCGAAACGATGCCGCCAGTCTCGTCAATGTCTCCAGCGTTGGTGATGCGTACCATTCGTTGCACGCTGGGGTGTGGAACCGGATAAATGATGAAGAAGAACAGCCAGGAGGCAAACAGGATGGCGACTGTCAGTAACGTTATGTCCCACCACCGTCTGGCACTTTGCTCTTTGCGTCGTTCCTTTTGTAGTTCCGCGGCTCGCTCCGCGGAAAACTCGGGCTGCATCGAAAGGTGAATTTCCACCTCGTCTGTGTCCGTCGCGGTAACGGGTTTGAGGCTCGTGATGTTCACGCGAGACTGAATCTGGTGTACTGGCGCAAGGAAACGGTAGCCCTGGCGGGGCACCGTTTCAATGAAACGTGGGTTCTCAGCATCGTCCTGCAAACAGGAACGTAGTTTCTTGAGCGCAGCGTTCAGGCTGCCATCGAAATTGACGTGGGTGCCTTCCTGCCAAAGGGCTTGGCGCAGTTCCTCGCGGGTGACGATCTCTCCGGGTCGCTGCAACAGTATTGTCAGGATACGAAACGGTTGTTCCTGGAGCTTCAATCGCGCACCTTGGCGGGTGATGACCCCGTGAACAAGATCCACGTCGAACAGGCCAAAGCGTACGCCAAGGGTCGCTTGGACTTCCGGTTCCAAATTATCACCTTGTAAAAGCACCGGGACTATAGCATACGAGCGGGTCATTGAACACAGTAACTTGCTTATTCGTAGCGCTTTATTGAGTCATAACAGTTTCACGCGTAGGTCTTTTGACAGTCGCCGTTTCGTGGCGTATTTATCCGCTGTCTAGGGCCGCTTCCGTGGCCCTGGCAGTCCTTTTGAGTCGACAAGGAGGCCTCAGAGAAAACATCTCTAAGCCCATAGTCCCAAGAACCATCGAATCCCCGCGTCCATTACGAACGCTCAGTTTAAAAGTCTGCATACGAGGTGTTCATATTGGACGCGGGGTTCGATTCCTATCTCGCCGTTACCACCCTCCCTGCTAAAGCACCTTTTAAACACAGCTCCCTATTATTTCGCGGATGTGGCTGCCAACCCTGCTGGCAACACCGAGATTTCCACGCTCGATGGATGGCTTTTGGAACGGTAGATGTGCTGTGAGGCCGTTTGATAGTCGCTGGCCTCAGCTTCAAAAATATTGGGCACAAATTTCTGAGGGTTGCGATCATAAAGCGGGAACCATGAGCTTTGCACTTGCACCATGATGCGGTGTCCCTTCCTGAACACATGATTTGCGGTGTGCAGATCAATCGTGTACGGGGTGACCGTGCCGGCTTCCAAAGGTGCCGGCTTCTCCATCGATTTTTGAAAGCGACCGCGAAAAATTTCATTCGAGATCATCAGTTCAAAACCTGAAAGTTTCCAATCCTGTGAGTATTTTTCTGGGTATACGTCGATTAGTTTCACGACCCAGTCACTATCGGTGCCGGTTGTCGAGGCAAAAAGCTTGGCGGTCACATTTCCCGCAATCGTCAGGTCCTCCGTTAATTCTCCCGTTTGCCAGGTCAGGACGTCCGGGCGTTCATCAACAAAGCGCTGATCTTGCACCAGCCAGGTGTACCAGCTTCCCGGATGATCCTCGGGATACGTGCTGTCCACTGGGCGGTGCCGGTAAGGTACGGGATGCGCGGGGTCGCTTAAATAACTGTCGAACTCCTTGGTGGAGTCCGATTGAGGAGCCTCAAAGGACAACGCGCCATTTTCATGGAAATAAAGATTTCGCGGTTTTGCTTCTTTGGGCGGCCACGAATCGAAAGAGGTCCAAACGTTAGTGCCCGTCTGGAAAAGTAGTGCCTCTTTAAGCGGCAGAGATCCTTTGTCCTTCAACCAATACGCGAACCATGGGGCTTCCACCTGTTGACGAAAAAAAACTGCGGTGTCACTTCCAAAGGGTATCGCTCCTAGCGCATTTCCCGGTCCGCGCCCCCATCCGCCATGATTCCATGGGCCCACCACCAAATAATTAAGATGTTTGGTGTCGGATTTTTCCAGATTTTCGTAAGTCAACATCGGCCCGTAAAAATCTTCCTGATCCCACCATCCGGCGACATTCAAATCGGGCACGGTCGTTTCTTTCAGTCCGTACGCCACCGCATGTTTCTTCCAGAACTCATCGTAGCTATTGTGCGCCACGAAATTGTTCCATGTGGGAATAGCGCCGTGAAAATATTTTTCGTTCGCATTGGATAAGGCGCCCAAGCGCAAATACCACTCGTACATATCGAAGCGGTCAAACCCAAACCGGAAATTCTCATTGGAGCTCTCGAGCAAGGCTACATATTCGAAGCCGTAACTCAACCGAAAGGCGCCGTTGTGAAAAAAATCGTCGCCCAGGAATGTATCGCCCATGCAGGCCTGCTCGGAAACCGCTTTCAGGGCCGGATGCGGATGGATCATCCCCATAGTTACCAGAAATCCGCCGTAAGAAATTCCGTCCATGCCGACGCGTCCGTTGTTGCGCGGAACATTTTTCACTAGCCAATCGATGGTGTCGTAGGCGTCCGTGCTTTCATCCACGCCCTTGCTGTCGGAAGGGTCATGGATCGGGCGGTTCATCGCGAACTGGCCTTCGGAGCCGTAGCGCCCGCGGATGTCCTGAAATACAAAAATGTAACCCTCCGGGATCATGTCCGCATAGCGGCTTAAAGAACGGCTGTAACCTTTGTCGGGCGCAGAAATTCCGTACGGTGTGCGTTCAAAAATGATCGGGAACGGTCCTGCACCTTTTGGCGTGTAGATTTCGGTGTGCAGCTTGATTCCGTCGCGCACGGAAATCATTACTTCCTTTTTCTCGAATACATCTCGGTAGTTATGGGGGGTTGATTCCTGGGCCAATCCGGCGAACGTGCCGGAAAGCAACAACAGGCAGGCCCATAAGACTCTGATGGATAAAGCGAGCAAAGATTCCATTCACACTCCCGACTGCGAGTTGGAAACGAAGCTAACAAAAAAGAAAGTCTAACATGGGCGCCATCATCTTTTTTCTCTGCGCTAGGGCAAATGATGGCGTTCACCGCCAAAGCGGAATGTATGACGAAGCATTGCGCGGTGCGCGAGAAAACCTCTTAAAAGAAAACCAGATCGCGTAACGAGTCTTGTCAACGTTAGGACTCAAGCCGAAGCGAGATATACGTACCGCAGGATGAACAAAACGGTAAGCACCCAAACCAGCGTGTTTATTTCTGCAAACTTTCCGGCTGCAGCTTTCACGACCGCATAGGAAATAACTCCAAAGCTAAGACCGGTGGCGATGCTGAAGGTAAGAGGCGTCACTAATATGGTGATGAAGGCCGGCAGTGCTTCGCTGAACTCTTGCCATCGAATATGCGCGATGGACTGCGCCATCAAAACACCCACGAGGATAAGTGCGGGAGCGGTCGCATAGGCCGGAATTGCAGTGGCCAGCGGCGCGAAGAACATGGCCAAAAGGAATAATCCAGCCACCGCCACGTTGCTCAGGCCCGTGCGGGCGCCAGCGGCTACGCCGGCGGCGCTTTCGATATAACTTGTCACCGTAGAAGTGCCCGTCAGCGAGCCGAAAATTGTTCCAATGGAATCCGCGAGTAACACGCGTCCGACGCGAGGGATTTTGCCGTCCTTGATGAAACCTCCTTGCTCGCAAACGCCGACAAGAGTGCCCACGTTATCGAACAGATCGACAAACAAAAATGCGAACAGAATTTCCAGAAAACCCAAATGGATAGCTGAGCGAAAATCCAACTGCAAAAACGTGGAGGATGGGTGCGGTATGGAGAAGATCGCCGAAGGCCAGCTGGAAATACCGCGAAGCATGCCGAGCAGCGCGGTACCGACGATGCCGATTAAAATGGCGGCGTTGATTTTTCTGGCCATCAAAATTAGGGTCAGAGCCAGCCCGAAGCATGCGGTTTGCACGTCCTTATCGGCGAAACTACCCAGCCCTACAAATGTCGCGGAATTGGAAACGATAAGCTTCGCATTACGCATTCCCACGAAAGCGATGAACATTCCAATTCCGGCTGCCGTCGAATGCTTCAGACAATCGGGCATGCCATTGACGATCAGTTCGCGGACCCTCGTGACGGTAAGAACTAGGAAAAGGACTCCCGAGAAAAACACCACGGCAAGTGCCGTGCGCCACGGAACATGCATGGACAGGCAAACGGAGTAGGTGAAGTACGCGTTCAGCGACATGCCGGGGGCTAGGGCGATTGGATAGTTGGCGTACAGCCCCATGATCAGAGTTGCTACCGCAGCCGACAAGCACGTTGCAAACATGACTCCATTGGCCGGCATTCCCGCTTGCGCGAGAATCTGCGGGTTTACCACGACGATGTACGCCATGGTTATAAAAGTAGTGAGGCCGCCAAGCAGTTCTTGCTTTACCGAGGTGTGGTTCTCGGTTAGATGGAAATAGCGATCGATCAATCATTCCCCGCTTTAGCGGTAAGGAAGTTATTCACGGTGCTCACCCTGTGATCGCCGTATTGATAGTGCGCACCCTATTTGTAAAAGGAATCTCAATAGGCAATTTTGTCCGGCTTCTCCGTCCAAGCCCGAAATGCCGCTAACGCTTCTTCGCGCATCATCTGTCGCGTTGGAATCCGGCGTTGCGCATGCGGTAGCTTTAATTCGCGGTAAATAAACGAATCATCGAAACCGATCCCGGCCGCGTCCTCAGCCGAGTTCGCGAAGTAGATGCGCGAAATGTGCGCCCAATAAATAGCGCCCAGGCACATGGGGCATGGCTCGCAGGAGGTATACAGCTCGCAATCGAGCAACTCAAATACTCCGAGCTTCGTGCATGCCTGACGAATGGCCAGCACTTCCGCATGTGCCGTAGGGTCGTTGGTGGAGGTGACCCGATTCACGTTCTCGGCAATAATGTTGCCGTCTCTGACAATGACGGCGCCGAACGGGCCGCCGTTGCTGGAATGAACGTTCTCAATAGAAAGCTGAATCGCACGCGCCATGAATGGATTGTTCATGTTAACTTGCCGCTGCGGCCTCCCGGATTCCGATAGATCAAAATTCAGCGCGGTTCAGAGCTGCTCGCAAAATTCGCCGGCACGTCTTTTGCGCAGCAAGTATAAGCCCGGAGCGCATGTTGTCCGGTTCGAATTATGACTTGCTGGGATTTGAAAAACTGCAGATGCCCTTATGTGAGTTACCTTAAACTGAAGGCAGGTTGCACGGAGCTTTGCTGCTGACATGGATTTGCAAGCTTTCCTTTCCCGGCGCGTCGTGACCCCTGAGGGAATTCGTCCGGCTGGCGTGCTTGTAGAAGGAGAAGTGATCCACGAGGTCGTGTCGCTCGATCAAGTCCCGCCGGAAGCTCGAATCGTCGATTTCGGCAATGCCGCCATTTTGCCCGGCCTTATCGACGCGCACGTTCACATTAATGATCCGGGCCGCACGGAATGGGAAGGGTTTGAAACCGCCACGCGCGCGGCAGCTGCGGGCGGATTCACCTGCGTAGTGGACATGCCGCTGAATTGCGTGCCGGTCACTACTAATGTCGACGCGCTGGAAGCCAAGCGGGCTGCAGCGAAAGGGCGGTGCTGGGTGGACTGGGCCGCCTGGGGTGGAGTGGTATCCGATAATCAGCGGGCCATCACCAAACTTGCGGGCGCTGGAGTCCGAGGCTTTAAATGTTTTCTGGTCCATCCGGGTATCGACGAATTTACGATGGTCACCGAACATCTGTTGCGCAAAGCCTTACCTCACGTCGCCGAGACAGGTTTACCTCTTCTCGTGCACGCCGAGCTCCCCGATAGCATCGATGCGGCCAGAAAGAATTTGGAGCAAGCCGATTGGACTCAGTATCCGACTTATCTGCAATCGCGTCCGGAGAAGTCCGAAATCTCAGCGATAAAACTTTTGATATCGCTCTGCCGCGAATACAATTTTCGTTTGCATATAGTTCATCTGTCGGCGAGCCAGGCTCTTCCCGCCCTACGTGCCGCGAGGCTTGAAGGACTGCCTATCTCGGTGGAGACTTGTCCGCACTATTTGCATTTTCAGGCTGAAGCAATTTCGCGGGGAGCGACACAATTCAAGTGCGCTCCTCCAATTCGCGGCGCTGAAAATCGCGAACGGTTGTGGAGCGCCCTCAAGGATGGAACGATCGATCTGACAGCTACCGATCATTCGCCCTGTCCCCCGGAAATGAAGCGCTTTGCGGAAGGGAACTTTCAAACGGCATGGGGCGGTATTGCGGGTTTGTCTGTCGCGCTGCCAGTGATGTATACGGAAGCTCGCGCGCATGGATTCTCTCTCACGGACATTGCGCGCTGGATGGCGGAAGCGCCCGCAAAACTGGTTGGCTGCCACCTTCAGAAGGGCAAGATTGCCGCAGGTTACGATGCCGATCTGGTGGCCTTTGATGAGGACAGCGAATTTCTGGTGACACGCGACGTGCTTCATCACCGCCATTCGTTTTCGCCATATCTGAATGAAAAATTGAAAGGCGAGGTGAAAGCTACGTATGTTCGCGGTAGGCTCGCTTTCGCGGACAACGCATTTCGCGGAGAACCACAGGGCCGCGAACTTCCTGTTTAGCGTTTTGGATCGATGACATGAGTAACGATCGCATCGTCGGCAGATCGGTTCCGCGACTGGAGGGCCGCGACAAAGTCACTGGTGCGTCGCGTTACGTCGACGATATGGAATTGCCTGGCATGCTTTACGGCGCGACCGTTCGCAGCCGCATCGCGCGCGGAAAAATAAAATCAATTAATTTTCGTCCCGCAGTGAATTGGGATGAATTCGTGGTCGTTACCGCCAAAGATATTCCCGGGAAAAATTGCATCGCCTTAATCGGCGAGGACCAGCCGTGCCTCGCGCAAGAATTGATTAATCATCCCGAGGAGCCCATCCTTCTGCTCGCGCACCCAGACCGAAATCTTCTGGCCAAGGCGGTGGAAGCTGTTTCCATCGAATATGACTCACTTCCGCCCATCTTCAGTATCGAGGACAGCGAGAAGCTTTCTGAAATTATCTGGGGTACGGATAACATTTTCAAAAGCTACCTCATTGAAAAGGGCGACGTGGAGAGTGCGTTCAAGAACGCCGACTATATGGTCGAAGCGGAATACACCACAGGCGCGCAAGAGCAGCTATACATCGAAAACAATGGGATGATCGCGAGTTTCGATCCGCAACAAGGCATTACCGTGTGGGGCTCGTTGCAATGCCCCTACTATGTGCACAAGGCGCTCATGGAACTTTGCGGCTTGCCGGAAGATCGTGTGCGCGTGGTGCAAATGGAAACGGGCGGTGCGTTTGGCGGCAAGGAAGAGTACCCATCGATGCTCGCTGCGCATGCAACACTTCTGGCCATCAAGTCCGGCAAGCCGGTTAAAATTGTGTACGACAGAATGGAAGACATGACCGCTACTACCAAGCGGCATCCTTCGCGCACGCGTCACCGAACCGCCGTTAGCAAAGAAGGCAAAATTCTTGGCGGAGAAATTGAATTCACAATTGACGGGGGCGCATACAAAACTCTGACCCCGGTGGTGCTTTCGCGTGGCGCGTTGCACGCGGGAGGACCTTATCACTGGCCCAGCGTTCGCATTCGTGCCAAATCTGTGGCCACTAATGCGCCGCCGCACGGCGCATTTCGCGGATTTGGCGCGCCGCAGTCGCTCTTCGCGATGGAGCGTCACATGGATCTTATCGCGCAGACCCTGGGGATTTCTCCCATCGAGGTTCGAAGACGGAATTTTCTCAAACCCGGACAAACGACCACCACGGAACAAGTCGTACAGGAACAGATCGATCTGGGGAAGCTCCTCGATCGCGCGCTGGAATTGTCCGACTATCGCACCAAGAAAGAAACTTTCGCCAAGGGAAATTTAAACGCGAACAAAAAGAAAGGAATCGGCATCGCGGCGTTTCTACATGGAGCAGGTTTTACCGGTTCCGGCGAACGCTATTTAAATTCGCTCGTTGGCGTCGAGACGTGCCCCGACGGCACCGTACGGGTATTGGTTTCGAGTACCGAATTTGGCCAGGGCACAAAAACGGTCCTCTGCCAGATCGCCGCGGAGACACTCGGAGTGCGCTACGAAGATGTGGGAATCGCGCAGCCGGATACCCAGAAAGTTCCGAATAGCGGACCCACGGTGGCATCGCGAACGATTATGGTGGTAGGAAAATTGGTTCATTCAGCCGCTGTAGCAATCCTGCAAACGCTAAGGTCCAGCGGTTTGCTAGGCGAAGTTTATTCTCCTGAAGAGTTTCGCGCTGCCTGCCGCCAGCATGTCGCGCAGCACGGAATATTCCGCTCTTTCGCACGTTATCAGCAAGCTGACGATATTTCCTGGGACGAAGAAAGTTATCGTGGCGCCGCCTATGCCGCGTTTGCGTGGGCCGTTTACGTTGCTGAAGTAACGGTGGATCTCACCTCCTACGGCGTTACGGTGGACGATTTCGTTTGTCTGCAGGAGGTCGGCAGAGTTCTCCATCCGGTTCTCGCAGCGGGTCAAATTATCGGGGGCGTGGCCCAGGGAATCGGGTTCGCGCTTTACGAAAAAGTCATTTGGGATAAAGGCCGCATGAAGAACGGCCAGATGACTAATTACATTATGCCCACTTCAACCGATGTTCCCCCGATTAGAGTTTTTTTCGAGGAGCTGGGTAACGTTCACGGAGCCTTCGGTGCAAAAGGAATCGGGGAGCTGCCAATGGATGGACCCGCGCCCGCCATCGTCAACGCCATCACCGACGCACTGGGCATTTCTCTTAATTCGATTCCGTTGCTGCCGGAAGATATTTTCGAGGCCCTGCCGACAAATAATTCGGATGAAACGAGGCCCGAATTGGCGGACAGTAAGCAATGAGCGATCATTCGCAGACGGCCACTAGATCGGATATCCCTCTGGTCGTGAATGGAAAGGCAGTTATCGTTCGCGTTTTTGCCATGGAACGACTGCTAGACGTGTTGCGGCAACAACTTGGATTGACGGGGACTAAGGAAGGCTGTGGCGAAGGCGAGTGCGGTTCGTGTTCCGTGTTGGTAAATGGAGTTTTGGTCAACAGTTGCCTGATACCCGTATTGCAAGCCGCGGGCACCCATATCACTACCATCGAAGGTTTGGCTTTTGACCAGCGTTTGCACGCGCTGCAACAGGCTTTTCTCGATTGTGGAGGCGCGCAGTGCGGCATTTGTACTCCTGGAATGATACTTGCCGCCGTTCACTTGTTGAACAAAATCCCGCAGCCCGGCACAGCGGACATCCGCGAGGGTTTGTCCGGCAATCTCTGCCGCTGTACTGGCTACATGCAAATTTTTGAAGCTGTCGCGAATGCTGCACGTAGAGGCGCGCAATGAGGTCGCATCCCGCTGACTACGAACTCGTAGCTCCCCGCGATTTGCCGTCCGTGCTTTCGCTACTCGCTCAGGAACCAGGCACCTGGCTGCCCATCGCGGGTGGCACCGATTTGATGGTGCAGTATGCCGCGGGCCACCTTGCTGCGCGAAAGTTAGTCAGCATTTGGAATTTGCCGGAACTTCGGCGCATTGAAATTCTCCCCGGCGAAATTCGCGTTGGAGCCGGATGCACCTATACTGATTTGATAGAAAATGCCGGCGTGAATCGCGAATTTCCCCTGTTAACCAGCGCCGCGCGCTGGACCGGTGGAGTGGCGAATCAGAATCGCGGAACCCTTGGAGGCAATATCGTCAACGCTTCTCCGGCTGCGGATTCTCTACCGGCGTTACTGGTGTATGGAGCAGAATTAATTCTAGTTTCCGTTCGAGGCGAGCGCCGGATACCTTACGGAACGTTTCACAGCGGTTACCGGAAAACAAAGTGCGCCTCGGATGAAGTGATTCAGTTCGTATGCCTCCCAAGACAGTTTTCGGATTATCGCCCGTACACACGTAAGATTGGCGCACGCAATGCGCAGGCCATCTCGAAAGTGTGTTTGGCAGCGCTCGGCCGGATCTCCGGGGGAGTGATCGAAGATATCCGCATGGCTGTGGGAAGTGTTGCGCCGATTCCGTTTCGTTTGACGGAAACGGAAAGAGTTCTTCGCGGCCAGAGCATGGATCCAGCGCTTATTCAGCTCGCGAAGATAACCGCAGCTCGCGAGATTCAGCCTATTGACGATATTCGATCGTCCGCCAGATACCGGCGCGCCGTGACGGCGAATCTTGTGGCTGAATTTCTGAATGGCTTTAGCGAAGCTGAAAACAAAAAGTCGGGTGTGCTGACGCGTTGGAACTCTCTGCCACCAGAAGAAGCGGCACTTGAAATTCTGCCATGCTGCGGTTCAAACTCCTGGTCCAGACAAATGGCTGCTCTCAGACCGATTGAGGATGAAGAGAGTCTGCTGGCTGCCTCCGACAAGACTTGGAGAAGTCTCACGGAAGCTGATTGGATGGAGGCCTTCGCCCATCACCCGCGTATCGGACACCCGGTCGCGCCTTCAACTGCTCCCGCGCGATCGGCCCAATGGTCCAGCGAAGAACAGCAAAAAGTTGGCGCGGCTGGGGACAACGTGCTCGCCGCCCTTGAGGAAGGTAATCGAATCTACGAGCAGCGCTTCAACCGCATTTTCATAGTGTGCGCCGCGGGTAAGTCTGCGCACACGATCCTGGATATTCTGCAACGACGTCTGTGGAACGACGAACCGACCGAACTCCAGGAATCCGCTGAGCAACAGCGCCAGATTACCAGCCTGCGCTTGAAGAAGTGGATCTCTGAATGAGTCGAATCTCCACGCACGTCCTTGATGTTTTCCTGGGCAAACCCGCGAAAGGTGTTTCTGTCCGGCTGGAGCGTCGCGAACACTCCGGCGATTGGATAGCGCTTTTTTCTGCACGCACGGCGGCGGACGGTAGGTGCGCGCAATTACTTCCGGCAAACGAGAGTCTTACTGCCGGTGTTTACCGTTTGAATTTCGATATTGCCAGTTATTTTCAGGCTCAGGAAATCGCGACCCTCTATCCTCTTATAGAGGTCGCCTTTCAGGTTCTCGAAGGTGAATCAGAGTTTCATATTCCGTTGCTGTTAAGCCCGTATGGATACACCACATACCGGGGGAGTTGATGGCGTGATCGCTTTAGCCGAGAATAAATATGGCAAGTCACGCGTCCGCCTGGTCCAGGTGAAGCGGCGTGGCGACCGTCACGATTTTCGTGAATGGACGGTGGAAGTTCTCTTCACCGGAGATTTCGAATCCTGTTTCGTGGACGGCGACAACCGCAACATCCTTCCCACCGATACTATGAAAAACACGGTGTACTCCCTGGCGCGTGAATCTTCGCAGACGTGCATGGAAGAATTTGGTCAAGAATTAGCGGAATTTTTCCTGGACCACAATTCGCAACTTTCCGCCACCCAGGTGTCCATCTCTGAAAAAACTTGGGAACGCGCCGTGATCGAAGGCAAGCCTCATCCCACAACATTTGTGCAATCGAGCGCCGAACTCCAGACTTCAGAAACATCGAGAGTGCGTGATGGTGCATCGTCGGTTTGGGCAGGGCTCGAAAACCTGGTCATTATGAAAACCGCGGGATCGGAATTTACCGGTTTCCTGAAAGATTCGCTAACCACTTTGCCGGAATCCACGGATCGTTTATTGGGCACGGCGCTTCGCGCGCGCTGGAAATATTCTGCGATGGATGTTTCCTTCCGTACTTTGCGAAAAAGTATCCGGCAAATTTTGCTCGGGGTATTTGCGGGGCATGCCAGCAAATCCGTGCAGCACACCATGTACGCGGTGGGCGAAGCGGTTCTCGAGCACATTCCCGAAGTAGACGAAATCGAATTGAACATGCCGAACCGGCACTGTCTGCTTGTAGATCTTTCGCGCTTCGGACAAGACAATCCCAATGAAATATTTGTTCCCGTTGACGAACCGCATGGCTATATCGAGGCGCGCATTCGTCGTCAGGATTAAGGGTTAATGTCACTCTCTGACATCGTTGCGGACCGCGCGGAAAAAGTAGTAGCTCGATGCAAGCGGCTGGCCTCGGTTACCGAAACGCCGGGCAACACCTGCCGTACATTTCTCTCTGATGCGATGCGCGAGTGTTACCGTGAAGTGGGCGACTGGATGGATGCGGCGGGAGCTGAGGTGAGTATCGACGCCGCCGGAAATTTACGAGGAGTTTATCCCGCTGCGCAAACTGCGGCGCCGCGACTGCTCCTGGGTTCGCATTTGGATACCGTGCCGGATGCCGGGGCATATGACGGCGTCCTCGGAGTAGTTCTGGCTGTTTCGTTGCTTGAAGCACTGCAACCCCGCAAACTTCCGTTCGCCATTGAGCTCATTGGGTTTTCTGAGGAGGAAGGAATTCGCTTCGGCACGCCCTTCATCGGCAGCCGCGCGTTAGTCGGCAAGCTTGATGACGAGTTACTCAATCGCACGGACAAGAATGGCATCACCGTTCGAACCGCTATTGAGAGATTTGGCCTCAAGCCCGCGGAAATTTCAAAGGCCGCAATGAACAACGATAACGTGGCGTATGTGGAATTTCACATCGAACAAGGGCCGGTACTTGAATCGTTGGGAATCCCACTCGGTGTTGTGGAAGGCATTGCTGGGCAGATGCGTGGCGAGTTTTCTTTTCTCGGCCGCGCCAATCATGCTGGCACGACGCCCATGAATCTTCGCCACGATGCGATGTCAGCGGCGGCGGAATGGATCGTTGAGGTAGAGCGGGTGGCCAAAAGGGAACAAGGACTGGTCGCCACGGTCGGACGCATTGCAGCTACGCCTAACGCCGCAAATGTGGTCGCCGGTCAAGTGCGCTTAAGTCTCGATATCCGCCACAAATCTGACCACGTGCGTACCCGGGCCGCGGAATTTCTTGCGGTACAGGCCGAGGAAATCGCCCATCGTCGCGGCTTAACGGTGGAACGCAAAGTATTGTTGAACCAGCCAGCGGTTTTTATGGACCCGTTTTTGATGGATCAAATCGAGCAAGCTGCTCAGCAGACAGGTTGCACCACGCATCGCATGGTTAGTGGTGCGGGCCACGACGCGATGATTCTGGCGGACAAAATTCCCACCGGGATGATCTTTCTGCGAACTCCCGGAGGCATCAGTCATCACCCTTTCGAGTCAGTGAGCGTTAAGGATGTGGCAAAAGCCATTGAATGCGGATCGCTTTTATTAACTCAACTGGCCGCTTCTGGCGAATTTCAAAAAAGGATGTGCCGTGCATAATCTCGGTCAAACGCGTAGTTGCAAGCGACACAATTTTTTTATTTTGACGCCCGACACATTCGTGCGCACCGTGCTGCCCGGTATGAAGGCGTGCTCCGCAATTGTTCACGTCAGCCCAGCGGCAGGAGCAAAATTCGCGCAGTATACCGCTGAATTCGAATCCGGGGGCGAACTTGGTGGCACGGATTTGCAGCGTTTTATTTATGTTCTGGAAGGAAATCTCCAGCTTGAAGTCGATGGCCGAAAAAGTGCAATGGGAGCGAACGCCTACGCGTACCTTCCGGAGGGTTCACAGCACCGACTTATCGCTGCGCGCTCCAGTCGCGCTGCTGTTATTGAAAAACCGTACCAGGTATTGTCTATGGTCACTCCGCCTAAGTTACTGGTTTCGAATGAAGGTCAGATTTCTTCGCACGCTTTGGGAGACGACCACAGCTTGCAGGTGAAGTGTTTGCTGCCGGATGAAATGGCGTTCGATTTCGCGGTGAACACCATGGTTTATCAACCAGGCGCTTCTCTCAGCATGGTCGAAATGCATGTCATGGAACACGGACTTCTGATGCTGGAAGGCGGCGGAATTTACCGGCTGGATGACTCATGGCACTCCGTCGCCGTGGGCGATTTCATCTGGATGGCGCCCTGGTGTCCACAGTGGTTCGGAGCGATCGGAAAGACGCCAGCGAAATATTTGATCTACAAAGACTGGAACCGCCACCCGCTCGTTGGCGGGACGCATGAATCTTGAGGTCGATAAGAATCAACTGATGTCGGAGATCGAGGAACTCGCCTTGATTTCCGATGCGGAAGCGCCTGCTGTAACGAGAATTGTTTTTACCTCGACAGATCTGAGAGCGCGGGCTTGGTTTCGGACGCGCTGTAAAGAAGCGGGCCTCGCGATCCGTGAGGACGCGATCGGAAATATTTTTGCGCGCTGGAATGGACAAGATCCCCATGCTGCCGCGGTGGCCACCGGGTCGCACATCGACGCAATTCCAAATGCTGGAAAGTATGACGGCGTGGTCGGCGTACTCGGAGGCCTGGAGGCTATCCGCGCGCTACGGCAAAGCGGTTTTAAGCCGAAACGCTCGATTGAGCTAATACTTTTCACGTCTGAAGAGCCAACGCGCTTCGGGATTGGTTGCCTCGGTAGCCGTTTGCTTTCGGGCAGTCTGTCGCCCGATGCAGCAAAAAACTTGACCGACAAAGACGGCGCGTCCATCGAGCAGGTTCGGCGCGCGGCAGGTTTCCAGGGAGAACTCGAAACCGTAAAGTTACCCGCGGGACATTACGAAGCGTTTGTTGAATTGCATATCGAACAAGGGCCGCTGTTGGAACACAAACAAATTCCACTCGGGATTGTCAGCAAAATTGCCGCGCCATCCAGCTTTCGAATTTCTATTGAAGGAGCGGGCGGGCACGCTGGTGGAGTCCTGATGACCGATCGCCGCGATGCCCTTTGCGCCGCATCGGAATTGATCCTGGCGATTGAACACCAGGCCAAATCCAGCGGATCGGCGGACACGGTTTCGACCGTGGGCATTTGCGAGGTGTTTCCCGGGGCGGTCAACAGCATTCCCAGCCGCGTGCATCTCAGCGTGGACATTCGTGACACGGATTTGCACCGGCGGGACTCCCTGATCTCGGCCGTAGATGCGTCGTGTCACGCGATCGCGGCGAAACGCGGTGTCGCCATTAGTCAGGAATTGGTGAATGCGGATGCGCCAGGCGATTGCGCCGCTAAGATTGCGGAAACACTCTCTGAATCGTGCAGAAAACATGGACTAGCTTTTCTGACCATGGTAAGCCGCGCTTACCACGACTCGCTATTTATGTCGCGTATTGCCCCGGTCGGAATGTTGTTCATTCCTTGCCGCAACGGTTACAGTCATCGGCCTGATGAATATGCCTCTCCCGAAGCCATAGCACGGGGGACGCTGGTTCTAGCGGAGACTCTGGCTAGTCTCACAAGCTAATCGCTAGCAGCAACGCTCTGCCCTCACGCAAAAAAAACGCGCCCCGGGTAGTCAAGTCTCTGATACTCCGAAGCGTTTCGCCGTGGAGCACTCAAACTCCTTGTGACGCGCGAATTTTCGCGTAACGCGGTTTTAGCACCGAATAAATGAAGTGGCACCGCTGATCATATGGCAGGAAAGCGCTTTTCATAGCATTGATAGTGATGATTTCAAAATCATTCAGGGTCAGGCCGAAGGTTGTGGCGGCCGCTTCGAATTCCTTAGTCATGGTGGTGTCGCTCATCAACCGGTTATCGGTATTCAAGGTGACGCGAAATTTTTCCTGGTAGAGAATCTTGAACGGATGTTCCGCCAGAGTGCGCGCGGCCCCGGTGTGTACATTGCTGATGAGGCAGATCTCCAGTGGAATTCGTTTGTCCAAAACGTACTGCGCAAGGTCCCCTAGCTTTACTGCTTTTCCGTCGGCCACGGCGATGTCATCGATCAGCCTCGTTCCGTGTCCGATTCTGTGGGCGCCGCAATATTGGATGGCCTGCCAGATGGATTCCTTTCCGAAACCTTCGCCGGCGTGAATGGTGATGTTAAAATTCTGGCGCTGGATATAGTGGAAGGCATCCACGTGCTTCTTGGGAGGATATCCGCCTTCCTCGCCTGCCAGATCCAATCCAACCACGCCACGCTCGCGGAAGTCGACCGCCAATTCCGCCATTTCGAGCGAGACATCCATATTGCGCATGGCGCAGATGATCAATCCAGACGCGATGCCGAAGTCTTTTCGGCCGCGCTCCAAGCCCTTCAGCACTGCGGACACAATTTGCTGATGACTCAATCCTTTGCGCGTATGAAATACGGGCGCAAAGCGCGTCTCGAAATAAACAACTCCATCCTGACTTAAGTCTTCCGCCTGTTCATAGGCCACTCGTTCGAGCGCTTCTTCCGTTTGCATGACCGCGATGGTGTGCGCGAAACCTTCCAGATATTTCGGGAGGCTTCCTTGATTGGCGCCTTGGAAAAACCATTGCGCCAATTCTTCGGCATTTCCGTCTGGCAGCTCCGAGTAATTCACCACTTTCGCAAGCTCGATAACAGTTTTTGGGCGCAGCACGCCATCGAGATGCTCATGCAGCAAAACTTTTGGAAGACTTTTCAGGGCTTTATTATCTAACTTCACGGAGTGCTCCGATTCCTCACTGGACAATCAGATTTCATCAAAATAGCACATTGCCGAGTAGCAGAGTTCCCGCACCCATGTAATCAACATTTCGGCATGTTTCTTCGATGCAGAACGGCCACCGCCCTTGCGTCCAAATCACTTGCGCCGTATCGTAGCCGCCACCATTGCGAATTGCAGTTCTCAAAACGTGAAACGGCGAATTGCTCAAACACCTCCGACAAATCCCCAAAGCTCCACGTATGGATTACGCCGTGAAGTGCTTTCACCGATGGAAACGCTAGCGCAATCCATTTCCACCATCGCCCCAACAACGACACCGGTCGCAAGCATCCCGCTAGTTTGCGCGCTGGCCGGAAATGGAACGTGGCTCGCGTAGGTGCTGGCCAGCCTGGCGACCAGCTGTTTTCATTCCTGGCCGATGTCCTCGTTCCACACCGCAGGATTCTCTGAAATATATTTCTGCAGCATGGAAAAGCACTCCTTGGATTCCAGATCGATGATCTGCACACCGAGCGACCGCAACCAATCTATCCCGCCCTGAAAAGTCTTACTCTCGCCCACCACCACAGTCCCGAATCCAAACTGTCGAACTAGCCCGCTGCAAAACCAGCACGGAGCCAGTGTGGTAACCATGATCAGCTTCCGGTAGCTGGCTTGCCGGCCGGCATTCCGAAACGCATCCGTTTCGCCGTGCATGGAAGGATCATTCTGTTGCACTCGCCGATTATGCCCCTTGCCGATCACCCGGCCATCTGCGGCGAAAATCGCCGCTCCAATCGGTATTCCGCCTTCCCGCAGTCCTTCTCGCGCTTCTGTTAGCGCCACCTCGAGCATCGCCTCATAGTCACGCTGTGCGCCCATACCTTCTCCGTAGATTGCGTAAATTCAATTTCCACAAAGCACAATAAAACTGTACTTTCTGATACTCTTCAGTTTTTTATTGGTAGCTGGCTAGGTTCGCAGAATCCAGTCCGCGGTTTTGGATGCCAGCCGGTCGAGCGCCACCACCGACATCTCCAGGTGTTCTTCGCGGGTATCCTCAATTTTGTTGTGGCTGATCCCGCCAAGAGATTGCACAAACATCATCACTGCCGAAATGCCCGCGCGCGAAACCTCAGCGGCGTCGTGCAGCGGGCCGGACGGCATGCGGTGCGATTTGCCGGAGACTTCGCGAACCGCTTGCTCGCAAAGATCGAGCAGCGCGGGGTGGAACGGTACCGGCTCAATATTCCAGATGCGCGACCACTCCACCGTGCATTTCTCTTCTTCAGCGAAGCGGCGGCTGGCATCCTGGGCTTCTTGAAACATTTGTGCCAAGATCTGTGTATCGAGATCGCGTTGATCCAGCGTAGCTTCGCAGCGGCCCACCACTGCGGTCACGATCCCAGGAAAAGTTTTGAGACTCCCCATGGTGCAAACCGCGTCCGCATGCTTGCGCGCGATATTGCGAATTTCGAGCGCGAGTTTAGCGGCGGCGGCGAGCGCGTCGTGGCGCGCATTCATCGGCGTCGAGCCAGAGTGAGCCTCTTGTCCGTGAAAGATTATGCCGTGGCGTTCCACGCCCTTGGTGCCTAGCACCACGGCCAGTGGAAGGCCCAGTTGTTCAAGAACTGGCCCCTGTTCTATATGCAGCTCGAGATACGCGGCGGCATTCTGGCGTTCTTTTCCGGCGTCGGCGAAGCGATCCATTTCAACGCCGCAACGTCGCAGTGCATCTTCCATTTTTATCCCGTCGCGGTCAGTGCGAACGCGATCCGCCGAAATGGAATGAGTGCCCGCGAAGGCTGAAGATCCCAACAGGCTGCGCCCGAAGCGCGCGCCTTCTTCGTCGGCCCAGTCCACTAAGCGTACGGTCACTGGTGGCCGCCCGTTGAATTCTGAGGCGAAACGGCGAAGCACTTCGAGCGCGGCAAGAACATTGAGGGCGCCGTCGAGCCACCCGCCATTCGGCACAGAATCGAGGTGCCCCCCGAGCAGTAGGGATTTTTTCGATTCGCCCGCTAAGGTCGCCCAGTTATTTCCTGCGGCGTCGTAATGATGTTCAACCGGAAGCTCAGCAAGTTTTTTCGCAAACCATTCGCGGGCGCGCAACCACGTGTCAGTCCACGCTACTCGTTGCGCCCCGTTAACGTCGCCGGTCAGCGAGCGTAGTTCTTTCAGTTCGGCGACGGTACGCTTGGGATCAAGAGGCATGGTGTGCTCGCTCAGAAATATGCAGGCTCGCGTTTCAGCAAACGCCCCCGGCCGCGTTCGCCCACGAATTCACCATCTCGCACCTGCACTTTGCCGCGCACGGTAACCACCGAAGGCCGCCCTTCGATAGGCATTCCTTCGAACCCGTTGTAGTCGTTATTGACGTGTTGCGTTTTGGCGCTGACGATTCCGCGATAGTTGGTGTCGAACACCACCAGGTCGGCGTCGCTGCCAACCTCGATTGTACCTTTGCGGGGAAATAGCCCGAAAAGTTTTGCCGCGTGCGTGCTGGCAATATTCACGAAACGATCCAAATCGATGCGGCCTTTCTGGACCCCGAAAGAATAAAGGAGATTGACGCGGTCTTCGATGCCTGGAATGCCGTTGGGAATATTCGTGAAGGCGTCCTTACCCAGGAGTTTCTGCTCGACGTCGAATGGACAATGGTCCGTGCCTACGGTATCCACAACGCCGCGTGAGAGAGCGTTCCAAAGAACATCCTGATTCTGTTTAGCACGCAGCGGCGGTGACATCACATGCTTCATGCCTTCGACGCCGGGGCGTTCGGCAAACGATTTGTCCAGCAGTAGATGCGGAAGAACTGCTTCGACGCTAAGGCGCACGCCACGTTCCTTTGCAGCCAGAGCGGCGTTGAGCGCTCTTTCACAGGACAGATGAACCACGTAGCCGGTGGCACCGGTATTTTCAAGAAAAGTTGCAAACCGGCCAGTGCCTTCGGCTTCAACGGACTCGGGACGGCTGGGCTCGTGCCACTCCGGCCCGGTCTTGCCTTCGGCGACAAGTTGCACCTGAAGCCGCGAGACCAGTTCGGCGTTTTCGCAATGCGCAGTAACAATCACGCCGAGCTTTTTCGCGAGCGTCAGTGTTTGATACATTTCGCCGTCATCGACGCCAAAGAAATTTTTATATGCTAGAAAAATTTTGAACGAAGAGGTGCCGTCAGCCACAATTTCCCGGAGCTGCGATTCCGTTTCTGCGCAAAATTTCGTA
Source organism: Candidatus Acidiferrum sp. (assembly GCA_035487275.1). Classification (GTDB taxonomy): domain Bacteria; phylum Acidobacteriota; class Terriglobia; order Acidiferrales; family UBA7541; genus Acidiferrum. The sequence continues at coordinate 20,744 of DATHMG010000063.1, read as the reverse complement.
ACCGACATGTGAAACGCGTAATCGCAGGCGCTTTTCCCGTTAGCCTTGGATTTCCAGAGTTCATAGCCGGCCAATGCGTCGTCAGTGCGGTTCGGGCAACACATTTCAATATAGGTAGTCGTTCCGCCGATCAGCGCCGCTATGCTGGCAGTTTCATGCGTGTCTTTCGCAAAAGTGGCCATAAAGGGAAGGTAGATATGCACGTGCGGATCAATAAATCCTGGGAACACCAGTTTTCCCGTTGCGTCGATGATCGCGGTGCCGGGCGGCGTTTCAAGATTTTTGCCGATTCGTGTGACCGTTTCGTTTTCGGCGTAGATATCGGCTCGTTTCCGGGAGCCGACGGTCACCATCTCCCCATTTCGGACCAGCAGGCCCATCGCATACTCCTTCGGGAATTTTAGTGGATGCGGATGCCCATTTTTTGGCGGTAGCGCTCCATTTGATCCCAATCTTCCGCTATTTCAGGTTGCTTCGCGGTCAGCTCATCCCAAGTGACGGAGGGACGATCAGGCGGCACTTCCACCATCTGAATGCAATTTTCCACCGGGCAAATATTGAAACAGAGTCGGCAGCCCACGCAATCATCCTCACGAACCACTACGCTGGGACGCGTCGACACCGCTTCGACTCTGCCGTTAGACGACGGATTGTAAGCTGCCGGTGCAGTCAGCTGACCGTTTCTATCGATCAGGTCTATACACTGGTGAGCTGCGTCATTGCAGGCCACATAGCATAAGTCGCAGCGAATGCACTTTTGCTGATCGATACGCGCGACAACTTTGAAAGAAAGATCGAAATCCTTGAAGTCGGACACCTGCCTCAGGCTGCGGCCCACAACCTCGGAAATCGTACCGAGCTTTTTGGCGTCCATCCAGTTGGACAATCCATCGCACAGATCCTCGATGATGCGGAAGCCGTAGTGCATGACGGCAGTGCAGACTTGCAGGCTGCTTGCGCCCAGAAGTAGGAATTCCGCGGCATCGCGCCATGTGGAGATGCCGCCCATACCGGAAATCGGCAGGCCGGAGTTGTGGACGACGGAATCGCGTCCTAACGCGGCAAGCATATTCAGCGCGATAGGTTTAACTGCTGGGCCGGCGTAGCCGCCGTGGCCTCCTCTTCCAGCAATACTTGGCGTGATGTCTAACGTATCCAAATCTACGCCCATGATCGAATTGACGGTATTTATTAAAGAAATCGCGTTGGCCCCGGCTGCGACCGCTGCGCGCGCGGGCATGACGATATCAGAAATGTTTGGAGTCAACTTGACGATCACTGGAATTTTCGCGACTTCCATGACCCAGCTAGTGATCTCTTGGCAATATTCCGGGACCTGCCCGACGGCGCTGCCCATGCCGCGCTCGCTCATACCGTGCGGGCAGCCATAGTTCAGCTCAATACCGTCAGCTCCAGTGTCCTGAATACGGCGAATAACGTCGTGCCAAGCCTCCGGCTTGGATTCCACCATTGCGGAAACAATCACAGCACGATCGGGCCAGGCCCGTTTTATCTCCGCAATTTCCCGAAGATTCACCTCCATGGGCCGATCGGAAATGAGTTCGACGTTGTTTATGGCCAGCATTTTTTCATTACCGTAGCGCCAGGAGCCATATCGATTGGACACGTTCAGCACAGGCGCGCCAATAGTTTTCCAGACTGCGCCACCCCAGCCCGCTTCGAACGCGCGGTGAATTTGCGCGCCAGAATTGGTCGGAGGCGCGGAGGCCAACCAGAACGGATTAGGCGAGCGAATCCCTGCAAAGTTCGTTCTTAGATCAGCCATGATTTACCAGCCTTTGGTAGATCGCACGAGCGGCGAGCTTACCATCCTGCACCGCCATGACCGTGGAAGCCGACCCGCGTGCGCGAATGCAATCGCCTCCGGCAAAAATCCCCGGAGAACTAGTTTCAAGATTGGCATCGACGCGGATAAAACCTCTATCGGTTTTCAGATCGAGACGCGAAGCCAGCGACAGTTTGTCCTGGCCGATAGCTTTAACGATCTGGTCAGCGGGCAAGACCATATTAAAGCCGGGAATTTCTTTGGGAGCAGCACGTCCGGACGCATCCGCCTCGCCTAGAGCGATGCGAACACACTCGAGGCCTTTAACAACGCCATTTTCGTGATGAACTTTGACGGGTTTGGATAGAAATGAAACGGTGACTCCTTCGAGCTTTACGAAAGCATATTCATGCGGGTATGCGGTCATTTCCTTTTGGGTGCGCCGATAGAGCATGGTGACGCGTTCGGCGCCAAGGCGGCGCGCAACCGTGGCGCAATCAATAGCAGTGTTCCCGGCGCCGATGACAATTACGTCGCGGCCGACGTGCAGCTGCGCGGGCTGGAGTTTGCTGTCTTCGATGTACTCGAGTCCATCGAGTATGTACTCCTCTCCCGGAATTCCGAGTTGCGGGGAATTGCCGAGACCGATACCGATGAACACGGCATCAAAACCATTCTGCAAGTCGGCGACAGCGGGATCGACGCCCACTTCCTTGCCAACTTCAAGCTTGGCACCGAGGCGTTCGATCATGGCGACTTCGGCCAGCGCAACTTCTACCGGCTCGCGGAGCACGATGATGCCGTAAGTAGAGAGACCACCGGGCAACTCACGCTTTTCATACAGCGTTACCGAAACGCCCAGCTTGGCGAGTTCACCGGCGCAAGCCAAGCCCGCAGGGCCGGCGCCAACCACAGCTACTTTCTTGTCAATTGATTTTGCAGCGTGGAAGACGTCGATCTTTCGTCCATACACATAGTCCATCGCGTGCCGCTGTAGCCGGCCGATGGCGATGGGTTTGTGCTCCGCGCCGAGCACGCAAGCGCCTTCGCACAATTCTTGAACCGGGCACACGCGCGCGCAGGTAGCCCCAAGCAAATTCGACTCCAGAATGGTCCGTGCGGACCCCAGTAAATTACCCGTGGAAATTTTCTTAATGAATCTGGGAATGTCGATGTGCGTAGGACATGCGTGCGTACACGGCGCATCAAAGCACATCAAGCAGCGCGCCGATTCCGTGACCGCTTCTTGCTCGCTAAGGGGAGGAAGTAGTTCCTGAAGTGCCGAACCTGCTACAGTTACTGAGGGAATTTCGCTCAACAAGCCTCCATAGGAACATTCATACCATAGGTGCGGTGAGCGAATGGAGAGAACTATTCACGCAAACGACAGCACAAGAGAAGTTAAAGCCTTGCGCAATCCACGCAGTCATTGCGCGCCGCCGTGTGGTCTGGTTTTCGGATTGTGCATTTGCAGCCCCGCCTTGGCAAGCATCGGTGCAATCTCCGGATTAGACATGAACCACTTCCAAATCAGTCCGGTCCGGTAGTTCTCTATCATCACGGCAATTGGAGCCTGGTTCAGTCCCATGTAAATCGGCGACACCCAATGCACGTGCGCATCAAACGCGTCTCGCGGTCCGTAAATGCCCCAGAGCCAGCTGCCCTCATCCCGATAAAAATGCTTCAAAGCGGCCATCGAGGCCTCCGGAGTGTACGGAAACGAAGACAATGCCCCGGTCGGCGTGATGATCCCATGATCGTTTTCTTTATCCGGTGCACTGGGATTATAGCCATCCGGGCCATCGCTGGCCGTCAGCCCCCATGACTCCGCCGAGTATCCCTCGAAATGTTTTGGGTTGGCGATGCAGTACGCCCGATTGATCCTGGCTATATTCTGGTTATTCTTAAAATAATTCGTGAAGCGATCCGTGGCGGCGTGGGGATCAAACCCCAAAGAAGAATAGTGCGTAAAAAAAAGCGGCCCGGCGGTTCCCCATCCCACGTCCAGCTTGATTCCAAAATAAGTCTTCCCACTGGTGTAGCGAGGTCCCGGACGCGGATCGTCGATATAAGCACCGATCAACGCATGCTTTTGGTTCGCCCAACCGGTGTAATACAACTCAGGAGAAACGGCGTGTGTAGGCGAAGCCATCGCCAACAAGTACACAATCATCGCCTCATTAAAACCCGTCAGCCGGTTGCTGATGTGCCACGCAAAGTCCGGCGACCAATGCCAGAACAGCGCGTCCCCCTGAGGGCCTTTTTTATACCAATCCCACTCGACTTCCTCCCACAACTTCGTGATGCGCGAAAAAAGCTCCGCTCCCTTCGAATAGTTCTCACTCGTATGGCCATTCGTTTCGTGCCCTTGATGATCAGCAAAATACTGCCTCGCAGTTAGCAATCCTTCCATCAGGAAGGCGGTCTCCACCAGGTCTCCGCCGTCATCGATCATGTCAAAAACCGGCAATGTTTTGGCCGTGTGCCCGTCCATAAAATGGGACCACGCGCCGTGATAGCGCGGCGCCTTCTCCAGAAAGGTGACAATCTTCAGCAATCGCTCCAGGCCTTGCTCGCGCGAAATAAACCCGCGCTCCACGCCCACGATCAACGCCATGATTCCAAATCCGCTGGCGCCGGTAGCTACGATGCGATCATCACCGGGAATATTTTCGAGCGAAGTGCCGGAATCTGGATGCGCGCTTTCCCAATAATAGAGAAACGCTTCCTCCTGCAGCATGTTCAACAATTCATCGTCCGTAAAGGGGTGGTCCGCTGTGCGCGTCGCGGCGCTGGCTACCACCGAAGCGGGTGACTCGCGGTACTGGACATCCGAGGCCGTCACGCGGTAATAAAATTTCTTCCCTGCCAGTGCAACAAAATCCGTGTAACGCGTGATTCCACGTACTTGCATACCAATTGGGTTAAAAGTTTTGCCATCTTCGGAACGATAGATGATGTAGCGTTCAAACCCGCCCTCGGACGGTAAATCCGCACCAGCAGAAGAGCTCGTTTGCGTATCACGGGCCGCACCTCCGGAAGCGGGATGCCACGTCTGCCAATGGAGATCAATGTGGCGCTCGTAGCTTTTTGCGGTGAGATTTCGAGGCGCAGGAAGAGTCGAACTGGGTTCTGGTTGTTTGGCCGCATTCTCAGGCGCCGCGGCTGGCGGCATAGATGTGCTAGCTACGTCCGCGGAATCAATGCGTATTTCGTCGATGAGCAGGGTATGTTTTCCGCCATCGGCGGCATTTTGCGAAAAAACCATGATCCTCAAGTTTTGCGCAGAAAAATCGTGGATCGAAGCTGTTACAAATCGCGATAGTGGAATCTTGACCTGCACCCAGCGCGCCACCGGCAAGTCTCCCTCGAACTCTCTTAATGGCAACGGGCCCGAGAAGTTTCTGCCCACATCTTCTAACCGCACCAGAGGTAAATCGGCCGCGGCAATCCCTTGCTCCGAGTAACACCAGAAATACAGCGTGTCGCCTTGGAACTGAATCCGGCGGTTACGAAAATTGACCACTCGAATCTCCGCGTCCCATCCGCCGTTAACCGCCGATTGCCAAGACAATTCAAGCGCGTTCGGCGGGGTAATGAACACGTTCGTGTTGACCGGTAGATGGCCGTGAACCAGTTCGAGCGTGCTGGGCGCTGACGGTTTACCAGAGCTGAAGAAATAAGCGTCCGGCGTTAGGCTATTGTCGAAGAAAGAGTGCTCATAATACTGCGTATCGCCACGCGAGGCTGGGGGCGCACAAAGCAGGATCCCCAACGATCCGGCCAAAATCAACGGCCGTAAGCTAAAAACTATGTGTCTGCTCGACCACAAAATCTGCCCCATTTTATGAAACCGCTCTAGTGCCCTCATGCTAGGATCGCCCGTTGCATTTGCCCGTGGCTAGAGAGGTAGGCCTTGGGCCGAATAAGCCGGTCGGAGATCGCCGGGACGATCCTAAGGCATAGCAGTATCAGTATTATCATCTATTGACGTCAAAAAAACCGATGCCTATATTTCTAAATATCAGAAGTTAGGCAGTTTAGCTTGTCGAGGGCGCTGCTAATTCTCAATAGGAGTACCACATGCCCTTCGGCAAGTTTGTTTTTCGCATTGCTTTTCTTCTCGCCTGCTTAACCGTAATAGTGACCGGGGCCCACGCCCAGTATCGCGCTGGTATCCAAGGGACCGTCCTGGATTCCCAAGGGAACACAATAGAAGGTGCGACGGTAACCTTAACAAACCAAGAAACAAGCAAAGAATCCCAGATCACGACCAATTCCGCGGGAGTGTATAACTTCTTGGGCCTCCCCCCAGGCCGCTACCGGCTAGACGTGGAATTGACGGGTTTCAAGAAAAAGACGCTAGAAAACGTTACCCTCGAAGGCGAACAGACTCAGAGCATGAATATCAGTCTCGAATTGGGTGACGTAAGTCAGACCGTCACCGTCTCAGGCGATTCTGCCCCCGCAATCGATACGGAGACCGGCAACATCAGCGGAACGCTTAACAGCAATGAAATTCAGAATTTACCGTCGTTAGGCCGCGATCCATTTCAGCTCTTGCGTTTGGCGCCAGGTGTTTTTGGAGACGCCGAGCACAATGCTGGTGGCGACTCCCAGAATACTCCAGGGAGTCAGGGACCAGGGGGTCCCACAGGTACCGCCGGCATCTTCCAAACCGAAAATCAGGTGCAGGTAAACGCCAATGGTCAGCGCAACACGGCCAATAGCTTTCAAGTCGACGGCGTGTCCGTCAACAGCCTGGATTGGGGTGGAGCTGCGGTTATCACCCCCAATGAAGAATCCATCAAGGAAGTGCGTATCACTGCCAACTCCTATGACGCTCAATTCGGGCGTACCAGCGGAGCACAAGTTGAAGTGGTGTCACAGAATGGCACCGATCAGTATCACGGAAGCCTTTTCCTCAAAATCGATCGTCCGGGTCTAAACGCCTATCAACGCAACTTCGGGCTGGGACCAAAGGCTGATCAGCGTGTGCCCCTCCGGTTTAATCAATATGGCGGCAGCGTAGGTGGACCCATTATCAAGCACCATCTGTTCGCATTCTTCTCTTACGAGACGCTCAGAAATAATTCTGTAAACACGGCCAACACTTGGGCTGAAACAGCCCAATATTTGAAGCAGGCTCCTGCCGGCAGCATCGCCAACAAGCTGTTGACCTTCGCCGGGGAAGGCACTGTCTTTAGCTCCATTATTTCGAGGACTTGCGAGCAGGCCGGTTTCAGGACTGGTGTGGATTGCAATCCCGTCGGTGCCAACGGTTCTCAGGGCTTAGATATCGGATCGCCGATTACCACCGGTCTCGGGACTCACGACCCAACTTTTGGTCAAGCTGGTACCCCATTTGGTGTTGGAGGAGGATTGGATGGCGTACCAGATATCGCCTTCGTGCAGACCACCAATCCCACCCAGATTACTGCGACACAATATAATGGCCGCGTCGATTTCCAGGCAACGCACAGTGATCTCATCACTTTCAGCATGTACTATGTGCCCAACAATAAGACGTTTTACAATGGGAATGTACGCGCGGCGAACCTTTGGCACTCGGATCGTACTAACGAAAGCGGCGCTCTGCTTTGGCAGCACACCTTCGCCCCCACGCTCATCAACGAAGCTCGTTTTAACGTGTCTCGCTGGTATTTCAATGAGCTTCAGAGCAACCCTCAGGAACCATTCGGCTTGCCCCAAGATGTTCTCAACAACCCCCTGGGTAACATAAATGGATTCACTTTTAGCTTTGGCGCCAATGGTCCAGGCGTTCTCTACAAGACCGACTACAACATTCGCGACACCGCCACCAAGGTACTGGGTAACCAGACTCTGAAGTTTGGATTCGACATTTATCGCGATCAGAATACCCAGGTCAACGCAGGAGGGGCGCTTCCTCAATATTTCTTCAAAAATTTTTGGGATTTGGCCAATGATGCACCCATACAGGAAAACGCCAACTTTGACCCCCTCACTGGCGCGCTGACCCAAACAAGGCATTACTACCGCGCCAACAGTTATGCCGTCTTCTTCCAAGATGACTGGAAGGTCAAGCCTAATTTCACCGTTAATCTCGGTTTGCGTTGGGAATACTTCGGTCCGCTCCACGAAAAACACAACAATATTGACGTCGCTGTCCCCGGTTCAGGAACTAACACGCTTACGAGCGCAGCGGTACGCATAGGCGGCGATCTCTACAATGCTAGCTACCACAATGTTGGACCTCAGATTGGCTTTGCCTGGAGCCCCCGATCGCTTCCCTTGTTGCCGCAGGATTTCAATAATCACTTGGTGATCCGCGGCGGATTCGGTATCGGTTACAGCCGCGAAGAACAGGCCATCCTGGTGAACGTGGGCACTAACCCGCCTCAGGTCGCAGGCGACAATCTGTTTGGCTCGAACATTATCTACGCCCCGTCGAGCGATCCGCACAACTTCAATGGCTTCCCGAACAATCCGAATACCATCGTAGCCATCAATCCGGCCACTAACCTCCCTGCCAGCGGTGCGCCTGTCAGCCTGGTGGGCTTTGACACCAATGTGCCTACTCCGGTCACCTACCGTTATTCTCTGGGAACTCAATATGACATGGGTCACGATTGGGTGGTCTCGGTTGGTTACCAGGGCAGCTTAAGTCGCCATTACACCCGTAACCAAAACCTGAATCTTCTTTATTTTGCAAACCTGAACCCTCAAATTCAAAATTTCCAGCGTTTCACCAATGATGCCAACGGTTCTTACAATGCCTTGCTGACGGAGGTTCAGCACAAGTTTTCTCACACCTTCCAAATCGATGCGCAATACGTGTTTGCAAAAGCGCAAGATAACTACTCCGGGGATTTCCACGGAGATTTCGACCCGGGTGCGGATCCATTTGACCGCCAGGCTGACTTCGCTCCTGCTGACTACGACGTGAGGCACAATTTCAAGTTATATGGAATCTGGACTCCGCGCATTTTCAAGGGGGACAACACTTGGCTTGAAAAAGTCTTCGGGGGCTGGATGATTACTGGCATCATCAACGCCCACACCGGCTTTCCATGGACCCCCTACTATGGCGTTCAGGTGCAAGGGGCACCAAATGCTTGTAGCCTGGTCTACGCGAATAGTAATTTCTGCACCGTGCGACCGGGCGCTTACCTCGGAGGTGCGGGTAAGGATTTCAGCAACTCGGGATTTGAACCGACTACAACCAACTTCCCGAACAGGTCTCTTTCCTATTTTGCGCCTCCAACTTTCGTCACGGTGGACGGTCCTCCGCCAACGCCAGGTGTGGCTCGAAATTCTTTCCGCGGGCCACGATACTCCTCCATTGACGCCACCTTCGGGAAGGCTTTCGGATTCCCCCACCTGCCCGTTTTGGGCGAAAACGCTAAACTCGATTTGCGCGTTAACTTTTACAATCTGTTCAATCAGCTTAACTTCATCCCACTCGGCCCGCAGAACATAGGCACCATCCAACTGACGCCTGGTCCAGGCGGCACGGTTACCAAGGAGACGGTAACCGGTGCAAACGGCTCCTTCGCATCAGGCACCAATAACGGTGCCCTCGGGGGCCGCGTCATTGAGGCGCAGGTTCGCTTTAGCTTTTAAGCCGAACGCTAAATAAATCGTCTAGCGCCTCGATTCTTTGTCGAGGATCGAAGAGCGGCTGGGATCGGAGAATCCGGCCGCTCTTTTTTTGTGTATGCGAATTCGTCGTATCATCCTTGTCGCGTCAATTAGGACGCATGTATCCATCCGAGTTACGGAACGACAGCCCTCTTCCATCGTTACGGTGTGGATACTGATCGAGATGCGCGATGAGTCCTAAGGCGTGCGTGATCGGCGCCGGTCCTAACGGATTAGCAGCCGCCATTGTTCTGGCTCAGGCCGGTTTCCACGTGGATGTGCTGGAAGCGCAGCCGCAGCCGGGCGGCGCTGCGCGCACGATGGAGTTAACTCTTCCTGGTTTCAAGCACGACTTTGGATCAGCAGTTTACCCACTCGGCGCAGGCTCGCCATTCTTTTCCTCATTGCCCCTGAGCGACCACGGCCTCGAGTGGATCCACTCGCCCACTGCTTTGGCTCATCCTCTTGATGACGGCACCGCCGTAACGCTGGAACGCAGCCTTGATCAAACCAGTCATTCTCTGGGCATCGACGGAAAAACCTGGGAGCGGTTAATGCGGCCGTTCGTCACCCATTGGAAAGAATTCGCTCCACAGATACTCGGTCCGGTTTCGTTCTTCCCGGAAAATCCATTGCTGATGGCTCGATTTGGAATGCTCGCGCTGCAGTCAGCGCAGTCCATAGCTAGTCGATTCCGTGACCAACGAACACGCGCGCTGTTCGCGGGACTGGCCGCTCATTCTTTTCTGAGCCTGGACGAACCCTTGAGCGCAGCCTTCGGGATTCTGATGGCCGTACCGGCCCATGCCGTTGGTTGGCCGGTTCCCCGCGGCGGCGCGCAATCCATCACAAACGCGCTATGCGGAGTTTTCGCATCGTTCTCCAGCAAGGTCAGCGTTTCGTCACCCGTTCAGAATCTGGCAGCAGTCGAAAAATATGACCTGACCATTTGTGATCTGACTCCACGGCAAATGCTCAAGGTTGCCGGGCAAAGATTATCTGAGACCTACAAACGCCAGCTAGCGAATTACCGTTACGGCGCCGCGGTCTTCAAAGTGGACTATGCGCTGAATGCTCCTATCCCATGGAAAGCTGTAGAGTGTTCCCGTGCGGCGACGGTGCACCTCGGCGGCAGCTTTGAGCAGATTGCTGAATCGGAAAAGGCCGTGCGAAGCGGACAGCACCCAGATCGACCCTTTGTTTTGCTAGCTCAACCAAGTCTTTTTGATAGCTCTCGCGCTCCCGCGGGTAAACACACGGCATGGGCTTATTGTCACGTGCCGAATGGTTCGAGAGTAGACATGCTTCAAAAGGTGGAGGATCAGATTGAGCGCTTCGCTCCGGGATTCCGCGATTGCATTCTGGCGCGGCGCGTTTTTTCTCCCGCAGACCTCGAAAGTATGGACGCGAATTTAGTAGGCGGCGACATCGGAGGCGGACTGATGGATCTTCGCCACTTTCTATTCCGGCCGACGCGCCGGCACTACGCCACTTCGGCGCACGACGTTTACATATGTTCCTCATCCACTCCCCCAGGCGGCGGAGTGCATGGCATGTGTGGTTATCACTCGGCGAAAATGGCATTGAAAAGGCTGAAGCGCGATTAAGGCAAATTAGTCTGATCCGGAGAAAGAATCGCCCGCTTCACTGACGCGGCTGCACGTTGGGTACTTCAACCTTGCGGATATTGCCATCAGCGTCGCGTTCGATCGTCGGTGCGTAAAGTCCCAGTAACTGCCGTCGCCACCACAAACCTGTCGCGCGTTTCTCAGCTATTGTGGTAAACCAATATTGCCAAAGCACCGCGCGCACCTGACGCGGAGGTTTCTGCGGGAACGGATTTCCCTTAAAAAGATTGAGCACGTCACCGTCGTTCGAAAGTAAGCGAACTTCCGTTCTGGGCACGATCGGATATTCTCGCCATGAGCCCAGTGACGCGAACCACAAATTCCAGTCGAACCGCGGCTGATAAGGAGCATAAATCCCCGGAGGTTTAGCCGGATCCTGCGGTTTATAGGGAAACGGGTAAGCAATCCAGTTCTTCCCATCATCAGAACCTTGGAATTCAATCTCGTATCGGCCGCGCGTCATGACCGCAAAAAGCCCGTATCGATTGGCGATGCGAAACGGCTCAAGAGCCACCACCGGCCAAGTCGGCACAGGCACTGGGGCCACCATCCAGATTAATTCCGCCACCGTGGCATAGAAAATCCAGACAAACATGACGCCGATCAGAGATAGCTTGGCGATCTTAAGTTGATGTCGGGAGCTTTCGGATGTTTCCGTTGTGCCCTGCTCGGGCACGGGTTCCCGTGAAAGAGATCGCTTCCATCCCGGCGGTAAAAATCGCAGCAAAAATGTATCATCCAGCAGCAGGACTCCCAACGCCAGCACCAAGTAATTCAAAAAAGTGTAATTCGCGGTGAAAATAACGCCGAGTTCCCAGGGAGTCACAATTAAGAAACACACGATGCGCCAGCGGCGTGGCAAAAATAACATCCACACCAAAACCAACTCGAGCGCGAGCGTGGCGAAAGCCGTCGAAGCATGGAACCAGTGCGGCAGATGCTGGAAGTACCAGCCGATCCAGGTGGGCAGCGGGCCGTTTTGATAATATTCGTCCATCGCGGTGAAGTGCCGCCACTGTGGATCTCCACTCATAATCTTCGCCACGCCCGACTCGAAGTAGATGCGAAACCATTCCCATTGCAGCAGGAACAGGCTGGCGCGCATCGGTGGCGACCTACGCCCAAAACCAGGCCGCATTCCGGGCGGCGCAAAGAAAAGTGAGATAAAGCCCGCCTCCAGCAACATGCCGTCCGATTGATAACCTGAAAAATCCTGAGCCGCAGCCACAAAAGACAGGAAGCACACAAAACAAATCGCCAGCATCCCTCGCGGCCACCCATTCAGCACCATCAGCAATGAAGCAACCATCCCGATCCAGCACAAAGAAATGAGGATATGCGGGCCGCTCGAAAACCACAGCACGGTAGGGGCAAACCATATGCCCCGTCTATGTCCGAACGTAGCTATTACCGCTTGCAGATATTCATTTACCGGAAGAATTCCATTTGGCCCGATGAGCCCACGGATTTGAAAGGCAAGGGAGAAAAACGCGGAAAAATAAATGCAGCCTAACGCCCGCAGAAAAAACCATCGCGGAATCAGGCGGTCGGCGGCGCCATCCTCCGTGTCGAATAACCATCGAGTGGCAGACCGCCAATCCATGATCAGCAGCGATTATATGATACGAACGCGAAGGGGTCTGATTTGCGGTGGCGTCGTCAAGTACGTTCCGCGCACCCCGCTTCGATCACTGTTTATTTGGAGCTTCGATCTCTGACTTGGTGATCCTGCCGGTGACCTGCGACGGGCTCGGGAGCTCCGAGCGATCCCATCCGCCGCCTAGGGCCTGAATCAATTGTACGGAAGCAGTCATCGCCTGGGTGCGAAGCGAAGCCAGGTTTTGCTGGTTGGAGAGTAGCGTGGTTTGCGCTACCAGGACATTCAGATAGGTATCGACGCCGGTATAGTAGCGCGCATTCGCCAACTCCAGAAAGCGTTCCGCGGATTTCTCCGCTTCCTGCTGCAGCTCGATTTGCTGGGACAAAATGCGCACCGCGGCCAGAAAGTCTTCAACCTGTTGAAACGCGGTGAGCACCGTTTGGCGGTAGCCGGCCACATCCGCGTTGTAAGTGGCTTCAAACTGCATCACCGTGGCACGCCGCAGTCCTGCATCAAAAATGGTCTCCGATAGCGACGGGCCTACCGACCAGAAGCGGCTCGAATACGAAAGAAGATTTGTGAGCGAGGAACTCTCAAAGCCTCCGCTCGCGCTGAGTGTCAAATTCGGATAATACGCTGCCACCGCAACTCCGATCTGTGCGTTGGCCGCGGCCATGCTGCGCTCCGAAGCCGCGATGTCCGGTCTGCGTTCCAGAAGGTGCGACGGCACTCCAATAGGAATCGCAGGCGGAGCATGGTCTAGCGGTTTAACCGGAAGCGAAAAGGTGGACGCCGATTTGCCGATGAGAATAGCGATGGCGTGTTCGAATTGCGCGCGCGCTATTCCTAGATTTGCGCCCGCGGCCTCGGCGCTCTGTAGGGCGTTCTCTGCTTGTACCAGAGAAATTTCATTATCAATTCCGGTCTCAAATCGCGCTCGGGTCAACTCGACTGATTTCGTATCCGCTTCAATCGTTTCATCGAAAATCTTCCGCAAGGCGTCCTGGCCTCGCAGTTCGAACAAAAAAGTCGCCAGGCTGGCTTGCTCGGTTAAGCGTTCATTTTCCAGATCTGCGGCGCTCAATTGCGCATTGTATTGAGCAGCGTGAATCTGGCTGCGAATTCTGCCCCACAGATCAGGTGCCCAGGAAACGTCAGCGGGAAGCGCAAAGATTGATGTTTGCCGTCCGGCCGTTGTTACTGTGCCCGTGCCAGTTGTCCCGGTTCCTCCCGTCCCGTTGATTACTGAGTTTCCGACATTACCGGAAGTTTGCGACCGCGAAACGGAAGGAGTCGTTCCTATGGTGGGATAAAGTTGCGAGCGTGCCTGCGCAACCAGCGCGCGAGCAGCCATGAAATTCTCGAAAAACAGCTTGATGTTCTGATTATTGATGTTCAGTTGCTCTTCAAGCGAATTCAGCTCGGGATCGTTGAAAATTTCCCACCATTTCCCGCGCAGCATTGCATCCTGCGGTTCCGCCACTTTCCACGGGCCCGGATCTTGAACCTGCGTTGGTGATTCCTTATACGACGGAGGCGGCGGTTGAGGAGTCGCGTCTGGCCGGTGATATCGCGGACCGACCATGCATCCGCCAAGACAGAGCGCTGTCATGGCAGGAAGCAGTAAGAATTTCAGAGGAATATTTTGCATATCTATAACTTTCCAACTAACCGGCCGCGGAAGGCCTGACATTTGCCGGATTGAATGTGTCGCGCGGTTTTCCTAACATGCGAAGCCGCAAGCGATCGAGCGTGAGATACACCACCGGCGTGGTATATAGCGTGAGCAGTTGACTTACGATCAGGCCTCCCACAATGGTGATGCCCAGCGGACGTCGCAGCTCCGAACCCGTGCCCGTCCCAAACGCCAACGGCAAAGCCCCGAACAGTGCGGCCATAGTAGTCATAAGAATGGGGCGGAAACGCAGCATGCAAGCTTCGAAAATTGAGTCTTCCGTGCTCTTGCCGCCACGTTCTTCTTGCAGCGCGAAATCGATCATCATGATGGCATTTTTCTTGACGATGCCAATGAGCAGCACGATGCCAATGATAGAAATGACATTGAGGTCCTGCTTAAACAGCATGAGCGCGAGCATGGCGCCCACACTGGCCGAAGGCAGAGTGGAAATGATGGTAAGCGGATGAACCAGACTTTCGTATAAAACGCCAAGCACGATGTACACCGCGAGCAGAGCGGTCAAAACCAGGATAGGTTCCGTGCTCAATGACTGCTGATAGGCCTGCAGCGTGCCGGCATAAAAACCACGAAGCGTGGAAGGCGCGCCGATGCGCTGCTTCATCTGGTCAATGCGCAGCGTAGCTTCGCTCAAGGAAACACCTGGCGAAAGATTGAAAGACACCGTTACGGAGGGAAACAGGCCGGTGTGATTCAGAGCCAGCGGCGTCGTATTGGCCAGGCCCTTGGCCATGGTAAGAAGAGGCACGTCGCCGGTTGCGGTGGGATTAGTCTTTGCCACCTGGTGAAAGTAAATATTCTTGAGGCCATCCGGAGTTTGCGAAAACTCTGGAGCAACTTCCAGGACCACATAATATTGGTTCAATTGCGTATAGATGATGGAAACTTCGGATTGCCCAAATGCGCTGTAAATGCCTGAATCCAGAGATTGCGCTGTTTGCCCCAGCTTCGCAGCGGTCACGCGATCGTAGTTCAAGCGGATATCCAACCCTCCGTTTTGCTGGTCGGAGTTAACATCCTGCAAACCCGGAAGCTTTTTCATCTCCGCGAAAACCCTTGGCCCCCAGGTAGCCAGATCGGAAACCGTGTCGGACTGAATGGTGTATTGATACAACGCGGCGCTGCCTCGTCCACCGATGCGCAGATCCTGCGACGGCTGCAGGAAGGCTGAAGCTACCGGCAGACGATTTAGTTGCGGACGAAGTCGGCCAATAACCTCCAAAGCGCTAATTTTCCTTTGGCTCAGCGGCTTAAGCGCAATAAAAATGTTTCCGGTATTAGTGGCCCCGCCGCCGCCGGTGAAGGCAATCACATTATCAACCGCAGGGTCCTTCTTGATCACCGCTTCAATCTTCTGAATAGCATCGTTCATCGCCGGGAACGAAGAATCTTGCGGCCCTTGCACGGCCCCTCCCACGGCCCCAGTGTCCTGCTGAGGAAAAAACCCCTTAGGAATTTTCATAACCAGTGCGACGTTCAAAGCGACCGTCAGAAAAAGAACGGTCAGGGTGAGGAATGAATTCTCCAGGACCCAGTGCAGGCTGCTGCGATACCACGACAACATGCCTTCAAAAAATCTCTCCATACTCATGTACACACGGCCGTGTTTCTCGTGCTGCTCGTCGCGTAGCAGGTAGGCGCACATCATCGGTGTGGTGCTCAGCGAAATGACCATGGAAACGATAATGGCCGTGGACAGCGTGATGGCAAATTCGCGAAATAGGCGCCCTACAATTCCGCCCATCAGCAAGAGTGGAATAAAAACCGCGATCAGCGAAATACTGATCGAAAAAACAGTAAATCCAATTTCCTGCGCTCCTTTGAGCGCCGCGGCGAAGGGTTCCATGTCGGCTTCCAAATGCCGGGTGATGTTCTCCATCACCACAATAGCGTCGTCCACCACGAAACCAGTGGAGATGGTCAAGGCCATCAATGAGAGATTGTCGAGACTGTAGCCGCAGAGATACATCACCGAAAAAGTTCCGACCAACGAGACCGGAACGGCAACCGCCGGAATCAGCGTGGCCCGCCCATTCCGCAAAAAAATGAAAACAACCACGATGACCAGCACGATGGAAAGTCCCAGGGTCCGCTCCACATCGCTTACCGACGCGCGAATCGTAGTCGTGCGATCAAGAACAATGGTGGTCTCGATCCCCTGTGGAATCGAAGCTTCTATCGAAGGCAGATCAGCGCGAATGCGGTCAACGGTATCAATGATATTGGCGCCTGGCTGGCGGAAGATGATGAGCATTACCACGCGTTTGCCATTTAAATAGCCCGCCGCGCGCACGTTTTGTACTGAATCGATTACCTTTGCGACATCAGATAGCCTGACCGCCCCTCCATTCTTATAGCCGACGATGATCGGCTTGTAGTCTTCCGCGTGTGATATCTGATCGTTCGCGAGAATGTCAGCGCTGGTGTCGCCATTGGTAATTTGCCCTTTGGCGAGATCGGAATTTTGCAAACGCAACACCGATTGCAGATCCGTCATGGCCAGCCCATAGCCGGCCAACTTCGTGGGGTCGACTTCCACGCGCACGGAAGGCAACGCCCCGCCACCCACGTTCACCTGACCTACGCCCTGGATTTGCGAAAGTTTCTGTTGAATGACTGTTGACGCCTCGTCGTACAGTTTGTCCGGACCATACTTATCGGAAGTGAGTCCAGCGATCATAATGGGCGCATCCGCGGGATTGACTTTGCGATACGTGGGATTCGAAGGAAGGTTTGCAGGCAAATAAGTACGCGCAGAATTGATGGCCGCCTCGACGTCCCGAGCAGCGCCATCAATGTTGCGGCTCAGGTCGAATTGAATGGTTACAGAAGTTGTTCCCAAACTGCTTGTGGAGGTCATCTCCGTAACGCCGGAGATATGACCGAACTGCCGTTCCAGAGGAGTAGCCACGGAAGAGGCCATAATCTCCGCGCTCGCTCCCGGCAAACTGGAGTTAACTGAAATGGTAGGAAAGTCCACCTGCGGCAAAGGAGAAACAGGCAACACTTTGAAAGCGATAGCGCCTGCCACGGCGATGGCGATGGTCAGTAGCGTCGTGGCTACGGGCCGGTAGATAAATGGAGCGGATACGTTCATGAGTGTTCCGCGGTTTGCGGTTGCGTACCCGGTCCCCAGGCTGGCGATTTTCGCGAAAAGCGCTGAGCGATGCGATCGAAAAAGATGTAAATCACCGGCGTGGTGTACAGCGTAAGTACTTGGCTCACGAGCAAGCCGCCGACCATGGCGATTCCCAGTGGCCGACGTAATTCCGAACCAATGCCCGTGCCAAACGCCAGCGGCAGACCGCCCAGAAGGGCGGCCATGGTGGTCATCATGATGGGCCGGAAACGAAGCAGGCTGGCCTCGTAAATGGCGTCTTTGGGGCTTTTCCCGTGGTTGCGTTCCGCTTCGAGCGCAAAGTCCACCATCATAATTCCGTTTTTCTTGACGATGCCGATCAGCAGCACTAACCCGATGATGGCCACCACGCTCAGGTCTTGATGAAAAATAATTAACGCCAGAAAAGCGCCCACCCCGGCGGAAGGCAACGTGGAAAGAATTGTTACCGGATGAATGAAGCTTTCGTACAACACGCCGAGCACGATGTACACCGTGACGAGCGCGGCAAGAATCAGCAAAGGCATGTTCGAAAGCGAATTACGAAAAGACGCTGCCGTGCCCTGAAAATCAGCCTGCAAACTGGCCGGCATGTGCATATCTTGTTGAACTTTGCCGATGGCCGTAATGGCTCCGCCGAGTGCAGCGTTGGGCGCAAGATTAAAAGAAACCGTTATGGCTGGAAACTGGCCCTGGTGGTTGATTGAGAGGGGCTGGGTCTTCATTTCAAAATGCGAAAATGCGCTGAGTGGCACGGCGTTACTTTTTGCAGAGCTCGTGACTGCCGCCTGATTACTGACTTTGTTTGCGGTATTCGATGTACCGGCGGTGAGCGCATTCACCGGAGGAGTCAAGGTGTTCGGCGTCGGATTGTAGAGAGGACTGGTAGTCAGCGCGTTCGAACCGGCCGACGTGGAACCGTTTCCACTCGAACTCGCCGCCGCTCCCGTAGTGCCTGCAGCAGCATTCGCCTGTATATACAATTTGTTTAATTTGTCCGGATCAAGTTGAAACCGCGGCTCAGATTCCAGAATCACGTGATACTGGTTCAACTGCGTGTACATCGTATTAATCTGCCGCTGTCCGAATGCATCGTACAGCGTGTTGTCGATGGTCGTCGGTGCTATTCCGAGACGCGATGCTGTGATTCGATCGATTACCAGCTGTACGGCAAGCCCACCGGGTTGCTGGTCGGTAGCCACGTCTTCCAACTCCTTCAAATTCTTTAGCTTGGTTACGAAAAGATTGGTCCAGTCATT
The DNA here is from genome assembly GCA_035487275.1 of Candidatus Acidiferrum sp. Lineage (GTDB taxonomy): Bacteria > Acidobacteriota > Terriglobia > Acidiferrales > UBA7541 > Acidiferrum. The sequence continues at coordinate 2,034 of DATHMG010000063.1, read as the reverse complement.
CAGTTCGTTCGGGTCGGGATCCTCTAGCGTGTATTGATATTGAGTGCGGCTGACGCGATCATCGACGGTTATGTTTTGCACCGGCTGCATGAACAGCTGAATGCCTTGCACAGTAGCGAGCTTGGTCTGCAGCCTGCGGATAACATCGGAGGCGTTCAGGTCCCGCTGGCTAAGCGGCTTCAGATTAATGGATAACCTTCCGCTGTTCGTGGTGATGTTGGTGCCATCAGCGCCGATGAACGACGACAGGCTCTCGACTGCGGGATCGGCAAGAATAACATCGGTGAGTTCCTGCTGCTTTTCCGCCATGGCTTGGGGCCCAATCGTCGGCGGTGCCTGCGAAATTCCCTGAATAATTCCTGTATCCTGCACTGGAAAAAATCCTTTGGGAATGACGACATACAGGAAGATGGTGAGTAACAGCGTTCCCAGGGCCACCAGCAGCGTAATCGTTTGGTGCCCCAGGACGAATTTTAAGGTGCGCCCGTAAAAGGCGATCATCCTCTCGAACATGTGCTCCGACTTCTGATAAAACCATCCCTGCTTTTCCGTGGGATTGTGCTTCAAGATGCGCGACGCCATCATCGGCGTGAGTGTCAAAGAAACCACTGCCGATACCACGATGGTGACTGCGAGAGTTACCGCGAATTCCCGGAACAGCCGGCCCACAACATCTCCCATGAAAAGCAGCGGAATCAACACTGCGATCAGCGAAACCGTCAGAGACAAAATCGTGAAGCCAATCTGTTCCGCCCCTTTTAACGCCGCCTGCATGGGAGGCTCGCCCGCCTCGATATAGCGCGAAATGTTTTCAACCATGACGATGGCGTCATCAACAACGAATCCGGTGGAGATGGTCAGCGCCATCAGCGACAAGTTATCCAGGCTGTAGCCCAGCGCGTACATCGCCGCAAACGTGCCTACTAGTGACAGGGGCACGGCCACGCTGGGAATGATCGTGGCATACAAGTTTCGCAAAAACAGAAAGATCACCAGGACCACCAGCGCGATCGTCAGCATCAATTCAAACTCCACGTCCGACACCGACGCCTGAATCGGTGTAGTCAGGTCCGTGAGTGTAGTGATATCGATCCCTTTGGGAAGGTTGGCTTCCAGTTGTGGCAGCAGCGCTTTTATCCGCTTCACTACGCTGATGGTGTTTCCACCGGGCTGCCGTTGCACGTTCACGATGACCGCCGGCGTCTTGTTCATCCACGCGGCTTGATTCTTGTTCTCCACGCCATCCACGATATTCGCAACGTCGGTGAGCATCACCGGCGCTCCATCGCGATAGGCGACCACTACATTTCTGTAATCCTTACTGGTGACCAATTGATCGTTGGCATCGATCTGATAGTCCTGACGTGGACCATCAAAATTCCCTTTTGCGGCATTGACGCTCGATTGCGTAACCGCCGTCCGCAAGTCTTCCAAATTAATTCCATAGGAAGAGAGCGCCGCCGGATTAGCCTGGATACGTACTGCAGGCTTCTGACCACCGCTGATGGTGACTAGCCCAACGCCGCTCAATTGCGAAATCTTGGGAGCCAGCCGCGTATCCACCAGGTCTTCCACCTGCGAAAGCGGAATGGTGCTCGACGTAGCCGCCAAGGTCAGCACCGGAGCGTCCGCGGGATTTGTCTTGCTGTAAATCGGCGGCGAAGGAAGGTTCGCGGGAAGAAAGTTTTGCGAAGCATTGATGGCCGACTGCACTTCTTCCTCCGCGACATCAATATTTAGACTCAGTGTGAATTGCAACACGATGACGGAGCAGCCGCCCGAGCTACTGGAAGTCATCTGGCTAAGGCCCTGGAGCTGACCAAACTGCCGCTCTAATGGTGCGGTCACCGTCGTGGCCACCACATCCGGGCTCGCTCCAGGATAAAAGGTGAGTACTTGAATAGTGGGATAGTCGACTTCAGGCAATGCGGAAACTGGCAACTGCGTGTAGCTCACGATGCCCACCAGTAGTATGGCGGCCATTAGCAGCGCTGTCGCAACCGGCCTCAAAATGAACGGACGTGACGGACTCAA
>DATHMG010000062.1:0-99650 GCA_035487275.1 Candidatus Acidiferrum sp. | reverse complement strand
AGGAAGCACCCTGTGCCAGTCGCGGACAGCCAATTAAGATCGAACTTCGCGTTTTCCGCCGTTGGCTTCATCACCACCGGTTGAGCCCGAAATACGGCCTGGTGCAAATAGGGAACCGCCCATCCTCCAGTCTTAAACGCCGGAGTAGTGGCCTTGCCCATCGCTGTCTTGATGACTGGCAGCCCCCATAGCAAAACAAATAGAGATAGCAGCGCAAACGGCATCCACGCTTTTGCAAGCTGCCCGGGAGTGTGAACTACGGCGACTTCTCCGCGTTTCACCTTGGCGGCGTCTTCCCCACGTTCATCCTCAAAACGCCAGATCCGTTTCGGTTGCCATACGCGGAGGAATAAAAGTGTCGCGATGATGGACGCGATGCCCGCCGCAATATCCACGAGATTGCTGTCCACATGATTGGACCAGAAATACTGCACCCCCGCAAACGATATGCCGACCACGAGGATCGCGGGAAATACTTCGAAAGTTTCTGACCAGCTCACAAAAGTTCGAATCAGCCAAAAGGGCACTATAATCGCCGTCCAGGGAAGAATCCGTCCGACCATCGCGCTTAGGTCCGATTCTGGAAGCGCAGTCACCGCCGCCAGGACATGTACGGGAGTTCCGATCGCTCCCCATGCCACTGGCGCGGTATTGGCGATAAGATTCAAAACCGCGGCCTGAAATGGCCTGAATCCCAACCCAATCATAAAGGCTCCAGCAATGGCCACCGGAGCCCCGAAGCCCGCCGCTCCTTCCAGGAAAGCGCCAAACGCAAACGCCACCAGCAGCACCTGCAAGCGGCGATCCGGCGTGATGGCCGCTATGGATAACTTCATTATTTCGAACTGCCCGGTATCGACGGAAATGTCATACAAAAAGACCGCAGCAATCACGATCCATACTATTTTCAGAAATCCGAATGCGCCCCCGTACAGGAAGCTCATCACCGCTAACCGTGCGGGCATGCCGAACGCCACGATGGCAATAATAACGGCGGCCGCTGCCCCAGCCATGGCGCACAGGTGAGGACGCACTCTGAACCCTGCCAAAAGAGTCAGCAATAGGAGAATGGGTACGGCGGCTACAAGAGTTGATAACCACCAATGACCGAAAGGGTCGTAGACTTGCGTCCAGGTCACAGTATCCTCCACCGAAGAGAATAGCGACCGGTGAGGGTTGCGAGCCTTCGGAAGTAACACAAATTAGATATATAGTCCGCTTGTGAAATAGTGCTTGGCCGGCAAATTGTCAAGCAAGAAGTGATGACGGCATAGGATCCATCGTCAGCGATGCTGCTGGCCCTCCAAGCCGCCCGCTGTCGCGATATAATGGTGGCCATCAAGCTTATGCGCATTCTACTCGCCGAAGACGAACGGAAAGTTGCGAGCTTCATTGCCCGCACCCTTAGGGAAAATTCCTACGCCGTGGATATCGCGGACACCGGTGAGAAGGCCCTGGAGCTCGGTAGGGAAGTGAATTACGACGCCATCCTTTTGGATGTGCGGCTGCCCGGGATAAGCGGAATCGAAGTCTGCCGCGAATTGCGTCAGCGCGGAATCGAATCTCCCGTGATGATGCTTACCGCGCGAACTCTCGTGGAGCAACGTGTCGAGGGGCTGGATGCCGGCGCTGATGACTATCTAACGAAGCCCTTCGTATTGGCCGAACTTCTCGCGCGCGTGAGAGCGCTGGTTCGCCGCGGCTTTCACAAGGGAAATGCCCGCCTTCATTATGCCGATTTGGAGCTGGATCGCCATCGCCGCCGCGCCACGCGCGGTAAGGAAATCATCCCATTAACTTCTAAGGAATTTGCGCTGTTGGAGCTCTTCCTATTGCACGCGCCGGACTTGATCACCCGCAGCGCCATCGTCGAGCATGTGTGGGACTACCATTTCGACAGCGAGACCAATCTCGTCGAGGTATACATCAATCGTTTGCGTCAGAAGATCGACGTGAGCGGAGCGCCTAAATTAATTCACACCGTGCGCGGTGTGGGCTACCGCTTAGGCATGCCTGAAAGTTAACCTTCGTGCGTACTATCCCGGAAAAAAAACACGAAGCTACCCGCAGTGCAACTAATGCCGCCGCCTCAAGAACGTTCGAGCGGCACTGAATAATCTTCTTCGCTCACGTGTTCTAGCCACACCACACTGGCACCATTCTGGTCCGCTTCCTGGATCGCCAAATGAACCATGGTGTGACTGGCATCAGCGCCATGCCAGTGACGTTCGCCCGCTTCAATCCAAACCGAATCGCCCGCAGTAATTATTTGCGGCGGCCTGCCGGCGAGTTGCACCCGGCCCACTCCTGTCAACACATGCAAAGCCTGCCCCATGGGATGCGTGTGCCACGCAGTGCGCGCTCCGGGCTCAAACGAAACCCGATTCACAGCAAATCTGGCCGGCGCCGCGGCGGCTACAATCTCGTCAATCCACACTCTGCCAGTGAACCAATCTTGCGGTCCCTTGCGGCAACCGCGCATCTCGTTGGTAAGTATTTTCATTTTTTCTTCCCCGCCACTTATTTCCGCCAGTCCAGCGTGGCGACGCGTTAAACTACGACAATTTCCCAGGTGTAAACAGCACTGTCATTTCCATGACGTCACGATAATAATCTTTTTGCTTCAATTGCGCGGCGGCTTCTTCGTCAACGATGGCCGTGGCGTCGGCATGAAGTTGCAACGCTGAAGCAGTGACCGACGCGGTGAGCGGCCCCTCAATCGCATTCGCAACAGCTCCGGCCTTTGCCGCGCCGGTAGCCAGCATAAGCACGCGCCTGCTGGCCAGTATGGTGCCGATGCCCATAGTGATCGCGAGACGCGGCATAGTCTCCCCAAGGCCAAAGAATTTCCGATTGTCTTCGAGGGTCGCTTTGCTGAGCACCTTCAGACGGGTTTTCGACGCGAAACTCGAAGTCGGTTCGTTAAAGCCGATGTGCCCGTTGCGCCCGATGCCTAGGATTTGTAAATCGATACCGCCCGCATTTTGAATTACAGCTTCATACCCAGCGCAATATTTTTCGTAGTCCGCGCTGATGGTGCCATCCGGGATATGAATGTTTCCAGGGTTCAGATTTACATGTGAAAAAAAGTGTTCCGTCATGAAACGGTGAAAACTCTGCGGATGTTCAGGAGAAATCCCCAGGTATTCGTCCAGATTAAAGGTAACCACTCCCGAAAAATCGAGCGATTCTTCCCTGTGCAGCCGCACCAGCTCGCGGTACACACCGACGGTAGTGCTTCCGGTGGCCAAACCAAGCCGGAGCTGAGGATTCTGGCGTATTGAGTTGGCCACCATGCGCGCCGCTTCCAGGCTGAGCTCTTCATAATTGGATTTTAGGACCACCAGCATTTAATGTATGCCCGCCTGTTTTTTGGAGTCTAGCGATGTGTCCGGCCGCAAACTTTTATTGTGCTCACCCTTGCCATTTAGACTTTTCTGGGCCACCATTCTGTGCTTCGCAGCGTCCCGTTAGACTACAACATCCGCGTCATGAATTGCTGGCCCGGCCATTACTAAAACGATTTAACCTGAACGCGTGACCGGTAAGCCGCATCTCAATTCGCGCCACCGATCAAATGCAGCAGGGGAGTAAACACCCAAGATGGCACTCACTACTACCGACTGGATTGTAATCGCCGCCTATCTGCTGCTTAATTTGTTGATCAGTCTGTATTACCGCCGCCGCTCGTCGGGCAGCACCGAAGAATTTTTTGTATCCGGACGAAATGTTTCCTGGTGGCTTGCGGGCACCTCCATGGTGGCCACCACCTTTGCCGCCGACACCCCGCTGCTCGTCGCGGGCTTGGTAGCCAAAAACGGAATCTCCGGAAACTGGCTGTGGTGGTCGCAATGTCTGTGCGGCATGATGACTGTTTTTTTCTTTGCCCGATATTGGCGTCGCGCAGAAATTCTTACCGACGTTGAATTTGTCGAGCTTCGCTACGAAGGGAAGCCTGCAGCGTTCCTCCGTGGTTTTCGCGCCATCTACCTTGGCGCGCTGATGAATTGCCTGATCCTCGGCTGGGTGATCAAAGCCATGATCAGCATCACCACCGTTTTGCTCGGCGAAGCCATCGCCGCCGGCCGCGTGCTGCAAATTGCCGTGGGTGGCCACGTGCTCCTGCATTACACGCTCGGAGCGCCGGCGCATACCGCGTTGCTGATCTGTGTGCTGATCCTCGTACCCTTCACAGGCATATATACATTTATCGGCGGACTGTGGGGCGTGCTGGTCACCGATCTGTTCCAATTTATTTTGAAGATGACCATGATCGTGGTGCTGGCCTGGATTGCCGTCTCCAAACTTGGCGGTATGACCATGCTCAAAATCCAGTTGTCGCGCGTGGATAGCGCGGTGCGTCAAACGGGACAACCCACTGGATCGATTCTCTCCTTTTTTCCTTCCTTCCATCTCGGCTGGACCACTGACGCGTTGTGGACTCTCCCGGTCATTACATTCTGTCTTTATCTAGCAGTCCAATGGTGGGCTAGCTGGTACCCCGGCGCGGAACCCGGCGGCGGCGGTTACGTCGCCCAACGGATGTTCAGTGCCAAGGACGAAAAAAATTCTCTCGGCGCAACGTTGTGGTTCAACATCGCCCACTACGCCATGCGTTCCTGGCCATGGATTCTAACCGGCTTGGTAGCCGTCGCCGTTTATTCCCCTCATGGCGGCTTGCGTCCGAGCATGGAGTTTGCCGTCGAGCCTGAAAAAGGCTACGTAATGGTGCTGCGCGATTTTCTTCCCCCGGCACTCCGCGGATTGATGGTCGCGGCCTTCCTGGCAGCATTTATGTCCACCGTGGGCACCCAATTGAACTGGGGCACTTCCTACCTTATCAACGACCTGTACCGCAGATTTTTGGTACGCAAAGCCACCGACAAGCACTACGTGTTCATCGGCAAAGTTTTTATCGTGATGCTGGTCATTCTCAGCGGCTACGCGGCCGCAAACATTAATTCCATTCAGTCCGCGTGGCAATTGCTGCTGGGCATGGGCGCGGGAACTGGCAGCGTTTTGCTGCTGCGTTGGTACTGGTGGCGAATTAACGCCTGGAGCGAAATCTCCGCAATGATCGCCGCGTTCGTGGTGTCCATTTCGCTGCAGCGGGTGCATTTCGCAGGCAACGATTCCGTGGTTTTCGCCAAGGCCGCGTTGATCACCACCATCACCACCACGGTGGTGTGGCTGGTCACCACCCTGATGACCAAGCCCGAATCCGACGAACGCCTCGTGAAATTCTACCGCCGCGTGCACCCCACGGTAATCGGTTGGCAGCGCATCGCGGCGTTGGCTCCGGAGCTCGCCCCGGTGCGCGATCTCGGCGCGAACACCTTCGATTGGATCATGGGTTGCACGCTGGTTTATTGCTGCATGTTCGCGATAGGCGAGCTGGTGCTGCAGGAATGGCTCCCCGGACTCGTATTGCTGGCTTGCGCTGCAGCCTCCGGTTATTTTATTTATTGGAGTTTGTCTCGACGTGGTTGGAAAACTTTCTCACTGGCAACAGAACCTGCGGTGGTGTCAAAAGGCGCCGAAGAAGGCGTTTAATCTTCGATGCAGCCGTATCCGTTTTATTCCATGCTCCTGTCTGCGGCTTGCGTGCATCAAATATGCGTACTCATGCCGAAAGAAGCACGTGAGCAGAACTGCGATCCGCCACGCTTTTACGTATGATGCAAGAATAACAAGAACAAATTGAAGAATTTGGATCGTCCGCCCAGAACTAAGCCTATGCCCAGACTTCAGACCCGGGAAGATCAACGCCTTGAGGAAACGCGTACTCGCAAGAAATATTGGAAGCGTTGGGGCCCCTATCTATCCGAACGCCAATGGGGCACCGTACGCGAAGACTATAGTCCGTATGGCACCGCGTGGGAATATTTTCCCCATGACCACGCCAGATCACGCGCGTACCGCTGGGGCGAAGACGGTATTGGAGGCATCAGCGACCGCCATCAGATGATTTGTTTTAGTCTTGCCATGTGGAACGGCCGCGACCCGATCTTGAAGGAGCGTCTGTTCGGACTCACCGGCCACCAGGGAAATCATGGCGAGGACGTGAAGGAATATTACTTCTACCTCGACTCCACGCCCACCCACAGCTACATGCAGATGCTGTACAAATATCCCCAGGTGGAATTTCCCTACGAGGCCTTGGTTGCCGAAAATGGCCGTCGCGACCGCACTAAGCCCGAATTCGAACTCATGGACACTGGCGTCTTCGCCGAAAATCGCTATTTCGACGTGTTCGTCGAGTATGCCAAGGCCGACGTCGAAGATATTCTTATCAAAATCATCGTAGTCAATCGCGGTCCGGAGACGGCCACACTTCATCTCTTGCCTTCGCTTTGGTTTCGGAATACATGGTCGTGGGGAAAGGATGACCGGCGGCCCATCATCCGCAAAACGGACGGATTGCAGAACTGCCAGTGTGTTGAAGTGCAGCATTGGCAATACGGCAAGCGATGGCTGTTGTGCGCGGGTCAGCCCCAATTGCTTTTTACCGAAAACCAGACCGATTATGAGCGCATTTTTAACGTAAAAAACCCCACCCCCTTCGTCAAAGACGCTTTTCACGAATACCTCATTCACAAAAATCAAGGAGCGGTAAATCCCCAGCAAATCGGCACCAAGATGGCCGCTTACTACCCCCTCGCCCTTGGCTCTGGTGATAGCACCACCCTGAAGCTGCGTCTCACCGATATGAACCCATGGGACGCGACGAACAGTAATTCCAAAAAGGTGGGAGCCCTGCCTTCACCAGCGCATAGCGGCTCCCACGAAGAGGTTCCCGGCGCGAACGATTTCGGCACCGGTTTCGATCAACTTTTCGAACTGCGCCAAAAAGAAGCCGACGATTTCTACGCTTCGCGTGTGCCCAAGGATATTTCCGAGGATGCTCGCTCGGTAATGCGTCAGGCCTTATCTGGAATGTTGTGGTCCAAACAGTTCTACCATTACGACGTTCTCACTTGGCTTAGCGGCGACCCTGGCCAACCGCCTCCACCCGAGGAGCGCTGGAACGGAAGAAATAAGGATTGGACCCAGCTATACAACGACGACATTGTTTCCATGCCCGACAAATGGGAATACCCCTGGTACGCGGCGTGGGATCTGGCGTTTCACTGCGTCTCGCTGGCCATCATCGACCCCGATTTCGCGAAGGATCAGCTCGTGCTCCTGTTGCGCGAATGGTATATGAATCCCAACGGCCAATTACCGGCTTACGAATGGGCCTTTAGCGATGTGAATCCCCCCGTTCACGCCTGGGCCGCTTGGCGCGTTTACAAGATCGAGCGCCGCGTTCGCGGCGTGGCCGATCGCGCATTCCTCGAAAAAGTTTTTCATAAACTGCTGTTGAATTTCACCTGGTGGGTGAATCGCAAAGATCCCGACGGCTCCAATATTTTTCAGGGCGGCTTTCTAGGGCTGGACAATATCGGCGTTTTCGACCGCTCCGCGCCTCTCCCCACCGGCGGCCATCTCGAGCAATCCGATGGCACCAGCTGGATGGGTATGTATTGCCTCAACATGCTGGCTATCGCCCTTGAACTTGCCAAAGAAGATCCCGCTTACGAAGACATTGCCAGCAAATTTTTTGAGCATTTCGTTTACATCGCCCATGCCATGAACAATTTTGGATCGCGCGCGAAATCGCTGTGGGACGAAGAAGACGGTTTTTACTACGACGTTCTGCACCTTCCTAGCGGCGAAGACCATTTCTTGAAAGTCCGCTCTATGGTGGGTCTGATTCCTTTGTTTGCGGTGGAAACTCTGGAACCGGAAGTCATCGATAAGCTGCCGGGCTTTAAGCGCCGCATGCAGTGGTTCATCGACAATCATCCCGACGTCCCAGACCACATTGATATGTCACAACGCTCGCCTCGTGGCACGCGCCTGTTGCTCTCTTTAGTGAGCAAGAAACAATTGGGCCGCGTCCTCTCGCGCATGCTGGACGAATCGGAATTTCTTTCTCCCTACGGCATCAGGGCGCTGTCCCGCTACCACCAGGATCATCCCTATGAGTTGCGCTGCAATGGCACTGTAAACAGAGTGGATTACGAGCCCGCGGAATCGGCAACCGGAACATTTGGCGGCAATTCAAACTGGCGCGGGCCCATCTGGTTTCCCGTGAACTACCTGTTGGTTGAGTCCTTGCAGAAATACCATCATTACTACGGCGAAGATTTCAAATTGCCATTTCCCACAGCTTCGAACAACCAGGCTAATCTCTGGCAAGTGGCCGCGGAAATATCACGTCGGCTGACCCATATTTTTCTACGCGACGATGAAGGCCGCCGTCCCGTCTACGGACAGACCGAAGTATTCCAGAGCGATCCGCACTGGCGCGACCTGGTTCTTTTTTACGAATTTTTTCATGGGGACAATGGCGCCGGTCTCGGCGCGAATCATCAGACCGGATGGACCGGCCTGGTAGCCAAAATGATTCAACAAAGTGGTGAGTGACCCGCCGTTTTGGGCAACTCGTAAAGTTCTATTAGCACTTTACTGTTCTCGCCGACGGCATCGGGCACAGGCACCAGAATAAAATTGACCTTCGTACCGTTAGCCCCAGCTCGCGCTTCTTTATAAATGGGAGTCATCCTAAGCCGCTCGCGCAATATCGCCATAGCGCGATCCACATCGAGACACCGAAACTCCACCTGTTGAATGCCCTCGCCGAATTTCGCCAGAAATCGGGCGATCGCTCCCTGACCAGCCGGTTCTTTGCTAGTGAGCACATCCAATTCAACGCCATTCGCAAAAGGAAGTTCGAATTCGTCGGCATCCTGTTCTGCAGGAACGTCCGACAGTGCCGGCTGCCCGTTAGCCGCGCGAATCCTCGTGAACGTCTCCCGGCGCACCGCTATACCTACAGTGACGATTGGTCTCGGGGCTAAAAGCAATTTAGATAATTCTGCATCTTCTAACCAAGCAAATACTGCCCGATCAGCGGGCCTCCGCCCCTGTCGATAGATTTCCGAAGCGGCTGCCACACGCGTGGATTTCTCAGCCGCCGACAAATTTCGGATCGCGGAAGAAATTGCGGTTGCCATCATAAGCTCTAAATTCTATCTATCAGAACCCTGCATGATCTTAGTGCCCGTCTGCTGAGCGCTGGCCGCTTGTGCCGGGAATAGCAGCGACACTATAAGCGCCACCAGCAGTATCCCCGCCACCACTCCCAGGGAAATGTGCACGGGAACGTGTACCCACGGCACCGCGATCATCTTTGCTCCAATGAAAACCAGCACCCCGGAAAGCCCCGCGGTCAGGTAACGCAAGCGCCGCAACGCTCCCGCCAACAAGAAATAAATAGCGCGCAACCCCAGAATCGCAAACACATTCGAGGTGTACACGATAAACGCGTCGTGAGTGATGCCAAAAATCGCCGGAATAGAGTCAACCGCCAGCGTAATATCCGTGATCTCCACCACCAGCAGCACCAGAAATAAAGGTGTCGCAAATAATTGCTTGTTCGAACGCACAAAGAATCTCTCACCGTGGTATTGGCGAGTAACCCGCAAATGCCTGCTCGCGAATTTAAAAATCTTGTTTTGTTCAGGATGTATCTCACGGGTTCGAATCAAAAGCATGTGGATTCCCGCGTATACCAGAAACGCCCCGAAGACGTACATGATCCATCCAAAGCGCGCCACCAGCGCGGCGCCCATCGCGATCATGATTCCCCGCATCACCAGCGCCCCCAGCACCCCCCAGGCCAGCAAGCGATGTTGTACCCGCTCATCCACGGAAAAAGCATGGAAGATCACCAGAAATAAAAACAGGTTATCGATACTCAGCGCTTTTTCGATCAGGTATCCAGTGAAGAATTCGAGCGCTGGTTGCCTGCCCAAAAACCAAAATACGCCCACGCCAAAAAGTATGGACAAGCCGATCCACGCCGCGCTCCAGATCGCCGCTTCCCGCACCCCGATTCTGTGCGGTCTGCGATGAAATGCGCCCAGATCAAGAGCGACAGCAATCAGCACGAAAATGTTAAAGAACATCCAGCGCGAGAGGGTACCCATATTCGCGTTGGCTTATTTCAGGGAGCGGAAGCCGCGCGTGCGTCCGTTGCATTCAGATTGTTCAATTCCACCCTGGTGGTCTGCCCGGGCTGAATAGCCACCGGCACATCCCACCTCACCCTGGTATCCCCGGCATCGGCGTCCAGATTCAGAGAACTGACCCAGTAACTTCCCGGCGGCAATCCCGAAACCCCCGCGCGCCCATCCAAATCCGTGTCCGCCTTCGCCACCAGATATTTTGTCTGCGCCACATCAGGCGCCATGTGCTGCACGTGTTTCTTATGGTCGCTTTCAATTTTCGCCCATTTTCGCTGCGGATTAACCGCGTCCAACTCCAGTTCCATGCCGCTCATGGTTTCCGGGTGCAAGCGAATAAACTTTCGCAGAGCGTTGTAGTATTCATCTTTTTGCTTTTCGTATTTCTCCGGATGGTCGGTTTTGTCGGCATCCTTATATTTCGGTTTGGGGATCCCATTGGTCACGCCGCCGCTGTTGGTACGTTGGTAAGCCAGCAAAAATTCCGGCACATGCAGCACGTCATCCGCTGTCAGCGCTTTGTCCAGTCCCGGCATCGTCAAGTCCAGAAGCTCATGCCCTTTGAGCCATTCCTTCAATTCCGGAGAAATTTTCAAGTCATCAATGAATTTGTCGCGAGAGGGAATGGCATCGCCGGCTTCCACTTCTTTAGAAACGGCTTCATAGCTCTTGCTGAGGATGTAAAAAGTGAATTGTCGCACCGGCTCGGGCCGGGCCGCCGTGGGTGTGATCCGTGCGGTGAGCTGCAGCCCGCCGGTGCCCGCAGCCGTTTGCGCAAATGAACTCGCCCCTATTAAAAATAAGCCAAACCAAGAGCCAAGCAAGACGGCCAGTGTGGCCATTCGCGTTTTCATCATTCGCAAATCGTAACAGATTGCCGCCCAGCCGACGCGCAGAACATCTAATGTGTTGCTTTGGTGACGACCTGCTGAGTGACAACGCCAACCGGGGAGATTAGCAGCAGTTCGTTCTCGCGCGAAATGCTGCTCTTTAGTAGAGGTGAAAAGTAACTTCGATCTGCACGCGACACGCCACAGGTTTGCCGCCAGGACCCAAAGCCGCCCGCATTTTCCAGTTTCGCACTTGCGCCAGGGCCTTTTCTTCCAGGCCAAGTCCGGGGCCCTTAATCACGATGGGATTAACGACACGTCCGTCGGCTGTCACCGTCACGTCAAGTAAAACAGTGCCTTGGTATTTTGCCTTGCGAGCTTCATCGGAATATTCCGGTTGTGGGCAATAAATGCATTGTGGCGAGCCTACGCCGTTCACGCCAGCGCGGAAAGCCCCGCCACCCGTGCCCGCAGTTTCGCCAGGCCCCAAGCCTGCGCCCGTGCCGCTGCCAATGCCGCCGCTCGTGCCTACGCCGATACCGCCGCCACCGCCAGGTCCGCCCGACATTGTTACTGCGCCCGCCATGGGATCACCCATATTCGTAAGCGGCGGATTGGCGATTTTCAGCTCCGGAGGTCCGAGCAGTGTCGGATCCATCGGAAGTTTAGGTGCCGGATTCTTGAGCGTCGCCTCGGGCGGTGTAAATTGGGTATAAGCGAATTTCGGAGCGCGACCCTTGGTGGGAGGGGTAATCGACCGATCGCCACCGCCACCGCCGCCGCCAGCCTTCTTCGTGCCGGCAGGCAACTTCGCGATATAAGGCGAAATATCTAACGGCGTCGAATCAAACTTGTTCTTAGCTTGTGTTGAGCCGGGCAAAATATGCGTGAAAAGCGGAATAACCAGCAGTGCAATAATTCCTACGTGCAGCCCGATCGAAATTATCTGAGTCCAACCAAAATTTTCGTCCTTGGACCAGATATCTTTAACTTTAACCGGCTTGCTGGTCCACTGCGCAGGAGGCTGCTTGACGGGGAAAAACAATTCCTTGATGCGGTCCCCGAACCCACCGAACCCTGCGCCCCAAGCCACCTCAAGTCGGCTATTCGAGGCACCTTTGGGCACCGGTCCGCCCTTAAGAACCGTTTTTAAATTCTCTTTAAATCCGTCACCGTAATTTTCCGGCATCAAAGGAGAATGAACATCTCCGCTCAGTTTCACCGGGCGTTCCATGAGGAATTGTTTGAGGTTGCCCCAGAATCCATCGGTGACAAAGCGACTAGGAGTCCCGAATCTGGGCAGCGGAGTCGTACCGGCTGCACTGGGATCGTTGGCCTTCGGCGGCTGAGGCTGAGTCGGCAAAAGATTGATCATTCTACCCGGCACCGTCTTCCCTCGATTTAGACGCACCTATTGCGGATTAAGCGTGCCCAGCCGGATATGATTCGCGATGCCCGGGAAAGGTTGCGCGAGCCACTCGGCTGACATCGACTGCTATTCATTGTAACATACGCATTTAACCGGCTTTCCGATGTTTCCCGTCATATACCACTTCGAGCAACAAGGGACGCGGTATAAATGCGGGGAAAGCGGCGATTTATCGCGCCGGCGACACGCGCGGATGAAGTTGTTCCGCGCCATCTATCACCGCCAGCCACAAAAAGGGGATTTTCCATTTCTCAGCTCATGGCCGAACCACTGGAATTAAAGAAAACTCTAAACCTGCCAAAGACCGATTTCCCCATGAAAGCCAGCTTGCCGCAGAACGAGCCCAAACAGCTTGCTGCCTGGGAAGAAGCCCATCTGTACGAAAAAATTCTGGAGACCCGCAAAGGCAAGCCGCTTTTTGTTTTGCATGATGGACCTCCCTACCCAACAGGCACCATTCACCTCGGCACCGGTCTCAATAAAATTCTCAAAGACATGATCGTCAAATCCGAAAGCATGGCCGGCCATTACGCACCGTATGTGCCTGGCTGGGATTGCCACGGACTCCCCATCGAGACCCAAGTCGAAAAAGAATTAGGTGGCAAAGGCACGGTTTCTGCCCCGGAATTCCGTAAGCTTTGCCGCGAATTCGCGAACCGCTACGTGGAACAGCACAAGCGAGATTTCAAGCGACTCGGTGTCTTCGGTCGCTGGAACGATCCTTACCTCACCATGAATTATGACTACGAAGCCACGATCGCCGACGCTTTCCTGGAGTTCATGGAAAAAGGCTACGTCTATCGGGGACGCAAGCCCGTCTACTGGTGTCTGCACGACCGAACCGCACTAGCGGAAGCCGAAGTGGAATACGAAGACCACATTAGCCCATCCGTGTGGGTGAAATTCTCTATCGCCGATGGCCAGAATCCCGGCAACGAAGTTAGCGCCGTCATCTGGACCACCACCCCGTGGACCCTACCCCATAACCGTGCGCTAGCCTTTCATCCGGACTACCACTATGCCGTGGTGGACACCGAAAAAGGCGCCCTGCTCCTCGCCCTCGATCGCATCGCCGCGCTGCAATCCGAATGCAATATTAAGGAAGCCCGCGTCCGCGAAACCTTCAAAGGCAGCGAATTTGAAGGCCGCAAGTTTCAGCACCCTTTTCTCCCTCTCCACGTGCCCGGCATTTTGGCTGATTACGTGACCCTCGATCAGGGCAGCGGAATCGTGCACACCGCTCCTGGTCACGGAGCCGACGATTTTTATTCAGGCCAGAAATATGGCTTGGAGACCTACGCTCCGCTCGATGATCGTGGCGTTTATCTGGAAGGATTGCCCGAGTACCAAGGCAAAAATGTTTTTGAAGCCAATCCCATAATCGTTAAACTACTGCGCGATCGCGGCGCGCTGCTCGGCCATCACGAATACAAACATACCTACCCGCATTGCTGGCGTTGCCACAACCCCGTGATCTTTCGCGCTACCGAGCAGTGGTTTATCAAAATGGACGCCATCGTGCCCGGTCGCCAAAAAACGTTTCGCCAAGAAGCCCTCGATGAAGTCGAAGGCGTGAAATGGATTCCCTCCTGGGGCGAGGAACGCATTTACGAAATGGTGGAAAAACGCCCGGATTGGTGCGTTTCCCGCCAGCGTTTCTGGGGCGTGCCCATCATCGTCTTTTATTGCACTGCCTGCGGAACACGACTCGAAAATTACGCCGCCTTACGCAACGTTTTGGACTGGTTCAGAAAAGAAGGCGCCGACGCCTGGTATCAGCATACCCCCGAAGAATTGCTGCCTCCCGGCACGAAGTGTTCCTGCGGCTCCACGAGATGGCGTCAGGAGCATGACATTCTGGATGTCTGGTTTGATTCCGGCTCTTCTAACTTGGCGGTCCTGCATGGCCCAGAGTGGCCTGCCGATATTTATCTCGAAGGACCTGACCAATACCGCGGCTGGTTCCAAAGTTCGCTGCTGGTCGCCGTCGGAATTAGAAATGCCGCACCTTTCCGCGGTGTGGTAACCCACGGCTGGACCCTCGACGAACAAGGCCGCCCCATGTCCAAATCCCTGGGCAACGTCGTCGAGCCTGCCGAAATTTGCGAAAAGTGGGGAGCCGATCTCCTGCGCCTCTGGGTGGCCTCGCAGGAATACCAGGCCGACGTAAAGATGAGCGAACGCGTTATGACCCAGCTCAGCGAAGCCTATCGCAAAATTCGCAACACCTTCCGCTTTGCGCTGGGAAATCTGGCGAATTTCGATCCTTCACGAGATTCGCTCCCCCATGAGCAAATGGAAGAAATCGATCGCTGGATGCTTGATCGTACCGCGGAGCTATCGCGCAAATGCCGCGAGTGGTACGCCGGGTATGAATTCCATCGCGTATACCACGCCATTCACGATTACTGCGTGGTCGATCTCAGCTCTTTTTACTTTGACGTCTTGAAGGACCGCCTCTATACCAAAGCGCCTCGCAGCAAATCGCGGCGTTCGGCGCAGACCGCGGTCTGGAAAATTACCAGCGCTTTGGTGCGATTGCTGGCGCCTATCCTGGTCTTCACCACCGAAGAAATTTGGAAGATGCTACCGGCGGATAAACAGGGCACTGGCAGCGTGCATCAAGCGGAGTTCGCCGAAGCCGATTCGCTGGCCAGCGGAATCAGCAGGGAAGTGGCCGAACAATGGGCGCGCCTCGCGCAGGTCCGCTCCGCCGTCTTGGTTGCGTTGGAACAAGCGCGCGCGGCCAAGGCCATTGGCGGCGGGCTTGAGGCCAAAGTAAAACTTTACGCCGGCAGTGAAGCACCGGGCTTGCAGAAATTATTACAAGAAAGACGTGACGTGCTCCCCGCGCTCTTCATCGTTTCGCAAGTGGAAGTCGAACCTGCCGCTCCGGACGGTGCGGTGCAAAGCGATGTGTTACCCGGCCTCGCCATCAAAATCGAACGCGCGGACGGGGCCAAGTGCGAACGCTGCTGGAACTATTCGACGCATGTAGGCGAAAACCCCAGGTACCCCACGGTTTGTGAACGGTGCACGGAAGCTCTGGCCGAAATCGAAAGCGAAAGTGCCGCAGCTTAGAAGGCCAATCCCGTGACGCCCGTCATCACCGCAGCGGAGCACTTTGCCGGTTTGAAAGTGGAAATTTAGTGCAACTTGCACCGAGATTACGCTGGTTCTGGCTCACCCTTGCGGTCGTCATCGCCGACCGCGCCAGCAAAGCATGGTTTGAAGTTTCCACTACCGGAAGTTACCGCCACGAGGTCGTGCACAATTTAGTTTATCTGGTGCACAGCACAAATCCCGGAATCGCATTTAGCTTTTTTGCCGATTCGAATTCTCCTTGGATGAAATCCATTCTTATCGCCGGTTCGATGGTGGTGGTAATCATCCTTGCCTGGCTGCTGATCGCCGGTAAGACGGGCGGCCCGATGATGTTCGCCGGACTAGCTCTGTTGATCGCGGGTGCAACCGGGAATGTCACCGACCGTATTCTGCACGGCGGCGTCACCGATTTCCTGGAAGTGTGGATTGGCTCTTACCGCTGGCCCGCTTTTAACGTCGCCGACTCCGCGATCACCATCGGTGCCGCACTGATTTTGCTTGATGCCATCTTTGGCGCCAACGTTGACGCGACGGTATCCGCAAAAAAGCGCGCCTGAACTATTCTGCCTGCACTATGGTAAAGATGAAAAGTGTTCACACAGAGACTCGCTCGGTTGCAAGGGCCACCATGAGCGCTGAAAAAGAAATCAAAACCGAAGCGCCTTCAGAGCCGCAAGAGAATTTTGTTCTTTCTTTTGAGGTTTTGGCCTCTGAAATCGGAGACCGCCTCGATCATGCCGTGGCGGCCAGGTACCCAGAGCTCAGCCGCACTCGTGTTAAAGAATTGATTGACGGCCAACTCGTACTGGTCGACGGAAAACCCTCTAAAGGGTCGCATCGCTTACATACTGGCGAAAAAGTCGCCGTAAATCCCAAGGTCCGGCCTCCCTTGCAAGCACAAGCGGAATCTATCCCCCTCGAGGTCTTGTTTGAAGACGCTGACATCATCGCCGTGAATAAGCCCGCCGGCATGACCGTGCACGCCGGCGCAGGTAACGCGAGCGGCACGATGGTCAACGCCCTGCTCGGCCGCGGCCAGTCGCTCTCGCAATTGGGAGACGCCTTGCGTCCAGGAATCGTTCACCGCCTCGACAAGGAAACCTCCGGCGTCATTCTGGTGGCCAAGACAGACACGGCTCACGCGCGCCTCGGCGAGGCTTTTCGCCAGCGCACCGTAGATAAAATATATATAGCTTTGGTTCAAGGCTCATTCGAAAGCACCAGCGGACGAATCGAACTAGCCATTGGCCGCGACCCCATCAAGCGCGTACGCATGGCCGCAGAGCAAAAGACTTGGCGCGGCGCCATATCCGCCGCGAAAATTGCCAACCTACGCGAAGCGCGAACCGACTGGCGAAGCCTGCTTGGTATCGACGCCACCACTTTGCTGGAGGTCCAGCTTCACACCGGCCGCACCCACCAGATACGCGTCCATTTTTCCGCGCTGAAACATCCCGTGGTAGGCGACACCCTTTACGGAGCCGCTACCCAGCTGCGTGTAGGAGACACAGCCCTCCCGCCGCTAGGTCGCAATTTCTTACATGCAGCGAAAATTGTTTTCTCTCACCCGCGAACCGGCGAACGAACGGAGCTCCGCGCTCCATTGCCGATCGAGCTCCGCGACTTCCTGCGCACCCTTGCCAAGGCAGCCGGAGGAGACCCAGGAAAAATTGACGCTGCACTCCGCGGGTACCTATAATCTGGGCAGATGCAACGCAAACCTATTTTAATTTTGGTACTCGCCCTCATCGCCATATTGCTTTTGCCGGCACGACATTCCGCGCAACAGCCCGCTTCCCCCGCGTCCGCGGCGCAATCCACGCCTTCCGCACCTGCTCCCGACGGAGCGCAAGCGCCACCCGCTGGCCAGAACCCCACCGTAATTCAAAGCCGCGTCAACCTCGTGGATATTTTGTTCACCGTGCTAAACCGCCGCAATAAGCTAGTTCCCGACCTGGAAAAAGTCGACTTCAAAATTTTTGACGATAAAGCACCGCAGGAAATTCGCTATTTCAGCAAGCAGACTGATCTCCCGCTGCGCATAGGAATGTTGCTCGACACGTCCAACAGCATTCGCGACCGTCTGAAGTTCGAACAGGACGCTTCCACCAATTTTCTCTTCAGCGTCTTGCGCCATAACAAAGACGAAGCCTTCGTCATGACCTTTGATGACGAGCCGCAAGTGATTCAAAAATTCACCGGCGATGCGGGAGCCTTGCGCGACGAAATTTTAAAGACTCGCGCCGGCGGCGGCACTGCCATTTATGACGCCATCTACTCCGCATGCTTGAATGAGTTGAGCCACCCGCCCCGGCCACCTGGCGACCAGCCCGACGTCGTACGCCGCGTCATGATTTTGATCAGCGATGGCGACGACAATCTCTCCACCCGCACCCGCGCCGAAGCCATCGAAATGGCCCAACGCGCCAGCGTGGTGATTTACACCATCAGCACCAGCACGCAATGGATCGCGCTTTCGCAAACCGACCCATCCAAGGCCGCCAATCGCAAGAACCACCTCACCAGTGGCGATCAGATTTTGCAGGATTTAGCGGAAGAAACCGGAGGCCGAGCTTTTTACCCCTACCACGTAGATGATCTAGATCAATCGTTCCAAGACATTGGTGACGAGCTGCGTAACCAATACTCCATCGCCTACAGCCCTACCAATTACGTTATGGATGGCCGCTACCACAAAATTCGCATCGAAACGCCCGACCATAAGGGCTATCAGGTACGGGCCAGGCGCGGTTACTTCGCGCGCGCCAATGCCACCGGAGCGGGAACTCCGCCCGCAGGCTCGCCCAGATAAGCGGCTTCTCCCTTGGGAGCGTAATAGCCTTTCCGCGCCAGCACTTTCAAGTCGTGATTATTCGTTTCCACTTTAATTTTGCGAAACTTCCCGTCGCGAGTCGCGTTACTCGGGTAATACCCCAGCGTGTATTGACTACGCAGCTCGTCCGAAATTTCATCAAACGCTTCTTTTAACTTCTTCTCTGAATTCACAACGATCATCCGCCCGCCGGTTTCGTCCGCAAGCCGCTTGGCTACGCCGCTATTCCCGCCGCCAAAGCGCCGGTCCGCCACCAGCAAAACGTGAATCACCGAATCCGTCCGCTGCGCCGATTCAATCGCTTCTTCAATCCGTACTTTGCTGCCTTCGTCCTGCGCATCGGTGACGATCACGATAGCTTTACGTCCCGCCTCCGTGTTCAGTTTTTCTCCGCTCGCCAGATAGATCGCATCATAGAGCGCCGTGCCCGTCATCTGTTGGTTGCCGATCGGCCCAGGATTCCCGGCGATCATTCCTCCGCCAGGAGTGTTGATGCGCGCCCGTCGCACCGCGCGATCCAACTGTGACCGATCGTCGGTGAAGTCCGACAGCATATCCACATCGGTGTCGAACGACATAACCAGCGCTTCATCACCCTTGCGCAGCACCCGGTCGAGGAACTGGCTGCCTGCCGCTTGAATCGCGCCGAGCATGTCCTGTTCGCTGCCAGAAGTATCCAGCAAAAGAGCCAAGGTGATCGGCAGGCTCACTTCCTTCGAAAAAAAAGCAATCTTCTGGTCCTGGCCATCTTCGACAATCTTGAAGTCTTCCTGCTTGAGGTCCCCGATAATACGTTTATTTTTATCGCGCACTGTGGCGAACACGTTCACCAAGTTCACTTGCGACCGGATCACCGGTCCTTGACCGTTGGCCTCTTGCGGCACCGCCGGCACCGCCAGCATCGCCGCACTACTCAGTGCCAACCACACCCTCACAAGCTTCCTCAAAGAACCCATGTATACTTTCCTTTGCAAGAGTCCGACGTTGCTCGCCTCTGGCGGCCAGCATGCTCTACGATGCCGTGAACGAACGGGATGGATGTTTAGCGCGACCCCCCCGAGAGGCTAAAATCGACACGAGTTTGGCTTGAGGCCCATGAAAAGTCTACGAAAAACCGTAATTGTCGCCCTCGCGACTCTGCTCATTCCCTTCATTTCAATAAACGCGCAGGAAACTAAACCAGATACGCCTGCGCCAACCCCAGAAGCCCAGCAGCAGCCATCGGCCGCCCAGCAGCCGCCACCCACCGACACTGACGCCGCCAATGGTCAGGCAAGAATCATCAGAATCCCCGTCAATCAGGTCATCGTACCCGTCACCGCGAAAGATCGCTCCGGGCGCCTCGTGCCCGACCTGAGCAAAGAGGAATTTCGAATCTTCGAGGATGGGGTCGAGCAGCGCATCGCCTATTTCAGCAACGAGGCCTTTCCCCTTTCCATGGTTATTCTCATCGACAATGATTTAAAACGAAAAGATGCCGAACAGGTTGCCGCCAGCTTGAAAGCCATCGTTATGGGCATCAGCGCCGCAGATGAAGTCTACCTCGCCCGCTTTGATCAATTTTTTCATGAAGGCAGAGGCTTCATTAAGGATCAGGACAAATTACTCACCGAATTAAAACGCACCGAGCTGGATACCGAGCCTGCGGTAGCGCCGCCTTCCGCGCCTATGAGTGATGGCCCGGTAATCAACGGGCACTCCGCCATCGGAGATTCCCCGAACGTCGCCCCCACCGTTAATATTATCAAACGCCAGACTACCAAGTGCCTGGACGACGCGGTCTACAGCGCCGCGCAAGTTCTAAAAGATCGCGGCCGCGAGCGCCGCAAGATGATTTTTCTGATTTCCGACGGTGCCAACGGAATAAGAACGAACACCCACGATTACAAGTCCACCGTAAAAGAGCTGCTGCGTTACGGCGTCTCCGTCTATAGCGTCGCCGTCAGCAGCGCCTATTTCGAACGCCGCTTCAGCCGCCTCGTCGATTACGCTCATGACACCGGAGGAGACGTCTACTTCGCGGCCAAGCGCAGCACCATGGAGGAATTGTATTCGCGTGTCACGGAAGAAGCCCGCAATCAATACACCCTGGCCTATTCCCCAATCGGTACGAATCGCGCCCTCGACTATCACACCATCGAAGTCCGCGTGAAGCGCGAAGGCCTCACCGTCGACGCCCGCGAAGGCTACTACGCCGGAGCCGCTCCTCATTAATTCTCATTAATCAACGTCGCACATTTCGCGTCCCGACTTCCGTGGCCTCACTGCATAACCGATTAATCAAAAATTTTGTTTTTTGCTGCTAGTCTGCGCGACCTATTTGTGAGACAACTATAGCGGGCCGAGCGATCTTTTCCGGCCATTGAAAATTGCGGAGGTGTTTGTGAAGAAGAAACCAGCAAAGAAAAGCACCACAAAAAAAGGTAAGTAGCACCTCAATCAGATTGAAAAAAAGGGCGCGCGGATCTTCTCCCAGCGCCCTTTCTTATTTCACCGCCGTCCGTCGGACCACTTCTAACCGCTCAACGCTTCTTCGTGGCTCGGGCAAATCGCTCGATAAGCGCAGTTGCGGCACTGGTACCCCGGCTTTGGCGGGAACTGACACGCGCGAATATCCGCCGCGACTTCCTGCACGATCTTTTGTGCCTCCTGCAGCTGCTTGGCATCGCGCGTAGTCGCTTGAATCTGATTGTTTTGCAGGTAATGAAATACCAGCCGCACCGGGTTCCATTCGAATATCTCCACTGCCGCCAGCGCGTAGATGCTCAACTGCAAATCCCGCCGAGCATCCAGATCTTTCTTCGGCTTCCCGGTTTTGTAATCGACGATCTCCACGTCATTGCGGTCCAAGGCGTTCACCTGGTCAATGCGTCCAGCGATAATCACGTTGTTCTCCATCGGCAATTCGAACGTTTTTTCCTGCTCCAGAATTTCCGGCAGGTTTTCCAGCATCGCCGCGTGAAATACCTTCAGCTGTTCCAGACCGTCTTTCTTGTACTCGTGCTCTTGATAATCATCTTCAAAGCCCGCCGACTTCCATTCCGTCTCAAATATCCGTTGTACTTCCTCAAACGGCAATTTGTTGCCCTTGCGCAATTCCGCAAGCGTTCGCCGTATGGTGTCGTGCACCACCCGGCCAAACGTCAACGTCCCTCGCGGCCCTTCTTCAAGCGCCCACAGCCTCCCAAACAAATACTGTTGCGGGCATCTGCGGTAGTTATCCAGCGCCGAAGGACTCAGCTTCAGCGGCTCCGGCGACGGCGGATGAAATGTTTCCGCCCACGACGCAATGCGCGAAAAAATTCGCGGTGGATCGACCGGCGCCGGAAACAGCGAACCCGCCACTGCCGCGCCGCTCGGAACCTCATCGCTTGCCACCCGTGGAGCCAGGTGCGGTGCAATCTGTACCACGTCCCGCCGCTTCACCACCGGATCCATCACAAGGTCTTCTACAAAGGTAGGCACCTTGCCTTTTTTGTCCGTCAGCGTCGTAATCGTCAGCTGTTCGCGCGCCCGCGTCAGCGCCACATAAAACAGCCTCCGCTCTTCCTGAATGTGGAATTGCTCTGCTGGCGCGCCCTCTTTCATCAGCTCCGCAGGGAATTCAAACACCCGCGACCGCTCCGACGCGGGAAATGCCTTGTTATTCAATCGCAGCAAAAACACATGCGGAAACTCCAGGCCTTTCGCGCCGTGTACCGTCATAAGCTGCAGCGCGTCGCCCGGAACATCGTCTTCCAGGCTCACCGTGCCGCCCGCCTGGTCGAAATAATCCACATACTCCAGAAATTCCGCCAGGCCCTTCGTATCGCTCTTCGGCTCCCACTCCACGACAAATTCAGCAAGCCGCGTTACATATTTACGATCCTGGACAGCCGCGCGCTCGCGAATTTCCAGCCAATCGATTACCGAGCCCAGAATCTGCTTCGCGCTTCGCCGATTGATGGTCTTTCGCTGCGCTAAAAGAAAATCCAGCAGCACCTGCACCGAAGCTTGCGACGCATCAAACGCCAGCTCCGTCTGCGGCGCTTGCAAAATATCGATCAGCGCCGCGCCGCGTTTCTTCGCAGCCCGCTGGGTCAGCCGCACCAGGTCTTCCGGCCCCATGTGCCACGCCGGCGCGGCCAGCACCCGCGCGCAAGCCACATCGTCATACGGCGCCGCGATCAGCCGCAGGTACGCCACCACATCCCGCACCAGCGGATGCTCCAGAATCGAAAGCTTGCTGATCACAAATGGAATCTTCGCCCGCGAAAGCTCTTCCACCAGTTGGTCGCGATGCGCGTGTTGCCGGTACAACACAGCGAAATCTTTCCATCGGTGTCCCGCGCGGTGCAGCCGTTGCAGCTCGCCCGTAACCCACCGCGACTCGTCGTCGGCGTTAGCCAGTTCCGCGATGCGAATTTTTTCCCCCTCCGGATGCGAGGTGGTCAGCACTTTGGGCGGGAAGCGATCGCTGCGCGCATTCTGTCCGATAACGTGCGTCGCCACCCGCAAAATGTTCGGCGTGGAACGGTAATTTTCCGTCAGCGTCACGCGGTACCGGCTGGGATCATCCGTATCCTTCAACCCCGCGAATCTTTTTTCAAAAATGGAGAAACTCGCGAAGGAAGCGCCACGGAATCGGTAAATGGCCTGGTCGTTGTCGCCCACCACAAAAATATTTCGCGGCTCCGCGCACAACAAGTCCAGCAGCTCGATTTGCGCTATGTTGGTGTCCTGAAACTCATCCACCAGGATGTAGCGGTAACGCTGTCGCAGTTTTTCGCGCAGCGCCGCATCTTTTTGCAGCAGCTCTACCGCTCCCGTAATCAGCGAATTGATGGACGCGCGGTTTTTCTCCCGCAGCAATCCCTCGCTGGCCCCGTAAGCGCGTGCAATTTCCTGTTGCAGCGCCACCTGATCGGCGCGCTCCGCGTAGGTGTCCTCGTCCAGCTCCCCGCGCTCCGCTTCCAGCTTCGTTCCTAATCCATCCGCATAAGCTTGGAAGTCCTCGCAGGAAACCAGTTCGTCCTGGCAACGGCTGAAAAATTCCAGGAAATCATTCAGGAACTGCCCGGGGTCCGGCAGTCGGCGATATTTCTCCAGCCGCAACCGCGCCAGGTTTCGCCGTAATAAAATCCAGTGATCGCATTTATCCAGAATGATGCGGCCGGGGTCCAGCTCCACCAGCAGCGCCTCGCAGAAGGAGTGAAACGTCGCGAGCGTGACGTCCTTGCCGCGCTCCCCCACGGCCTTCACCACCCGCGCCTTCATCTCCCCGGCAGCCTTCTTGGTAAAGGTCAGCCCCAGGATATTTTCGCCCGAGAGCGACGGATCACTTTCCAGCAGGTACCTGATCCGCTCCGTAATGACCCGCGTCTTCCCCGTCCCCGCCCCCGCAATAACCAGGAGGGGCCCCTGTCCGTGAGTAATCGCGTGGCGCTGCGCGTCATTTACATTCAGCGGGGAACTCGCCGTCGCCGGCAATCCCATTTCAAAAAGGGTAGCCATCCGCTCCATAGTCTATCCAAATGCCAGGCGAACAGGAAGCGAAGCCGTCGCTGAGCCTAACCTAGGTACTCGGTCAGTTTCCGATGACGCGACGCACCAGTTAACTTTCGGTCATATTCTTTACGGCTCACTCCACACTTACCTGCTGATCCCATTTCGAGAGGTTCACGCCCTTGGCGATCAGCCACAAGCACGTCGATAACTCTCCAATGATTGCGGGAAACAGGACACTTGGAAACATCTTTGCCGCAAGTGCGGGGGCAAGAAGCAGCGTAAAACTATTGGTCAAATAGCATAGGCCGGCAATGAACTGCAAGACGCCCAGAGTCTTGGGGAAGTATCCCGACTTAAACATCAAATACCCGATCACAAGGCAGGTAAAACCGAAAAATATCAGGCCGATGGAGAAGCCGTATTCATGCAGAGTGAGACAAGCATTCGCCAGAACCTGTAGCTGACGTGAATCAAAAGCTTTCAGGTAGTCCGTGTTCCCTAGGAAAACCACAACCGCAACAAGAGTCAACTTGTTTGCGACCAAAACTGCGGTCTGCACCAAATTGAATAATGCCGCAAGCAAGGAAAGATCTTTGCTCACCGGTTTGAGTAGCACATAGAAGATCAGAATCATAGGCACGTCAGAGACGTGCATGAGTAGATCGCCTGCGATACCGCTGCGAAACAGGAGGTTGGACGCCATAATCTTATGAGCCGTGGCTGTAGCATCTCCTGCCACGATGAGATTGTTTCGAACGAAAACCTCGCCGAAGAGGCCGGCCAGGATGTTGAACAAATACAATACGCCGCCGATTCTTGCGTAAACTTGCGGCCAATTGTTGATCTTCGGGTTGGTCATTCGATGCCCCTCGAATTGCGGTGTATGGGAGTACGCATCGATAAGGCGTCGACCGTTGAGATCGTTAGAGAAGCAAGCATCCCTACTCGAACTGCTTTCGGAAAGCCGCGAATTGCTGCTTTAGATCTGCCATGTCCCTTCGAAGTTCGGCCATTTCTGAGGACAAGCGAGAAAACTCATCTATTTTTTCCCGTTCCCGCGCCGGAGCTTCGCGTCCAGCCGTTGAGCTGACTGGCTTCGCATCGCCTGATAATAAATGGATGTAGCGGGATTCCTTCGTGCCGGGCTGCCGGGCGAGCACCTTGACGAGCGGTGGCTCTCGGTTCATCAGTCGCTGCAGAGCCGACTGCGCTTCGCTCAGATCGTTGAATTGATGCATACGCTCGGCGCGCATCCGCAGTTCGCCCGGTGTTTGTGGACCGCGAAGCAGCAACTCGCAGACTAAGGCCGCTTCGCGGCGATCGAAGTTGAAGGTCTCTTGTAGACGGTGTTCGTACTTGGTGACGCGGCTATCCGCGGCGCTGACCGAGCGAGCCAGAGAATTGTCGTGTAGTGTACGCAATGCATTGCGAACGGAGTCTTCGTCCAGGTTCATGACCGGGTCGCGATTGGACTTTTGGTTGCAGGCGTTGACCAGGGAGTTGAGAGAAAGCGGATAATAGTCCGGAGTGGTGATTTCTTTTTCCAGCAGCGCTCCGAGTACCCTGGCTTCCATTTCATTCAGAACGATATTCACAGCACCTCAAATCATACTGGAAGCCCGGGTGCTTTAGCGCTGCGACTTCTCGCCCGAAGCCACCTGGGCGTTGAACTCGCCTGACTTCTTCTTTGGAATCGTTAGCGTTCGCCAGTTGCTTCCCGCGAAGTGCCTCGCCACGTAAACGATCTGCCCGACATGATACGAGTAGTGTGCAATTTGCCGGTTGATTGCTTGCGTCACCGAATGCGGCTCGCTGCGAATAGTAATTGTTCTGGATAAGTCCGCATCCGTCAGCGAAGTCAACGCCTCGAATAAGTAGTTCCACCCGGCATCCCACATAGCCATGATCTCGGCACGCGTCGCAGGCGCATCTTCAAACTCCGTATCGCGCTGGCGGTCGGGCTTCTCACCATCGGTCGTCAAAAAATTACTCCACCGCGAACGCATGTTGCCCGACATGTGCTTCACGATCGTCGCCACAGAATTTGATTCCGGATCGATCTCCGCGCAGAGCTTATCGTCGGGACATTGCGCGATCGTGTTGTCCCCCAGGCGCTTGTAGTACCGAAACAAATCGTCGGCATCCTTAAGGTACGAAGTGGTGAATTGGTGAGCCATGCCGCGATTCTCCAGCGCTCCGCCAGAAAACGCAACAGCAAGTCCACGCTCTGAGGTGGCAAGACGACTTTATTGAAGGCGCGAAAAGATTCAGCCGGAGGAGGAAGTTAACGCTCATAAGCCTCCTGTTGACAACAAGAATGACATGAGTCAAATTGACCCTCGCTAAGGGAGAGCCTCCTTAGCATTCCAACAGGTCAGCTTCTGAACTCTTTGTTATTTTCAACGACGATCCTTTGTTTTCAACATTTTGTGAACTCTTTATGCAAAAAACACCTGGAGTGGGGGTGGCAGGCCATTTTCTCGTGCGACCGCACCCCAAGTTTGCCTGTCTCTCCTGTGTTCAGTACAATCGACACGCACCCCACTCATCTCCGCCCTGGAGCTAACAAATGCCCATCAGCGAACTGTTACTCACCGAATACGACCAGGAAGGCGCAAATACCCGCAAGGCCCTGGAGCGCGTGCCGGCCGATAAATGGGATTGGAAACCACATCACAAATCGGGAACGCTAGGCTGGATGGCCTCGCATATCGCCACCCTGCCCCATTTTGCCGTCACCGCCATCAAGACCTCCGAATTCGAAATCGAGGGTGGGGAACGCCCCAAGGTGGATGGCCATTCACGATTGCTACCCGTATTTGACGAGCAACTCAAGAAAGGCCGCGATGCCCTAGCCGGCGTCACCGACGAACAACTTCGTGAAATCTGGACGCTGAAATGGAAAGGTCAAGTCCTGTTCGCCATGCCGAAGTACAACGTCGTCCGCATCATGTGTTTTAACCACATCGTGCATCATCGCGCGCAGCTAACCATGTACTTGCGTACCTTGGATGTTCCCGTTCCCGCGCTGTACGGGCCCAGTGCCGACGAGCAAAATTTCTAAACCGTTCCTGGGTCCGTTAGCCTGTTCAGAAGTCGGAGATCGAAAATGGAAACACCGGTAATTCTCAGCGCTGTCCGCACCCCGGTAGGAAAATTTCAAGGCGGCCTCTCGAGTTTTTCAGCTGTGGAATTGGGCTCCAAAGTGGTTGCCGAAGCGATCCGTCGCGCGGACCTCGCCCCAAAACAAATTGACGAAGCGATTCTCGGGAACGTAGTCCAGGCCGGCCTTGGTCAGAATCCCGCCCGCCAGGCCGCATTAAAGGGCGGCTGCGACCCGCGCGTCGCCGCCTTGACCATCAACAAAGTGTGCGGCTCCGGTCTGAAAGCCGTGGCGCTCGCGGCCCAAGCCGTACAACTAGGCGAATCGGAAATCGTCCTGGCCGGCGGCATGGAGTCCATGTCCAATTGCCCTTATTTGCTTCCGCAAGCCCGCACCGGCTATCGCATCGGCGACGGCAAACTGATCGACTCCATGATTCATGACGGCCTGTGGGATGCCTACGAAGATTTCCACATGGGCATGACCGGCGAACTGGTCGCCGAGAAATACAGCATCAGCCGCGAAGAGCAGGATCGTTTCGCCTTTGAAAGTCACCAGAAAGCCGTGCGAGCCCGAAAATCCTGCTTCTTTGAAGCGCAGATTCTTCCCATGGAGGTCCCGCAAAAAAAAGGCCCGCCCATTGTAATCAAATACGATGAATCGCCACGCGAGGACACCTCCATGGAGGCCCTCGCGAAATTAAAGCCCGCATTCAAGAAGGATGGAACGGTCACCGCTGGGAACGCACCAGGCACAAATGACGGCGCCGCCGCCTTAATTGTCACCAGTGAACGTCACGCCCAGTCTCTCGGCAAAAAACCCGTGGCGCGGATCGTCGCTCAAGCCGTCAGTGGTGTCGAACCCAAGTGGGTGATGATGGCCCCCGTTGACGCTGTCGAAAAACTGCTCCGCAAAACCGGCTGGGACCGCAACAAGGATGTCGATCTCATCGAGCTCAACGAAGCTTTTGCCGTTGCTGCCATTGCCGTAACCCGCCAATTGCGCCTGGATTCCGAGAAGGTAAACGTAAATGGCGGAGCCGTCGCAATAGGACATCCCATCGGCGCTTCCGGAGCCCGCATTCTCGTTACTCTGCTTTACGAATTACAACGCCGCAATCTAAGGCGTGGAATCGCCGCCCTCTGCCTAGGCGGCGGCAACGCCGTAGCCGTCGCTCTAGAAATGATGTAACTGTTACGTCTGCTGAAGTAATCACCGGTTGGCGCAGTTAATATTTAACCAATTCGTAAGCTACACCGAACTGCGAACGATGGGCGACTCATTCACGGACGAGCCCGCGGCAATATTTGCCGGTGTCAATTCACAAGCGCAGTAAGGACAGAATTTATCCGTCTCACCAACTTCGCGTTTGCATTGCGGGCAGGTTGGCCGGAGATTGCATTTGCAGTTAGGACAATAATTAAATCGTGCACCGACCGTCGCTCCGCATTGCGGGCAGTCATACGGCAATGGCTCGCGCATCAAGAAATAAATGAAAAATCCAAGCGCCAGCCACCCCGGCGATAACACCACTACGAGGATTGTCCACAGCGCCGAGTTCATGCCCCGGCGCTTGGCGTCACGGTTTACGTAGCCGAACGCCAGCAATAATGCCGCAAACGCGATGCTCGCGGCGGTAACGACCCCCGCAACGCTGAGCACCGAAAGCGCAGGGTTATTGGGAAAGGGCCACAGTTGGCCCTCCGGCGTGCTGAGCGCACGCGCATAAAAATTGGCGATGAAAAACGCTACCTGCGCGATTAAGAAAAGCACAATGACCATCACAATCAGCCATTTCGGAATGATGCGCAGCTCATCGCGAAAGCGCGTCTTCTCTCTGGTGCGGCGAAAACGAATGCGCCTCATCTTTTCACTGAAGGTACTGTTAACTTGTAGATCCGACATACGGTGACCTCATCAACGCTAGAAATCTAACTTAGGTAATTACCAAAAATGTTCGCGGTGCTTTCGATGCACTCACAGCTCACTGACTTCTCTGCAACCAATAACGTTCGCTGCTTTGTTTCTCTTGTTCCGTGAGCAACACCGCCGCAGCAATTAACGCGGGCACCGCCCACCACAACCCAAATCCCATTTCCCACACCAGCTTTGGTACGCCGGCTTGTTCCCCGAGCCAAGCAAACAGCCGCCAAACATAAGGTGCACTGGCCACACCGGTAACCCATGAAATGCCCGCCGCAATCCACAGCGCACGGCGCCGCGGTTCCTGATGACGAAGTTGTTGCGCGCGCAAGCTCACACGAAACTGGGTGCGCTCCGCAAGCCCTGCTGGCAAAGCGATCGGTATGGTTTGCAGTGAACGCAAAGCCGCAGAAGTTTTCTGCGCAAAATTCGCACAGCTTTCGCACTCCTGCAAATGTCCGGCGAGCCAGTTGTTCTCTGACGCCTGGATGCCTTCGATGCGCTGTTGCGAAATCAGTTGCTGCGCCCGTTCATGAATATTTTCACGAATATTTTCGCTCATGAAACTCCTGCCTCCAGCGTTCCGCGCAAAGCTTCCAGCCCTCTATATAGGCGGGACTTCACCGTCGACGGCGGTGTGCCCAGCACTCCCGCTATTTCGTCGATTTGTAATTCTTCTTGAAAACGCAACAGCAACACTTCGCGATAAATGGCCGGAATCTGCTGAAGCGCGCCCTGCACTTGCGCATGCTGTTCCGAATTCAAAACCGCCTGCAGTGCCGATGCGGAGCGTTCGTCCGTTACTTGCAAAGGGTGTGCCTGCTCCGAATCGGTGAGCGCGTCCAGGCTTTGCACTTTTCGTTGGCGCTGCCAATCGATCACCAGATTCCGTGCGATGGCAAAAAGCCAACCTGCAAAGCGCGATTTTCCGTCGTACTGATGTCCGCGCTCCAGAACACGAATCCATGTTTCCTGGAAAAAATCCTCGGCGTGCGTGCGATCGCCACTGATGTACACGAGGTAACGAAACAAGCGGAATTGATACTGCTCGATCAGCCGGTCCAGCAAATCCGGGTCGCGCCGCTGCAGACCCTGCGCCAAGGCTTTATTTTCGTCTTTCATCAACGCAGAGAACGCACAGGTTGGCAACGCTCGAGTCGACCACGCATTTCGGTTACAAATCGCCGGAAATAACACCGTCGCGCTCATTGTACAAAGAACTACGTGCCAGCCTGCAGAAAAGACTCAAGTCCGCCGTTAGGCTTAGTGTTGATTGAGGTTACGGTCTCCCTGAATCGCGCTTCGATCCTGCCGGACCGGGCGGCTTCTATAGTAAACTCACTTGGTGACGTGCACTTGTCGAGCGCGACAGACCGGCCCGGTTTTTTCGCGTCGTAACCCAGAACCCGCGTAGAGAAATGCAACCACTTAGCGAGGCAGTCATGTCTGACTTTGGCAACGAAGGTTCTTTTGTAATTCTCTGGGCCGGAGAAAATCCTTCCGTGCACGTGAATCTGCTTGAAAAGCTCGAGGCCAACGGCATCGCCTTTAACGACAAAAGCCTAGGCGACGACGAAGTTGCACCAACCTCGGATCCATTGCCCATCGACTGGAAGCCGCGTTTTGGATTTGAAGTAACCGTGCTGTCTACGGACTATCCGGCGGCGAAAGAACTTCTTGATAATCTGCTGCAACGTGAACCGGAAAATCTAGAGATTCCAGCGCAGCCGGAAGTGGTTGATCCGTCAACCATGACACCTGAAGCAAATGAAGCCCCCGCTACGCTGCAAGTGTGGAAGGGAACGGACACCAAGCTTGCGCAGTTCCTCACCAGCGCGCTGAGTGAGAACAATCTCGTCGCAAGAGTCGCCAACGAAGCGGGATCCATCGCAATTTATGTGGCCGAAGGAAATCAGGCACGCGCCCTGGAAATTGTGCGCGAAGTAACGCAAGGCGCCCCTCCCAAGTAAGCATGAACATAAACAACATCAAGACTGTCGCGGTGCTGGGCGCGGGGACGATGGGTAACGGCATCGCGCACGTGTTCGCGCGCTCAGGCTACAAAGTGATTTTGCACGACGTCGAACAGCGCTTCGTCGACCGCGGCATCGATACCATCGGCCAGAATCTGGGCCGCGAAGTGAAGAAGGGCAAAATCACAGACGCAGAGCGCGCGAGCACCCTGGAGCGATTGCTGCCAGTCACAGACATTGCCAACATCGCTGCCGCGGATTTTCTAGTGGAAGCGGTCCCAGAAAAAATTGAAATCAAGCGCGCGGTCTTGGCCGATGCTGACCGTCTTTTGCGCGACGATGTGATCATCGCCAGCAATACTTCCTCTATATCTGTGACCACCCTAGCCTCGTTAATACGAACCCCCGGGCGCTTCGTGGGTATGCATTTCATGAATCCAGTGCCGGTGATGAATTTGGTGGAAGTCATTCGCGCGCTGCAAACCAGCGACGCAACATTCCAAACCACGATGGCGCTCGCCGAAAAGTTGGGCAAGAACCCCATAGCGGTGAATGACGCGCCCGGTTTCGTATCAAACCGCGTTCTGATGCCGCTTATCAACGAAGCTGCCTATTGCGTAATGGAGGGCGTAGCAACAGCGGGAGCCGTGGATTCGGTAATGAAAATAGGCATGAACCATCCAATGGGGCCCCTCGAACTGGCGGATTTTATTGGGTTAGATGTGTGCGTCGACATCATGCACGTATTGCAGGAGGGCTTGGGCGATCCCAAATACCGCGCCTGTCCATTGTTAAAGAGATATGTGGCGGCAGGTTGGTTGGGACGCAAGAGCGGGAGAGGCTTTTACACTTATGGGGATGCGGGCCAGTCGAAGGGTGCAAGCTAAAAATAGGTCAGCTTCCGATTGCGCGATTTAACGGGACGTGGCGGCCGTATTATTTCTCGATTTGCTTTCGCAATTTTTGAACTAAGCGTGCTCCTGCACTGTTGGCCCCTGTTAGCAGTCCTCCCCAGACATGCGAGTCACTCCACAGCGTTTGGCCGTTCCGTGGGTCAATCACAGTCAGATAGGCATCGCGCACCGGAGCCTGCCTATTGTAATTGGGAACGCGGTCTTGTTCGATCTGGCCGTCCGCATCTATCGTTCCCGTCTGGCCGCTGGCAAAAATGATGTACCCGCCCTTGTAACGGTCAGCGGACAGCAAAAGAATCAAATCTGCCGTCTGCTTGTCATGCACTATCTGAAATCGTCCCCATTTTCTGAGTTGAGCTACTGCTGCGTTTCCCACCGCCTCGACGCCAGTTTGGTTGTCGAAGTAAACGGTTTTGGCCGACAAGATTTTGGATGACTTTGCTAATTGTGTTCGGGCATGCGATGGCGCTAGCGAGGCGCAAAAACATGAACATAAAAGAAGCAGGCAAGGTCGGGAGCGATTCCTAGTCACGACTTGGGTTTTTCCGCTGTTTCTTGCGGTTGGGTGCCAATATGCGGTGGTCTACTCGCCGACAGCGCCGACGCCTCAACTAGCAAAAGTTCTGCTTTCAGCCCCGATGGCGAAAGGCCGTCCACAAAAGACATTGTGAACTCCGGATCCTTTTCCATCCCGATGTGGACCAGGGGACTTAAAGCCGGTATAGAGAAATAATTTCCGCCAGTTCTTTGTTGCTCGAAGAGGAAGCGATTCGCCGCCGCAAACCCCTGTCGCAATGCGTCACGTAACGCACTCTGGTTATTTTGTGCAGCCGCCACGAACGCTTGCGCCGAGATGAGGTCCACGGATGCGCCTTCATCCATGGTCTTATTGTCCTGTTGGACTTCAGCAATCACCCCCGCCGCTCGCTCTGGATCATTACGCGAAATAGTTCGAGCCACCTGGAGTAAAGCGGTCGCACGCAAGTCATTCGGCAACTGTTCGGCCATAGCGATCGCTTCAGCTGGGTTGGTATGCGAAAGGTGGACGGCATCCTGGTACATCTCGATTTCACCGGCAGCTTGGCCGCGCTGAGGAGGTAATGCTGCCCCGAACGAGACCGTGCGTTGTTGTCCTTCTTGCATGAACTCCAGACCCCTTTGCAATTCTGGTCTGCTTAACTCCAACTCCTTGGCCAGATCGGGATCTCGATTAATAAGAGATCCCAGCGCCAAGAGGGTGGCATCGATTACATTATGCGCCGTCGCCTTTTGACCGCCGGCGGTAAACACTTCCGCTGTAAATTGGTATTTGCTGGTATCTGTGGTGAGCAAATTCTTTACAAGCGCGTGCAGAGCGGGCTGCACAGAATCAAACGGCAGGCCGCCTGCCAGCACCTCAAGCATTCTGCCAAACTCATAATCATCAAAGTACGTGCGAGGAGCTTGGCTATATCTCGTGAATGCCCGCTGGAAGACGGACTCAAGGGCCCGAATTGCGCGTGCATTATCGCTGCCCCAGTATTTGTTAGTTGCGTACACGGCACTGTAGCCCAGCGCCGCATAAGGATAGTGTCCCTGCAGACCGAGGCGCTCTGCTTCTTGCTCCAACACCGGCAGAGCGGTTTCTCCATCACGCTCCGCCAAAATACCGAATACCCGTTGCGCTAATTGCGTTTGAGGGGGCCAAGTGGCGGACTTGGCCTCCGGGTCTTCTGTGCTTAACTGGTGCAGCAGTTCGAGGGCTCGGTCGGGATCTAGTCGTATCAGAATATCCAGAGCCATGCTCTGCACCTGCGACCGCCGGTTCCCCTTCACTTGAAGCGACAACGCGAATAGCTCGTTGGCCCATTCTCGTCCAAGATCGGGGTTCACCTGCGAAACCATTTCCGCTTGCCGAGTCAGCAACCCAACACGCATTGGCGGGGGCAGCAGGTGGTCTAGATCGTGACTCTGCTGAACGAGGCTAATGGAAGTTCTAGTGTCGCTCGTAGCTTGGTGCTCATCGGCGGATTGAGATTTACTTGCTTGCGCTTGCCATAAATTGGGGAGCACCACGAAGAAAGCAAGTACTGCAAAAATTGGCCGCACCATGCAACCTCCTGGCGCCACGATCACCGTCGAGTATACGCTTAGTGTAAGTTTCGGAAACTGACCCACGACCCCAAATAGTATTTGCTTTTTGTTCGCCTTGATGTTATTTTGCCCCTCAGAGTTTTCAACAGGCCACATTTTTGCAGTGTTGGTCTCTTGGTTCGGGAGTCCAGCAACGTGAGAAACTTGCTAGAGGCGGCCGTTCTGTGCTGGCCGGATTTAAACCTAGCAAACTGCAATAATCACGTATTCATCAAGTTACCTGTAAGGTGCTATCAAGCAACTTTTTGTACTAACGGCATGATCCAGGCGGTACCGACTTAACATTCCCTCACCGAGGTGTTGCATGGCAGACGATAGATCCAAGTTGCTGGAAGCGGCGATTTCGCAGATTGAAAAGTCCTACGGGAAGGGCTCCATCATGCGGCTCGGGAGCCGTGATGTGTTGGTGCCCGTCAGTGTAATCCCCAGTGGCTGCCTATCTATTGATGCAGCGCTTGGCGTGGGCGGCTTTCCGCGTGGACGAGTGATTGAAATTTATGGCCCGGAATCTGGCGGCAAGACCACCATGACACTACATGTCATCGCCGAAGCGCAGAAACTCGGCGGCCAGGCGGCGTTTATCGACGCAGAACACGCGCTCGATCCGGTGTACGCGCGAAAGCTGGGTGTGGACGTGGATAATCTGCTGGTGTCGCAGCCTGACAACGGCGAGCAAGCGTTGGAAATTGCCGAGGCGTTGATTCGTTCTGGCGGCGTGGACGTTGTGGTAGTCGACTCCGTCGCTGCGCTGGTGCCTAAAGCTGAATTGGAAGGCGAAATGGGTGACCCGCAGATGGGTCTGCAGGCACGGCTGATGTCGCAGGCGTTGCGCAAGCTCACGGCGATCGTTTCGAAGTCGCGTACTTGTCTGATTTTCATCAACCAGATCCGTGAAAAAATTGGCGTGATGTTCGGCAATCCTGAAACCACCACCGGTGGTCGCGCTTTGAAATTTTATGCCTCCATGCGCGTGGATATTCGGCGCATCCAGGCTATCAAAGACGGCGATAAAGTTGTGGGCTCGCGCACGCGGGCCAAGATCGTAAAGAACAAAGTGGCCGCGCCTTTCCGCGAAGCAGAATTCGACATTATCTATGGCGAAGGTATTTCTCGCGAAGGCGATCTTATCGACATCGGCGTTGATCGTGGTGTGCTGGAAAAGAGCGGCACGTGGATCAGCTTCGGTAGCGAGCGTATGGGGCAGGGCCGCGAAAATGCCCGCACATTCCTGAAAGAAAACAAAGATGTACGCGACAAATTGGAACTGGCTCTGCGCAAAAAGCTTGAAATCGCTATCCCCAACTCCAGTTCCGCCGAACCCGGACCAAACGGTCACGCGCCTCACGCGCAACCGGATAAGCCGTCAGTAAAAACCACCGCTGCCGCCGCAGGAGCGGACGCTTCGCGAGGCCGCCCAAGTCGGTAGATTTGGGATCATCCGCAATCTAACAATGCCCTCCTGATTTTCGGGGAGGGCATTGTTTTGTCTGCTGCTGTTAAACTTGATGTGTGTCGTTCACCCATAACGAAATCGTTCGCGAATCTTTTACCACGCAGGCGACGGCATTCGCTGCCAATCCGTGGGTTTCCGATGAACAACGTATCGCGCGCCTGGTTTCCGCTGCGCGCCTTACCGGCACGGAACGTGTTCTCGACATTGCGACCGGTCCGGGATACATCGCGGAGGCTTTTGCAAAAAACACGCGCGAAGTTCTGGGTATGGATCTGACGGAAGCAATGCTGGCCATTGCCCGTGCTCGAACCGAAGAGCACGGCGTGAAAAATATTTCTTTTCGCACTGGCGACGCGCAAAATCTGCCCTTCGACCAAGGCGAATTCGATGTAGTAGTGTGCCGCCTCGCTTTGCATCACGTCCAGCAGCCCGCCAAGGTGATTGGCGGAATGACTCGGGTATGCCGCCACGACGGTATCGTGTTGGTGGAAGATATTTATGCCAGCGAACACTCCTCGCGAGCTGCCTATCAAGATCGTTGGGAGAAATTGCGTGATCGTTCACATGTTCGGACATTGCCGCTCAGTGAACTGCTGCATATTTTTCGCGAGGCGAGGTTGGAAACAGAAATAGTAAGTACCGCGGATGATCTTTGCCCGGAAGTGGAGAGATGGATGGCCACAACGAAAGTGCCTGTGGAGCGAGCCGCGGAAATACGGATGCTGCTGGAAGACGATTTACAGCATGATCTTAGCGGCACACGGCCATTTCGGAATGCCGCAGGGCTGATGTTTTTTCACGCCCGTACGGTGATCCTGTCGGGCCGCAAGACGGGTGCCTGACCGTTGGGTCAGCTGAAGGCCAGCTGATACAAAGCAAAGCACATACGTTCGTACTAAGCCTGACAGGCTATTGCGCAGCGGATGGCATCACCATAATATGTCTCAAGTTGAGCGGGAGCCGAGTTCGGTGCGGATTCCCGGGTGGCATTACGGCAACAAGCCGCATCTGATTGCAGAGATAAGGCGCGTACGCTGGAACGGCCATCAAGAAATGGTAGTTGACCGACGCGACGGCTTCGATGAGAATCAACGTCCCGCATAGTTGTAACGGAAGATCGCAATCTGAGGTGGTTGAAGTGAAGGAACTTGTAAAAGCGACGGTTGCAACTGTGCTTGCCGTGTTATGCGCGATGCCGCTACCTGCAGCCCCGGGAGCTCTTAAATCAACACGGACACGCCGAGCCCCAGCCCGTTATCACGGGGGCGGAGTACCCACCTTTGCGAATTCTTCCAACGGGGACATTACGGCTTTCGATGATCCAGTTGTTCGCCAAGCTGCGGTTGAGGGTTTGGGCCGCTATAACGGCGCGGTCGTAGCCGTTGATCCGAACACTGGACGAGTACTAACGGTCGTAAACCAAAAAATTGCGTTTGGTGAAGGCTACATTCCTTGCTCGACGATCAAGCCGACGATCGCCCTGGCCGCGCTGGAAGAAAACGTAATCAACCGCGACACCATGTTGAAAGTCGGGCGCCGCAAGTACATGAACCTCACGGAAGCGATGGCGCATTCCAACAACGAATTTTTTGAGCAACTTGGATTGCGCATGGGTTTCGATACGGTTTCCAAGTACGCGCGCTTGTTGGGACTCGGCGAACTTTCAGGCTACGAAATTCCAGAAGAGCATCCGGGTGCGTTTCCGATGCAGCCGCCTCCGCATGGCGGAGTAGCGAGGATGTCCAGTTTTGGCGAAGGCATACAGATGACGCCTTTCCAGTTGGTTTCTCTGGCTGCGGCTTTCGCGAACGGCGGAACGCTCTATTATTTACAGTACCCGCGAAGTTCAGACGAGCAACTTGCTTTTGCCCCACGCGTGAAGCGCGAACTGAATATCGCGCAGATTTTGCCGGAGATTCGTGAAGGCATGCTTGCGGCCGTTCTGTATGGCACGGGTAAATCGAGCTTCGATCGCGGCGGGGATGAAACACCGCTTGGTAAGACCGGAACGTGCGACGATCACGTTACGCCTTCGCGTATCGGTTGGTTCGTGACTTACGCGGATGAAGCTCATCCGAAGATTGCGCTCGCCGTTCTTCTTCGTGGAAATACTCGGCGGGTAAAAGGGCCTACCGCTGCGACGGTTGCGGGGAATATTTATCGCCGTCTGCGCGAACAGAATTATTTCGCGACCGTAGCAACGGCCAATGCGGTGTCCAAGCTACAATCCGGCCAGTAATGAGTCTGCCTCCTCCTAAGAACACGGCATAACACCTGATTTCCTTACCTAAAAGACCCCATTCGAATCGTGAAAATATCGGCGCGCCGACATTTTTTTCCAAAATACAGCTCTTAGCCACTCTGCGTGGCTCCAGAGTGCAGTTCGAAATGCATGGTGCCAGACTAAGAGTCGTTTCTGTAACATTCCTGCACTTTGCCGCGTAATTACCCCAGAGGCGTTTAGTGAATGTCTAGACTTACAAAAGGTCTTGGTATCGCGGCGTTCATTTTCGTGATTCTTGCGGTGGTCGGCATCAGCGCGACTATTGGGTGGCGCCCCTTCATCGGGCCGAGGTCGCGTCCGTTGAGGGATGGCAAGTTTAAGGCTACGTCGGGGCGACTGAAACGCGGCGCCTACCTCGCAGAGCACGTCGCCGGCTGCACGGTTTGTCACACTCCACACGAAGATGGCCCAAATGGATCGGAAATCGTGCCCTCGAAGATGGGCAGTGGGCAGGTGTTTCCTATCGCCGGTCTGCCAGGGACCTTAGTGGCACCGAACCTTACGCCCGATCCGGAAACCGGCGTTGGTAACTTTACAGACGATCAACTGGCACGCGCAATTCGCGAAGGCATCAGTCACGACGGACAAACACTTTTTCCAATGATGCCTTATGCGCATTACCGGCGGATGTCTGACGAAGACCTGGCTTCGGTGATTGTTTACCTCCGAGCTCTGCCGCCAATACATAATCCACTCCCGCGTACTGACATTCATTTTCCGGTGAAGTATCTGGTTCGCGGAGTTCCCGAACCGGTAACAGAAACCGTGCAAGCTGACCTTTCCACTCCGGTAAGCCGCGGAGATTACCTGGTAAATTTGTCGGCATGTTCAGAATGCCATACACCCCGGAAGCGGGGCCGGCCGGACTCCAGTATGAAATTTGCTGGAGGGCAGGTTTTTGATGATTCAGGAAAAATCGTGAGCCCCAACATCACGCCGGACGCCACTGGGATTGGCAATTACACCGAGGAGATATTCGTAAAGGCGATGAGAACGGGCTACGCAGGCAAGCGGCAGCTGAGCACGGTCATGCCTTGGCAGTTCTATAGCGGACAAACTGATGAAGATTTGAAAGCTATGTATGCGTACCTGAGAACTTTGCCACCTGTCGCCCATCGTGTGGACAACACCAAGCCGCCAACGGCTTGCAAGAGATGCGGGGTGCCACACGGAGCAGGCGACTCCAACTAGGCCTGAGCATTTCAATAAATGATCGGAAGTTTGTAGAGGTCTGCTGTGCTTTCGTCCGTTACGCGCAGCAGGATTAGCGTGCGGTCGTCGTGGGGAGTGGATTCGGCGCCGCTGTAATCGTCGGTGGCGGCCAAAATTCTGTTGGCAATGGACAGAGCTGTTTCATCCGCGGCCACGCCTGCAAGGAGTGCGTAAAGGCGTTCGGCACCAAACTCCTCTCGTTCGCTGTCCTCGGATTCCAAGATGCCGTCGGAGGCGCACACGACTACATCTCCGGGCAGGAGGTCAACGGTGATCTCCTCGTATTCGGTCTCGGCAAACAAGCCGAGAGGCACGCCAGCTACGTTAATTTCGGTCGTTTCTCCGTTGCGTACGAGCAAGGGATAGGGCTCACCGCCATTGGCCAGCGTTAGACGCCGGGCAGCCGCATCGTAAATTCCAAAGAGCAAGGCGATGAACTTTGCTTCCAGGCGCGCGCCGAACATTCGGCGATTTAATACGGAGAGCATCTTTCCGGCTCCCAGGGTATGGTCGGTGACGACTTCGCGCAGAGTGCCAATCGCCAGCGAGCCGTACAACGCCGCGGCGGTTCCTTTGCCGGATACGTCACCGAGTGCGAATGCCAGGCGGCCTTCGCCGTACGGATGAAAATCGTAGAAATCGCCTCCCAATTCACGCGCGGGCGCGTAAGCCGCGGCGAGATCAAGGCCAGGAATTTCTCTCGCGCCTTTTGGCAAAAGCTGGCGCTGAATTTCGCGCGCCATATTTAAATCGTTTAGCAGACGCGCTTCATTCTCGCGTGCATCCTGATACAGCCGTGCGTTTTCGAGAGCGATAGCGACATAGGTGCCCATGGTGTCGAGCATGCGCTCGTGCTCAAGTGTGAATGCTTGTGGCACGGTGCTTTCGAGGTCCAGCACGCCGATCAGACGATCCTGCAGGAGCAGCGGGATGACCAATTCCGAGCGAACTTCCACATCGGTATCAAACTGCACGTAGCGCGAATCCTTGCGCACGTCGCCAACGCGCACCGGACGGCGTTCTCCGGCGGCCATTCCAGTAATTCCTTGATTCAAGCGCAGGCGCAAGCGCGCGGGAATGGCATCGTCGTAATGCATGGCGAAGACACTTTCGAGCACCTGGCGCGTTTCGTTCCAGAGCATCACCGTGAAAACGTGATAATTCACAATGCGTTTTACGTGTTGGGCGATGCGCCTCAGTAGTTCCTCACGATCCAGAATGGCGGTTAGTTCACGACTGACTTCGTAGAGCAGCGCGAGGCCCTCAGCCTGGTCTGGTACGGCGCCCACGAGACTTTGGGCGAACGAATCCACATCACCAAGCGGAAAGAGCGGAGCGAGTTTGGGGGAATCGTCCATAACCTGGTTGAGTTAGATGTAACACAGGCGCGGAAGTTTACAAAAATTGTTTTTATTACAAGGATTTAAAAATGCAGTTTCACCAATTGGGCCTGAGCAAGATACCAGGGCTTCAAGGGCTTATTTCACTTCCCAGGTGTCTCCGGCGCGAAGAAGTTTCGCCAAATCGCCGGCGCCCCGCTTGGCGATAACGTCGTTTATCTGCTGATTCATGACGTCTTCATAGCGTGGCACGTCTTCCCATGAACGTAGGACGCCGATGGGGGTGGGGAACCCTGGGCGCTTCTCCATTTGGGAAAGTTGGAAGGCGTAGGCGGCTTCGAGGTGATGGGCATCGTGGACCAGCAAATCTTTTTCAGTGATGCCCTTGCCGAGCGGTACGACTTCCATATCCAGGCTGTTCATGCGAATGCCCTTGTCGCGATTTTTCCCGAACACTAGAGGCTTGCCATGTTCGAGTTGAATCACGTGTTCGCTGCGCGCCTCGCGCTCGGTAAGAGAGAACCACGCGCCGTCGTTAAAAATATTGCAGTTCTGCAGAATCTCGACGAAGGCGGAGCCTTTGTGAGCCGCGGCGAGCTTGAGAGTTTCTTTCAGGTGACCTTGGAAAACGTCGACAGAGCGCGCCACGAACGTGGCTTCCGCGCCGATGGCTAACGATAGCGGATTGAAGGGGCGGTCCAGCGATCCAAACGGAGTGGACTTGCTCTTTTTATTTAGCTCGGAGGTGGGCGAATACTGACCCTTGGTCAATCCATAAATTCGATTGTTAAACAGGAGCACCTTGATGCCGACGTTTCGCCGCAACATGTGAATGGTGTGATTTCCGCCGATGGAGAGCGCGTCGCCGTCACCGGTGGCCAGCCAAACTTCCAGATCGGGGCGCAGTGCTTTGATACCGGTGGCAACCGCGGGTGCGCGCCCGTGGATGGTATGAAAACCAAAAGTGTTCATGTAATAGGGGAAGCGGCTGGAGCATCCGATTCCGCTAACAACCACGAAATTCTCTCGCGCGATTCCCAGCTCAGGGAATACGGACTGCACCGCGGATAGGATGGCGTAATCTCCGCAGCCCGGGCACCAACGCACTTCCTGGTCGGTCTGAAAATCTTTTTTGGTGAGCGGGGCGATGGGTGGCAGCGTGGTGGTGCTCATGTGAAATTCTCCTGGCTGCCGAGCATCTCTTCGATTTTTTGTTCGAGCTCAGCCTGCTTGAAGGGACGGCCTTGAATCTTGTTGAGTCCCACGGCGTCGACTAGATATTTGGCGCGCAGGACCCACAGTAATTGGCCCATGTTGAGTTCCGGCACTAACACGCGCTTGTACCGGGAGATTACTTCCCCCAAGTTGGACGCTAACGGATTCAGATGCCGCAAGTGCACATGGCCGATCTTGTGTCCCTTTTCGCGCTGCGCTCGGACCGCTGCGGTGATGGCACCGTGGGTCGAGCCCCAGGCGACAATCAGCAACTCACCTTCAGGATCGCCAGAGGGCACAATTTCCGGGATATCCTGCGCGATGCCGGCAACTTTCGCCGCACGAATGCGCACCATGTTTTCATGGTTCAAAGGCTCGTAGTTGATGTTGCCGGAAACATCTTGTTTTTCGAGTCCGCCGATGCGGTGTTCCAGGCCTCGCGTTCCGGGAACAGCCCACGGCCGCGCCAGCGTTTGTGGATCGCGTTTGTAAGGCAAAAATCCTTCCGCGGTTTTCGCAAATTGTACTTTGAAGTCGGGGATGTCGTTGAGTTCGGGAACATGCCAAGGCTCGGCGCCATTCGCCAAATAACCGTCCGAAAGCAGAATCACCGGCACCATGTATTTCACAGCGATGCGGCAAGCTTCCAGCGCAACCCAAAAACAATCCGCGGGAGTGGCAGCCGCCACTACCGGTATGGGTGCTTCGGAATTTCGTCCAAACAATGCTTGCAACAAATCCGCTTGTTCCGTTTTTGTGGGCAGGCCGGTTGACGGGCCGCCTCGTTGAATATTGCAAATCACCAGGGGCAGCTCGATGGCTACGGCCAAGCCTAGCGCCTCGGTTTTAAGTGACATTCCCGGACCCGAAGTGGTGGTGATGGCTAGGGCTCCGGCATAAGAAGCGCCGATCGCGGAAGTAATGGCTGCGATTTCATCTTCGGCCTGGAAAGTCATCACACCGAAATCTTTATACTGCGAAAGCTCGTGCAGAATATCCGAGGCCGGAGTGATGGGATAGCTTCCTTGAAAAAGACGCAGCCCGGATTTTTGAGAAGCGGTAACCAGTCCCAGCGCCAGCGCCTGATTCCCACTCAGGTTGCGGTACAGACCCGGCGACAACTGCGCGCGCGGAATTTCATAACTGATCTGAAATGCTTCGGTGGCTTCGCAGTAGGAATAGCCGGCCTGCATCGCCAACTTGTTGGCTTCCGTTAACAGCGGTTTGCCTTTGAACTTGTC
Source organism: Candidatus Acidiferrum sp. (assembly GCA_035487275.1). GTDB lineage: Bacteria > Acidobacteriota > Terriglobia > Acidiferrales > UBA7541 > Acidiferrum. The sequence goes on along the minus strand of DATHMG010000062.1, from coordinate 57,102 downwards.
TTCAATCCACCGAACCGTCGAATCCATCGAGCGGTTGTAGAGCCAATAACACATCCCCAGGGCGAAGAAATTTTTGCAGCGATCCATGGACTTGGCATCAAGTCCCAGATGTTCCAGTGCGCGGCGCGTGAGGCGTTCAAGTTCCACGGAGAAAAGGCGGAACTTGTCGAGCGAATGATCTTCCAGCGGATTGGCGGTCATTTGCGCCTTGCGCAGATCGCTTTCCGTGAAGCTGTCGCTGTTTACGATCAGGATTCCGTTGGCTTTTAAGTCCGCGATGTTGACCTTCAACGCCGCTGGATTCATGGCGATCAATACGTCAACGGCATCGCCGGGAGTAGAGACGTCATCGGAGGAAAAATGCAATTGGAAGCCGCTTACACCGGGGAGCGTTCCCGCCGGCGCACGGATCTCGGCAGGGTAATCAGGAAATGTGCGGATGTCGTTGCCGTACAGTGCGACGGTATTTGTGAATTGGCTGCCGGTAATTTGCATGCCGTCGCCTGAATCACCCGCAAAACGAATTACTGCGCTGTCGATAACTTCTGGCTTGGTCTTTGAGGGCGGCAGTGTAATTAACGTGGACATGATCGCTGACTTCCTTGGGCCCTAGGACGCATAACCCGCTTCTGCTGTTCGCGGGACTCCAGCAACGAGATAAGGGTGACACAAAAAGAATATCACAGCGTGGCGTGTGTCGCAGAACACACAGGCCGACAGCCCGGACAAGGTTGAGAATTCCAAAAAAGCTGTGAGCAAAGAGCCACGACGGCAGACTTGTCTGTGCGAAAATATTGGCGTGCTGTGCCACATCGAAACGGTCGTGGGCAGCCCCGTTTTGTTTTGTGCATTTGTTGTCATCATTTCGCTTGACGTTCGCTTTCTTTTCGCCTAAGGTAGTGGCACAAAGCCTACCATCTCGCAGAAAGAAAAAGGGCAGGCATCCGATCGGAGGCTCACGTGGCTCTGACCAAGCGCCAAAAGGAAGTACTCGATTATCTGGTTTCGTTTGAAACGAAACACGGTTACGCCCCCAGCTTTGAAGAAATTGGTAAAGGTTTGAAGTTGACTTCATTAGCGACCGTTCATAAACACATCACCACGCTGGAAAAGAAAGGTTTCATTCGCCGCGGTTACAACCAGAGCCGTTCCATAGAAATTGTGCAACTTCCAAAATCGGTGAAAGACCAGGTCATGGAACGAAGGATTCAGGAGTTACCGCTTGTTGGACGCATTGCAGCGGGCCGGCCGCTTGAGGCTGTGGAGGAGCGCGAAACTTTATCGCTCGGGGACTTCGCGCGCGGCGGAAATTCTTTCGTTCTGCAGGTTAAAGGCACCTCGATGATCGAAGATCACATCATGGATGGCGATTACGTGGTATGCGAGCAGACCCAGGTGGCTAACGCCGGGGACATAGTGGTGGCACTGATCGGAGAGGATGAGGCCACGCTGAAACGTTTCTACCGCGAAGGACCTGGGAAGATTCGCTTGCAGCCTGCCAATTCCGAAATGGGTCCGATCATCGTGGCGGCTAACGAGGTCAAGATCCAAGGCCGCGTGATTGGCGTGCTCAGAAAATATTAGACTTGCCCCTTCATCAACCGTTTGACAGATTTCGCTTCCGAGCCGGTAGTTCTTTAATCTTAAACGCCTCCCACATCACAACGTTTGGCATCTTAACGTTGTAGAACATTCTGGTACCAACGCGCGCCTTCGCGCTTCCATTCGATCTGAGGTGGGCTAGACTATTCCAGAAGCTTTAGGGGTTAAGAGGACGCTTCTTTGAGTAACCTTGAACTGAAAACTTCACAAAAGCCCGTCAAGACCGTTGTCGCTCTGGCACTGCTACTCGCGCTGCTCTGGCCACTTCGATGCGCGGCGTATGCCGTCCTTTCCCACGAAGCCATCATCGACACGGTGTGGGACACCCACCTGAAGCCACTTCTATTGAAGCGGTTTCCGCACGCCACGCCCGACGAACTGCGCAAGGCACACGGATATGCTTACGGCGGCGCCATCATTCAGGACATGGGGTATTACCCGCACGGCACCCACTTTTTTAGCGACCTCACCCATTACATACGCAGCGCCGATTTTATTCTCGCGATGATCCACGACTCCAAGGATCTGAACGATTACGCTTTCGCGTTGGGTGCGATGGCGCATTACGCCGCAGATACGGATGGCCATAGCATCGGAACGAATCACGCGGTTCCGATTCTGTATCCCAAGTTAAAAAAGAAATTTGGGGATGTAGTAGCGTATGAACAAGATCCACTGGCGCACGTCAAAACGGAATTTGGTTTTGACGTTCTGGAAGTGGCGCAGCACCGTTACGCTCCGGACAGCTATCACGACTTCATCGGATTTCAGGTGGCGGTGCCATTGTTGGAGCAGGCCTTTGTGGAAACCTACGGTCTCGAATTGAAAACGGTGCTTCCCAGCGAGGACAAGACGTTAAATTCCTATCGTCACGCGGTGAGTCAGCAACTTCCCAAAGCCACCAAAATCGCGTGGAGCCTGAAAAAAAACGACATCAAAAAAGACTTGCCTGGCATGACCAAGAGGAAGTTTCTTTATAATCTGAAGCGTGCCAGTTATGAAAAGGAATGGGGCAAGGACTACGAACAGCCGACCGCCGGCGAGAAATTTATTGCGTTCTTGACCAGATTGCTTCCCAAGATCGGACCACTGAGAGTTCTTCAGTTCCGGGCTCCCACGGCGAAAACGGAAAAAATGTTTGAGGACAGTTTCAACGCTACGCTGGATCGCTACCGCAAATTGCTGACCCAGGTTCCAACTGGCCACGTAGAGATGGTCAACGATAACTTTGATACGGGAGGGCCAATTGCTCCCGGCAAGTACCGCATGAGCGATGATACCTATGCGAAACTTCTGGACAAATTGTCCGATGAGAAGTTTGCCAAGGCTTCACCGGAGGTGCGCGCAAATATTCTGGCGTTTTACAGCGACCCCGACGCACCATACGCCACCAAGCGCGATCCTAAGGCCTGGGAGAAGGTTCAGATCGAGCTTGACCAATTGAAAGCAGCGCCTCCTGCCGCACCGGTACTGGCGGAATCCTCTAACGCTAAAGATTAAATTTTGCCGCTGTGGCAGCGTGCTGTGGTGCCGAGTAACTTCACTGGATAAATTATTCCATCCCGCCGGATTCGAACTTCCGTGGCGTCACCTCGCGCTGCGTCCATAAAACCATGTAGAATTTCGCGCATGCTTTTTCTGTCAGTGTCGTCGAATGAAAAGTAGCCGGCCTATCCGAAAACTGCTCGCTGCCAATCGGAGCGAGATCGCCATACGAATTTTTCGCGCTGCCAATGAGCTTGGCCTGCGCACCGTGGCGATCTATTCGCAGGAAGACCGATTGGCGCTGCACCGCTTTAAAGCGGACGAGGCCTATCTGATTGGGTCTGGCAAGGGCCCGGTAGAGGCTTATCTCGATATTGCAGGCATCGTTGCGCTGGCCAAGGAAAAAGAAGTTGACGCTATCCATCCTGGATATGGATTTCTTTCTGAGAATCCGGCGTTTGCGCGTGCTTGCGAAAACGCCGGAATTAAATTTGTAGGACCTACTCCTGATCTCCTCGAATTGCTAGGTGATAAAACGGCGGCGCGGCGCCTTGCTGCTGCGGCGGGCGTTGCGGTGTTGCCTGGCACCGCTGAACCGGTGAAAACCAGCGCCGCGGCTCACCACGCCGCAGACGAGATCGGTTATCCGGTGATGGTCAAAGCCGCCATGGGAGGCGGCGGGCGGGGCATGCGCGTCGTTTATAACGAAGCGGAACTGGATCGTTTGATGGAAGAGGCCCAGGGAGAAGCACGATCGGCATTTGGCGATGGTTCGGTATTCCTGGAGAAATATCTTGCCCGCGCACGTCACCTGGAAGTGCAAATTCTTGGGGATGAGCACGAAGATTTGCTGCACCTATACGAACGCGATTGCTCGGTGCAGCGCCGGCATCAAAAAGTAGTCGAAGTCGCGCCGGCGGCAAATTTACCGCCGGCGGTGCGCAGCGAATTATGCGAAGCCGCGGTGAAATTGGCTTGCAAAGCCGGGTATCGAAACGCCGGAACGGTCGAATTTCTTTACGACGTAGACGCCGGGAAATTTTATTTCATTGAAGTAAATCCGCGTATTCAAGTGGAACATACCGTCACGGAGATGGTTACCGGCATCGACCTGGTGCGTTCGCAGATTCTAGTGGCGCAAGGGCATCGTCTGCATGAAGCGCCGCTGTCGCTGCCGGCCCAGGCAAAAATTCCACTTTACGGTTGCGCGCTGCAATGCCGTGTTACCACCGAAGACCCCTCCAATAATTTTTCGCCGGACTACGGAAAAATTTCCACCTACCGTTCACCGGCGGGGTTTGGCATTCGCCTGGATGGCGGAACGGCGTATGCAGGAGCGATTCTCGCTGCTTATTACGACTCTTTGTTGGTCAAAGTGACGGCGTGGGGCGCTAACCTGCCGGAAGCGTGCCAGCGCATGGACCGCGCTTTGCGGGAGTTTAGGATTCGCGGGGTAAAAACCAATATTCCGTTCGTGGAAAACGTCGTCAATCATCCCAAATTCCGCGCTGGGGACGTCACCACGTCCTTTCTTGACGATTCGCCGGAGCTTTTTCGTTTTCGTGCGCGCGGCGATCGCGCCACGAAACTTCTGTCTTATTTGGGTGACGTCATTTTGAACGGGAATCCCGAGGTGAAAGGGAAGAAAGCTCCTGAGTCGCGTGAACCTCCGGTTGTTCCGGCTACTCCAGGAATGGACATTCCAGCGGGAACGCGGCAATTGCTGCACCAACTGGGGCCGGAGAAATTTGCGGCCTGGGCGAAAAAAGAAAAGCGCCTGTTAATTACGGACACCACCTTTCGCGATGCTCACCAGTCGCTGATGGCCACGCGCGTCCGCACACACGACTTGCTCGCTACTGCCGGTGCGGTTGCGCGGCGGCTGCCGAATCTTTTCAGCCTGGAAATGTGGGGCGGCGCTACGTTCGATACGTCATTGCGTTTTCTGCATGAAGACCCGTGGCAACGGCTCCGTGACCTGCGACTTCGTGTGCCGAATATTTGTTTTCAGATGCTGCTGCGTGGGGCGAATGCTGTTGGCTACGCTTCCTATCCCGACAACGTGATTGAGGAATTTGTGCGCGAGGCGCACGCACAGGGTATCGACATTTTTCGTATTTTCGATTCACTGAATTCCATCGACAACATGCGCGTTTCGATCGACGCAGTACTGGAAACGGGCGCGGTTTGTGAACCGGCCATTTGTTACACGGGCGACATTCTCGATAGCGCCCGGCCGAAATATTCGCTGAAGTATTATGTGGATTTGGCGCAACAACTCGAAAAGTTGGGCGCTCATTTCCTGGCGATTAAAGACATGGCCGGCTTGTGCAAGCCTTACGCTGCATACAAACTCGGCAGAGTGCTGCGAGAAGAGATTGGCATACCGGTGCACTTCCACACTCACGACACCAGCGGGCTCAACGCTGCGAGTATTTTGAAGGCTGCTGAAGCAGGAGTGGACGTAGCGGATGCCGCAGTTGCTTCCATGAGCGGGGGCACCAGCCAACCGAATCTGAATGCCATCGTCGAATCGCTGCGACACACACCGCGCGACACGCAACTCGACATCGAAACCTTGAACGAATGCTCCGATTATTGGGAAACGGTGCGTAACTTTTACGAGCCTTTCGATTCGGGGCCGAAGTCCGGTTCTGCTCGTTTGTATCAACACGAAATTCCCGGTGGGCAGTACACCAATCTTCGGGAACAAGCCACGTCTATGGGCCTGGGGCATCGCTGGCGCGAAACCGAAAAAATGTACGCGGAGGTGAACCAGCTTTTTGGCGACATCGTTAAAGTGACGCCTTCAAGTAAAGTGGTCGGCGACATGGCGCTTTTCCTGATGGCCAACGACCTGCATCCCGCCGATATTCTGGCCCTGCATGCGAAGCACGATGTCTCGCTGCCGAATTCCGTGGTGGAAATGTTTTCCGGGGTGCTGGGTGTACCGCCGGGTGGTTGGCCGAAGAAATTGCAGAAAATCATTTTGCGTGGGCAAGCTCCTTTGCGCGGACGCCCCGGTGCGAGTCTGGAAGCTGTAGATGTGGATAAAGAGCAAAAAGCGCTGGAGAAGAAATTAAATCATTCGATACGGCGGGATGACCTCTTAAGTTACCTGCTGTATCCGGACGTGTTCACCAAGTATGACAAGTTCAGGCAGACATACGGGGATGTTAGCGTTCTTCCTACTTATGCTTTTTTTTACGGTTTGCGATCTGGAGAAGAAATCACCGTAGAGATCGAGGCCGGAAAATCACTGATCATCAGGTTCCTGACGTTCAGCGAACCGCGCCCTGATGGCACCCGTACGCTATTTTTTGAGTTAAATGGCCAGCCGCGGGAACTCAATGTCCGCGACCGCGCGTTGCGAGTTGTGGAACGAACGCATCCCAAAGCGGATCCCGCCGATCCGGGCCAGGTCGCGGCTCCGACTGCGGGCGTCATCAGTGGAATTGTTGTGCAGGCCAATCAGGCCGTGGAGCGTGGTGCGAAATTACTGACGCTGGAAGCCATGAAGATGCAATCCAATATTTATGCGCCTATCTCAGGACGAATCTCCAAACTGCTGGTATCGCCGGGGCAGAATGTGGAAGTCAAGGACCTACTCGTCGCCATTACTCCATGACCTTTCGCAAACACGAAAAATTTCTTTCCAAAGTTTTGAAAAATGAACGGGATCTTGTCGTTTATCTGCCACCCGGCTATGCGCAGCAACCGTCGCGGCGTTTTCGGGTGCTGTACTTGCACGACGGGCAGAATCTTTTCGACGGTGCGACGGCATTTGTTCCGGGCATGGACTGGCATGTGGGTGAAACCGCGGATCACATGATTGGCAGCGGGGCGGTTGAGCCACTGATTATCGTGGGCATTTATAACCTCGGCGAGCAACGCATTCGCGAGTACACGCCCACGCGTGTGCCCAAGCTGGGCGGGGGGCGGGCCGATCGTTACGGCAAGTTTCTTATCGACGAACTCAAGCCATTTATCGATCGCGAATACCGAACGCTTGGCGATTCGGCAAACACCGGATTGGGTGGCTCTTCGCTGGGCGGCCTTGTGTCGCTTTATGTTGGTTTGAAATTTCCGCAAATATTCGGCCGCCTAGCGGCGCTTTCTCCTTCGGTGTGGTGGAACCAACGGGTGATGCACCGCTTTGCCGCCGCCGTGCAAGTCGAGCCGCGTCCACATATCTGGCTGGACATCGGCACTCGCGAAGGCGCGCAGATCGTACGTGATGTTGAAAATTTTCGCGACGTGCTGGTGAAAAAAGGCTGGCGATTGGGCCGCGATCTGCACTACGAGCGAGTGGAAGGCGCGGAACACAACGAAGCGGCATGGTCGCGGCGCGTCGGGCCAGCGTTGCAATTTCTGTTTCCGGCGGGGAATAGAAACGTATAATCCGCACCCGCTGCGCGGCTTGATGTATTTGGAATGTATGTGAGCTATCATCGCGCGGTTAAGAGCATTCCCGATAAAGGTTTCAGGCGATTCATGATGGATCAGAAGCCGCTGACAATTTTGTGCGTAACCTCCTACGAAAAAGGACAGGAATTTATACGCACCTGCAAAGCCATGGGTTGGCGCGTGTTACTTCTTACCGTGGAGAAATTAAGGGATGGCGACTGGCCACCGGAGTGCCTAGACGGCACTTTTACCATGCCCGAAGATCTTCCACTTCAGGGCTTGATCTATTCGGTGAGCTACATCGCCAGGTCGCAGCGGATCGATCGCATCGTAGCGCTTGACGAATTTGATATGGAGAATGTGTCCGCGCTGCGAGAGCACTTGCGCATCCCGGGCATGGGCCTGACTACCGTGCGTTATTTTCGCGACAAGCTTTCCATGCGCGCGCGCGCGAAAGAAGCCGGCATTCGCGTCCCGGAATTTGTGCCGGTGCTGAATTACGATGACCTGCGCGAATACATGGCACGTGTGCCGGCGCCGTGGCTTTTGAAGCCCCGATCGCAGGCCTCCGGCATCGGCATGAAGAAGATCCACTCGCCGGACGAACTTTGGCCGTGGCTTGACCAGCTGGGTGATCAGCAATCTTTCTATTTGCTGGAGCATTTTGTTTCCGGCACGGTTTACCACGTGGATAGCATCGCATCGGAGCGCGACGTGGTTTTCGCGGAGGCTCACAAATACGGCACGCCGCCATTGACCACTTCTCACCAGGGCGGGGTCTTCACCACCAGTACGTTGCCGCCAGATGCGCCGGAATACGCGGAGCTGCTTTCCCTTAATCGAAGGGTTCTCGGCGAATTGGGTTTCGTTCGCGGTGTGACGCATGCGGAATTTCTGAGAGCGGATTCCGACGCCAAGTTTTACTTTATTGAAGTGGCAGCGCGCGTCGGTGGCGCGTTCATTAGCGACGTAATCGAAGCCGCCACGGGCGTTAACTTATGGCGTGAATGGGCGCGGCTGGAGGTCGGCGCGGGCAAGGAGCCTTACCAGCTTCCGCATCACAAGCGTGAATACGCGGCGGTAATTCTGTCGCTGGCGCGTCAGGAACATCCGGATACTTCCGGTTACAATGACCCGGAAATCGTGCAGCACATTTCAAAATATCACCACGCCGGATTGATTCTGAAGGCTACCACCTCCGCGCGGCTCCAGGAATTGATTGCCTCCTACGCAGGGCGTTTCCAGCAGGATTTTCTTGCCACGCAGCCGGTGCCCGATAAGCCAAGTTTCTAAAACCTGTTTCGCCGGCCGAGGCAATAATTCCATATCGCATGTCCACATCGCGTGAACATTAAAATTTAATTAATGCGAGATTTTGAATGACAAACGCGCATCATTTTATGTTATCGTGGCGCCCCCTGTCCTCTGGTCCAGTTACTGTAACGCACCTGCGGACCACGCACCGTTTGCAAGTGCACATCCCGAGGCATAGAGTTTGCTTTACCCGGTTGGACGTCTTGTTGTTTTGGGGGCTGTCCCTTGGGAGGATCGATGTGGAGTAACAAGAAACCGGAAACGCCGCAGGCTGCGGAACCGGAGCTAAGAAAATTCAATTTCAATGAGCCGCCGAAGCCTGCTCCGGCTGCTTGGGAGGGGACAACCAACATGGCAACAGGTACAGATGCAATTCGTCCGCTAGGAAATACCGGAGACCGTACGGGCACGGGAGCGCGGCTCGGTTCCAGTTTGCACGTCAAGGGCGAGATTTCCGGCAACGAAGATCTGCTGATCGACGGCACGGTCGAAGGACTGATCACACTGGATGAGCGGAAGCTGACTGTCGGCGCAAGCGCCAAAGTTACCGCGGATATTATCGCCCGCGAAGTTGTGGTCTACGGCACGGTGAAGGGCAATCTCCGCGCTAAGGATCGCATCGAGATCAAAAAGGACGGGTCGGTGAACGGCGACTTGACCACCGCGCGAATCATGATCGAAGACGGTGCCTATTTTAAGGGTTCCGTGGAAATCGATCGCACTTCCGATAAAGAGTCTTCTGGTGCCAACGCGTTTACGCGTACTCCGGCGACTGCGAAGACTATTTAAACTTTTTCCTAATTTATTTTCACGCGACGGCGGCAGGATTGACTCCTCGCCGCCGTGTTTATTTTTGGTCGATAAACGCCGTAATAATGACGCCCACAGCAAATTGAGGCACCCATTCCTTGCCAGTCCGAAAAACAAGTGATACGTAACTTAAGTATTACACTGCGCATCGTTGGCGATTCGAGGCAGTGGTTTTCAACCGGGCATGACACTCGCCATCGGCGGCAAGCCTGCAACGGCCACACTAGTGGATATGAATACATTGACGGTGGTTTCGCCGGCGGTGACGGCCGGTCCTCAGCAGTTAACGCTCACCAACGCGAACGGTGAAACAGTTTTACTGGATGCTGCCGTCATCGCCAATTAGTTTCTAACTTTTCACGCTAGCCTTCATCCAAACTAACGACTAGGTCAACTTGTGGAGTTTTCGGAGTGACAAGATGCAGACTCGCAAACTCGGTAATTCCGATCTGAATATAACTCGCGTGGGTTTTGGCGCCTGGGCCATCGGCGGAGGCGGTTGGGAATTCGGTTGGGGAAATCAGGAAGACAACGATTCCATAGCAGCTATCAAGCGGGCCTTGGAATTGGGTGTCAACTGGATTGATACGGCTGCCGTGTATGGAACCGGCCATTCGGAAGAGGTTGTGGCGGAAGCCCTCAAAGAATGGACGGGGGTGCGGCCCTACATCTTCACGAAATGTTCGATGGTTTGGGATGAGCACCGCAAAGTTCGCAATGAGTACAGCGTTCATTCGATTCGCCGCGAATGCGAAGCCAGTTTGCGCCGGCTGCAGGTTAGTGTGATCGATCTTTATCAGATGCATTGGCCGCCGGCGGATAACGGTGCGGGCCTGGAAGAAGCGTGGCAAACGATGGCTACGCTGCAGAAGGAAGGCAAAGTTCGCTGGATCGGGGTTTCCAATTTCAACGTCGAGCAATTGAAACGCGCTGAAAAAATCGCTCCTGTCACCTCGCTGCAGCCGCCATACTCGCTTATTCGTCGTCAGATTGAAGCGGAAATTCTTCCGTATTGCCAAGAGCGGGGAATCGGCGTGATTTCCTATTCTCCGATGGCTTCTGGTTTATTAACCGGAGCGATGACCCGTGAGCGCGCGGCAGCATTGCCCGCGAATGACTTTCGCAGCCGCGGAGCTGAATTTAGAGAGCCGCGACTATCCAAAAATATTGAATTGGTGGAGAGACTGCGCCAAGTGGGGCAACGTCTTGGCCGGTCTCCGGGTGAAATTGCAATCGCGTGGGTGTTGCGAAATCCGGCGATCACTGGTGTGATTGTTGGCGCGCGGAACGCGAAGCAGGTCGAAGGCGTAGTCGGCGCGGCCGATGTGACGCTGTCCAAGCAGGACATCGCTGAAATCGAGGGCGCGGCCGCTATTGCCGCGAGTCGGTAGAAGGATCTTGGTCGACACTCGCGACTCTTCAGTTTACCAAATGGCCGCTTTCTGGAGTTTTAAATGGATTTAGGCCTTAAAGGGAAGATTGCTGTCGTAACCGGTTCTACCGCCGGCATCGGGTTTGCGATTGCGAATACGTTGGCCGCGGAAGGCGCCCGAGTGGTTGTCAACGGGCGGACGCAAGCGCGTGTGGATTCCGCCATCGAGAAAATTCGCAGAGAGACTTCGCAGGCCGATGTTAGCGGGGTGGCCGCCGACCTGGGATCCGTTGACGGCGTGAAAGCTTTCGCGAAGGTAATTTCTGATGCGGACATTCTCATCAACAACCTCGGAATTTTTGAACCGAAGCCCTTCGCCGAAATTTCGGACGCGGATTGGCTTCGATTTTTTGAGGTTAATGTGATGAGTGGCGTTCGCCTTAGCCGCCACTATCTGCCAGGCATGCTTCGAAAAAATTGGGGCCGCATTATTTTTATCTCCAGCGAATCGGGCCAGCAAATTCCAGCAGAGATGGTCCACTATGGTATGACGAAGACGGCGCAGATTGCCGTGGCCCGCGGTCTCGCTGAGTCCGTGGCGGGTACGCGCATCACTGTAAATTCGGTTCTCGTCGGGCCTACCGCTTCGGAAGGAGTCGGCACTTTCGTAGCGGATCTGGCTAAGCAGCAGGGAATTTCCAGCGCCGAGTTTGAGAAGAAATTTTTCGAGGGCGTGCGACCCAGCTCGCTTCTAAAAAGGTTCGAGACACCAGAGGAAGTTGCCGCCGTCGTGGCTTTTGTTGCGAGCACTCAATCCACCACCATTAATGGCGCGGCTGTGCGCGCTGACGGAGGCGTGGTCCGCAGCATTCTTTAGTTCGGGTGGCCGATCGGTCACAAACGATATCAGGCGCGCAGGTAGTCTGGTCGCCAGTTTTTGATCTGTTGTTTAATGGTTTTACGATCCTTCATTTTTTCGTCGAGTACTTTTCGTGCCAAGCCCGGGAATTCCGCGTCGCTTGCGAATCTCAGCGAAATAAGTTGACCAGGTTCAAACTCCGGAATGCGCGCCTGCAAATCCTGCGGCAGCAATCGCTCGCAACGCAGGCGTTCTTCCATGCGGATGACGCGATCCTGCACCGACAAGGCGAACATCCTGGCGCACAGGAAACCAACTAATATTGCGACGGAGGTTAGCACCCAAATCCCTCCGTCGATTGACCACAACAAAGTTTTCCAACGGTAGATTGACCAGCCGATGTTAAGAAACAACACCGGCAACACAAAAAAATGAAATGCAGGCACGGTTTTTGCATGATTTGCAAAATTCTGCTCGCTCATCGAATTGCCTCCTCGAACGAATAAATTGGTTCAACATCCACGGGAATATCGGAAACCTTGTCGAGAGCCGCTTTCAATTCGGGCGGCAACACGGCGTACTTAGCAAACCACGCTTCGGAACGCGCGCGGTCGCCGGTTGCTTCCTGCTCGAGCAGTTCTTTTGCTAAGGCCGCAATGGCCGCTGGCATCTTTTCCACCACCACGGCATATTTTCCGGTCGCGTCGTCACGGGTAACGGCGCCTTGTTCCGACAGATAACTGAATTCCATCATTTCCGCGCGTCCGTGGGGTTCTGCGATTCCGAAACGGATGGTCCGCAAATTTCCCGCCACGTAGGAAATATAATCTTCCTCGAGTTTTTCTTTGCTGATTACGCCATGCGCGTGCAGCCATTGCAGTCCGAACATTCCTACCACATCTGCTTTGGCTTCTTCCAGACCTGAAAAAGTTCCACCAATGGCTTCGCGAATTTCACGTTGGCCTTGCGCCGTCCTCGAGTAGTTCGGTCCCAGCTCATGGCTGATCTCATGCATGAGCGTGGAGGCCAGATATCCCTCGCCGGACGCCTTGGCGGCCTGATTGTCACGCATTAAACGCTTGGCTAACGGGAGAATGATCTCGTTCACGCGGGCGTCCATAAAGTTTTTGAAAAAAATCTTTTTGCTGCCCTTGGCGGCGTGTACTCGCGCGTCGTTCGGCAAATTGTCCGCGACGGATTGGTATCCATGAAGCAAATCGCCGGTGCGAAACGGAGTGTCCATCACTTCCATGGGAGTCAAATGCCCGCGCTTGGAGGGCAAATCTGCTTTGTCCAGCGGCAAGGCTTCTTGCAAGTCCGGCACGTACTTTTGATACACCTCCAGTTTCTTGCTCTCTTGTTCGTTGCGGATCAGTACCGCGGCGCCGTAAGAGGTTTTTACCCCCAACAGATTGTCGAGGTAGGTTTCATAGGGGGCAAGAATCAAGTCAAATTTAGGATTGTTCAAGTCTAGCCACGCGAGATCGCTTTGATAATAATCATCGTCCAGCAGGGCCTCGGCGCGTAGCCGCAAAAACTTTGCGAATCCGGGATCGTCGCTCAGGGACGCGGCGTCACGCAGTGCGGTGGCGCCCAGCTTTAGGAATTCTGCAAATTCGATACGGTAGGGGATGGCGACCAGAGCATCGCCCTCCCGTCGCACCACGGTAAATTCGCTATAGATGGCTGCTTTTTGCTCGGGGTGCCGCTGCACATATTTTTCGATGTTGTCTCTGGTTAATCCTGGGGGATACAAGGCGCGACCAGGAGGAGCAGGGTGGGTGCCGACAAAGGGCTTCATTTCGTCGATGAGATCATAGCGGCTGCCGTTGATCTTTAGAAAATGGCGCAGTTTCCCGTCTTGCGGATTCGTGCTCCCTGCGAGTGAGAGGTACAGCTTCAAACCGTCGGGGTCACTCTGGCGCCAGTAAATTTGTTCAATATAGTTCGCGGCGGCTACTAATTTATGAACGAGTTGAATTTCGCGTGGGCTGAGGCCTTGCTGGTGGAAGGGCATGTGGATGGGCTTAAATCTGGCGAGGCGGGCCTCCAGATCCGGGGCCACTTTCAGATCGGGAATTGATGAGCGTTGGCTATTTGAAGCCGTTTGTGCGGCGAGCGGGGCAATAAGGAAAAATAGCGCCGCGCAAAGCACAGAATGTCTTAGCTTGCTTAATGGAGGCGGGACCACCTTACTTATGCGCGTCAGCACGGGCTCCGATTGTAGCAAATGGGGGTTTTTCCCTGACACCGCGCCGGGAACGGCACCAAATTTTGCTGTAGGCTGCTCAGCGAGGCGGATTTAATGAAACGAAATCGCAGGTTCGTACATCAAATCCGCACTGAGAGGTTTATTTTTTAGCGGGAGAAAGGTTATGGCTAAGGCTACCTGGGGTGGAAAGACTATCGCGGACAGCAATTCTACGGTAGTAGTGGAAGGCAATCAGTATTTCCCGGCAGAAGCGGTTGAGAAAAAGTTTTTGAAGCCCAGCGATTACACCAGTGTTTGTCCCTGGAAAGGCACGGCGCACTACTATCACGTGGAAGTCGACGGGCTAAAAAATGCGAACGCCGCTTGGTATTATCCCGAGCCGAAACCGGCCGCTGCTGAGATCAAGAATCGCATCGCGTTCTGGAATGGCGTGAAGGTTCAAAACTGACGGTTGGGAACCTGATTCATTGAGTTCAGAACTTAACGCGGACACTAAACGCAGAAGCTAAGTCCCTAGAAGATTTGGCTGCGCTCGCGAATAACCATGTTCCTCGGCCCACAGTGAGAGCGGAATAGCGGCCAGGTCGTCCACCAGCGGAACCGCGTTCCCGTCCTTGGTAAGGTCAATCGTTCGCAAATAAAATTTGCAGGTCTCGCAAGCCTCCACCCGAATGTAAGGAAATTGCTCCGCGACATACACAGGCAGCTTGGTTTCCGTTTCTTCTCCGCAAGTCGCACAGAAAATCCGCCGAAACTCCCACTCGCGCAAGCAGAACGAACATAGTAAGAATCGCTTGCCCCCGTCTCCTTCGGGGCGAAGCACTCCCAACAGCGGCCGCGCGCCACACAGTGGACAGAGCGAGGGGAAGGCGGAAGTTTCGTTCGCGGCGTGATCCCCTGAGAGCTGCTCTGCGTAGGGTTGCAGAAAGGCGCGCGGCAGGAATTGGTCGAATGCCGCGTTCGGCCTGTCGTCCCGGCCGCTGGTAGCCCAGTAATCTTCCAAAAGACTGGTCCAAACCTCGGACCGTTGATTAGAAAGCTGCCTCGCGGATTCGGCAAGGGTAATTGGGGCATTTTCGGCAACCAGCTTCAGGAAGTCCTGAAAGTTGGGAAGGAGGCCTTCGATTCTCAATTCCTGGCGCAACGATGGGAGATTTTTGTCCACTCCTTGCGGCTTGCCGCTAGGTAGCATTCGCGCGCGCGAACTTTTCTGAAATTCGGCTATTCGCTTGTAGAAAGTTAGTACTTCCTGCGTGAACGGGTGAAGAGTCGCTAAACGTTCAGCCCGGCGGATACGACCGTCATAATCGCTGGCAACATTTTTCGCCGCCATTATCTGCGGCTGGCGGATCCGACTATGCGTTCCCACCACAAGCGGTGATGACGTTTGGCAAATGCCTGGGAGACATCGCCGCGAATCATGGATTTGAATGCGCCGCGCTCGGCGAAGACGCTCATGTAAATGTGAATCATGAAGAGGCCGATGGTCAGCAATGCCGCGGCGGGATGAACTAGCACCGCGAAATAACGCAGCGCCCGAGCGTTCCACGGTATATATTCCGGGACCCACAGGATTAGCCCCGACAACAGCAATAGCGCGCCGCAAAATACGAAGCCCCAGAACAATAATTTCTGTCCCATGTTGTAGCGGCCCGCCGGCGGCATTTCTTCGTCTTCGTTGCGGACGTAGTGCTCCATGGAATTCATCCAGGCTTTGTCTTCTTTGGTGGTATGCATTTGCGAAGCCCACGTGAGGAACATCCACGTAAGGCTGAAGGCGAAAACCAATCCAACCCACGGATGCAACATGCGCGAAATTTGCGCGCCACCCAACACCACCAGGATCCAGAGCAGCCAGGGAGACCAAATGCCCAACCCGGTTAGCATCAAGTACAAATAGGCAAAGCTGTTGATCCAATGCATCAGGCGTTCGCGAAAGGAATAGCGCAAGATGTGGCCGTTCGGGAGGATTTCGTCGACCCGCGCTTCTGCCCGATTATTCATCGCAAACGTTCTCCCACTGGAGTTACCGGTGGCGCGGCGACCGGAGGCTTGCTGACGGGCGGCTCGTTCTGATTTCCCGTGGGATCGTCCGGGTCATGCTTCGGTCCAAAGCGGATGTAGTGCACGAAGAGTCCGATCAGGCCACCGACCATGGCCACATTTCCGAGCCATTTCATCGGATGCTTCCATAATTTCACGGACCACGGAATAGATGGGTCCTTGGGCAGACCACCATAAAGCTCCGGCTCGGTCACATCATGCAGCACGTAAATCACTCCGGTGCCGCCAACGCCCGGCGGGTCATACACACCAGCTTTCGGGAAGTTAGAGTGATCGCGAAGCTGCTTGGCGCGTCCTTCCGCAAGGAACTTCATATCGTCCTTGCTGCCGAAGTGCAAGCATCCCGTCGGACACGACTTGATACACGCCGGCTCCAAGCCTTCGCCCACGCGATCCGCGCATAGCGTGCACTTGAACACGCGGTTGGTCTTGGGATTCATCTTTGGAATGTCGAACGGGCAGCCGGTGATGCAGTAGCCGCACCCGATGCAATTGGCCTGCTGAAAATCGACGATGCCATTTGTGTACTGCACGATGGCGCCGTCGGACGGGCAGGCTTCAAGACACCCAGGCTCCGCGCAGTGCATGCACTGATTTTTGCGCATCAACCACATCAGCGTGCCGTCTTCGGTTTCGTGTTCGTTGAAGAGGATCAGGTTCCAGTAGTTCCAGCGCGTCTCCGGCATAGTCTGATAGGTGTTGTCGAACACGGTTTCGCCGAAGGGCAGGTCGTTCCACTCCATGCAGGCCACTTCGCAGGCCTTGCAGCCGATGCAAGTGGTGGTATCGATCAGCTTGCAGACTTGGAATTCCCGCTGGGTGCCCTCGCCGGGAATCGATCCGGCGTGAGCCGAAATTTTTTGGATTCGCAAAGTCTCCTGGCTCATGAGCGCACCTAGGCTTTCTCTACCTTAACCAGGAAGCCTTTGAACTCGGGCGTGTACGCGTTGGGGTCAACCACCGTCGGAGTAAGAAGGTTCGCCAGCGTTCTGGCGTCCTTGCCCTCGTCCTCGGCGATGCCGCGATAGCCCTGATGAATGGGGAAACCGATCTGGTAGACTTTCTTGCCGTCGATCATCATCGACTTGATCCGTTTGGTGACCATCGCCTTGGCAATGTACGTTCCACGGATGCTCGAGACTTTTATTTTTTCTCCGCCGGTGATGCCCATTTCGTTGGCCATCTCCGCGGAAACCTCGATGAACGGCTCTGGCACCAGCTGCACGTTCATCGGATTGTTCTTCGTCCAGTAGTGATAAAGCTCGGTCAGGCGATAAGTGGTGCAGACGACCGTGAAGCCGTCCTTGGGCGTACCGTATTTATCATCCGGCGTTTTGAACCGCTTGACCACCGGATTGTGCGTCTGCTGCGGATGGAGGGGATTGTCGATCGGACTTTCGATCGGTTCGTAGTATTCGGGGAACGGTCCATCGGCGAAGGCTGCGAGCGGCCCAAAAATTCGCCCTACGCCCTCCGGATTCATGATGAACGGGCCCATGTGATCTTTGGGCTTGGAATCGACCTTGAAGTCCACCACATCGTTGCCAACCCATTTTTGCTGGTCTTCGTTCCACCAGACTTGTTTTCGGGTTGGATCCCAGGGATTGCCAGCCACATCGCACGACGCGCGATTGTAGAGGACCCGGCGATTCGCAGGCCAGGACCAGCCCCATCCGGAATGCACACCCAGACCCGATGGATCCGAGGGATCGCGTCGCGCCGTCTGATTGCCCGCTTCGGTGAATGAGCCCGAGTAAATCCAGTTGCCACAGGACGTCGTACCGTCGTCTTTCAACCAAGCAAAGCCAGGAAGCTGCTGGCCGGCCTTGATTTGCTGCTTGGTTGCTGGGTCCTCGAGATCCGCCAGCGCCTTCCCGTTGACTTCCTTCAATACCTCAGCCAGCGGCGGGCTGGATGAGTTGCTGTAATTCCAAGTCAGGTGCAGGATCGGATCGGGGAACTTGCCGCCTTCCTTCTTGTACAGTTCCCGGATCTTCAAGAAAATTTGCGCCACGATGGCCTGGTCCAGTCGGGCATCTCCTGGCGTTGGCATGGCCGTATTCTTCCATAGCAGCCAACGCGCGGAATTGGTGAACGAACCATCCTTCTCGGCAAATCCCGCGCAAGGCAAGCGGTACACCGTCGTTTGAATCTGCTTCATCTCGTCTGTGGTGATACCAGGCGACTTCCAGAACTCGCTGGTTTCGTCGGGATAAATTTCCCCGACCACCAGGAAGTCCGCTTTTTTCAGCGCGTCAATGTTTTTCTTAGAGTTGGGACCTATGGCTACGCCGTTCATCCCAAAGGCAAACATGCCTTTGATCGTGCCGTTGTACATGTCGTCCCACATCTGCACCCACGAATAGTTGCGGTCCACTTTCGGCAGGTAATCGAAGGCCCAGCCGTTTTGCTTAGTGGCCGCATCGCCATAGAGGGCTTTCAGATAGCTGACCGCGAATTTCGGCGTGTTGCCATAGTAGTTGAACGAATCCCAGGGCCCGGGCTTGGACGGCTTGGGAGTGAGGCGCTTCATCCAGTCTGCGAACGAGGTGTCCCCGGGCGTGGGCACTTTCAAGTAGCCGGGCAAAGTGTCGAAAAGGCCGGCCATGTCCGTGGCGCCCTGAATATTCGAGTGCCCGCGTAACGCGTTGACCCCGCCACCCGCGCGGCCCACATTGCCGAGTAAGAGCTGCAGAATCGCTGCGGTTCGTATGATTTGCGTGCCAAACGAGTGCTGCGTCCATCCGACGGCGTAAATGATCGTGCCGGCCTTCCTCATGTCTCCGTCTTTACGAATCGAAGTATAGAGGTCAGCGGCTCTGAGGAATTGTTCCTTGGGAATCCCGGTGATCCGCTCAACCATCTCCGGCGTGTAGCGGCTGTAATGCTTCTTCAGAAGCTGAAAGACACAATTGCGGTTTTGCAGCGAGAGATCGTAAGCGAGTTTTTCCGGCAACGCCAAAGCCGGCGGCGGCGAAGCCGGTTCGGGATAAGCGGTAGCCTCAACCATTTTCTGTTCGGCCATGGCTTTGCCCGCGTCGTCGGCGACCGCATAATTCCACGTCGACTTGTCGTAGCTCTGCGTCTTGGCGTCGAAGCCGGAGAAAACGCCGTCCGTATCGCCCGGCAACTGAAAGCCCGCTTTGACGATAAATGCTGCGTTCGTGTAGTTGAGCAGGTATTCTTTCGCGATACGGTTGTTTTCGATGGCATAGCGAATGACGCCGCCGAGGAAGGCGATATCCGTGCCGGCGCGAATCTGGCAGAAGAGATCGGCGACCGCGGATGTGCGTGTGAAGCGCGGGTCCACGGAGATTATTTTTGCGTTCCGCGTGCGTTTGGCTTCGATGGGCCACTTGAATCCGCAGGGATGGTTCTCGGCAGGATTACCGCCCATGATGAGCATCATGTCGGTATTCTTCATGTCCACCCAGCCATTGGTCATTGCCCCGCGTCCGAACGTTGGTCCCAAACTTGAGACCGTGGGGCCGTGTCAAACCCTGGCCTGGTTTTCTAAATGCACGACCCCCAGGGCGTGCATCGCTTTCACAACCAGATAGTTAAACTCATTCGTATCGGTACAGCCGCCGATCCACGCGACCGATTCCAGCCGGTTTACCGTGTGTCCTGCGGTATCCTTCTCGATGAAAGTCTCATCGCGGGTCTTTTTCACACGCGTCGCGATTTCGTTGATGGCATCGTCCCACGAAATGTCCTGCCATTCGGTGCCGCCCGGCCGCCGCACCTGCGGCTTCAGCAAGCGCCGGTCATTCATGATCTCTTGTTGCAGCGAGGAACCCTTTGGGCAGAGCGTGCCGCGGTTGGTCGGATGATCGGGGTCGCCCTCGACGTGGACTACCTGGGCGGTCACATTCTTCGCGCGGTCGCCGATGGTGTAGATAATGGTGCCGCAGCCTACAGCGCAGTAGGGGCACGTGGACCGCGTTTCGCTCGCTCGTGCAATCTTCAGTGTGCGAAGTTGTGCGTAGGCGGGCTGCAGATCAAAACCAAATACAGCTGCGGCGACACCACCAGCGGTTGTTAATTTCAGGAAGTCACGACGGGTAGGCTGCACGGGCACGTCCCTTAGCAGTTTTTTGCAGAAACACTTGTGTTACAGGTTCTTAATAGAACGATGTGGCACCAGAGTCAAGTAAACATTTGAATCTTTTAGGACTATTGGGTTAGGACCATCGGGTGCAAACGCACGCGTACCTAAAATCCTCAGGACAAGTTACAATATCGGTGCGGCTGGCATGCCTACCATGCAGCCGGTAATCTTTTACATCCTGTGCGCGTATCAACATACACAGCAACTATCGCAGAGTTGTATGCGTATCGACTGAATACGGAGTTTGTAGGCTAAGGAGTATCAGCGCGGATGGCCACGCACCCACAATCCATTAAACCCGACCTGGGCAGTCTGCGTATCGGCGACGCCCACCGAAAGGGTCGTGCGGGTGCCGGCAAGCGCATTGTCATCATTGTGTTGGTGATACTTCCCTTGGCGGCAATCGCGGCGGCCACCTATGCCTTTCGAAACCAAAAGCCCGTTGTTCAAGTAATGACGGCCGCCAAAGCGGAAGTGGGTGGGCGCCAATCGCTGCTTAACGCCAGCGGCTACGTGACACCGCGCAGGCGCGCCACTATAGCGGCCAAGATCACCGGCCGCGTGACGAGCGTTTTATTCGATGAAGGCACGCACGTGCGCCAAGGGCAGTTGCTCGCGACCCTTGACGATTCTGACGTCAAGCGTGCGCTGGAATCGGCGAAGGCTGACCGTGAATCGGCCCAGGCGGCAATCGCAGACTACGCAGTGCAATTAAAGAACGCCAAGATTCAACTGGGCCGCGCGGAGCAGCTTCAGAAGGCCGGCGTACAAACCCAGGAAAATCTCGACAATGCATCCATGGCGGCCGATAGCCTGACCGCGAAGATCGCGCTCGCAAAACAGCAGGTGATGGGCTCGGATGCTCGCATTCGCGAAGCTCAGCAGGCCGTGGACAATACTGTGATTCGTGCGCCATTCGACGGGATTGTGGTTTCGAAAGACGCGCAGGTCGGCGAAATGGTCTCGCCGATTTCCGCGGGCGGCGGATTTACGCGCACGGGCATCGCCACCATCGTGGACATGAATTCGAATGAGATTGAAGTGGACGTCAACGAATCATACATCGCGAGAGTGTTGCCCAACCAGCCAGTTACAGCGACTTTGGACGCTTATCCCGATTGGCAAATTCCAGCCAAGGTGCGCACGGTAATCCCCACCGCAGATCGGCAAAAGGCTACCGTGAAAGTTCGCATATCCTTTCTGAAGCTCGATCCGAAAATTCTTCCGGACATGGGCGTAAAGGTGGCTTTCCTGTCGGAGGAGCAACCCAAGGCCCAAGGGCCTGAGCCGATCACGTATGTGCCAAAGAGCGCGGTGCGCAGTGACGGCGGAACTTCATTTGTTTTCCTGGTGCATGACGGCAAGGTCGAGCACCGCGCTATTCGCGTGGGCGCCGATCGGGGCACGGATGTTGCGATTATGGCAGGTGTGATGCCGGGCGATTCTTTGGTGGTGGCCGGCCCGCCCACCTTGCATGACGGCGATAAAGTTGAAATCAAACAGTAGGAGCTGATTATGATTCGCGTAGATGGACGGTCCGACTCTCCCAGCTTGATTCGCGTCCGCGGCTTGAACAAGACGTATCGCCGCGGAGGCGAAAATATTCAGGTTTTGCAGGGGCTGAATCTGGACGTCGATCAGGCTGATTTCGTGGCCTTCATGGGTCCCAGCGGATCAGGGAAGACGACGCTGCTAAATTTGTTGGGTGGCCTGGACGTTCCATCTGCGGGCAGCATCACCGTGGCGGGCGACGAAGTGACGCACATGTCGGCCAGCAAGCTGACGCAATGGCGCGCCCGGCACGTGGGATTTATTTTTCAGATGTACAACCTGATCCCGGTGCTTACCGCGTTTCAGAACGTGGAGCTCCCGCTGCTGCTGACCAAGCTTTCGAAATCCGAGCGGCGCAAACACGTGGAGACTGCGCTAGGCGTCGTGGGCTTGTCCGATCGCATGAATCATTTCCCGCGGCAGCTCTCCGGCGGACAGGAGCAACGCGTAACGATTGCGCGTGCGATTGTTTCAGACCCGACCTTTTTGCTGTGCGACGAACCAACTGGCGACTTGGACCGCAAGAGCGCGGACGAAATCATGGCGCTCATCGAAGAACTTGTGGGGAAGTATCACAAGACGGTGCTGATGGTGACGCACGATCCTGTGGTCGCGGCCCGCGCACACACGACATTGCATCTCGATAAAGGCGTTCTTGTGGAAGCTGCGCGCAAGGGCGTGCTGGTGGGGGGTGTGGCGTGAAATTCAACCGGTTTATACTTGCAAATTTGTTCCGCAAGAAGATCCGCCTGATTTTGACTATCGGATCTTTCGCGGTAGCCCTCTTCTTGTTCACGTTCCTGGCAGTGGTGAAGAGCGCGTTCAGCCGTGGTACGGAACTTGCCGGCGCTGATCGGCTGGTGGTGATCAATCGCGCGGGACTGATTAATGTGATTCCACTTTCTTACCGCGACAAGATTTTGCAGATCAAGGGCGTCAAAGCGGTTACTCATAACAACTGGTTCGGCGGGGTTTATCAGGATGAAAGAAACTTTTTCCCTCAGTTCGTCATTGACCCGGAAAATCAGCGCCTAGTTATGACTGAAATGCGGGTTCCCGACGAGGAGTGGAACAGCTTTGTGAAAGACCGCCAGGGAGCCGTCGCTGGAGCTACCCTCGCAAAGCGCTTCGGATGGAAAGTGGGCGATCGGATTCCGATTAAGAATGCGCTCTACGGACCTACCAAAACTTGGGAATTCGTGCTGGATGGCATTTATCACAATGACCATCCGGGCGGGGACGAGAGCCAGTTCTGGCTGCAGTGGAAATATTTTGACGAGACCGTACCGTCGACGATCAAAAGCCAGGTGGGATGGTACGTGGTGAAACTGGATTCCCCGGATGACTCTGTTCCAGTCGCGGCCGCTATCGATAAGGGCTTTGCCAACTCTTCGACAGAAACCAAAACGGAAACCGAATCCGCGTTCGCAGCCGGATTTGCAAAGCAATTGGGGAACATTGAATTGTTGATATTGACGATTGGCGGCGTGGTGTTCTTCACGCTGTTGCTGGTTACCGGAAACACCATGGCGATCTCCGTTCGCGAACGGGTGGGCGAACTGGCGGTGTTGAAGGCGATCGGCTATCCGGACCGCTACTTACTGTTCTTTGTTTTGTCGGAAGCGCTGGTCATCGCGCTGATCGGTGGGTTGATTGGCCTCGGCCTCGCGGTGCTGGCGATTCCGGTCGTGGGCGCAGCACTGAGAGGCCTGCTTCCGCCGCTTTTGTTGTCAGTCGGCGTGCTGTCGCTAGGTCTGGCTTTTGCCGTTTTCGTCGGGGTTGCCAGCGGCCTGCTCCCTGGAATCGGAGCCATGCGTCTGCGCGTCGTGGATGCCTTGAGGAGAGTCTAACGTGGCCATTCCAGTTATTTACAATTTTCGCAGCGTGAAGGCGCGCTGGACGTCAGCGATCGTCGCCGTTCTTGGTATCGCCGGAACCGTGGGCGTCTTTGTAGCCATGCTTTCGCTGGCGCGTGGATTCAAAGCGACGCTGGTATCTTCCGGGTCCAAGGACAACGCCATGGTGATGCGTGCCGGCGCTACATCGGAAATGACGGGTGGCGTGGGCATTGATGCCGTCAAAATACTGCAGGACGCTCCAGGAATTGCGCGATCTTCCGACGGGCCGCTGCTGACTCCGGAGGTTGTGTTGGTTGCGCCGATCCCGTTGATTTCAACTGGCACGGACGCGAATGTTCAGATACGGGGCGTCTCGAAGAACGTTTTGCAGATTCGCAATAAAGTGAGGATTGTCGAGGGACGTATGTTTCAACCGGGGCTTAACGAAGTTGTTGTGGGAAAGAATGCCAACAAGTCATATACGGGTCTGACGCTGGGAAATACCATCAGTCTCGGCAATGTTCGTTGGCTGATTGTGGGTATTTTCGATGCTGGGGGTAGTTCTTTCGATTCTGAAGTGTGGGCGGATGCGCATCTGCTCGGCCCGGCTTACAACCGGCCGGATACGTTTTTTCAATCTGTGACTGTGCATCTCGTTTCCCCGGAGTCGCTGCAACAATTCAAAGACGCGGTGACCTCCGATCCGCGACTGAATGTGGATGTCACTCGTGAGATTGATTATTACTCCAAGCAATCCACGCGCTTGACCACATTAATTACCGTTCTCGGTGGCTTGATTGCTGCCATTATGGCCATCGGTGCAGTTTTCGGTGCGCTGAATACTATGTATTCGGCCGTTGCTGAACGCGGACGGGAAATCGCGACCATGCGCGCCCTTGGTTTTGGGGGTCCGTCAGTTGTGTTTTCATTCGTGATCGAAGCGTTGTTGATTGCCTTCGTAGGCGGATTGATCGGGTGCTTGGTGGTACTGCCGCTTAATGGGCTGACTACCGGAGCAATGAATCTGCAAACTTTTTCGCATCTAGCCTTTGCATTTAAGATCACGCCGGAATTGTTGGTGAAGGGAATTATTTTTGCGCTGGTGATGGGATTTGTTGGTGGCTTATTGCCTGCGGTGCGCGCAGCCACTCGCCCGGTGGCTCAGGCGTTGCGCGAGCTGTAAATTGATATCAGCGTCTGGCCCAACAATATACCGATTCGGAGTCCCAATGAAAGAATCGCAACAGTGGCCTGCGCTTCCTCTGGCGGAGTGGAAAGATACCTACGCGACGTTGCACATGTGGACTCAGATCGTGGGAAAGATTCGTTTGGCGCTGAGCCCGCCTATCAATCATTTCTGGGGAACTGCGTTTTACGTGACGGCTCGCGGCCTGACCACCTCGCCAATGCCGTACCGAAAGGGGACAGTTGAAATTAATTTTGATTTCATCGCTCACACTTTGGAAATTGTTACGAGCCTGGGCGAAACAAGATCGTTCCGCCTCGCACCTCGCACCGTGGCGGAATTTTATTTTGAGTTGATGTCCGCGCTGCACTCTTTGGGGATCGACGCGAAAGTCTGGACCATGCCTGTGGAAGTGCCGCGACCTGTGCGATTTAATCTGGACGAAGCGCATTCCTCCTATGACAGTGAATATGCACATCGCTTTTGGCAAATATTGGTCGGCGTGAGCACCGTGCTTTGGGAGTTCCGCTCAGGATTTCTCGGCAAGGCGAGCCCGGTGCATTTTTTCTGGGGCAGTTTTGATCTGGCGGCGACGCGTTTTTCCGGGAGGCCTGCCCCGGATCGGCCTGGAGTGGACTTCATCACCAAAGAGGCTTATTCCCATGAAGTGATCAGCCACGGATTCTGGCCCGGCGACGGCGAGGTGATTAAAGACGCCGCATTTTATGCCTATGCAGCGCCCGAGCCCAATGGTTTCAGAGATCAGCGCGTGATGCCTTCGAAGGCTTTCTATAGCGGCGAGAAGAAAGAATTTTTCCTTATGTATGACGATATGCGGCTGTCTCATTCGCCCGAACAAGCTTTACTGGAATTTTGTCAAAGTACTTACGAGGCTGGCGCAAATCTGGCGCATTGGGATCGCGCAAATCTGGAGCGGCCGGCGGCAAGTACCCACGCATGATCCGTAATTGAACTGTGATCCAGTGGGCGGACATTTCGTTGACCTCCTAAAATGCTAATTCGATTTAACTGCGGGAGTGACATTGTCCAGCGAAACTACCTAATCCTGCGGGATTTCTATACGGTCCATGCGGCCTCGCGCCGCTGCGAATTTCAATCACAAGTTCTAGTGGTTAGGGTGCGTCGTGGAAGGACGTTTTGGCGATACAGCGAATTGCGTACTGCTGCGTGGAGAATAGGTTATTCTGGCTACCCGATTCAGAAGGCTCTGGGCCTAAGAGACCTTGGGTACGATCAGACCTTGGGTACGATGGTCTCTCCTGATGGCACCGGTTTGGCCGTCTTGTCGGCGGCTTCAGAATTTGCGGAGTTGGGCGCGACGGCTGTGGATAGCGTCGCTTGTAATGGAGCTTCCGCATTTGGAGGGTTACCGGCAACGTCTACCTGCGGACAGGATTTCCCCGCCGACGAGGACGAGATGTCCGTGTCGATCATCGCCACCGCCGGCGTGGAACGATAACGTACAATCAGCAACGTAAGGTCGTCGGCCTGATGCGCGCCTTTCGAAAAATTTTCCACCGACTCCAGAATCGATTTCTGCAATTTATCGAGCGCACAATCGGATTGGCCGGTCAGTACTTCACGCAAGCGCGGCACGCCGTACAAGTCTTCGCCGGGATCCATGGCCTCGGTGACGCCATCGCTAAATAATATCAACGTATCGCCCGGCTCGAGCTTAATATGGGCGGTGACGTATTCTGCTTCTTGCACCAATCCGACCGGATAAGAACCTTCCGTAAATGGCTCCTCCGCGACTCCATGACGAATGAGAAACGGCGACGGATGGCCGGCATTGATGTAGTCCAACTCGCCATCTTGATCGAGGATGCCAAAAAACATCGTGGCATAGCGGCCAACTTCAGAATGGCTGCAGAGAAAGCGATTTACGTGATTGAACACCCGTGCGGGATCGGTGCCCAACGTCATTCCCGAAAGCGCGCCCTGCAACATGGTGGTCAGCAGCGCCGCCCCCAATCCCTTTCCTGAAACGTCGGCGATTAGAAACGCGGTGCGCTTATCGCTAAGTGGAAATACATCGAAATAATCGCCCCCTACCGACAGGCACGGGAAATTAATGCCGGACACCGCGAGATGCGGAAATTCGCGGAAATCACGGGGCAACAGCGCTTGTTGAATGTCGCGCGCGATATTGATTTCTTGCTCCATGCGCTGGCGTTCGCGTTCGCGTTCCACCAAGCGGGCGTTATCCAAAATGCTTGCGGCGTCCGCGGCCAGGGCGTCGAGGATTTGGCGGTCCAGTTTTGAAAAGGCGGCCGGGCGGCGAGAATCCATGTACAACACGCCCAGAAAGTCGCCGCGCTTAACATTGACCATCGATTCCTGGGTGTTGGCCCTCAAGTTGGCATACAAGGGGATTACCACTACGGCTCGCAACCGCTGCGCGACGATGCTCTGCGCCGCCGCTAAATCCATGCCAGTCTGGGCCAAATCCTCGGTAATAACGGGCGAGCGTTGTTTCAATGCCAACTGAATGGCAGTCTGACTCGGCATGAGACTTTCGGGAGGCAGGCGCAAGCCACCACTCCTGCGCGCCAGCCGCACTTTTAAATTTGCAGGGTTGTCGCCTTCCAGAAGCAAGCCCCGGTCGGCGTCGGTGACCGACACGGCGTGATCCAGCATCGTGCCTAGTACGGAATCGAGCGGCAACTGCGAATGCAGCAACGTGGTCGCTTCCAACAACAAATTTAATTTGCGCAGACCACCGCTTCCGGTGGGTTCGGAAGCGGTGATATGCTCAATGCGCGTCAGCAGGTGTGGAATAGATTCGTCGTCGGTACCGGTGCCAGTCGAATTGCGAAAAATTATTTCGTAAGAATCTTCGAGGCCGAAACTGATGGCGTCACCATTTTGCAGTTCGCGGCTTTCGATTTTTTCCCCGTTAACAAATAGACCTCGACGCTGGCCGCGATCTTCCAAATAAAAGCGATTAGCTTCGGTGACGATGGCCGCACAATTCCGCGAGATGCGCCGGTCGGAAAGCTGCAAATGATTGCCGGTCTCGGCGCCGCGCCCGATATGAAAGGGAGTCTGGGTAATGCGCGCGAATCTTCGCGCGCCGTCAGGCGACACCACTTCCAGAACGGGTTCTCCAGGCAGAGCGACAGAATCAGGCATGCTGGCTCCAGTGCTGGGATTGTAGCATGCACATGCAAATGGCTAGCCGGGCCGTGCCATAAATCGTTACGCTTTAATGAATGAATTCAGCACACGCACTTTCCCCAGTAAGACCAGCGAGCTCGGCTGTGTTTCCCTTATGCGCTTTTTCTCGTCCGCGAATGCCTAGCAGATTCGGCCATGCGGTTTTTTGTTTGGCGACCCTTGTTTGCAATACTTTGCTTTAACGCGGTCATCAAATCCACGACCGGGGCCAGGCGCGGTGTCTTTTCCGGTTGGGGTGCCGCCGTACCCTTTTCCTTGCTTTCAATCAGCTTCTTGACGTGTTCCTGGTATTCGTCATGGTATTTTTCAGGACGAAATGGCGC
This sequence comes from Candidatus Acidiferrum sp., assembly GCA_035487275.1. Taxonomy (GTDB): domain Bacteria; phylum Acidobacteriota; class Terriglobia; order Acidiferrales; family UBA7541; genus Acidiferrum. Next base: position 28,767 of record DATHMG010000062.1, on the reverse strand, counting down.
TATCAGGCCTTTTGCGAATTGTTCGGCTAGTGCAATCTCTGTTTTCTTCAAATTGGTCGCGTTGTTTTTGCCATAGCCGGCGGCGTCACGAATCTCATTTGGATAATAAAGGGTGTGCAGCGTCAGCCCACCTCGATAGGGACGGAGAATCACGGTGCGCTCGCGCTGATGTATGGTCACTTGAGCAAGGGCTGCAACTCCCATCTCTTCCATGGTCTTCAGCAGCAGTGTGTAGCCACGGCGTCCGGCTTCTTCCGGAACGGAAAAATAAGAAGTTTCAAAAAAAATGGGATCCACATCGCTGAGCTTGACGAATTGCAAAATCTCCATTGATGACGAAGATGCTGGCTGAAGTTTTTTCAACTCCTCGCGATCCACGATGACCATTTTGTCCTCATCAACTTCATGACCCATGACGATTTCATCGCGTGATACCACTCTATGGTCATATGGACAATAAAGCTGTTGTTGCACGCGATGGCCGCATTCACGATGGACCTCATGAAAGCTGATATGCGAATAACGCGCGGCAGCAAATAACTTTATGTGGACCGAAACCAGTCCAAATGAAATGGTGCCCTTCCAAACCGATGCGGCCATAACACCCTCCCTGACTAACAATTATGGAAATGGGGTAAATTATCGCCTCAATTCGTGAACCAGCAATTGGTTTTTATTTGACACATAAACGGCAACTATCGAGACTAAAATGCATCGGAGAGGTCAACGGTGTCGGACGCCAGCGGAAGTGGGGGGCAGGGAAGATTGATGGCAGAGCGGTCCCCGCGAAGGCTGAGTACCCACCAGAAAGCGGTATTGATTCAAGTATTGCTGGCATTCCCAGACGAAACCGTTGGGGTGCGCTACTTGCCTTCCGTGAGTGACGCTCTCAATTATGCCGACGACTTTTCGACTATTTTTAAAGCTATAAACTGGACCGTCGTTACCGACGAACCGGCCGAACACCTTCCTTGCAACTCCAGTGGTCTTGCAATCGTGGTGCGAGATGAAATGTTACCGGCCAGCGCCGAAGCGCTGCGCGATGCTCTACGCATTTACGGAATTGAGGCCGAGATTGCACGGGACCAGTCGAATCTGTGCGTGGCGAGCAACTTCGCGTTAGTGATCACGGAGCCATGAGGCGCGCTTCTACTTTTCGCCAGAACTCTCCGGGTTTACCTCTTTTTCTACCGCGGAGATCGCTACGCGCTCGCGCTTAATGTCCAGCCGCAGCCTGGCAAATATACTCATATAAATATTCGCTACCCATACCAGTGTGAAACCGGAAATTAGGTAGCCGCGCCACCCCGGCAGGAGCAATTTGAAGCGCGTAATCACCAAGAAGATTGCTGTCACGTAGTGGCTAAAGCAGTACTCGCAGGTGAACAGATAGAAAAACTTACGTTCATAAATCGTGCGGCACGTCTTGCTGTTCCGCATGCACCAGTCGCGAGTTTCGCGAAAGATTTCTTCGTGGGTGATGGTCCAAGCGATGGAAGAAATTGGAATTGCGAGTATCAGTAGTATCAGTAATTGTTTTCCGAGGCTCGGGTTCATAGGCACTTCGCCGATACCAAGCAAAACACGGCGACGTGTCGCGCGGCTATCAGATTATTACTGTAAAAGCGTTCCAAAGGGGTTCTCAAATAAGGGATATGGTCTGAGATCCCGCCGCACCGACGGCCACATGATGAACGCAGGTTACTCTGACTCTGGCGCACCGGCGCTGGCGTGTTCAGGCACTAATTCAATTTGCTGAAAAACACTGACCTGCAGGACGGTCTGAGCCAGGGTGATGGCCAATTTATCATCGCCGGCGATGTTAAACCTGGCTGCCGCTTTGATCGGATCACCAGAAAACTTCCATAATCCGACAATGATTCTGGCATTCGGCACGTTGGAGCGAACACGCTTGTACAAGTCTCGTGCGTGAAGAAGTGCGAACGGCGGCAGCGCGGAGATGCACACAATGTCGGGAGCAGCTTCTTTGATCTGAGTCAGCATCTCCGCCGTTGTTCCGATGGCGATGGCCTGCGCCGGGTACCCGGCGCGTTCAAGAAGCTGGGTGAGCATGATTCCGACAATCTCGTCGGCTTCGTCGCGCGCGGGTATGCAGACCACGGTTGTGACGTGCCTAGGAGGCTTCACACGTATCTTAGGAGCTGAAAGGGTGGCCAAGTCAGAATGCGCTCGCTGTTCTTCGACTGCGGCAGACTCTTTAGATTTGTCCCCCAACTCATCGAGCAATTCTTTAGTGCTTTTACAGATGAACTGTTCGGTGATCTCTTCGAGGTCATCGTGATGCCGGTCCTGTTCGGCGAGCGCCAACGCCGGTATCAATACTGAATCGTAGAGATCCTCAAGCGAATGCGTTTTTAGATAGTCTTCCAAAACCTCTTTTGCTTCGGCTTGATCGGAAGCCAGCAAGCGCTGGTAGTAATGAGCCTCCGGCGACAAGACCGGTTGATCGCCCAACATAATATTCAGGAAGCTCAACGCGGGAACGTGCCGTCCAAGAACGACAAGGCAGACCGTCAAAGGTGTCGATAATAATAATCCGATCGGGCCCCAGATCAGTGTCCAAAAGATTGCGGCAAATAAGATCGCGAACGAAGATATTCCGGTGTGCGCGCCATAAATCAGAGGTTCGAGAAAATTACCCACTAATATTTCCACCACAAGGTACAAACCTATGGTGGCCACCGGGCCCGTCCAGGTGGGAAAGATCGCCAGCGAGAGCAAGATGGGCAAAACAGCTGATAACGGTGATCCGACATAGGGGAGAAAACGCAGCAGAGCTGCCACCACGCCCCACAACATGGAATTTGGTATGCCAATGAAATATAGGCCGACTCCGATAACCGCACCGAAGCAAGCATTGATGACCAACTGTAAAAGCAAATAGCGGCTGACACGCGAGCCGGCGTCATCCAAAGCCTGGGTCATTAAATTCAGATGCCCGTGGCCTACCAGCCCGATCAAGCGGTTTCTTAAATCTTCGCGCCCGGCAAGCATGAAGATTGTGAGCACCAGGACGATTACCGCGCTTCCCAGCGGCGTGATCACACTGTTCAGGGATTCCAGCGGATTGGAGGCCGGCTGGAATACTTGCACCGGAACCGCTTTGGGTTGTTGGGTGGCGGCCTTGCTACTGCCTGAATTTTTCAAGGACGTCGCGGGTTCGTTCGGTGCAGGTGGATTCTCGACGATTTCTTTTCCGAGTTCCTTCATGGCATCGGCGGCCTTATCCAGCCTGCGATTTTTGGGATTATGAATAGCGTCGATTTTTTCTTTTATGTTGGTCTTATAACTGGGCAGTTGGTTGGTCACATCTATCAGCTGGTTTCCGACTGTCCAACCAATCACGCCGATGCCAAACACCGCAATTCCAACCACGAGGAAAACCGCGAAAAACCGCGGGAAACGAATGCGCTCCAACCCGCTTACCAGCGGAGCCAATACAAAGGTGAAAAGGATGGCGAGTGCCAGCGGGACCAACATAACGCGGGCGAAATAAAGAGCAGTAATGACTATGGCTGCAACGACTAAGGTCAGGATCCTGGAAATGTCTTTTGCTGCAGAAGTGCGGGCCACTGCAAAGTCACCTAGTATTCAGGGTACAAGAATTTTCGCGATTTTGGTGCGGGTAAGTGCGACTGTCGTATGACCGACAACACGCATTCCACGGAAGTTTGCGACCACTCAAGCGTTGGTATCGCTGTCTGACAATGCGAATGTTGAGAGCTTCAATTGTCGCGGTCCGCGTCGAAGTAATTGGACGACCGGGAAGCTGGAGGGGGAATTCTGATCTTCAGGCGCACCCTTCTCGGCCTCTGAGCCTGCGCACTGGCCGAGGAAGCCATCGTCTTCATTCATGGCCGCTAGGTCCGCCATCTCCTCATAAAAGCCGAGCATAAACCTCCCGCAGCAAAAGACTCCGGTAGAAATGCTGCCTAAGCATACACGATAAAATGCTGGTAGAAATACCGTGTTAGCAGGTGGCGTATAGTATTTTAGTCCGGAAGTATCAACTCAGTACCGCGAAGGCGCCCACAATCTACGCTTTTTACCGGATGGCCGCCGAGGACGCCAGGGAATACGATTCGCGGCGTTGATGAATCGGGCTTCTTAAACTCTGCCCGGTTCAGTGTGACCCGCTTCCGGGACGAAAAGGAGAAATGATGGACGACAATTATCAACAAGATGCAGGACACAAGTACGGCGATGGTGGCGGATCCGGAACGAGCGGTGCGGCTTCCGGCACGGCTGCAAGATTGAAGGAACAGATTTCCGAGAAGGCTGCAGATGTCAAGGAGCGGGTATCCGACTTCGGGCGCAGGACTGCCGATAAGATCGATGCGTCTCGCGGGCCTGCTGCTGAGTCTTTAAACAGGACTGCCTCGGCCTTGCATGCCAAGTCCGATCGGGTCGCAAGCGCAGCGCATGCCACGGCTGACAAGCTGCAAGCCACGGCAGAGTACGTACGCGATCACGATTTCAAAGAGATGGCGGACGACGTTACCGAATTAGTGAAACGCTATCCGGGCCAGTCTCTGGCAGCGGCCGCGATCCTCGGGTTTCTTCTGGCCCGCGTGATGCGCAGCAGCGATTGATTTAGGGTCTGCTGGGGGAGCTAAAATGACGATTCATCAAAACGGCAGAAGTGTGCCTGAAGTTCTTCAAGACATCGTCGGCAATATTGAGGAGATTATTCGCTCCGAATTTCGCCTGGCGAAAGCCGAAATCAAGCAGGAGGCGTCCCAGGCCGCGCCGCCGTTAAAAATGATCGTTGTCGGGACAGCGATTGGGTTTTACGCCCTGGGCTTCCTCATATTCACTCTGGTGATGGGCCTTGCTACGGTGGTGGCCACCTGGCTCGCGGCGCTTATCGTGGGAGCGGTGCTAGGGCTTATTGCTCTTGTGCTAATCACCACTGCGTCCAAGCACCTCAAGCAGGTAAATAAAGTTCCTGAACGAACCCTCGAAACGCTGAAGGAGAACGTACAATGGACGAAAAACCAGATCAAATAGAGCGACACATTCAACATCAACGCAGCGAATTGGAAGAGAATATCAGCGAGCTGGAGGATAAGGTTAAAAGTGCGTTTGATTGGCGTACGCAGTTCGCAGAGCGGCCAGCACTGATGCTCGGAGCGGCGTTTATCGGGGGCGCGGTGCTTTCGGCGCTATTGCCGAGCACCTCAAGAATAACTTCGAAGGTGTCTTCAAAGCGCCGCACGTCTTCTACTGACGCGTGGACCCCTTATGCCAACCGCGAAACCCCTGACAGTGCGCCACCCGTCGAATCGCACTCAACTGGTTCTTCTTATTCAGGCGGCTATTCCGCTGCAAAATCTACGGAAACATGGAAGAGCCTGAAGAATGCGGCCATAGGGATGGCAACGGCTCGTATCAGCGAGTTCATCGAAGAACTCGTACCGGGCTTTACGGAACACTATAAGAAAGCTGCGAGCGGGCGGCCGGCCACGCCTTTCAGTTCCATGCCCAGTAGTGGCGGAAGTGGATCCAGCGAGAAGAACTGGCAGAGAGCAAACGGTGGATCGGATTACACCTCGCATTCCTAAACCTCACTAACGAAAAACGAATTCACAGCCGCGGATTTCTAATCCGCGGCTTTTTCATTGTGGTGCGCTGAGCAGGGTCGACAACTTGGAGGTGAAAGCCCTCTACCCATCTTGATCGAAGAGAAGGGTTAGTGAGGCGCAAGGACCTCGTCGCGAGGCGAGGTCTGAAAGAAGCGCGGGCAAACACGCGAGCCGATGGACAAGAAAGAGGTTCTTATTGTCGACTTAGTCCCACTGCGGAATGCGCGATACTACAAAATGTGTCAACCCCTACATCGTTTACCGGATGGCCCCCGAGACACATTCCACTTACTGTCCCACCATCTCTGAGGCGCCCAGACGGGCCGTCAAAAACTTATTTTAAGGAGACAGGAGAATGGACTTGCTTTGGACAATAGCAGTTATTCTTGTGATTCTATGGCTGCTGGGTCTAGTCACCTCATACACGTTGGGTGGCTTCATCCACATCCTGCTCGTCTTGGCGGTCATCGTCATATTGATCCGCGTTATTCAAGGGCGCAGACCGGTCTAAGATTTCGCGCTGGATGTTTGGCTAACTGCTCGCGAAACCGGGTTTTCACACGATTTAGTGCTATACGTAGGTGCAATGCGCACCCGCCAGGAACGAAGATGGTTGCGCACTTATTCGGGCTTTTTGAACTTTTGGCGGTAACCCAGCAACCCAGGAGCGCACATGACGGAAGGTAATAAGGCGGACGATAAGAGCAGCGGATTACTGGTAAACGTGGCCGAGACCATCGGTTCAACCTTAGGGAGCCTAGCCGCCAAGGCCGGTGCCGTGCAGAAGTCTATAGGCGAAACCACAAGTGAAGTAGTTCGGAAAGTATCGCCTGCGAAACGAAAGGTTTCGGCAAAGAAGAAAAGCAGAAAAGCGACCGCCAAGAAGAGTTCCGCGAAGCGAACTGCCAAATCAGGTCGATCCGGCAAGCGCGCGTCAGCTTCAAAGAGGAAGCGTTCGCGCGGACGGTAATTCCTCAGACGTCAGTCACTACTCGCAACCGAAGCCGCAAGGCTGGCAACGATTTATTCATACCTCAACGCGATGACTGGGCTGACGTTGGTAGCCCGTCTGGCCGGAATCCAGCAAGCTAACACCCCAATGATTAGCAGCAAGACTGGAACCACCACGAGCGTCAGAGGATCGTGCGCCGATACGCCCCAGAGCTGGCTGGCAATCAATCTGGCCAGGACCAAGCTTACGCACAGACCGATGATAATGCCCAAGGCCACCAGCCGCAGTCCGAGACGTATCACTAGTCTCTGAACATCTCCGCCGTTTGCTCCCAGCGCCATTCGAATGCCAATTTCGTGGGTGCGCCGGGCAGTCGTATAGGCAATCACGCTGTAGACGCCAATCGAGACGAGAATCACTCCCACTATCGCAAAGACGGTGACAAGCAAAAATCCAAATCGTGGCTGCGAATAGGAGAAGGAGTTGATGAAGTCTTCCATCGTGCCGGTCAATGTTAAGGCCACGCTGCGGTCCGTGCCCCAGATCTCCTGCCGCACAATGTTCATCATCAGCAATGGATCTCCTCCGGTGCGTACTAACACCCCGCGTTGGGCGGACCCGGTAACCGTGTAGGGCACCCAGGTTTCAGGAATAATGGGATCCTGAAGACCCTGATTCTTAACGTCATTGACAATGCCGATCACTTCGTACCAGGCATCCGGCCGGGCATCCGGGAATTTCTCCAGCTGCAGTATGTGAATTCGCTTGCCGATGGGATCTTCATCGCCAAAATATTTGCGCTGAAACGTTTGATTGATCACCACCAGTTTCCGCGCATTGTTGACTTCCGATTCGGTGAAACCACGGCCGCGCTGGAACTGGATGCGTAGCACGGTAAAATATTGTTCGCTGCAAAGCTGAAATAATGAGGTCCACTTCTCGGTGTGTACCTTGCCAGGAACTTCGATGTCCGATGGAATCCCACCGTAGGGCGGAAGCGTGCTTGTTTCCGTGGCGGAGACCACGCCTGGGAGTGAATTCAGGCGCTGAAGCAGCGGTCGAAAGAAGCCAGCAACCTGAGGCGCCGTCTTGTAACGATCCTGCGGCAGTGGCAATCGCGCCACCAGGATGTGATCTGGCCGCAGCCCAAGTTTTACTTCATGCAGCGCCGTGAAACTACGCATCAAAAGTCCTGCGCCAATAAGAAGCGTGAGCGACAGGGCCACTTCGAAAACGATGACCGCATTGCGGATATTGGCGTGGCTGGATCCACCGCTCGTTCCTTTACTACTGTCGCGAAGAGAATCATTCAAGTTGAGGCGCGAAGCCTGCAGAGCGGGAGCCAAACCGAAAATCAAAGCCGTCAGCATGGCCACTGCCAGAGTGAACAGCAACACCGCGCCGTTCATGCTAATGACGCTCTCTGCCGGGATGATGTTCGGGGGAATAATGGCGATCAGTCCTTTAAGGCCGGCCCAGGCGAGCAGCGAGCCGAGTAATGCGCCGCCAATAGCCAGTAACATGCTCTCGACCAGCAGCTGTTGAATAAGGCGCCGTCGGCCAGCCCCGAGTGCTGCGCGCACCGCGAATTCTTTTTCTCGTGTGGTGGCGCGCGCCAAAAGCAGATTGGCGACATTGCCGCAGCCGATCAGCAGTAGTAATCCAACCGCAGCCAGCACGATAAACAAGGTGGCGCGAAATTGTCCTACTACGCCGTCGGCCAGAGATTTGAGTTGCACAGAAAAATGTTTGGGATAGTCGGAGGAATGTAATTTGGCTTGCTGCTTGGCAAGTACCGCGAAGTCGGCGGCACCCTGATCCTTGGTGACCCCGGACTTCAAGCGTCCCAACATAAACCAAAACCGGGGGAACCCGTTGAATGTTTCACCTCGCACTGGAGTTTGGGGAATCCACATGTCCGCGTCGCCCCAGGCAAAACGAGGTGGCATGATTCCCACGAGGGTGCGCGACAACCCGTTCAGCGTAAAAGTTTTGTTAAGGATGGACGGATCGGAGCTGAAACGGCTTACCCAGGTCTTGTACCGCAGTACGAAGATGGGTGACGCCCCAGGCTGGTAATCTCCGGGCTGCGCGGCGCGCCCCAGCAAAGGCCGAACGCCCAGGAATTCGAACGTATTGGGAGTGATGAGTTCGCCTTGAAAGTTTTCGGTTCCCTCACCGGAGGTGTACAGCACATCCTCCTGGGCCATCGCAATAGTGCTGTCGAACACGCGGTTTTGCGTCGAATAATCGAGGAATTCGGCGTCGGTAAAGGCGCCGCGCCCGCCAGGATTGCTTTCGTCGGTATTATGAATCTCCAGCGACATCAAGCGCTGAGCCGCTGGATAGGGAAACGGCTCCAGCAGGATATTGTCGATCACGCTGAAAATGGCTGTGGAAGCGCCCACACCCAGCGCCAGGGTGATGATCGCGATGGCGGAGAACCCTCGGCTCTTCCACAACGAGCGAGCTCCGAAGCGCAGATCCGAACTCAGAGACTCCAGCATGTTGATTTCTCCTCCCAGTCGGTCGCTTGGGTAGGCGGCTGTTTAAGTAGCCGTGGAACACTCTTTAGAGACGAATAACCCGCGAAAAGGTTGGTACAGGCAGACCTTATCTCTCTGGAGAAACGTGGAGAGACGCTGAAAAGTTCCCGATAGGCGAGTTTTAGTTGGAAAAGAAGCTAACGCGCGCTGGTAGACACGCGGCGAGTCACATAGTCGTCGATATACGCGTCGAAGAGTTCATTAAGCCGTGTGGTGACCCGGCCAGGGGAAGCGGAGATTTTGTGACCGGCGATCTCGCCCACTCCTATGACATTGCGGTTCGTAGAAGAAATGAAAATCTCGTCCGCGGAATATAAATCTTCAGGACGCAAAGAATGCTCCGCAACGGATACGCCGGCTTCGGGAGCGATTTCCATTAAAATTCCGCGTGTCACACCCTCAAGGCAGCCTGAATTTAGTGGAGGTGTCAGCACCTTGCCATTTTTCACCGCGAAAATATTGGCGGAGGTACATTCCGACACTTCGCCGCGTTCGTTCAGCATCACCACCTCGTCAAAGCCTTCCTTTGCAGCTTCCGCCACCGCCCAGACATTATTCAGCCAGGAAATGCTCTTGACGCCAGAAAGGGCCGAAGCCGCGTGACGGCCGTGGGCACGCAGCCCTAGACGGGCGCTTTCGGCATACTGTGGAAGCCCAGCCGAACAAATGAGGAGATCGACTTGAGGACGCGGTTCGTCGCTTTGCCAGAATCCCACATTGTTATAAACAAGATAAATTCTGGCGCAGCCCTCGGTAACCTTGTTGGCGCGGATTACTTCGTGAAGATGCATACGCACTTTGGCGGGCGCGTAGGGCATCGGCAGTTTAATGATTGCGGCGTGTTTATCCAGCCGTCGCCAGTGCCGTTCGTAGGCGAAGGCCTCGCCACGTGCAATACGCAGAGTAGTAAAGATGCCCCACCCGCAGATGAGCCCAGCTTGGCCCACGGAAAGCCGAGCCTTCTCGACAGGTAACAGGCTTTCATTGTGGAAGATGTGGCGATGAATCAAGGGATCCTCGCGGCGAAAGCCGCACGCTCATTGTAACTGATTAAACCGCGCAAATTTCGAGCTGCGAGGTCTCGAAAACGGAGGAGCATGCCGAACTTAAGAATGCTCAATTACGAGCTATTTTGACGACGAAATGTCGCAGGTGTCAGGCACCGCCAGAACCTGCCCCGTATAGATGCGGTTTGCATCGCGAATCACGGGGTTTGCCTTTGCAACGCAGCCCCATAGTCGGCCGAAACCTAGCTTTTTCTGGGCAATTTTCCACAAACTGTCGCCTTTGCGCACCGTCACTGTGGAATCCGAAGGTGCTGTCGGGGCAACCGGGGTAGCGCCGGCGATGTTTATGGGCGTTCCCGGCACGATGTGCTGTGGATTCACGATCCCAGGGTTAATGGCTGCCAGCTCATGCCAGCGGTGGCCGTCGCCCAAATTTATTTGCGCCAGCTTCCACAACGAATCGCCATACTTCACGATGACGCTGCGGGGCCCTGCGGCGTTCGAAAACGCTGGAGCGGTCGGTGCCGGTTGTGTAGTCAGTCGGAACGCCGCAAACGCAAGTTCCGGCGCTGGAATCGATCCCTGGTTTGCAAAAACCGGAGCAATTGGTGCCTCATGCACTGCGGGTACAAGCATGTTCGGTTTTGAAACAGCAAACTTCGCCTTCGCCGCAAACGCTCCCGAAGTGGAAAATATCGGAGCGGCGTCCGTCCGGTTAAACACTGGTGCCGGCACCTTGGGTTTTGCCGATACCAATAGGGTGTTCAACTTCAGAGTGTTCAGCTCCGCGTTTGGGAACACGGGCGCCGTGGGCGTGCTATGCGGCGTTGGCCCTACAGCGTTCGGCTTCGGCGCGACGAATTCCGGATTCAGAGATGCCAGTTCCGCATTTGCAACAGGCAGATGATATTCCGCGAGTTCTCCCATTTGTGAATGATTCAACTCTTTCATTGCACGGTACATGCGAGCCACGTCGCCAAGCGGAAGATGTTCCAATGCTTGGGAGTCTAAAGTCGTGGGGGCTTCGGCTCCGGGTACCACTGTGTCCCGTTTCTTTGCGGCCAGCAGCTCCTGATCCTCGCGCGTAAGGATTCGCGCGCGCTTGAGATCTTCTTCGGTGTACACATGCTTCTTATGCTTGGTTTGGTGCTGCTTCCGGGCTTGAACCTGGCGCGCCACTTCCGCTACGTCCTGCGCCCAGACTGGCGCTCCGGCGGCAATCGCACAAGCTGCGAACAGAATAGCTCCGGCGTGCAGGCGTTGCCTGGAGCGATCCCATGCGGTGACATTAAATTCCGGCAATCTTTGGTTGTTGTCTTCGTATTTTTTCATGGCATACCCCAAGAATTAAGCTTGGAGCCAGTTTATCGAAGGCTGGAGAGTGTCAAAAAATCCATTCGCATGCGTGCTCTGTTCGATATAGAAACATTCGACACCAGAATTTCCGCATTTGAAGCTCATGGCGGGGAGGTTCTTGAGACTGGGCCTCAGCGCCGTAGCGATACCGCGGTCACAGGGCGGCGCCGTTTCCGATGGCTGCGCGGAGCGCGAACTTGACGTAACATGTCTCCGCCCAATTACTTTCACGAGGTCACAAATGAAGGATGAATCGGAGGTAGACGGTGAATCGCAGTTGCACGAGGCGTCGCAGCCGAAGGAACGCGAAGATCACGACCTGGCTGGTCCCGAGCTTCCCGCGCGCAGAAAATTAATTCAGGCGAGCCTCCTCGCTGGAGCCTCGGCGGCGATGCTGACTCCGCGTTTTTCACTTGGTGCTTCTCCGAATATTTCGGCGGCGCTTCAAACCAAGAGCTTGACTGGATCATTCGAACTTGACGAAATTACGGTGGGCGAACTGCAAGAAGGCATGACCTCCGGCCGCTTCACCGCGCACTCCATCACCGAAAAATATCTCGCGCGCATCGAGGCCATCGATAAACATGGCCCGGCCATCAACAGCGTCATTGAAGTAAATCCCGACGCGCTCAGCATTGCCAAGGAGCTCGACAAGGAACGCAAACAGAAACATCTTCGCGGACCGCTGCACGGCATCCCTGTTCTGCTCAAAGACAACATCGATACTTCCGATCGCATGATGACCACTGCTGGTTCACTGGCAATGGTGGGCTCCAAGCCGCCGAAGGATTCCACAGTGGCGCAGAAGCTGCGTGAAGCTGGAGCGGTCATTCTGGGCAAGACCAATCTCAGCGAGTGGGCTAACATCCGTTCGAATCAATCCACCAGCGGCTGGAGCGGCCGCGGCGGACAAACAAAAAATCCTTATGTGCTGGACCGCAATCCCTGCGGCTCGAGCTCCGGCTCGGGGGCGGGTGTTTCCGCAAACCTGTGCGCGATCGCCATCGGAACGGAAACGGACGGCTCGATCGTGTGTCCGGCCTCGGCCAATGGCGTCGTGGGCTTAAAGCCGACTGTGGGTCTGTGGAGCAGGACTGGAATCATTCCCATTTCACACAGCCAGGACACTCCCGGGCCGCTCTGCCGCACCGTGCGTGACGCGGCCATTTTGCTTGGGGCACTCACGGGCGTAGACGACGAAGACAGTGCCACCTCCGAAAGCCGCGGAAAATCCTACGCGGACTACACACAATTTTTGGTTGCCGACGGCTTGCGTGGCGCACGCATCGGTGTCGTCCGCGGAACGTTTGGTTTCAACGCCGCAGTCGATGCACTCATGGGGACCGCGCTCGAGGTGTTGAAAGCGCAGGGCGCCATACTCGTTGATCCCGCGAACATTGAAACGCGTGGAAAGTTTGACGATTCCGAAACTACGGTCTTCATGTACGAATTGAAAGCCGACCTGAATGTTTATCTGGCCCGCCTCGGCCCGCGCGCGCCGGTACACACGCTGCAAGAAATCATCGAATTCAACGAAAATCATCGCGAACAGGAGATGCGCTATTTCGGGCAGGAACTTTTCCTGAAATCTCAGTTGAAGGGACCGCTGACCAGCCAGGAATATCTCGATGCGTTAAATAAAAATCACCAGCTGGCCCGCACCGAGGGAATCGACGCAGTAATGGATAAGCATAAATTGGACGCCCTGGTGGCCCCGACCGGTGGACCCGCGTGGCTCACCGACTTGGTGGCCGGTGATCACTTCGGTGGTGGAAGCTCCAGTTTTGCCGCGGTTGCCGGCTATCCGAACATTAATGTTCCAGCAGGGGATGTGTTCGGCTTGCCTGTAGGCGTATCATTTTTCGGACGCGCGTGGAGCGAGCCGGTCCTCATTCGGATCGCGTATGCCTACGAACAAGCCAGCAAATTAAGAAAACCGCCGCAATTCGTGCCCACGCTCGGCCCGAAACCATAGCTTGAAATAATGGAATGGAATGACGGCCAGCAGTGGTGCCGCGTTTTACGCAAGTCCGCCCGAACGCGCAAGTTTGAGCGCTTCGATGGCCGCGCCTCGTGCGCCGGCCGTGTCACCGTTGGGCATAATAAAAATCGGAATGTCTGCCTGCTCTTCCCGTTGGCTAGGCATGGCCGCGTGGATCTCTTCGATAAACCAGCTCTGAAACTCGGGAGTCGTTTCGATTGCGCCCCCGCCAACAATCAAGGCGTCCGGGTCAAAGGTATTGACCATTTCATCGAAGAAAAGTCCTAGCGCGTGTGCCTGCACACGGAAAATCTCTCGGCACATCGGATCGCCTTTATCGGCCAGGCCGCGGACCATCTTGGCTGCCCGATTTAGATTCTCTGATTTTCCCAGCTCGTGTCCTGGATATTTCGGCAGGAAAAATGGCAGAAAATCTCTTTCGATGGCGGTCAGCGAACATACCGACTCCAGGCAACCGACGCGTCCACAGTTACACTTGGGTTTCATTCCGGCGATTCCGGCAATGCTTTGGTAGGGAATCAACACGTGGCCCAACTCGCCGCCGAATCCTTTTCGGCCCTTAATGACGTTGCCATCCAGAATCACGCCGCCGCCGAGGCCCGTTCCGATCACCACCGTGACGGATGTTTCTTTTCCTGTCGCGCCAAAAATATTAAAGTGGCCCCACAGCGCGCCGGCATTTCCGTCATTTAAATAACTGACCGGTTTTCCGAGCCGCTGCGCCAATCCTTCGCGAATGTCGTATTCCGCCCAATTGGCATGCACAAAATTCGTAGAGCCTTTAGCGCTAAGTTTTCCCGCGGCACTCGCTGGCCCCGGCGTATCCAGTCCCACCGCCACAATCTCCGACATCTGTACCCCGGCCCGGTCCGCGGCAATTTGCAAGCCATCTTCGATCTGCTTAAGGCACACTTCCGGCCCCTGCTTCGCCAGCGACGGGTGCTCGCACAATCCATCAATCAAAAATTTTTCTTCACGATTTACGAGCGTGTAGTTAACGGCGGTTCCGCCCAGGTCTACTCCGGCCACGACTTCCACGTTTTTCTCCTTCTCTTCTTTACGCGACCGCAAACGACAAACATTCCTTACTTGAGTGAGGCGTTATACTGGCTCGCTCGCCCGCGCAAGGGCCGTGAAACTGTGCGCCACACTCTGCTTCAGCATCCTGCTTGTACCAGAAAAGCTGCCTAAAAAGAAAGGAACTGACACATGGGAATTCTGGAGGTCGCAAAACCTGTCGCAATCATTTGCACGAAAGACCGCGCTCGCGCGGCAATATTTTATCGCGATATGCTGGGGCTTAGAATGAAATTGGAGGACGATTACGCCGTTGTTTTTGATGTTGGGGGAATTGATTTACGTGTTTCTACTGTTCCCGAGTTCACGCCGCACGCACACACCGTGTTTGGGTTCAGCGTTCCGGACGTGGCTGCGGCAGTAAAAGCGCTGCGTGAAAAGGACGTGACCTTCAACACCTATAAAGGCTTTAATCAGGACGAATTGGGTATCTTCTCTCTGCCAAATTCGGCGTTGCGCGTAGCATGGTTCAATGATCCCGACGGCAATGTGTTGAGCGTGACGAACGCGTAAGTCGATGAATCCATACATGTCCTATAGATTTCTTTGACAATACCCCGTAGGTACTCTAAGATTTATGTTTGTCTCTACGGGGAAAGGTGTGACCGTTTCGATGAGGACGTATGTAGCCAAGGGCGAAGAAGCCGAAGCCCTCAAAGTAGGCGCTAACTGGTTTGTGATTGATGCAACGGATATGGTTTTGGGGCGGCTGGCCACCAAAGTGGCTCGCATTTTGATCGGCAAGGATAACCCGAGTTTTACTCCCTATCTGGATTCCGGCGATCATGTGGTGGTCATTAACGCGGACAAGATCCGCATGAC
This sequence comes from Candidatus Acidiferrum sp., assembly GCA_035487275.1. Classification (GTDB taxonomy): domain Bacteria; phylum Acidobacteriota; class Terriglobia; order Acidiferrales; family UBA7541; genus Acidiferrum. The sequence goes on along the minus strand of DATHMG010000062.1, from coordinate 13,399 downwards.
CGGAAACAAGGTCGAACAAAAGGTTTATTACTCGCACAGCGGTTATCCTGGTGGACTAAAGGAAGTTCCAGCCAAGCGTTTGCGCGTGGCGAAAGCCGATTGGATGGTGCGCGAAGCGGTAATGGGTATGTTGCCGAAAAATAAATTGCGTGCGAGACGCGCCAAGAAATTGCGCGTATACCGCGATGCCAGCGGTTTAGCGCGTCACGCGGGGCAAAAGCCCCAGGCGATGGCCAGTTAGTTGTTGAAACCGTAAGGGTTCGGGGATTGTTGTTCTGGTGGGTGTAACAACCTGCAGTATTCCAGTCTCCAGGGTTTTCCATCGTGATTTTGAGACTTAGGCACTAAGTGTCTGCGAAATCGCTTTCATCGATGTTCGCGCGAGTTTTTGTTTTGGAGTTTAGGAGGAACGTTGAGTTCTACTGGTTCGCCCCTCATGGGCAAGCAAACTTGGATTCTGGGTACAGGTCGCCGTAAGGAATCTGTTGCGCGAGTTTTTCTGCGCGCAGGTTCCGGCAAGTTCAAGGTAAATGGCAGAACGGCGGAAGAATATTTTCCGAACGTAGCGTGGAAACATGATGCCACGGAGCCGCTGAAGTTTACGAACCTGCACGACCAGGTGGATGTAGTCATCACCGCCAAGGGTGGCGGAGTGGGCGGGCAGGCTGGAGCGGTCCGCATGGGTCTCGCTCGCGCCATTTCGGTGTTCAATCCGGAATTGCGCCCAGCGCTGCGCAAGAATGGATTTCTGACTCGCGATTCGCGCATGAAGGAACGCAAGAAATACGGCCAGAAGGGCGCGCGCAAGCGTTTCCAGTTCACCAAGCGCTAAGCGAGTTGTTTTTGAGTTTTGCTGGGTTCGCAATGTAGAGGTACTCAGCTTCGAGCTCCGGCGGTTCGTGCAAGCGGGCCGCCGAGATCACGGCCGGCAAGGAGCCGGCAAAAAGGCTGTTCTTTCGCGAGAGCATTTTCGCTCGCGAGCGCAAACAGCAATCCTTAAAGGAGGAAACTTGGCAGTAGAAATTACCATGAAAGAGTTGCTGGAGGCTGGAGTTCACTTCGGCCACCAGACACGACGCTGGAATCCGAAAATGAAGGAGTACATTTTCGGGGAACGCAACGGCATTCACATTATCGATCTTCAAAAGACGCTGAAAATGTTCCGCGAAGCTAGCCGCTTCGTTGGTGAACTTTCCGCGCAAGGCAGGAACGTTCTTTTTGTGGGCACCAAGCGGCAGGCCCAGGAAGCGGTCGCCGAAGAAGCGAAGCGCTGCGGCGCATTTTTCGTGAACCACCGCTGGCTGGGTGGCACGCTGACCAACTGGTCTACGTTGCAGAAATCCATCAAACGTCTGAAACTGCTGAAGGCCATGACCGAAGATGGCCGCATGAATGAGCTCTCGAAGAAAGAAAAAGCGCGCCTGGAACGCGAAATGAAGCACCTTTTTCAGAATCTCGAAGGCATCGAGAATATGGCGCAACTTCCCGATGCCATGTTTGTAATCGATTCCAATGCCGAAGAAATCGCGGTCAAGGAAGCGCGACGCATGGGCGTGCCGGTCGTTGCGGTAGTAGACACCAATTGCGACCCCGACGTGGTCGACTGGATTATTCCCGGCAATGACGACGCTTTGCGCGCCATCCGGCTGTTTACTTCGAAGATTTCCGAATCCGTGCTGGAAGGGCACAATGCCTACCAGCAGTCGCAAGTCGCGGAGCAGAAAGCTACCGCGGACCAGGCCCTCGTTGATGGCGTCGAATATGTGGACACCAGCGCCTACGAGCAGTACGAAAAGCAGGAAGGCGACTTCGTGGAAGGCGTGGTTGAGACGCCCATCGATGCTCCCTTGGAGCCTGCGGAAACTGCCGAAGCGACCGTTCCCCCCGACGCAGCAGAAGCACATCGCTGACGGATAGCCCCGGCGAAGCGTGGAGGTTATTCCGAGGCCGGTGCAAACTGGCGGAGGAGATACCTGTATCACCAGCCAGATCATCGAATCACAATGAGAAGAGAGCGCGAATGAGCACACAGCCAACACCGAACAGCAACAATATTCCCGCCCAACTGGTGAAAGAGTTGCGCGAGCGCACCAATGCGGGTTTTGCCGATTGCCGTGCGGCCTTAATCGAGGCCGGAGGCGACATCGAAAAAGCCATCAGCGTCTTGCGCAAAAAAGGCCAAGCTGCCGCCGCAAAAAAAGCGCAGCGTGAAGCTAGCGAAGGTTTGGTGGGCAGTTACATCCACGCGGGCGGCAAGATTGGGGTGCTCGTGGAAATCAATTGCGAGTCTGATTTCGTCGCTCGCACTCCCATTTTTCAACAGCTTTGCCATGACATCGCCATGCACATCGCGGCTCTCGATCCGCGTTACGTACGGCGAGAAGAAGTTACGCCCGCAATGCTGGATAAAGAGCGCGAAATCTACAGCGCTCAAGCACGCGCAACCGGGAAGCCCGATGCCGTAATCGAAAAAATCGTGAATGGCAAAATGGAAAAGTTTTACGAAGAGAACTGCCTCTACGAGCAGCACTACATCAAGGACGAAAGCGTCACCATCGGCGAGATGATCAGCCAAGCCATCGTTAAACTCGGCGAGAACATGGGCATCCGCCGCTTCGTGCGTTTTAAAGTCGGCGAAGTGAGCGGCGGCGCGTCTTCGGGTTCAGACAATGGCGCATCGCCGGTTTCCGTATAACTCTCTCCGCAGGCAAAAAAGTACTAAAAAGCGCCCCGACCAAAATTCGGGGCGCTTTTTTTGATGCCCGTTTCGTGCGGCGGCTAAGATAGTTTGTTACAATTTCGAAGCTTTCTGCGCACTTACGGAGATTCATGCCAGCAAAGATCGTGAAACCCAAAACTAACACTCGCTTACCATCTGCCGCAAAGCGTGTGTCATCGCCTCGGGCTAATCATAGTCAACCTATCTACAAACGTATTTTGTTGAAGCTTTCTGGAGAATCGTTCCAGGGGCCACAGGGCTTTGGAATTCACGGCGAAACTATCCAGGCTATAGCTCGAGAGTTAAAGGATGTGCACGCTTTGGGCGTGGAAACGGCCATCATGGTCGGCGGCGGAAATATTTTTCGCGGCGCGCGACAAAAAGGATTCGAAATCGATCGCGCCACCGGTGATTTTATGGGCATGCTGGCTACGGTCATAAATGCGCTGGCCTTACAGGACGCGCTGGAAAAAGAAGGCGTGCATACGCGGGTACAAAGCGCCATCGAGATGCACCAGGTTTCCGAGCCTTTCATTCGCCGCCGTGCGATTCGCCACCTTGAAAAGGGCCGCACGGTAATCTTCGCGGCTGGCATTGGCAATCCGTACTTCTCCACAGACACGGCTGCCGCACTTCGAGCCATGGAAATTAAGGCCGATGTAATTCTAAAAGCCACACGCGTGGACGGTATCTACGACGCCGATCCGGAATTAGTGAAGGAAGCGAAGCTGTACTCCGAAGTGACTTATCGCGATGTATTGCACAAGAGCTTAAAAGTAATGGACGCCACGGCGATTTCTCTGTGCATGGACAATGGCATGCCTATCGTGGTGTTTAATATGAATCGCCACGGAAACATTCAGCGCGTGCTATTAGGGGAGCGCGTTGGTTCAACGGTGATACCCGCGTAGAATCTGCCTTTAACAACGCGGATTCTGACGCGGCGGATGTAAACGGCGGCGAGAATCAGAAAACAAATAACATCGATTCACCTTTGCATTTCTTAAGAGGTGTATATGAGCGTGATTGCCAACACAAAAGAAGCTCTAGCCGCGGCGAAGACTCGCATGGAAAAAGCGCTCGAGGATTTTCGCAAAGAGTTAGGCACGTTGCGCACCGGCCGCGCCAATGCGTCCCTGCTGGACAGCATCCGCGTCGATTATCACGGCTCGCCCATGCCCGTAAATCAGCTCGGGGCGCTCACGGTGCCGGAGCCCAGCATGATTGTCATCGCTCCATGGGATCCTAGCGTTGTGTCTTTGATCGACAAAGCTATCCGTACCTCCGACCTGGGGCTTAATCCCACCAATGACGGCAAAGTCGTGCGCGTTCCGATTCCCGCGCTCACCGAAGAGCGCCGCAAGGATCTCGTGAAACAACTACATAAGATCCTTGAGAATCACCGCACCGCTCTGCGGAACGTGCGCCGCGACTTGAAAGAAGCAGTCGAAAAATTGGAAAAAGACAAGAAAATCAGCGAAGACGAAAAGAAGCGTGGCCTCGAGGAACTCGAAAAAATTTCGCACGCGGAAACCAAGAAAATGGAAGATTTATCGGCCACCAAAGAGAAAGAGATTTTGCAGGTGAAATAAATTCACTTCGTATTAGGACGGCCAGCCGCGGGTGATTGCTCTCCCCCCGCGAATGCCAACCTCCTGATTGACGCCTTGGAAATGAAGCCCGCACTCCATTTTGTCATTCGGGTGACAGCACTAGAATCAAGGGTTCGTCGGTCCGGAAGTTTTTTTCACCGCGGGCTTGGCATGGTCATCGGCAGACGTCGCCCGTTCCAAGGTGAAATCCTGCGCTTCATCGTTTTGCACTGCGTGCACGAAGGCCTTGTAATCCATAACGCGGGAAGCCGGGACTTCCCTCATCAAAAAATGAACGTGCCGCGAGGCGGTCAGCGTCACAGTGCCGGCAGAATTCGGCCCCTGTATTGTGTATTTCGACGCAAAGGTCGCGTAGTCGCGAGCTACAGACGTTCCGGTAGGCGCGTGAGCGCTGGTTCCGGGGGGCAACTGCAGCGTGGCGTGGGTATCCACGTCAAGGGGCGTACCTAGATCAATCGGTAAGGCCGCTGCGCCCGCGAGAGCATTGGCGGACGCATCGGGCAAGCCTAGTTGAGGAAGCAACGCGGGTATGCGCACCGGTTTTTTGGACCAATCCACAAACTTCGGCATATCAATTTCATAATCTACTGAGAAAGGCTGCCGCGTATTTGAGGGATCCGAGGCAGTCACGTTCGTCACTTGTCCTCGAAATCCATCGGAGATAGAGAGGAGTTGAGCCAGATCCCGCCATTTCTCGTTTGCCGTTTGATGGAAGGCTACGCGCAACAACAATTCATTGTCGCCCCGCAACGAGTAATGCACTTTGGCGCTCAGCTTGCTGTCCGCGGCTAGCAGCGCGTCCACATTCACTTGTTGCGAGGCCGCGAACGGTAAATCGACAGGCACTGTGAGCCATGGCGACAACGAAGCGTTTTCTTTGGTATCGGGCAAAAGCAAAAAAGCGGGCTTGCCACGCAAATTGGCGCCGATCATGCGAAATGGCGCCACTTCCATGCTGGGGTCCAGCCAAAAGCCCGGCCCATCTTTTCCCGTCCACACCAGCGCGTGAGTGAACATAGAAGGGCGCGGAACCATTTGTTCGGCCCCGGCCGGTGCGCCCGCGAGAGCCACGATTGCCGGCATCTTTGCCGCACGTGTAAGCGCCGAGAATAGAACCATTTTATCCTGAGGAGTTGCGTAACCGGATGACAAAATCTCCTCGGGCGCACGTGGGCGAAAGCCATTTGATTCCAGCGGCAGCTCTACGGTGGTAATTTTTTGCGACACAAAATCATAAATGGCTTCAATTTTTTCTTCAGGTTTTTCGGCTGCTTTGGTCAAATGGTTCGATTTCGCGATCACTTCCGGCGCAACATTTTCTGTCGCCTCGAATTTATCCGCCAGCCGCGTCGAAAGCTGCTTCCAGGAAGTAAACGTTGTGAGGGCCACGTCCGGTTCCGCTGAAACATCTTGCGAGATTTTGGCTTTGCCTTCCGAGGAACTCCAGCGATATTCCCATCGGCGAACCATGCGGGACTCTGCCCCCTCGCCGGTTTTTCCTTCGTAACTGCTGGCGGTGGCCGGATTTACTCGCAGTTGCATCGCGCGCGACGACGGCAGGTCCAGTTCGAATTGTTCCCGTGTAACGATGGCGTCCTTCGCAAAAGTGTGGAATAAATAAAAATCAGGGGCGAGCGGAGCGCGCGTCGTCGTCGTAACCACGCGATATTCCAGCATGTCTGTGGGCTGCAATCCGAGAATTCGAACCGTTTTGCGTCGAATATCCTGGTAACCGCGAGCATCCACTATGGCGGGATTTGGTTGATCGGTCACCGCACTTGGCAAAATATCAGCGGTGCCACCGCTGGCATGCGTGATGCGCGCCAGGGGAATTTCCACCGTTTCGAATGCGCGATTGTAGTCAAAATTCAGGCGCGCGAATTGTCGCGTCCCTAACTCGGTATTGATGCGCACACGTGCGTGCACTTCCTTGCGACTTGCGCTATCGGACTCAAAACGGATGTGCGTTTCGAGTAGCTCGATTTGCGCGGGTGTTTGTGCGGCGACACTCGCAGGCTTCTGATCGTCGTTTTGACGGGTGTCTTGACGGGGGTTTTGATCGGAAGCGGTCGGGGTTTTGCTGGACGAGTCTGCTTGCTGCCGCGCAGATAAAATGGGCCAGGTAGCCGCTAGTGCAAGAAACGCGGCCGCAGCGAATCCCAGTTTCATCGAAATATATGGAGGATTCACAAACACACTTCGCAGTTTAGGTGCTCTGGAGAAAAGACGCAAAGAAGAAGCTTCGCCGGTAGTGTCGGAATTTCTGCTGCCGCAACGAAATTTATCAGCTGCCGAAAACCCTTTTGGCGGCAGGTCCGTCTCAAGTGCATGGCACAGGTCCGTGCTATAGACTGGATATCAGGAGAGAAATTGATGCCTCGTGTTTTTGAGATTCTCACGGTTCTGTATGCACTTCTTAGCCTATCTGCTGCGAGTGTTGTCGCCAAGGAGAACGAAGAAGCGACTAGAGCCGCTCTTGTCAAAATTGCCGGTGAGGGCCTGGTTGAATCCCACGCATTCGAATACCTCACGCAACTGAGCGATGACGTTGGTGCTCGTGTCACTGGGTCGCCGGAGTCTCAAAAAGCTGTCGATTGGAGTCTCGCCAAAATGCGTTCCATCGGTCTGGAGAATGTTCATGCTGAAAAATTCCAGATCTGGCGAGGATGGACGCGGGGCACCGCGCAGGCCGAATTGACGGCTCCCATCCATCGTCGGCTCAACGTCGATGCCATGGGCTGGACGGGATCAACTCCGGTGGTCGGGGCCGAAGGCGAACTGGTTCCCGCCAACGTTTTCAATCTGGATGAAGAGTCGAAAAATCCCGCCAAATTCACGGGGAAGATCATCTTGATGGTTGTTCAGGGTGAACCAAAAAAAGATCAAGATGGAATGTTAATTTTTACGCAGTTCAGTGATTTCGTGAAGCTGGTCAGCAAAAACGGAGCAGTTGCCGTCTTTGGCGGTCAAGGTGGATTCAAAAGCGAGGGCATGAATCTCACCCACACTGGCATTCTTGGGTTTTCAGCGGATTTCAACATACCAGTGCTCTCGCTTACCACCGAAGATCAAAATCAGTTGGAACGTCTTTTGGACAGCGGCAAAAAAGTTCACGTGCATCTAAACGTCCACAACTCATTCAGCGACGGCCCAGTGGAAAGCGCAAATGTCGTCGGAGAAATTCGCGGCCGTGAGCACCCGGATGAAATTCTAGTCGTCGGCGCGCACCTGGATTCGTGGGATTTGTCGGAAGGAGCAACCGACAATGGCATGGGCTCCGTTAGCGTCCTCGCCGCTGCCGAAGCCATTCTGAGATCTGGCCAGCGCCCGCGGCGCACCATCCGTTTCGTGCTGTTTAACGGTGAAGAGCAAGGCTTGCTGGGCTCGTACGCCTACGTAAAACAGCATCAATCGGAGATGGTTAACCATTTGGGCGATCTGGTGCTCGACGAAGGTCAAGGCCCAATCAAGGAATTTCAGCTAGGCGGACGCGACGATCTCGTCGGCGATTTTCAAAACTTTGTCGATTCGCTGGCCAACATTCGTGGCATCAGGGTAACTGACAAGGTTGAGTTCGGAACGGACACCGGGCCCTTTATCATGGCCGGCTTGCCGGGGATCAATATGAATCAGGATTCCCCCGAATATAAATACACACATCATTCCGCGGCCGATGCTCTGGAAGAGGTAAAACCGGATGTACTGGCGCAGGATGCTACGCTCATGGCCATGACCGCTTTTTGGATTGCGGACCGTCCAGAACGATTCGCCAAACCCTGGTCTGCAAACAGAACCGCTGCAATGTTGCGCGCGCAACACCAGTTTGAATTCCTTAGGGCCACTGGGTTATGGCCGTTCGGCGACCAGGGCGTCAACGAAAATAAGGAAAAACCTCCCTCGTCCGAATGACGCTTAAATTTGCCCCATCCGTCAAAGCAATTGCTGGCAGGCTAGTGGATTTCAGACACCATCCTTAGAGGAAAGTGGTATTGCTGAGCGCTAACACTTGGTATTATCGCTCCCAGAAAATTCCTGAGGGGGAATATGCGGGTCCAGGCGTTTATTTTTAATTGGCCAGGCAAAAAACAGCACGCCGCGACCTTAGAAAAATTGTTCAGGCCGCATTGTGAAACCACGGTAATCAATTCCGACGATAGCCTCAGACTCCGGCATCCGCATTGGCAACACATCGGCAACGACGCGTATTTTACCGCTCAGTGGAACGCTGCTCTCGATCGTTTTGACGCTGACGTTTTAGTCCACATCCAGGCCGATATTTGGCCGGAGAAAGTTGCCCTGGTGCTATCTGAAGCGGTGCATTACATCCGAGATTTTGGAGTCGGGGTGTACGCTCCAAACGTGAATTTCAATGCCCACGTCTACCACCGCAAGGCGTTAGCGAAATTAGATAATGGTGTTTACGAAGTTCCCGCCACGGACTGCTGCTTCTGGGCCATCTCTGCTGAAGTGATCCGCAATACGCCGCGAGTGGATCCGTGCACCAATAAATTAGGCTGGGGCATTGAATACATGGTCGGTGCGGTGACGCGGCTAAGGGGTCTGAGGTTGGTCCGAGATTATCGCTTCACCGCTGGGCATCCTAAGTTCAGTGGTTACGACCACGAGCAAGCCAACAGGGAATGGACGGCACTGAAAAACAGCTTGGATCCGGGGCTAAGGGCCGAGATGGAATCGGTGGAAAAAGATCGTGAGGACCTGATCGTGAAGAACGCGTCTCGAAATCCGCTGGAACGGGTGGTGAACGGCGTGCGAAATCGTGCCGCCCGCCAAGCGGTGATTCTTCAACGCCGGGCGATGGCCCCCTGGTAGGTGGAACCTGGATGTAGGCGGGCAGCCTGGTAAACTATTACCACCACAAGACTTAGCAGCTGATGTCTCTATCTGCGACGAGGGCGGGGAGCTACAGAGACCCGAAGTAATTGGTCTCCGGGCGACCAGCACTGCCCACAGGAAAGGTCGGGGCCAAAGTTCCCGGTTTTGCCTTTAATTTCCACATGCCTGTTTCGAAGATAATTTGACACTGCACGTTTTCTTCCTTATACTTCGTTGTTTGTCGGGGTAGTTCCTACCTGACGGGGGCGACCGAAGGTGTGTAGCGGTCGTTAGTTGGAAGGAATTCTTCGGTCCCGGAACATTGCACGACGGAATGGGACAGAAGAGCGGCCGGAATGGGACGCCAGTCCCGCAAAGCCGAGTAAGCCTCTCCGAATCGAAGCCAGGAGCGAACGTCCGCCTCTTGGAGTGCGCACGGAGTTTCTTGCTGGTATCTCCGGATTCGCAGTAGACCTTTCAGCATTGGACTGCGCTCTCGCGCATTTTTGTGCGCGTGCCTTGCGAGAGCCGCGGAAAATTGCGCGCGCCATTGAGGGAAATAACTGTGCCGACGTTTTCGCAACTAGTACGTATGGGCCGCGAGCAGGTCCAGGTCAAAACCAAGTCTCCTGCCTTGATGGGCTGCCCGGAGAAGCGCGGCGTTTGCATTCGCGTGTACACGCAAACTCCAAAGAAGCCTAACTCTGCGCTGCGCAAAGTTGCGCGTGTGCGTTTGACCAATTCCATCGAAGTCACCACTTACATTCCTGGTGTTGGCCACAATTTGCAGGAACACTCGATCGTTCTGGTGCGCGGCGGCCGCGTGAAGGATTTACCCGGAGTGCGTTACCACATCGTGCGCGGCACGCTGGACGCCGCGGGTGTCGAGAATCGCAAGCAGGGCCGCTCGAAATACGGCGCGAAGCGCCCCAAGGCAGGGCAGACCAAGTAAGCGAAATCAACAGAAATTGGCCGCAACCTTAGCAAGCGTTTGAGTTCGCAATTTTCTGAAGGAGCTATACACAGCAATGCCACGCAAAGGACTAGTTACTCGCCGGCCGCAAGCAAGCGACCCGGTTTATGACAGCCAGCTGGTGGATAAATTCATCTGCTCCATGATGTGGGAAGGCAAGAAATCCACGGCGCAACGCGCATTTTATGGCGCGATGGAACAAGTAGCGAAGAAAACGAACGACGATGCGCTGAAGATTTTTAATAAGGCGGTCGAGAACGTGAAGCCGTTGCTGGAAGTAAAAACGCGGCGGGTCGGTGGCGCGAACTACCAGGTTCCTGTCGAAGTAAATCCGTTCCGGCGGCAGTCGCTGGCCATTCGCTGGTTGCTGCAGTATTCGCGGGAACGCTCTGGCAGAACCATGATCGACAAGTTGGCTGACGAGTTGATTGACGCTTCGAACGCTCGCGGCGGCGCCATGAAGAAAAAAGAAGATGTGCATCGCATGGCGGAAGCCAACAAGGCTTTCGCGCACTATCGCTGGTAACAGCGTCATGCAATTGATGAAGGTTGAATCGTGCCAGTAAAAGACTCAGCGCAACAGGAAACGACGAAGCAAGGAACGGCAAAACCGGAATCTGGGAAACAAGTATCTGCAAAGCAGGCTGAACAAGGACACATGGGCAGGGCCTTCAAACTCGAAGACACGCGCAACATCGGGATTATGGCGCATATCGACGCCGGGAAAACCACCTCGACGGAGCGCATCCTTTTCTATACCGGGGTGACCTACAAGATCGGTTCCGTGGACGAAGGCACCGCCACCATGGACTGGATGGAGCAAGAGCGCGAGCGCGGCATCACGATTACCAGCGCTGCTACAACTGCATCGTGGGACCGCAATAGCAAGAAATATCGCGTAAACATTATTGATACACCCGGTCACGTGGACTTTACCGTGGAAGTAGAGCGCTCGCTGCGAGTGCTTGATGGTGCCGTTTGCGTTTTTGACTCCGTAGCTGGCGTGCAACCGCAATCGGAAACGGTGTGGCGCCAAGCTGATAAATACCGCGTCCCGCGCATCTGCTTTGTGAACAAGATGGACCGCATGGGCGCGGATTTCGATCACGTGGTTCGCACGATTCGCGCCCGCCTTGGTGCCCATCCGGTACCACTGCAATTTCCTTTGGGCCGCGAAGATAATTTCATTGGCATAATCGATTTTCTGGAACAAAGGGTTATCGTCTGGCTGGAAGAAACTCTGGGCGCCAAATTCGAGGAATTCCCCGTTGAAAAGTTGTGGGATAAGGCTTTCGTGGATTCACGGCCGGATGTGGCCGCGGCCTTGAAGGGCTCCGCCATTGATAAGGCTTTCTACGACGAGCATCGCAATAAGGTCGTCGAATACGTTGCCGAGCATGACGACGAAGTAATCGACAAGTACCTCACGGAAGGCACTCTTTCCGTCGAGGAAATGCGCAAGTCCATTCGCAAATCCACTCTGGCGCTGAAAATCGTTCCGGTGCTGGCGGGCTCGGCTTTCAAAAATAAAGGCATTCAACCTTTGCTGGATGCGGTTGTCGACTATCTGCCATCCCCTGTGGATGTGCCGCCGCTGGAAGGCACCAATCCGCTCACTGATGAAGTCGAACTGCGCCGCGCTTCCGACGATGCTCCGTTTTCTGCGCTGGCCTTCAAAATTATGTCCGACCCGTTTGTCGGCCACGTTACTTATATCCGCGTCTATTCCGGAGTTTTGAAATCCGGCAGTTACGTCTATAACTCCGGCAAAGGCACGCGCGAGCGCATTAGCCGTTTGTTGCAAATGCATGCCAACAAGCGTGAAGAAATCGACACCGTCTATGCCGGTGATATTTGCGCCTGCGTGGGCTTGAAGAGTGTCAATACCGGCGACACCCTTTGTGATGAAAATAAGCCTGTAGTTCTTGAGTCCATCGATTTCCCCGCCCCGGTTATCTCCGTGGCCATCGAACCCAAAACCAAAGCCGACCAGGACAAGCTTGGTGTGGCTATGCAACGCCTCGCGCAGGAAGATCCGACGTTCCGCGTTTCCACTGAGCCCGACACTGGCCAGACTTTAATTTCTGGGATGGGTGAGTTACATCTTGAAATCATCGTGGACCGCATGCTGCGCGAATACAACGTGCAAGCCAATGTCGGTCGGCCACAAGTGGCTTATCGCGAAACGATTCGCAAAAAAGCGACTGCGGAAGGGAAGTACATCAAGCAGACCGGCGGTCGTGGTCAATACGGCCATTGCAAGATCGAGCTGCATCCCATTCCGAGCTCGAGCCACGAGAACATGAAGGAAATGTCCACCGATGAACTCGATGCGCTGGCCAAAGAAGTGGTTGGCGGTCCGGCAGGAAAGTGGAAATTCGACAAAGAACATCGCTTTCTTTTCATCGACAAAATTATTGGCGGCTCGATCCCGCGCGAATTTATCGCTCCCATCGAAGCGGGCATCCGTGAAGCTTTGGATAACGGCATTCTGGCCGGTTTTACCATGGTTGACGTTGCCGTAGTGCTCATCGACGGCAGCTATCACGACGTAGATAGCTCGGAAATGGCCTTTAAAATTGCGGGTTCCATGGCATTCAAGGAAGCTTGCCACAAAGCTTCTCCGGTTTTGCTCGAACCCATCATGAAAGTGGAAGTGGTCGTTCCTGAAGAATACATGGCCGCAGTGTACGGCGATTTAAACGCCCGTCGGTCGGCCATTCAAGGATCCGAGAATCGTTCCGGTAGCAACGTAATCCGCGCGGAAGTGCCGCTCGCGCAGATGTTCGGATATGCCACCGATTTGCGCAGCCGCACCCAGGGACGCGCCAATTTCACCATGCACTTTTCGCATTACGCTGAAGCGCCGAATTCGATCGCGCAGGAAATTATTGACAAGAACAAGGGCAAGAGTACCCGCGGGTAACCCAGATTAAAAATTCAGGATTTGTACTGGCAGCGAAAACGACTTTGATTTGAGGAGCTGAGGAACAGATGGCGAAGGAGAAATTCGAACGTAATAAGCCGCACGTGAACATTGGGACCATTGGTCACATTGATCACGGCAAGACTACTTTGACGGCGGCCATCACCAAGGTGCTGTCGAAGCACAACCCCAAAGTGCAATTCCGCGCGTTTGATTCCATTGATAACGCGCCGGAAGAGCGCGAGCGGGGCATCACCATTGCCGTTTCGCACGTGGAGTATGAAACGCAGAACCGCCACTACGCGCACATGGATTGCCCGGGCCACGCGGATTAC
>DATHMG010000061.1:0-91354 GCA_035487275.1 Candidatus Acidiferrum sp. | reverse complement strand
GAGCGGAGGCGTTCCTGCTGAACCCACAGCCGCTCCCGGCGCGTACCGCTTACGAATGGGGAGTGGTTGCCGAAGTTGTGCCGAGCGGTAAGGCGCTCAGCCGGGTGCGCGAACTCGCCGAGTTGTACCTGAAAGCGCCGGGAGTTACGCGCCGCAACACGCGCATCCACTTTATTCAGCCGTTGAAGGAGCGCATTGTGCGTGAAGTCGGCTATGGATTGTCGCTCGAAGGAGCATCGTCGGCCGATCTCGTGAAGTCGATCAAAGCCAAGAGTGAACCCGTTGCTCGCAAAGGAAAATCCGCTTAAAGAGCACGAAGGACACAAAAGACTACTCGTTTCGACCGCATTCCATGAGCGTTGCATGGGATACAGGAGGAAAATTGTCTTCCTCGCACGCTGGCTCGCGGAAGTACATGAGGACCCGGCACCTGTCTTGGTCAACTCCCGATTAACGCAGCCGTAATATCATGGTTTTAGATGCGAATTTCGTGACCCACTTAACCTTTCAAATATGTAATTTCCCTGCAAGACAGCTGCAATCCTGGGGTGATTAACATACTGGTTGGCGAGCACAGGAGAACCATCCCCCTGGCCCTGGAATTAGTCCATTGGGCAATTTATTAAAATTCTTGTTGATCTGTACGGTCTGATTCTGGTGCGACATGTGCCGCAATTTTAGCTTTGATTGCCGAGGAAGATTCTGGATTTGGCAACCCTGTTTTTGACCTGCTATGACCCACTATATTATCCTCCTTCACATTTGTTATCTTCATGGTTCACCCACCGTAACGAACGTTTGACGCTAAATTGAGGAGTTAGAGTGGCGGCCCACCCGAGGCCCTTCGTTTGCGTTTTACAAACACCCAAGAGATCTTCATTCGCCGTGGTAGAAATTGGTGCGGGGATGGCCGAAAAGGAATCGACAAAAAGACACGCCGACCTTATTTACGACGTAGGCATGCATAGGGGGGAAGACGCTGATTTCTATCTTAAGAAAGGATTTAGAGTGGTCGGATTTGAAGCGGATCCCGACCTAATAGAACACTGCAGGAATAGATTTTCGAGGGAAATCGAACAAGGGAGCCTGACCGTAGTCGAAGGAGCCATCGTTGAACACACCGAAGAGTCCACACTTCGAAGCGTCACGTTTTATCAGAACAAGAAAACCAGCGTATGGGGAACAATTCAAAGCGATTGGGCACGCCGAAATGATGCACTCGGAGCACCGAGCAAGACCATTGACGTGCGGACGGTTGATTTTGCGCAATGCTTGAGACAGTACGGGGTGCCTTACTACCTAAAAATCGATATCGAAGGATCCGATGCTATATGCCTGAGAGCGTTAGTCAATTTCGAGCAAAAGCCCAATTACGTCTCGCTTGAATCTGAGAAGGTTACATTCGCAAAATTACTCCAAGAATTTCGTCTATTGCGGAATTTAGGCTACACAGCCTTTAAGGCAGTTCAGCAAGAAGGGATGTCGTCGCGGGTTGAACCTACTGCATGCAGAGAAGGATGTTACACGGCTCATGAATTTGAAGAGGGTGCTTCCGGCCTTTTTGGAGGGGATTTGGCCGGCAAATGGAAAAATTATTATGAGATACTTGCCGAGTATAAAATGATATTTGTGCTTTACGCCCTTTTTGGAGATCACGGCAAATTGAATTCTTACTCTTTCAGCAAAAACCTGAAAGAATTTCTACAAAAGTGCCTGAGAAGGTCGATCCCGGGATGGTACGACACTCATGCCAGACACTCTAGTCATGTCCCCAAGTAGGTTCCTGAATCCTTCGCCATCGCTTTCAAAGTCCAAATATGGGATTTCACCATTTCATAGACGCGCTCAATCGGGATGGAAACCAATAATGTGTTTCCGTCTGGAGAAATAGAAATCCTGTAATCGTTTGTCATTAAACTCCAGCTTCCCCTTCAGAAATCGACAGGGAATAGTCCAATATCTCGGCGCAGCGCAGACGCTTTTTGGTTGTGGCTGCAACGAATGCGATTTTACAATGCACGTGGCCAGCCCAAAAACGAGATTCAAAATAAATGGGTTATGCGAGACCTCCGCTTCCATCGTTGCACGAAACTGGTGTTTCCAGTTTGGAAACCCCCTCGAGTACAGTCGTACGAAGATAGATTTTTGGGCTAAGCGGCGACCAACAGGGCGACTTATTTTATCAGTGAAATTCTGAGAACTATCGGACCCAGTAGAACGGTTCACCTGTACCAAAATTGGTCCGAAGGCCAGTTCCCTCCAACTCCCAGGTACCCCACACTGAACTTACCCGCTCAAACAGATCTAAAAAACCAGATTAGGAAAAGATAGCGACAAGACTATGACCAAGATTTCCGTTAGGATTTGTCTGTTTATTTGTATGTTTGTGTTCTGTGGCGTAATCGCACAAGCTCATGACTGGTACGTTGCTCCGAATGGTTCGTCGCAGGGAAACGGAAGCCTCACATCTCCATGGGATCTGTGGACGGCATTAGGCGCACCGGCGGGTGTACAGCCTGGCGACACCATCTGGGTGCGGGGTGGAACTTATTCGGGAACTTTCAGCAGCTATCTCAGTGGAACGAGCAGCAGTCCGATTGTGGTGCGCCAATATCCAGGCGAGCGAGCGACAATCGCTGGAATGCTAGTACTCGGGCGCCATGGAGATCATGATGCTTGGTTCTGGGGCATTGAAGTCTTCAATCGCGGGACTTCGATTCAGGGTGACGGTGTCACGATGTCAGCCACGGGCCAAAGTAATCCAGGATTAAAACTGATCAACATGGTCATTCATGATAACCAGATCAATGGAGTGGGCTTTTGGTCCGGTGCGGTCCAGGGAGAGATCTACGGCACTCTTATCTATAACAATGGCTATGACGGTTGCGTAGGCTCGTCTTGTCGCGGGCACGGTCATGGGCTTTATGTACAGAGTGCCGATAGCCACCGAATGGCCGATAACATTGTGTTTCGAAATTTCAGCGAAGGCACCCAACTTTACGGGACCATAAATGCCGTAAGAAATAATGTCACCTACGAAGGAAATGTCTTTTTCAACAGCGGTGAACTATCGGCACTGAACAATGGGAACTTCAACAGCTACAACATGTGGATTGGCGGGGATCAGATTTCGCAAAATACCAAACTCATTAACAACTACGGCTATTCTTCGGCGCCTTCGGGGCACAACCAATATTACAACCTCTACAACAGCAACAACGCGATCGTGACGGGAAATTATTTTTTCACGCCTGCGCCGGACCGACCGGGAATCTTCATCAATTCGACCTCTAACACTGGCTTGCAGATGACCGGGAATACCTTCTACGGCACGCTGGATTTCACACCTTCGAAGCATCCGAACAACACGTACCTATCGCAGCGCCCTACTGGCAAGGATATTTTTGTTCGCCCCAACCAATACGAAACTGGGCGAGCGAACATCGTGATTTACAACTGGGATTTAAGCCCCAGCGTTAGTGTAGATATTTCAGCCAGTGGTCTGCATTCGGGGCAGAGCTACGAAATCCGCGATTCACAGAACTTTTACGGCGCGCCCGTCGCAACGGGAGTATATAACGGTGGCCCGGTGACTATTCCGATGAGCAATCTGACACTAGCACCACCGGAAGGCACTGTGCCAACCCAGCCGCGTCACACTGCGCCCGAATTCGATGTGTTCGTTCTGCTACCTACCGGCTCGCAACCAGCAGATCGAACACCACCAACTGTTTCCATACTATCTCCCGTGCCGAACCAAACTGTGTCCAGCATGTTTAATGTTACGGCCACGGCCTCTGACAACAGAGGTATCGCCAGTGTGCAGTTCAAGCTCGACGGCGCCAACCTGGGATCACCGTTAACCAGCGCACCGTACCAAACCAGTTGGAACACTAAGACTGCCAGCAACGCCTCCCACTTGCTGACCGCTGTGGCAACCGATACTTCCAACAATTTGACCAGTTCGACCGCCGTTTCAGTCACCGTGAACAACCCCAGTGGTGTTGGCGGTTCTTCAGGCTCGTTGACAGACACGCTGGTCAGCGATTTTTCGGCCGGGAGCAACAAGAACACCTACATTTCGCAAATGGCAGATGGCGAATTAATCCAATTTCCGGCCGTCGCCACGGAGTTTTCAGGCACCGCCTTACCCAGTGGTTGGACTGTGAACAACTGGAGCAGTGGTGGGCGTGCCGTGGTGAACGGAGGCACGATCGCAGTGGATGGAGCGCTGGTGGGCACTTCGGGGACCTACCCTCAGGGGCGATCACTAGACTTCGTAGCCACATTCACTACCGAGGGCTACCAGCATGTAGGGTTCGGCGTGAACTTCAATAGCGCGCCCTGGGCCATCTTTAGCACCGGGGGCGGCGGTTCTCTCATGGCGCGGTCCAACAACGGATCACGTCACGACACGGTCATCAGGGGCAATTGGCTGGGCACTCCACATCACTACCGCATCGATTGGAATGCCGCCAATATCGTGTATTGGATCGATGGGGTGCAGGTCGTCACCCATCCCGTGGCCATCTCCACCGCCATGCGACCTTTGATCAGCGACTTGCGCGCGGGCGGGCAAAAGCTGGTCGTGGACTGGATGCATATGAGTCCCTACAGCACTCCCGCTACGTTCACGTCACGTGTGTTGGACGCTGGCGCCGTAGTGTCGTGGGCTTCTATCTCATGGACCGCGGACCAGCCCACCGGCACCTCTTTATCCATGAGCGTCAGAACTGGGAATACTCCGGTTCCAGACGGGACTTGGACAGCCTTTACTTCCGTGTCGCAGTCCAGAGTACCCACTACCAGCAAGAGCCGCTACATTCAGTATCGGACCTCGCTTTCAACCACGGATACCACCAAAACGGCAGTCCTCCACGACGTTAAGATTATGTATGGACCGAAGTGACAGGGAAATCCGATCTATGGTAAACACCAAAATGCGCGAACTGCGCTCGTAATTTTTCCGATCTCTCCGTAGCGGAGCGAAGAGTTGGATTGAGATACGCAAATTTTCAAACGGGAATGGTTATCTAGCTTGCCAAGCGGCGGCGGCCTTCTTGGTCTCGACGGCTCCTGGAAGGTTCAGCTTTATTGGCGGCTTGTGATTGTCGAAGGCTGCGTTTGAGAGCTTCCATCATGTCGATTACCGGGGCACGACCGGGTTTGGGCTCTTCCACGAAGGTCGGCCCTTTTGTTTGGACTCGATGAGTGCCTTTAGGTTCTGCTGGAAAGTATCATGATATTTGGAGGGCTCAAAGTCTTGCGAGAGGGTCTCCACCAATTGTTCCGCTAACTCAATTTCTTGCCGCTTTAGATGGATATGTTTATCAGTCTTGCCGTAGCTTTTGACGCGTCTAAACTCGTTCTCGAAAAACATGGTGTGAACGGTGAGGCCGTGGTCGCGAGGACGGATGAACACGGTGTATTCACGTTGATGCATCGTCATACGGAATGAGCCATCGTTTCCCTCCTGCCGCGTTCAGAGGCGCCAGACTGGACATGCTACGACGTGAATTACCGCGCACAAATCAGGTAAACCCCTGATGCACTTGCGATGAACGGAGTCGGATAAGCTCGACTCCTCTGCGGAGAGTGCTTATTCTGAGTGAAGACTTCACTGCAGATTCTCTGACCGTATTCGTGACATGTACCGCATGAAAAAACTCGCAGAGTACCGGCAGAAAAGGCATTTTGACAAAACGGCCGAACCCGCTGGCATCGTGGCGCGCGAGGCCAGGGCGCGGTTCGTCATCCAAAAACACGCGGCGACCAGACTGCATTACGACCTGCGGCTTGAAGTAGGCGGCGTTCTGAAATCATGGGCGGTGCCTAAGGGGCCTTCGCTGAACCCGATCGATAAGCGGCTTGCCGTTCACGTGGAAGACCATCCGCTCGAATATCGCAAGTTCGAAGGAGTCATTCCGAAGGGGCAATACGGCGGTGGAGAAGTAATCGTGTGGGATCAGGGCACCTATGAGTTGGAAGGCCATTTGGATGCCGATGCGCAATTAGCGCGAGGCGAGCTGAAATTTATCCTGCACGGGAAAAAAGTGCACGGCAGTTTTGTTTTGGTAAAACTGAAAAACTCCAAAGAAAAAAACGAGTGGTTGTTGATCAAGCATCGCGATGAATTTGCAGATCCACTCTGGGACGCTGAAAAACATTCACAATCCATAGTTTCCGGGCGAACGCTGGAAGATGTGAAACTTGGCCGGTCGGCCCGCGGGCCGCTCGATGCCAATAAGATCAGTTTCCTTCCTGGCGCGCGTAAAACGCCGATGCCCCGTTTCATTCCGCTGACGTTGGCCTCCTTAAGCGAGAAACCATTTTCAAATCCGGATTGGCTCTTCGAAGTGAAGTGGGACGGCGTGCGTGGCATCGCCTACCTTGCGAACGGAGAAGTATCGGTGCGCTCACGCGCCGGTAGAGAAATTTCACTTGAGTATCCGGAGGTTCGTGACCTCGGGAATCAGCTGGATGCAACCGAAGCAATCATTGATGGCGAACTGGTGGCCCTTGATTCGGCGGGACGAAGTAATTTCCAAAAGCTGCAGAATCGCGCGGGCGTTCGCAACCCTTCGCGGCAACTGCTGGAATCCATCCCGGCAACGTACTACGCGTTTGACTTGCTGTACTGCGATGGCTATGACCTGCGAAAAGTCCCGCTGGAAAAACGGAAAAATCTGCTCAAGCAAATTCTTCGCCCCAGCGACCACATCCGTTATTCAGAACATGAAATCGAGAAAGGCAAGGAACTATACGAAGCGGCCAGACAGCAATCGCTGGAAGGGATTATTGGAAAAAAAAGAAACAGCGCGTACGTGGGGCAGAGAACTTCGTTGTGGCTGAAATTTAAGATTGTGAACGAACTGGATGCGGTTGTCTGCGGCTGGACCGCGCCGAGACGCAGCCGTGAATTTTTTGGCGCCCTGGTGCTAGGACTTTACGACGGAGTGCAGCTCGAATTTATCGGCAGCGTAGGCACGGGTTTCGATTACGCCAAGCAAAAAGAGATTTACGAGCGGTTACAAAAACGCAGGCAGGCAAACAGTGCTTTTAGCGAGGTACCGAAATTGAAGGAAAAAATTGAGTGGGTGCAACCACAGCTGGTCGCTCGCGTTAAGTTCGGGAACTGGACGGACGGCAGGCGGTTGCGCGCGCCGGTGTTTCTGGCAATGCGTACGGACGTGTCGCCCAAGGATTGTACGGTGCAAGCGGCACGCCCGAATGAAGTTAGCGGTCAAGAACATTTGGCTGAGCGACTGGACCGCTCAACTAAACCAGAAACTCTTCTGGGAGTGGCGGCAGAACCGAATTCGAAACGAGGCCAGCCCCCGGCAAAATCGCGATCCGCAACCAATCCAGCGCATGGCGAAAAACATACGGCATCTCCGGCCAAACCGGGTGAGACGGTTTTGACCAACGGGATTGAGAACGAAATTCGCAAAGGCACTTCGGAAAACTTAAATGTCGAAATAGATGGCCACGTTCTGCGACTGACGCATTTGAACAAAATCTATTTCCCCGAAAGTGGCATACGGAAGCGGGATTTGCTGGCCTATTACTTTCGCATGGGGCATCTCATGCTTCCGTTTCTTATAGATCGCCCCATGGTGTTGCGTCGTTATCCAAACGGAATTCGAGAAAAAGCGTTTTTCCAGAAGGAGGCGCCCGACTCCGTTCCCGATTGGATCGGGCGGGCCACCGTTCATTCCGAAGAACGCGGCGGGGATATGTCTTACCTGATGGTTAATAATCTCGCGTCGCTCATCTACCTGACGAATTTGGGCTGTATTGACCACAACCCATGGTCAAGCCGTTCGGAAACGCAGGACTTCCCGGACTATGTTTTCTTTGATCTGGATCCCACACCAGGAACGCCCTTTGCCACGGTGCTCACAATTGCGCGGACTATTTACAACATTTTGCATTCCATCAGGCTCTCCTGTTTTCTCAAAACTTCCGGTGCCTCCGGGTTTCATATTTTTGTGCCTCTCAAACCGCAATACACCTACGCGCAGACGAGAGGCTTTGCGGAACTTGTGGGACGCATCGCCGATAACGAGCTGCCTGGTTTGATTACTTTCGAACGCACGGTGCACAAAAGGCCGCGCGGAAAGGTGCTGATGGATGCATTACAAAACGCACGCGGAAAACCCCTCGCAACGGTCTATTCGGTTCGCGCCTATCCAGGCGCGCCGGTGTCGATGCCGGTGAATGCGGCGGAATTGAAAACGGAGTTCGCCGCTGATCGCTGGAATCTGAACAATGTGGAGCGGCGAATCAAGAGAGTGGGAAATTTATGGGAAGATTTCTGGGGCAAGCGACAATCGTTATCGGAAGCGTTGGAATTGTTAGACCAGCGGCTATCGCCGGGCAAGAATAAACCCAGTAAAACCCGCTAACCTGCGGTCGACAATTTTTTAAGCGAGATTTATTACAAAAGCCGGACCACCCTTCAAAAATCCACGGCCCGCGAAAAACTGATTCCACGATTAGTGTTATCTTTTGGGGGTGAATTTTGTTTGTCCCCTTGGGGTCCAAAATACGTTTCGTTACGCAACAGAACGTCTAAAGCATTGATCAAATCGTGAGCCGCGCGCGATTTAAACACAAATCCGCGGGCTCCCGTCTCACGCACGGAGTCCGCAAGACTGCGGGATTCATGCATGGTGAAAATGAGAATGGGGGGGCTGTTTTTATTTCTGGTAATTTGTCGCGCCGCTTCCAGTCCACTCATCACTGGCATGGTTATGTCCATGATGATGGCGTCAGGCCGCAGCTCTTCGGCGAGCTTGACGGCTTCCTGACCGTTAACTGCTTCGCCGCAAATTTCCCACTCGGGACGCGCCGAGAGAATCGTACGTATCCCCTGACGAACCACTTCATGATCATCAGCAATAAGAATTCTAACTGGCATAAAAAATACTCCGTGCAAATTATGGCGGTCAGTCGCTACAAACCTGGAACAACAATGACATTGCAGGGGACGTTTACCCGAGATGTTTATTCTCAGGTCGAGGCACCGGGTAGGCCTGCATGATTTATATACAGGATTTCCTTTCCATGCAAGCCTGGCATTTTTCGTGACAGCAGTGCGGGCTGACTTTGGGGATTCACAAGTGTGGTGCTAGTGTTGTGTCCCTTAAGTAACTAATATAATCCTTGCGCGACTGTTTTCCCCTTAGGCATCTTCTATGGAGAATGGAGGTGCCTATGAACTTGGGGCGACCCCTGGTCCCGTTGCATCTGGAGCGGGAACAGCGCGAACAACTGCAAGCGATGGCTGGCTCTCGCTCGCTGCCCCATGTTCTGGTGACCCGTGTGCGAATCATTTTGCTCAGCGCCGACGGCTTGTCCAATAAGGACATCGCTGCCCGGTTGCGATTGAGCCAGTTGACAGTCGGTCTCTGGCGAAGACGGTTCGTGAAACAGGGGCTGACGGGATTGCACGAGGAGCTGCGCTCCGGTCGCCCACGTTCGATTCCAGATGAAAAGGTCGCCACGTTGATCCGCAGAACCCTGCGAACCAAACCGAAAGACGGCACGCATTGGAGTTGTCGCTCGCTGGCGGCAGAAACCCGCCTCTCGAAATCGACCATCCACCGGATCTGGCGCGCCTTCGGCTTGCAACCGCACCGAGCGTCTCACTTCCAGCTTTCCAACGACCCGTTCTTCGTCGAGAAGGTACGTGACATAGTCGGGTTGTATCTGAACCCACCGGATAAGGCCTTGGTCCTGTGCGTGGACGAGAAGAGCCAGATTCAAGCGCTGGAGCGTAGCCAGCCGATGCTGCCCTTGGGACTGGGCTACGTCGAAGGCATCACGCACAACTACGTCCGACACGGCACCACCACATTGTTTGCGGCCTTCGACCCGATCACCGGAACGGTCCTGAGTCAGTGCAAACGCCGTCATCGTCACCAGGAGTTCCTCGATTTTCTGCGGCATGTCGACGCCAGCGTGCCCCAGGCCTTTGACGTGCACTTGATTGTCGATAACTATGCCACCCACAAGCATCCTCGCGTCCAACGCTGGTTGGCAGCACGCCCCCGTTACCACGTGCACTTCACGCCCACCTACTCTTCCTGGCTCAACCAAGTGGAAATCTGGTTCAACATCATCACGCAGAAGGCCATCCGTCGGGGCACCTTCGGCAGCGTCAAAGAACTTGTTGCCAAAATCGAGTCTTTCGTCCGTCGCTACAATGCGGAGGCCCGACCCTTCTCCTGGACGGCCACGCCCGATTCCATCCTGGAAAAAATCCAGCGACTATCTGAACGTATTTCCGGGACACAACACTAGGTCATACAGTCATTGATTATTTCTGGGCAAGGTAATCTGCTTGGAGTAAAGCTGGGCGACGCGCTCGAGGGTATCGATCTCCGTTACAGGCTTGTCGGGGCGTAGCCGCAAAATGCGCGGGAATCTGAGCGCATAGCCGCTTTCGTGGCGCTGCGACTTCTGAATATTGTTGAAGGCAACTTCCATGACCACGGATGGCTCTACAATCCTTCGCGCGCCCAGATCTTCCACGGTATGTTGCAGAAAGTATTCCGTACCGGCCTTGATTTCCGCATCAGTAAGTCCCGAATATGCTTTGCCGATGGTCAAAAGCTGCTGACCATTACGCACTGAAAAAGTATAATCGGAAAGCAGGCCATGCCTCTTACCATGTCCATATTCGACCGCGGTCACTACGACGTCCAGGGTTGCGAAAGGCTCCTTTAGCTTGAACCATGACCTACCGCGACGGCCCGGCGTGTATAACGATTCTGGACGTTTTACGACGATTCCCTCATGGCCGGCGGCCAGCGAATCCTGAAATGCTTGTTGAATGGCCGAAACAGACTCACAACGAATTGCCGCTGCGGTATAGATTGCGGATGCCTCGCCGGGCGGCAGAATTTTTTCGAGACGTTCACGGCGTTGCTCCAACGTTTCTTCGAGCAACAACGTTCCGTCCTGGTAGAGCAAATCGAAGGCCGCAAAGCGCACGGGAATTTCGTGCTGCAGCCAAAGATCCAGTTGTTTTCTGCCCAGGCGTTTCTGCAACTCCGTGAATGGAAGCGGCCGCGAATCGTGCCAAGCTAGAATTTCTCCGTCCAGGATCAACTCGCCACGCAATTTTGCAAAGAGAATATCTAGCTCGGGAAACTCCACGATCTGGTCGAGCGTGCGAGAAAAAACTTTTACTCCTGCGGCGCTTTTATGTACTTGTGCGCGAATGCCGTCATACTTTTCCTCGACCAGGACTGAGCCGCGGCCATCGGGGAGTATTTCGCTGGCAGTTTCAACTGGCGTGGCCAGCATGAAACCAATGGGGTGGAACAGACGCATTTTGACGGACGCTAAACCGCCTGAAGCGGCGGAGCGCAGGGTCTCGCCAATGTCACCGGTCAGCATGTTGCCACGGCGAACTGCGTCCAAGGGGCGATCGAAAGCTTTGCCGATGGCCTCTTCGACAAGGCTTTCCTTCAATCCGATGCGTAAGTCGCCGGTCATTATTTTTATGGCGTATTTCACTTCGCCGGCGCTCATGTGCTCGAATAAACTTTTTATTAAGGCCATCTTTTGAGCCGCACTACGAGCTTCTGGAAGCTTGCGGAATGTTTCAGCTACTTGCTGCAATGAGACCTCGGCGGTACTTGGGCGTTTGAGCAAGAGATGTTCGGCCATATCGCCAAGGTCACCGTGTGCGCGATAACTCCTCCCGAGCTGTGAGGAGTCGGCTTTTGCGATTTCGGTGACAATTTTCACGAGTTGCGAGCCGCCTACTCCCAGGACACGTTCATCGCGATGTGGAAATGGGCGGCCAGTGAGGAAAATTGCCGCGGTGGAGGCATCTTCCAGTGGCAACGATTTGAAAAGTTCGCTTACGTGCGTGACCTTAGCAGTTTTTTTGGAGGTCGCGCCTACGGCTTCGCACGTTTGCACGAACCGGCGCATGAAATTAGGCGCTTGCGCGCTTCATCCCCGCCGGC
Source organism: Candidatus Acidiferrum sp. (assembly GCA_035487275.1). Classification (GTDB taxonomy): domain Bacteria; phylum Acidobacteriota; class Terriglobia; order Acidiferrales; family UBA7541; genus Acidiferrum. The sequence continues at coordinate 79,367 of DATHMG010000061.1, read as the reverse complement.
TGGCAACGTGGGCACCAGAACGAAGTGCGCGCATCAAACCCTTGCTTGCTTGAAACGATGGCGCTGCCACAATGGTGGCAAGGCTCGCCGGTTCGCTTATAGACCCACAAACGTTCCGAAATATTTACACCGCCGGCGGTTCGGCGCTTGGGAACATAAGTAGTAATTTTGTCGCTGGATGCTTCGGTAACGTTGGCGAGCATGAACTCGCGCGCCTTAGAGACGAGACACTTCAGGTCGTCGTCGGTGAGATCCGAAACCATTCGAAACGGGTTAATTCCACACGCGAAACAAATTTCCGATTTAAAAGTATTGCCGATTCCCGAGAGCAGCGATTGAGTAAGTAGGCTAACGCCGATTTCCAGGTCCGGCCGGGCGCGCAATCGAGCTACAACTTCGGCTTCGTCGAAGTTTTCCGCGAGTGTTGACGGCCCAACGGATTTGAATCCTTCGCGGCGAGTAAGGGAGTCCGCGGTGTGGAATTCCGCGATTGGAACCTTGAAGGCCACCGCCAGAATTTTGGTGGTGCCAATTATGACGCGCACCTCGTGTCGCCGGCGTTGCCACGTTTCGCCCGGCCGGTAGATATGCCAACTGCCACTCATAAGCATGTGCGAGAGTAGAACGAGATCGCCCGAAAAATGCATGAGCAGCCATTTTCCTTGTGCTGCTACTTTTTCTACAGTTCTTCCCACAACGCCATGGTCGATCTCCACTCGGGAAAGATGTGGCAAAGCCGATTCGAAGGAAGTAACGGTTTGCCCTCCGAGCGCAAGATTCAAGGTGCGAGCGGCGCGATAGATGGTGTCGCCTTCAGGCATCTCAAGCGGTTTCCTGAATTTCCTGGGCGTCTTCGTCTTCGGCGTCTTCGCCGGTATCAGCGGTAACAATAAGAGGCTTGGTGCGACGCATCTGATAACCAAGAACGGTGTTCACGAACCGAGCATCTTCCAGGTAACAAGCCAGAAAATGTTCTCGTGCCGGAGAGTTGTTGATTTCGCCAATCAAAAGGCCTTGCCGGAGATTGAGACGGCGGATGGCCAGCTCTGCGAGTTTCTTTGCCAGCTCGCGTGCGAACAGGCTACGCTCGGGTTCAGACTCGGAAAGAAAAACGCGCAACGCCGGATTGCGGCGTCGCAAAAAAGCGGCGAGCTGCCCGTTGATCAAAATCACTGACGCGCCCGACGTTCGCGCCATGGAGTGATGAGTGAGTGGCTCATCGGATTCGCCCTCGATCTTCGGCCAAGGAATCAAAGTGCCGTAGGGGTTGGCGGGATCGGTAGCCGCCAGATGCAACACTTCCGGAGTAACAGGATCCAAACGCAGGCTGCGCAACATGTCAACCGCTGCAGGCATGGCAAATTGCGCGGCGCCCAACCCGGCAACAAACATGCCGCGACGGACCCAGCCACTGTCTTCCATAGTTTTTAGCGCCGGGTAAATGGTGTTGTAGCCGCCGGGAATATTTTCTGCGATGGCCGTCTCGCGCGTCACGATGCCATTGCGCTGCAGAACTTGCTGCGAGATATTGGCGCTCCATTGCGTAGGAGTCAGCGCGACGGTGATGCGTTGGCCGATAAGCGACCAGCGGCCATGGGCTTGTCCCGCCGATGTCCGTGAGCGCAAACGGCGCAAATATCCGGGCGACCCGGGGCGCTCGTCATCAAACACTTCATGTCTGCGTTTGCGATCCTCGGGCCGCAAAAGTTTGCGAAGCGGATAAAACGTGTCGTTAGTAATTCTCCCGGCCCACACCAGCTGCCACAGAGCCTCCACGGTGTCGCCGGGGAAACCGCCGCCGCAGGCGCTGTGAATTTCTGAAAAGAAGGATGCTCCTTGGCGGGCGAGAAATGCAGCAATTTTTTCGGCGCGCTCGGAATGGGGAGTCTGGTCCGGCACAGTTGCGCCTACTAATACGGCGGCTTCGGGTAAACACAAAAGCGGCAAAGACTCCGTCAGGTACAACGCGATTCGGCCGTTGCGATCCCCAATTTGTTCGACGCCTACCCAACTCACTTCCCCGGCGGCCATGAGGGTGTCGAGATTGCCGGGCTGATAGTCGGCGACCCGGGCGGGCAAAATTTCTGTTTCCAAGTCTGAAGCGAGAAGCGCAGTACCCTGCAACGCTTCAATGGTGTCGAGCAACGCGTCCAACCCGCGACGGGGAACGGTCACGCCTTGCCACCGCGTCGAGAATCTAACAAAGGTAGACTGTTCGACCGGCTCGATTTCACGGCGCAAACGCGCGAGACTTTTCCTGCGGATTTGCCGCAGCACTTCGGGATCACACCATTCCCGATGATGACCGTTGGGCCTGAACTCGCCCTCCAACAATTTGCCTTGAGAGTTCAAGCTGCGCAGCACAGCCTCGACCGCGGGCGCCTGTAACTGATAGCGCGTAGCTATGTCGGCGGTCGTGAACGGACCGTGAGTGCGCGAGTAGCGGCGAATTATTTCCGTCAACGGATCAACCGGAGCTTGAAGAAACGCTTCGGCCAGACCAGGCGGCAGCGGTGTGCCCAACGCATCGCGGTAACGGCCTGCATATTCAACGGGGACGGTGCGGGCTTCACCGGCAATGCGTACGCGCACAGCGCGGCGAGCGTTGATCAATTCCGCAACGGAGGCGGCAACTTCTGGGCGGACGCAGCGGGCGGCAATTTCGGCGTCGGACAAATCACCGAGCTTCAACAACAAGTCGTGGAGGCCGTCGGCGTGACGGGCCTGATAGTCCGGCTCCTGGGCCTGAAGTTTCGCTTCCACTTCATCCAGCGCGGCCCCGTCGAGCAACTCGCGCAAATCGGTATCGCCGAGTAGCTCTTCCAGCTGGGATTGATCGATGGATAGTGCCTGGGCGCGGCGCTCGGCCAGCGGGGCATCACCTTCATAAATGTAATTCGCGATGTAGGAGAAAAGCAGAGCGCCGGCAAAGGGGGAAGGCTGGTCGGATTCCACGCGCGTCAATCGAATTTCGCCACGCTGAATCTTGCTGAGAATTCCTGAAGCGGCAGGCAAATCAAATACCTCGCGAATACATTCGCGATACGTTTCGAGAATGATAGGAAACGAAGAGAAGCGGGAGGCCACCGCCAATAGATCCGCGGCACGCTTTCGCTGTTGCCATAAAGGCGCGCGCATGCCGGGCCGACGCTTTGGCAATAGCAGCGCGCGGGAAGCGGCTTCGCGAAATTTGGCGGCAAATAGCGACGTTGATCCCAATTGACGCAAGACCAATTCCTTGAGTTCCGCGGGAGACAACACGAAATCTTCAGTTTCTACAGCGGCGTCACTATCAGGGAGGCGCAGCACGAAGCCATCGTCGGACCACATGGATTCGACTTCCATTCCCCGCTCAGCGCGCAGTTTGGCGGTTACCGCCATACACCACGGGGCGTGCACGCGGCTGCCAAAAGGAGTCAACACGCATATACGACGATCACCAAGCTCGTCACGACAAATTTCCACCAGTACATCTTCATCGCTGGGCACACGTTGCGTAGCCGCGACCTGGTCTTGTAGATAGCGAAGGAGATTTTCAGCCGCGTTAACATCCAGGCTATGTTCTTCAACCAGTTTCGTAAATGCGACCGAGCGCGGCAAGGCGAGCAATTCGCGAGTCATGCGGCCGATTTTTTCGCCGAATTCCGCGGGCCGGCCAGCGGTATCCCCATGCCAGAAGGGCATTTTCCCGGGCTCGCCGGGCGCGGGAGAAACGAGCACGCGGTCGTGAGAAATATTTTCGATGCGCCACGTGGAGGCGCCGAGAATAATCGTGTCGCCCGCCCGGCTTTCGAAGACCATTTCTTCGTCAAGCTCGCCGACACGCGCGCCTTTGGTAGCGCCAGCTAGAAATACACCATACAAGCCGCGATCTGGAATGGTGCCGCTGTTGATGATGGATACCTGTCGCGCGCCCTGCCGGGTCGTTAATTTGTTGGCAAGGCGATCCCAAGTAAGCCGAGGCCGCAATTCCGCGAATTCGTCCGAGGGATAACGCCCCGAGAGCATATCCAGCAGGCTTTCGAACGCTCCCAAGGTTAAGCCCGCGTAGGGAGCCGCGGATTGCACCACCTTAAAAATGTCGGCGACATCCCAGGGTTCCACCGAGACCATGGCAACGATTTGCTGCGCGAGCACGTCGAGTGGATTGCGCGGGTAGTGCACAGACTCGACATTACCTTGGTACATGGCGCGAGTTATGGCAGCGCACGCGACCAGATCGGCGCGATACTTGGGGTAAATAATGGCAGAGCTGACCGCACCGACGTGGTGGCTGGCGCGCCCTGCCCTTTGCATTCCGCTGGCGACCGATGACGGCGATTCGATCTGCACCACCAGGTCGATGGCGCCCATATCGATACCCAATTCGAGAGAAGACGTGGCCACAAGGCCGCGCAAAGTTCCAAGCTTCAATCGATCTTCAATTTCTTTGCGCTGTGCGACGGCAACACTGCCGTGATGCGCCCGCACCAGAATTTCGCCGGCCAATTCATTCACCGCCGCGGAAATTCTTTCTGCGAGGCGCCTGCTATTCACAAAAATCAGCGTTGAGCGGTGCGAACGCACCAATTCGAGCAGCTTTGGGTGGATGGCGCTCCAGATGGAAGGCCGGGCAGGGCCCTGGGACGCCGGCCCACTCGGCAAACGATCGAGCTCATCGAGGCGCGTCATATCCTCAACGGGAATTTCCACGCGGAGATCAAGGCGTTTCGGTTCGCCGGCATCAACTATGGTAACGGGACGATACACCACAGCAGGAGTGTCGCTCTCCTCCTCAGGCAAAATTTCTGATTCGTTAGTCGTAGGAGTGGAAGGCAATACTTTGGTACGACCCTCCTCGACGCCACCTAAATAGCGAGCTACCTCTTCCAAGGGGCGCTGCGTGGCGGAAAGGCCAATCCTTTGTAACCGCCGCCCACATAAATGCTCCAGTCGCTCCATCGACAACGCCAGATGCGAGCCCCGCTTGCCGGGCACCAGCGCATGGATCTCATCGATGACCACCGTCTCGATGGAGCGCAGCGATTCACGCGCACTGGAAGTTAACAACAGATAAAGAGATTCGGGCGTAGTGATGAGAATGTCCGCCGGACGGCGCAAGAAACGTGCGCGTTCGGCTGGTGGCGTGTCGCCCGTTCGGATGGCAACTTGCGGCTCGTGAAATGCAATTCCCATTCGCGTGGCCGCTTGCGCTATGCCGACAAGCGGCGCGCGCAAATTGCGCTCCACGTCGACGGCCAACGCTTTAATCGGTGAAATGTAAAGAACGCGGCAACGCTGCTGCTGGTTCGCCACCGGCGTGAACATGAGCCGGTTGATGCACCAGAGGAAGGCCGCTAGAGTCTTTCCGGTTCCGGTGGGTGCAAGAATTAAGGTAGATTCACCGCGCGCGATCGCCGGCCAGCCTTGCAGTTGCGGCCTCGTCGGTGCAGCGAAAACAGCCTCGAACCACTCACGAACCGGGGCCCGAAACAGAGCAGCATCAAGGGCCGACGAACCGTTCGACGAAAGATTGTTGGGATCGGACATACAGGGCCTCTTTTTTAGATGCTTGCAGGACGGAATTTGTTGGGAGATTAGGCGAAGGCTTAAGCGGCTTTTTCTTTGTGTTTGTTTAGTAGCGCGATCGCCATATCCAGTTCCGCACCAATGAGAATGATCACATTGGCCACGTAAATCCAGGTCATCAAAATCACAAATCCGGCCAGTACAGTGTAGACCTGAGGAACGGTGGGGCTGTATTGCAAGAATACATTGAAACCCACCGATGCGATTAAGATCCCCGTTACCGAAAAGATGTTGCCGATCGTAAACCAGCGCCAGGGACGCCTCACATCCGGGAGAAAATGATTTATCAAAGTGAGTGCCACGAACATGAGCAACACGGTGCCCAGCCACCAGGCGATAACGCTCCATCTAAAATGGATCATGCCCACGAATCTCAATTCACGAAATATCTCACGCGTGGCCCAGTGGCCTAGAGTCCAAAGACCGAAAGCCACCAGGCAGAACAACGAAGCTACGAGCGTGGTGACGGTGGCGATGGCGCGCCTCTTCCAGTAGCTACGGGTATCTCTGCCACAGCAGGCGATGCTAAGAGCTTCCATCAGGCTCATGAAGCCCGAAGAAGCGCTCCAGACCGAAACCAACAGGCCGAATGAAAGATACCCCGTGTACCCGCGCGTCAGGTCCAGAATGGTGGCGAAAACCGCTTGCCTGGAACGATTAGGAAAATAATCGGTAATCCACTGCGCGAACGATTGCCATAACGTTGTAGATGGGAGCCACCCTACGATCGCAGCAAGAACAATCAGGAAAGGAACAAGCGACAGCACAAAGTAAAACGAGACTTGGGCCGCGAGATCCAAAATATCGTCTTCCATCACCCGCGAAAATGTGAGTTCGATAACTTCGGATAGGCCGCGTCGCAATGCGGTGCTGCGCCTGAAGAAACGGTACCAGCGGTGACCCGCGTACCTCTTCGCGATTACCGGCGCGGCTCCGGATTGGAGCTCGGTTGAATGCAATCGACGGCCTGGGTTAGAGTGTCGCATCTCTCAAAACGCTGCGTATCGTTGATGCGTTGTTGCGCACACGAGAACATACAACCGCCAAAAGAGATGATAATGCAGAAGAAGGGATAAAGACTCGGGAATCGGACAGACGAGCCCTAAAAGCATTTAGGGGTTGTCATAGAAAATCGATTATAGGTATACTCCTCATGCTTTATCTGACGGTCCCCGGCAGTGTATTAAGCGAAACGCCTCTCCCCAGCAGGCGTCGCAAGACCGAACTAAATTTAAAAAAATTCCATAACACGCGTGGCGCCCTGCCCGGGCGCTCGTTCTATCCTGGAGAGTCAGATGAAGCAGCTTGCGGTATCCCTTTTCGCAAATCGTTCATTTGCGAGTGGCTCAGTGAAAAACCTTTTTAGTCTGAGACCTGTTCTTTTGAAATCCACAGCTACCTGGCGGTTGCGGTTTGCCATAGCGCTCTCAGCGCTGTTTTTTTTGATCCTCGGTGCCCAGGGGCAAACCAATGTGGTGACGCAGCACAATGATATCGCTCGCACTGGTCAGAACCTCAACGAGACCATCCTCACTCCCGCCAATGTCAACAGCAACACGTTTGGAAAGCTGTTTTCCTATGCGATCGACGGGCAGGCTTATGCCCAACCACTCTACGTTGCAGGCGTAACGATGGGTCCGGGCACCGTGCAGGCCGGCACGACGCATAACGTTGTGTTTGTCGCCACCGCACACGACAGCGTTTACGCCTTCGACGCAGATAGCAACGGCGGCTCCAACGCTTCACCCCTTTGGAAAATTACTTTGCTGGATTCAGCGCATGGAGCGGCGTTGGGAGCAACTACAGTCCCCGACGGTGATATCGGCACCGATGACATAAATCCTGAAATTGGCATCACCGCTACTCCTGTGATCGACACCAACACAAATACTCTCTATGTGGTGGGCAAAACCAAGGAAAACGGCGATTATTTTCAGCGCCTGCATGCTCTCGACATCACCACCGGCGCGGAAAGATCTGGTTCTCCCGTCACCCTCTCCGCGCAAGTGAACGGAAATGGTAACGGAAGTTCGGGCGGTGTGCTGCGCTGGGATGCCAAGTTGGAAAACAACCGTGCCGGCCTGCTGCTGCTCAACGGTATCGTGTACCTCGCTTTTGCGGCCCATGGCGACCTGGGGCCTTATCACGGCTGGATCCTGGCCTACGACGCAGCAACCCTACAGCAGACCGACGTTTTCTGTGCAACTGCGAACGGAGCAGCCTCTGGCATTTGGATGTCGGGCGCTGGCTTGGCCGCGGACACTATTAATTCAGGCCGCCTGTTCGTGGCTACCGGTAACGGAGCGTTTAACGCTGCACCTCCGTATAACAACAGCATGAGCTATGGCGATGACATAATTCGCCTGGAAACCAGCAGCGGCGCCATGAGCGTTAGCGATCAATTTACCGCCTTCAATCAATTTTCCCTCAGTGGTGGCGATATGGATCTCGGTTCTGGCGGCGTGCTGGTGCTGCCCGATCAATCAGCTGGTGGCCACACCCATCTCATGGTGCAAGCGGGTAAGGAGGGGCGAATCTACCTCGTAGACCGCGATACTCTCGGCGGATACAACTCCAACGGTGACAACATCGTTCAGGAAATTACGGGGCAGATCGGCGGAGTTTGGGGTTCTCCCGCCTATTGGAACGGACATATATATTTCTGGGCTAGTAACGACAACTTGAAGTCGTTTTCGTTTTCCAACGGCGTCATTGGCAGTAAAACAGCCGCTTCTTCGGAAAATGGCGGCTACCCGGGACCGACGCCATCGATTTCTTCGAATGGTAACAACAATGGAATTGTTTGGGACGTCTTGACCAGTGCATTCAATTCTGGGGGCTCAGCAGTTTTGCTCGCGCATAACGCAAGCAATGTTTCCAACACTCTATACAGTAGCAATCGGAATTCCAACCGCGACAATCCTGGCAGGGCGACCAAGTTTGTCGTGCCGACCATCACCAACGGAAAAGTTTACGTTGGCACTTCTAACTTTTTGAGTGTTTATGGGCTCATGGCCGCAACGCCACAAGCGGCCGTTCCAGTGTTAAATCCTGGAGGTGAGAGTTTCGCAGGGTCAGTTTCCGTCGCGATTACGGATAGTACTCCAGGCGCATCCATCTTCTACACCACGAACGGCAGCACACCTACCACGTCCTCCAGGAAATACGCCGGACCCATCAACGTTACCGCGAGCCAAACGATCAACGCTATTGCGAGCGCTTCCGGATATTTGCCCAGCGCAGTTGCGTCCGAGACTTATAACCTGCAATCCCAGCCCGGGGGTGGTGGTTCATCGACGATCAGCTTCGGCAGCGGTTTCGGCTCAGCACAGGGTTCTCTGACGTTTAATGGAAGCGCTGCGTTAAGTAACAGCCTTCTGCAATTAACAAATGGCGGTTTAAATCAAGCCGGGAGTGCATGGTTTAATACCCCTGTAAACATCAATCAATTCACAAATGATTTTGCCTTTCAATTTGTGAATCCCAGCGCCGATGGCATTACCTTCACGATTCAAGATACTGGTTTAAGCGCGCTAGGTATGAAGGGAGGTAGCTTAGGTTACGCCGGCATCGCCAACAGCGTGGCTGTGAAGTTCGATTTGTACAATAACAGTGGAGAGGGTGTTGATTCGATTGGCCTATACCAAAACGGCGCGCTGCCGACCATCCCAGCTAGCGACCTCTCCAGTTCAGGCATTGATTTGCACAGCGGCGATGTGTTCTCCGTGCATATGACCTATGACGGCGCCACCCTGGCGATGTCCATCACCGACGGGACGACCGGCGCGGTGTACAATACCAGTTGGTCGATTAACATTCCGCAGGTCATCGGCAGTAACAGCGCTTTCGTGGGATTCACCGCCGGCACTGGCGGGTTAACAGCCACCCAAAACATTCAGACTTGGAGCTTCCTCAGCGGTACACAGCAGCAGCCGACGGCTACTGCTCCGACCTTCTCGCCTGCTCCCGGCAGCTATACTTCAGCGCAGTCGGTAACCCTCTCGACGCCGACCCCTGGCGCCTCGATCCACTACACCACGGACGGTTCCACGCCCACGGTTTCGTCACCACTTTATTCGAAAGCGATGGGGGTAAGTGCCACTGAGACTATTAAGACCCTCACAGTAGCCAGCGGGTTCTCGAATAGTTCCATCTCCACTGGCACTTATACCATTAGCTCTGCCAGCTCTGGTGGAGCCGGTGGGGTGAATTTCGGATCTGGCTTTACCGCGGGAGCGATGACACTCAATGGCAGTGCTGCATTGAACGGAACGAGGCTGCGACTGACCGACGGCGGTGGAAACGAAGCCGCGTCAGCGTGGTATAACTCGCCGGTAAACATTCAACAATTCACCACTAATTTTAGTTTTCAGTTGGCCTCCGGGAGCAATCCAACGGCAGATGGATTTACGTTCGCGATTCAAGGCAACAACACCGCTGCTTTAGGTCCTCCTGGCGGTTCCCTGGGATACGGCAACGGTCAGGGCGGTGCACTGTCCCAAAACAGTGTAGCGATCAAGTTCGACCTTTATGACAATGGCGGCGAGGGGGTGAATTCGACTGGTTTGTACACCAATGGCGCAGCTCCCGCCATGCCATCGGTCAATCTGACCGGAAGCGGCATCGATCTACACAGTGGAGATGTCATGAACGTTCAGATCAACTATGACGGAACGAATCTGACCATAACCATAACCGACCCGACTGCAAATGCCACGTTTACATACGCTTGGCCGGTGAATATCTCGTCAGTGGTCGGCACAAATACCGCTTTTGCTGGGTTTACGGCAGGAAGCGGCGCTTTGACCGCGATTCAAGACATTATCAATTGGACGTTCACGCCTGGGACGACTCCTGTAACGCCACCGAGCGGGGGTGGTGGCGCCAGTGGCGGGGGTGGTGGCGCTAGTGGCGGGGGTGGCGGCACGAGCACGATAAATTTTGCCTCCGGTTTCTCTGCCAGCGGAATGCAATTCAATGGGAATGCCGTGTTAGTCGGCAACCGTCTTCAGCTGAGCGATACTTCTAGGAACTTTGAAGCCAGCAGCGCATTCTGGAATCAACAGGTTAATGTTCAGACGTTCACGAGCGATTTCACTTTTCAAATAACAAATCCTGGTGCGGACGGCATTACCTTCACGATTCAAGGAAGAACGCCAACGGCTCTAGGTGTCGTCGGCGGCAGCTTGGGTTATGCAGGTATACCGAACAGCCTCGCTGTAAAATTTGATATTTACAACAACGCGGGGGAAGGAACTAATTCGACAGGTCTCTATCTTAATGGAGCCGTCCCTACGGTCCCGGCGACCGACATAGGTGGTGGGGTCAACCTTCTGTCTGGGGACGTCATGGGCGTACATATGAGTTATGACGGCGCCAAGTTGGCGGTGACTATAGTGGATACCTCGAATCCATCCCAGACTTTCACCACGAACTGGACCGTCAACATTCCAGGCACAGTGGGCTCGACCGCTTACGTGGGCTTCACCGGCGCTACTGGAGGCCTGGTATCCACGGAACAAATATTGACGTGGTCTTATAACAGCGGTAATGCTCCGTTGGTCGTTCAAACAACGAGTCTGGTAGCTACCGCAACGACGTCCGGGCCAGCTATTCAAGTATTCAGCTACCACAACTTCCCCGACGGCTTAGGCACTATGTTGTCCTCCAGTAATATTGGGGACAACGTGACCTTTCCGGTCAACGTTCCTGCTGCCGGGACGTACGACGTGAAGATTTCTTATAAGAAGTACCGACCCCGGGCTATTATGCAAACCGTTATCAACGGTACAAACCTCGGGCCTCCAATTGACCAATTCGTCCCTACTGACGATGCATATGCCATAACGGATTTGGGAGCTATTAATTTTCCGAGCGCGGGAAATTATCCATTCACATTCACCGTGGTGGGGAAGAATCCTGCCAGTACGGGTTACAGCCTGACGTTCGACACCATTACCCTGACGCCCCAGTAGCTGCGGCTCTCGGGGCACGTGGGCAAAAGAGAACGGCTAGCATCAGTTATGACATTTTTTGATCGTGAATAGAGGCCCGTCTTAACCCGGAGGCCAACGCATACTTCTGCCTCCCAATAGATGAAGGTGCAGATGAAGCACAGATTGGCCGGCATTGCGGCCGGTGTTAATCACGGTGCGAAAACCTTCCGTCAGTTTCCTTTCCCGAGCTAGCTTTGTGGCTACGGTCTGCAGGTGTCCGAGCATCAACTCATCCTCATTCGTAGCGTTTTCCAGAGAAACGATATGCTTACGCGGGCATATCAGCAGATGCGTCGGCGCTTGCGGACCAATATCTTCAAAAGCAAAAACATCGGGATCTTCGTACACGATTTTCGCGGGGATTTGTTTCGCTGCGATTTTGCAGAAAAGACAGTCGGCGCTCATTAATTTTCACCTGCCTCCGAAAAACTATCGTCGAGCCGAATTACCATGGGACTAACTCCCTCACTCGAGCGCAACCGCTCGCCGAATTCTTTCGCGGCTTCTTCGCCGGATACCTTGCCCACGTGAACTCGATAAAAAGTGCCGTTGGTCGTGTCGTAGCGTTTAACAAAAGTGGGAGAGTATGCCGCACTCAAGCGCTCACGTAATCGCTCGGCGTTGGCACGCTCGCGAAACGATCCGATCTGTATGGTAAAGAATCCCGCCTCGGGATTTATCCCTGTCGATAAAACCTCCAGACGTACCGGGACCACTCCCGGCCCAATAGACTCAATCTCGCGTGCCGCCGCATAAGAGAGGTCGATGATGCGGTTATTCACGAACGGACCACGATCGGTGATGCGCACCACGGTAGATTTTCCATTTCTTTCGTTGGTGACCCGCACCATGGTTTCAAACGGCAGGGTACGATGAGCCGCTGTAAGTTTGTTCATGTCATAGATCTCGCCGTTTGACGCCTGCCGCCCGTGGAATGGCACGCCATACCATGACGCTTCGCCTTGTTCCGTGTAGCCGGCGGCCACTGGAATGGAGGTGTCCCTGCGGCGTTTTGCAGCGGCCCCCGAGCGTGGCGTGCCAGACGGGGTCGAGGTCTTGGCGGATTCTGACGTGGCTTCGGTTGTAGAGGAAGGTTCAGCCGGTGGTTGGCTGGCAGCTAGCGGTCGGTGCGAGGCGCATCCTGAGACCACGGTAAGAATGGCGACTGCCAAAGCCAGTAAAACTGCGAATTCGAGGGGGCCTATTTCTAGAGTGGGTTGCGCGGCAAGAAGTATTCGTGAATTGCATTGTTGGCCGAATTGTTGTCGTGGAGTCGCTGCGTTCACTGGCGGCCCATAGATGCGCTTCTCGTTCCAGTTTTGCTAAGAATGAGCGTCTTTCGCAGATCCCGTCTCACGACCCGCACTGCGCGCTTCCAGCTTTTTCGCAGCATCGGCCAATAATTCCGAAACCTCGCGAAGGAATCGTGCGGTGCGCTTCTCCGTGCCAGGAGCAACTTCTTCTTCCACGTATTTGCGCAAGCGCGCCAGCTCTTTGTCGAGCCGTTGTCCAATTTCCTCAAATTTGTCCATGTCCCGCCCTCTTTTACGTCAACGCGCCATCGCAAGTCAGACAAGTTCGTCGACTTCGGTATTATAGGAACGCGGTGTGTGGGTTCGCAAGGAGGAGAATTGGCGCTTCCCTATCAGTGGCAGATGCGCGTTGATCGCTGGCGAAATGCCATGAGTGGATTTTTTGGCGGGCGCAATGAACCGCCTCGGCCGAAAATTTGTCCCTCTTGCGGAACTTTAGTGGGCATCAACACGACGCGTTGCCATGAGTGTGGCACCAATCTTAATTTCTCGATGGCGGCCATAAATCGGCGCTTCTCAGGATTTTTCGGAGGGCGCGCGCCGATCACGACTGCGCTGCTGATCGCGAATATTCTAATCTTCGGGGTCAGCGTGGTTCTCACCTTGCAGGCTGGCCAAGGCGGCGGCTTGCGCATTCTGTTCGGCCTCGATGGAGAGGTCCTCTACCGGCTTGGCGCCTTGTGGGCACCGGCCATTGTGCATGGCGAACCCTACCGCCTGGTGACCGCAATGTTCCTTCACGGCGGTTTAATTCATATCGGGTTCAACATGATGGTGCTGATGGACATTGGGCCGGTAGTGGAAGAAGTGTATGGCTCGGCGCGCTTTTTGTTTCTTTACACCGCTTCGGGAATTGCTGGGTACGTTCTCAGCGCCTTTACTCCGTTTCGGCCGCACCCCGCGCTGGGCGTCGGCGCTAGCGGCGCGATACTGGGATTGATCGGGGTGATGATTGCCATCACCACGCGCCGGGGCGGATCGTCCATGCAAGCGCTGCGTTCGCGTCTGGTTTCCTGGGTGGTCTCTATCTTCGTCTTTGGTTTTCTGATGTCGGGGATCGATAATTGGGCGCACTTCGGGGGATTAGCGGCCGGTTTTGGGCTGGGCAAAATTTTTGCTGATCGTGAACCGATGAATCCGGCTGAATTGAAGCGGGCTCAAGCGCTCGGGTGGAGCGCGGCCATTGTTATGCTTGTCAGCTTCGCCTTCATGATCATGCACTTCCGTGATCCCATAAGATGAAGCTTTCTGGTCACGGTTAACCACAAAACACTGCACTTCGACTCGGCTGATTACCACGTTCCGAAATGCGTTACTCTCAGTATTATCGGCGCCTAAGCAGCGCGGCATTCGGGGCAAGCAAATTCGGACCATGGACCTGCATTCCATCATTGTCGTGAGCCTGCATTCTCCAAAGGAGAAGTTTTGGGGGGAATTGCTGGTCCTCAATCAGGCTGGCATTACTGTGCGGGGCATTGACCTCAACTCTTTCGACCACTTTATGCGCGCCATCAACGAGCCTGACGGCGAGCGCGTGGGATTCCCCACTATTTTCTTCCCTATGAATCGCGTGGAGCGTATTTCTCTGGACGAATCTACGGGTTCCATTCCCTCCATGGCGGAACTTTTCCAGCGCAAAATAGGCCGTTCACTTGGCGACTATCTCGCGCAATTTGCTTGAACTGCGCTATCCTCATCGGCAATGCAAGGCCCCATCTGGACAGTACCCAATCAAATCACCTTGTTGCGGCTGGGCTTCCTGCCGTTTTTTCTGATTCTCATTTCTTACGAACAGTACCGCTGGGCCCTTCTGGTTTTGGTTGCCGCGGGCCTTTCAGATGCTGTCGATGGATTACTGGCGCGCAAGTTGAATCAGCGTTCTCCGCTGGGCGCGTATCTGGATCCCATCGCGGATAAACTGCTGCTATCTTCTTCGTTTATCATTCTGGCGTTCAAACAAAAACTGGCGTGGTGGCTGACCATTATTGTGCTTAGCCGCGATGTGCTGATACTGATGGTTGCCGTGGTGATACTTCTCATTTCCGGCTACCGCCCGTTTCCGCCCAGCATTTATGGGAAGCTGACCACCGCTTTACAGATTCTTCTGGTGTTCATGGTCGTTTTGTCGGCGGCCTATCCACATCCTGTATTCACTGCAGTAAATCGTTTTCTGATTTATGCAGTGACGGTCATTACGGTGTTTTCGGCTTTTCATTATTCCTTCTCTACCTCGCGACGGCTTAGCTCTTCGTGAGGCCGTTGCACGGGCGGGAAATCATACCGGGAATCAAAAAGCCATTCTTTGCGGACCGCCGTGAGGGAGCAAGAGCTTTGGCTCAGTGAGCGACTGAACTTCTGCAACGGAAACTTCAGGCGCCAACTCTCGAAGCAGCAAGCCTTCCAGCGTCACGTCGATTAGTGCCAATTCCGTGACGATGTGATCCACCACTTCCACGCCGGTAAGAGGTAGCGTGCACTTTTTCAGAATTTTTGGGCGCTTGTCGCGCGTGGCGTGTTCCATGGCGATGAACACTCGCTTCGCGCCGGCCACCAGATCCATCGCGCCGCCCATGCCCTTCAACATCTTTCCAGGAATCGCCCAGTTCGCGAGCGTCCCTTTTTCATCGACCTGCAGCGCGCCCAAGACCGTAAGATCGACATGGCCTCCGCGAATCATCCCAAAGGAATCCGCGGAT
Source organism: Candidatus Acidiferrum sp. (assembly GCA_035487275.1). Taxonomy (GTDB): domain Bacteria; phylum Acidobacteriota; class Terriglobia; order Acidiferrales; family UBA7541; genus Acidiferrum. The sequence continues at coordinate 63,794 of DATHMG010000061.1, read as the reverse complement.
GAAAAATAACAAGTGCCCGGCAGTTCAGTGACGGTTTCCTTACCGGCATTGATTAAATCTGGATCGACCTGCGATTCCAAAGGATACGGGCCCACGCCCAGAATGCCGTTTTCGGATTGCAAAACCACTTCCATGCCTTGCGGCACATAGTTGGCCACTGCGGTTGGCATGCCGATGCCGAGATTTACATAGAAGCCGTCGCGCAGCTCCATCGCGATACGCCGCGCGATGCGCTCCCGTTTTTGTTCTTCGGTTAGAACCATGTACGCCTTTCACTTCTGCGGCTAGGCAAGTCTGAGCTATTCTTTTCTGATACAGCGCTTTTCAATGCGCTTTTCGTATGCAGTTCCCTGAAAAATGGCATTCACAAAAATTCCCGGCGTGTGAATGGAGTCTGGGTCCAGTTGACCAAGATCCACGAGTTGCTCCACTTCCGCGATGACGTAGTCTGCTGCCGTGGCCATGAGGGGATTAAAATTTCGTGCGGCCTTTCGGTAAACGAGGTTTCCCCAGCGGTCGCCTTTCCAGGCTTTCACAAATGCGAACTGGCCGCGCAATCCGCGTTCCATCACATATTGTCGCCCATCAAATTCACGCGTCTCTTTTCCCTCGGCAACCATGGTGCCCACTCCAGTAGGTGTAAAGAAGGCTGGCACCCCGGCCCCGCCAGCACGCAAGCGTTCCGCCAAGGTGCCTTGGGGATTCAGTTCCACTTCCAGTTCCCCGCTAAGCACCTGCTGTTCGAACAATTTATTCTCGCCGACATAGGTGGAGATCATTTTTTTGACTTGCCGGCTTTGCAGCAGAATCCCGATGCCAAAATCATCAATTCCCGCATTGTTGCTGACGATAGTGAGATTTTTTGTGCCTTTTCGGCTCACCGCCGCAATCAAGTTCTCTGGAATCCCGCACAAACCGAAGCCACCCATCAATATGGTTACACCATCGGTTAACTTTTCGATGGCCGCATCAGCCGAAGAAATCCGTTTGTCCATGAAAGGTCTCTCGAATAGCGCTTAGTTTAATGCAACCTATCTCGCTCATGACAGGATGAATACCCGAATTTTGTTGAAATTAGAAGCTGCGCAGCAGTTTGTACAGTTCGTTTGCGGCGTCAAAGTCAGCTTCCAGTTCGCGGGAAGCGAGCTTGTCGCGCAATTCGTCCAACCGACGAGCAAGCAAATCAAGTCCCGCCGAAAGAACTTCCTTGTTCGTCAACACAATGTCCCGCCAGATGCTGTAAGGACTGCCTGCAAGGCGCAGCGAATCGCGCAGCCCGGGGCCTGCAACCGCGATGGGCAAGCCATTTTCATCCAGATGATCGTAAAGGAAGGAAGCCAGCGCGACAGCTGCGAGTTGCGGGAGATGCGACGCGAGACCCACGGCGTAATCGTGCTGCTGCGCTCCGAGCCAAAGCGGCCGCGCGCCAATTTTGGCGATGATCCTCAGAAAAGCAGACACACGCGGATCTACTTTGAGCGCAACCGTCGGGGTGCGGTGCGCACTCGACGATGGATCTGGCTCCCCTCCCGGCGGCGATTCCCGCGCAACTTCGTCAACCGCAAGTGTGTCATCGACGTTGGACGAAGATTCACTGATGAGTGCGTAAGTGGCATCGCGAAACAAATTTGCGTCAGCATTCGCAATTCCAGACGATTCTTTTCCCGCCATCGGGTGCCCACCAAGAAAGCGCTTCTCACCATTTCGCAAAAATAGTTCCGCCGCAGCCCGCACAATACGTACCTTGGTGCTGCAAGCATCGGTCACCAAGGCGTGTTGTGGACTATGGCGCGCAATCTCTGGCAGAACATCGAGGGTGGTGCTGATCGGTAGCGCCACGTAAATCAGATCGGCACTGTGTATGGCAGGCTTAAGTTCACCGGAAAAAATCTCATCCGCTGCACCCAGCTCCTTGGCACGCGCCACGGTGTCCGGACGATCCCATGCAGTAATGTGAACCCCTTCGGTAAATTTGCGAAGTGCCAAGGCAAAAGAACCGCCGATCAAGCCGGTTCCAAGAATGCTGACGCGAGTGATGAGGTGAGTTGGCGACATGAATCAGTTTATGAGTTCGGCGACCGTCAGGCCACGCGTCGCCCGATAGCCGGCGCGATGATGCGCAACTCACTCATCAATCGCGCGAACTGCTCGGGATCGAGCGATTGCGCTCCGTCTGATAGCGCGTGATCAGGATCGTTGTGCACTTCAATCAACAATCCGTCGGCTCCGGCCGCCACCGCCGCGCGTGCCATGGGCGACACTTTGTCTCGACGCCCAGTGCCGTGGGAAGGGTCGCCCATCATGGGCAGGTGTGACAGCTTCTTGATTACCGGAATGGCGGCGATATCGAAAGTATTGCGCGTGTAGGTTTCAAAGGTGCGGATACCACGTTCGCATAGAATTACATCCGGATTTCCCCCCGCGAGAATGTACTCCGCGCTGAGTAATAACTCTTCCATGGTCGCGGACATTCCGCGCTTTAACAGGATGGGCTTGCGTACTTCACCCAAGGCACGCAGCAGGTGATAGTTCTGCATGTTGCGCGCGCCGACCTGCAGGATATCCACGTAGCCGATCATCATCTGAATCTGCGAAGCATCCATCACTTCGCTCACGGTAAAGAGGCCGAATTTTCCCGCAGCTTCACGCATGAATTCCAGACCCTTTTCCCCCATGCCCTGGAACGCGTAGGGGGAGGTGCGCGGTTTAAATGCCCCAGCTCGCAGAATCTTGGCTCCGGACTTGGCTACGCTTTCGGCAATGATGTGAATCTGCTCGCGCGACTCAACGGAGCATGGGCCGGCCGCGACAACCACTTCATTACCGCCGATGGTCACACCGCGACCAAAATTGATAATTGTTCCTTGCGGATTAAATTGGCGACTGGCCAGCTTGAACGGTTGTGTGACGCGCATAACTTCGCGCACGCCATCGAGCAATTCGAAATCGCGATGATCGAAATCACGGTGCACGCCAACGGCGCCAAGCACGGTGTGCGATTCTCCGGTGGAGCGATGCACGTTGAATCCGCTGCCCACCAGCCGGTCGATGACGTGTTGAATCTGGGCCTCTGTAGCGCCCTCTTGCATCACAATTACCATGAGCGCATTTTATTCCCTTCGTCGATTTGCATTGATTTTGTCTCGTTCTGTTGGCCGAATTACTCTTTAGAACTCTTTGCTTCTGGCTCCATCGCCGCGCGTTCCGCCGTCCGGGCTTCATCAATAATGCGTTCAAATAGACGCCGAATCGCGCCATCGGTTAGCGGGCCCGGATTCGAATGCTCGGCGTTTTCCAAAACTTCTTTCTCGCGCTCCGGCTGATAAAGCGGCAGATTTGCCGCTTGCTTCAGTTTGCCGATTTCCACTGCGCACCGCGAGCGCTCATTCAGCAACTCCACGAGCTTGCGGTCGATCTCGTCGATACGGCGTCGCCAGTCCAGGAGGTTCACGACGCCACCTCGCGCTTGGAAAGCCCGTGACGCGCCGCTTGTTTCAAACTACCGATCCGCCCACGGAGGGCCTTCGCGGCTTGTTGTGGCGTTTTTGCGTGTTCAATTTCAGCAACCAAAGAGGATCCCACAACCGCAGCATCTGCCAGCCCGCCTAACAAAGTAACGTGCCCCGGAAGCGAAATTCCGAAGCCTACCGCGATAGGGAGCTTCGTAAAATTGCGCACACGCCGTAACAAAACAGGCAAATCATCCGGTAACGTATCTTTCGCTCCAGTAACGCCAGTACGCGACACCAGATACAAGAAGCCTCTCGAGCATTCCGCAATGCTTGCCAGCCGTTCGTCGGTCGAAGTCGGCGCGCACAGAAAAATTGTGTCCAGATGATGCATCGCTAGAATGCGGCGGTATTCCACGGATTCTTCCGGAGAAAGATCGGTGGCGAGCACACCATCAACCCCCGCTCCAGAAGCCGCAGCCGCAAACGGTTCCAACCCCATTTGCAAAATTGGATTGTAATAGCTAAACAGCACCAGCGGAATTTGCGAAGATTTCCGGATGCGGTTCACCAATTCCAAAATCTTTGGCAAGCTGGCGCCAGATTTTAACGCGCGCTCCGATGCGCGTTGAATGGTCGGCCCATCCGCCAGCGGATCGCTGAACGGAACACCGAGCTCGATGACATCCGTGCCGGCCTCTTCAAGAGCCAGCACAAATTCCAGCGTGGCTTCCAGCGAAGGATCTCCGGCGGTAATGTACGCGACGATGCCCATCTCGCCGGCCGCACGGAGCGTGGCAAAACGGTTTGAAATGCGGTTTGGTTGCGCGGCAGTGATGCTCATTATTATCGGAAAAGCTTAGAGCAGGCGCGAGTAGGTGTCCATGTCCTTATCGCCACGCCCGGATAGGTTGAGGATCACCAAATCGCCTTTGTTTAACGATGGCAGGCGTTCAATTAAGCCTGCGAGGGCATGCGCGGATTCCAGCGCCGGGATAATTCCTTCGCTGCGGCAAAGCAATCGCGCGGCATCCAGCGCCGCGTTATCTGACATCGCAAAATACTCAGCGCGCCTTTCATCCGCAAGCCACGCGTGTTCTGGCCCGATCGCCGGGTAATCGAGTCCTGCGGAAATAGAATGTGTGGCGGAAATTTGTCCGTCTTCATTTTGGAGCACGTAGGTGTAGGTACCGTGAAGAACGCCGGGACGCGCGCCGGTGAAACCTTGTGCCGCGCCCAGCCTCGCTGCGTGTTCGCCGGAACCCGTGCCGCGGCCGCCCGCCTCAATACCAATCATCTTCACATCGGCATCGCGCAGGAAATGGTGGAAGAGTCCAATGGCATTCGAACCGCCGCCCACACAGGCGAACAGATGAGTCGGTAAACGTTTTTCCGCGGCCAGGACTTGTTCGCGCGCTTCACGGCCGATCACCGATTGAAAATCGCGCACCATCGTGGGGTAAGGATGCGCGCCCAGCACCGAACCCAGAAGATAATGCGTGCTTCGAACATTGGTGACCCAATCACGCATCGCCTCATTGATGGCATCTTTCAAGGTGCGGCTGCCGGATTCGACGCCAACAACCTTCGCGCCAAGGATACGCATGCGCGAAACGTTCGGCGATTGCCGCGCCATATCATCGGTGCCCATGTACACCGTGCATTCGAGACCAAGGTGCGCGGCCACCGTCGCGGAGGCTACGCCGTGTTGTCCAGCGCCCGTTTCGGCAACGATGCGGGGCTTGCCCATTTTTGCCGCGAGCAATCCCTGGCCGATGGCGTTATTAATTTTATGCGCGCCGGTGTGCAACAAATCTTCGCGCTTCAGATAAATCCTGGGGCCGCCTAGCTTGTTCGTGAGCCGCTCCGCAAATTGTAAAGGTGTGGGACGGCCGGCAAAATTCTTGAGCAGATCGGCGAGCCGGGCTTGAAAGATGGCGTCCGATTTCGCCAGTTCATAGGCGCGTTCCAGTTCGAAGAGCGGCACCATCAACGTTTCAGGAACGTATCGGCCGCCGTAAGGGCCAAAACGCCCCGGCGAAAAGCTTAGCGATTTGAGAATAGAGCTCATCTGGCGCGCGCTTTGTCCACTGGCGAATTCAGTTCGTGGTCGACTCGGCGCGCTTCGCGAACAAACTCGCGCAACTGGGCATGATCTTTTGCGCCGGGCGAGGCTTCCACGCCGCTGGCCACATCCACACCATAAGGACGCACCTGCAGAATCGCGGCGGCCACGTTCTCGGCATGCAACCCGCCGGCCAGGATCACACGGTGGCTGCGGGCCGCCTGCTGAGCCACTCCCCAGTCCGCCAGCCGCCCGGTTCCACCATATTGACCAGGCATCGCCTCGGCGGTGTCGAACAAGAACCCCGAAACTCCTGGATAACTTTCGAGCGTACCCGCGGAAAAATCGGGGCCGACCCTCAGCGCCTTAAACACTGGGGCTATACGAGCCAACTGCGCAACCGTTGCCGGCGACTCATCACCATGTAATTGCAGCGCATCGAGACGCACGTCGCGGAATATTTTCGTGACCTCATCGGCGTCAGCGTTTACAAAAACCCCAAAAACCTGCACGCTCGACGGAATTGAAGCCCGCAGTTCCACGGCCTTTTCGACAGACAGTGCGCGAGGGCTTCGCGAATAAAAGTTCAGACCAATGGCGTCGACGCCAGCTTCACAGGCGGCACGCGCATCCTCGGCGTTGGTAATCCCACAAATTTTTACTCGTATCATAACTTTAATTTTGCCAATTACCGTTCTTCGCGTCGGTAGCCGCGGAGGCTGCATCAAATTGCTCTCTCGTCACTCGGGGTTGTGCAAGCAATTCGATTAGCGCTGCCCCTGGATCGGCCGCCATCATCAGATGTTCACCGACGAGGAATGCATCGAAACCAGACTGACGCATCTTTAAAAGATCCTGGTGGTTGCAAATGCCGGACTCGCTGACGGCCACACAATTTTCTGGAATCTCCTCGATCAGTTCCAGCGAGGTTTCGATCCGCACCGCCATGGTTTTCAAATCGCGATTGTTCACCCCGATGATTTTCGCTGAAGCAGCGAGAGCGCGTTCAAGCTCAGCGGCAGTATGCACCTCGATCAACGGTTCCATGCCGATTTCGCGGCCAAGGGCGACAAGATCGTGCAAGAGCGTATCGCTTAATACCGCCACAATCAGAAGAAAACTGTCCGCGTCGTTGGCCCGCGCTTCCCACACCTGCCAAGGATCAAAGATAAAATCCTTCCGCAGCACCGGCAGGCCCATGGCTTTCCGCGCATCGCGAAGGTTCTTGAGCGAACCATGAAAATATTCGCCTTCGGTAAGGACAGAAAGCGCCGCGGCGCCAGCTTGTGACAAACTCTTGGCCAGTTCAGGCGCGTCAAATGGCTCGCGAATAACTCCTCGTGAAGGAGATGCCGGCTTCAGTTCTGCGATAATGTTTAGCCCTTCGCGTGAGAGCGCGGAATAAAAATCACGCACCGGCGACGCCGCCTTCGCGCCGTATTTCAGCGCAGTTTCGGGCAGCACGCATTTACGATGCTCCACCTCAGATCGACGAGCCTCGAGAATGCGGTCCAGCACCGTTCCGGAGTTGGTATAAGCGCTCAAAAGGGTAAGTTTGTATGCTAGGTAGCTGCGGCGAGCCTGTCAAATTGCGCAGGCAGGCCAAATCGGTAGCCATAGCGAACACTCGCAGCGATGGGTAAGGCTCTGCAAACTAAACGGAGAACTGATGGGATACCACGAAGAATACGGCCCGCTGCTCGACTCCATCGTGCAGGAGGGCGACCTCATCGCCATGCGATATTTTCGCACCGTCGAAATGCGCGTCGACCGCAAGGGCGATGGCTCGGCGGTGACCCAGGCCGATCGCGGCGTCGAAGAAATGGCTCGTTCAAAAGTAGCCGCCAGCGGATTGGCTCTCGACGTTTTGGGCGAAGAAATGGGTGGTCGCGATGTGGGAGCCGCCAGCTCCAGCGACCGCGCAAGATTAATCATTGACCCGATCGATGGCACCGAAGAATTTTCGCGTGGCATTCCTACCTTCGGAACTTTGCTCGGTGTAGAACATCGCGCGGAAATTGTCGCTGGAATGGTGAGCGCCCCCGCGCTCGGCACGCGTTGGTTCGCGTATCGCGGCGAGGGCGCTTTTCGCGATGGCCAGAAAATTCATGTATCAGGCGTGTCGAAGCTCAGTGAAGCTATGATTTTCACCACCGGCACTGGTCCCAAGAAAAATGCAACCGACCGCGCGAAACTACGCCGGCTGCACGATGCAGTGCGAAACAGCCGCGCCCTGGGCGGCTTCTGGCAACACATGCTGGTTGCCGAAGGAGCGATCGACGCCGCCGTCGACTGGACCTCCATGCCCTGGGACTTAGCTCCGTTGGGTTTAATCGTCGAGGAAGCCGGCGGAAAATCCACGAATCTTCTGGGCAAGCGAACGATTTACAGCGGCCAATTCGTCAGCAGCAACGGAAAAATTCACGATGAAGTTCTGGGACTTCTCGCGTGAACCGGCAGTTTGCGCTGAAGCGACTTGCCCGCGAGGTGGTGGCCTGCCGGTTGTGCCCACGTTTGGTTGAATACCGCGAGCGCGTTGCGCGTGAAAAGCGACGCGCCTATCTCGACTGGGAATATTGGGGCAAACCGGTGGCGGGATTCGGCGATCCGCAGGCAAAGTTGCTGATTGTCGGCCTTGCTCCCGCGGCCCACGGAGGAAATCGCACCGGCCGCGTTTTCACTGGCGACCGCTCTGGAGATTTTCTTTTTGCCGCGCTTTATGAAGCTGGATTCGCGAACCAGCCGACCTCTGTACGCCGCGATGACGGTTTGCAACTGATCGATAGTTACATCACTGCCACGGCCCGGTGTGCGCCTCCAGATAATAAACCGTTGCCAAGCGAAATCTTGAACTGTCGCGGATACATGGAGCGCGAAGTCCGCATTCTCGAACCAAGGGCAGTTCTGGCTCTAGGCCGCATCGCGTGGGATGCCTACCTGGAACTGCTGAAGCAACGAGGCCTCATTACTTCGCGCGCGCTTTATCGCTTCGCGCATGGAGCTGAAGTGCAATTGCCAGCACCGGCGCCCCGATTGTTCGGCGTATATCATCCCAGCCAACAAAACACGCAGACCGGCAGGGTTACGCCATCCATGTATGCCGAAGTCTTACGGCGCATTAGAACGCTTCTTGGCGATTAAGTCCAGTTAGGTCTGCGGATAAATACCCGCTCTTGCATTGCCGCAAATGAAGAAATACCCTTGAAATACGCGTTGGCACCCAGGCCGCACCTAGTATTCTGCGCATCAAATATTCATAACGATTGTTGATAACTGGCGGAAATAAAATCTGGGGAGAAAATGCATGAGCGAAGAATTCTTGACTTGCACCAAGGCCATCGGTGTCCTGTTCACCACATTGCTCGGATTCACGATTTGCTCCGCAGGCGCGAAGGAAATTCGGCAATCGCTTCAGCAGTACAACGGACAATCCGGGCCTGAACCTCAGCAGGCCGATGGACGCAGGCATGGTTTGCCGCCGGAGACCTTTGCGATCGTTCCTGGAACGAAATTCCTGGTGGTTTTGGAACAGGACCTCACTTCCAAAGGCACGGAAGAAAACGCCAAATTTATAGTAAGGACCGTTGAGCCGCTTGAGGCGGGCCGCGGTATCTACCTGCCTCCCGGTGCGGAGATTCACGGGCACGTCAGCCGCGTCGAATCCGCGGGCGTTACCGGACGCGCAAAAATTTGGCTAACCTTCGACGACATTTACACAAAATTTGGAAAACTTCCCATAGTCGCAGAGGTGGTAAGCGTTCCAGGCGATCACAGCGTCAAGCCCGCCGGACCCAATCAGGAGGGCTTGATCGAGGGACGCAGCAGCACGCAACAGGATGCCGCCCAAGCGGCAGCGGCCGGCGCAGCGGGTGGCGCGGTTCAAGGAGTGAAGGACAAAGACAAAAAAGAAGCCGCACAAGGCGCAGCCCTCGGGGCCCTGACGGCTTATCTCGTGGAGTCCGGGCGCGGACACGAGCTGAATTTGCCGAAAGGCGCAAAACTGGAATTAGAGTTGGAGAGAGCGCTGTATTTGTTGAAAGAGTAATGCCACTCCGCCGCAGCGACACGTTGATTAGCATGGTTTAGCATGCGGTGAATTTCACGGGCGGTCTAACAAAAAAGTTACCAAAAACTTGGCAAGCACCGGTGGGCTTGTTACAGTCGAGATTGCCCAGTCAAGCGGCTTTCTAGATAGCCAAAACCACGATAGGCGGAGAGGTTTTTTACACATGGCGGAAGAAGCGAAGGGCGCGGTTCGCGCTCTCGAAGCGTCCGAGCGCCGCGACCGCGTTCTGATTGTCGAAGATGAAGACAATGCACGCAAAGGTTACGAACAATTGTTGCAACGCTGGGGATGCGAAGTTCTGGGCGTGAGCAACGCGGAGGATGCGCTGGCAAAATTCGCTACTTTCCAGCCTGACGCGCTGATTGCCGACGTCGAATTGCCGGGCATGAATGGATTGGACCTGCTCAAGCAACTTGGTCCGGAGCTTCACGATGTTCCGGCGATCATTATTACCGGACGAGGCAGCGAAGAGCGCGCGGTCGCGGCCATCGAAGCCGGCGCTTTTTGGTACATCGAAAAACCGCTGAAAGGCCCGGTCCTGCACGCGTTATTGGATCGCGCCTTGAGGCGCGCGCGCGATGCCCGCCAACTGGTGGTATTGCAACGACAGCTACGCGAATCCGGGAGACTCGGCGACTTGGTGGGCGGTTCCAAGCCCATGCAGGACGTGATGCGCCTGGTCGAAATGGCGGCGCCTAGCTCTGCATCCGTGCTCATCACCGGCGAAACCGGGTCGGGCAAGGAGATCGTAGCCCGCACGATTCACAAACTGTCGCCGCGCGCGGGCGGCCCGTTTGTGGCCATTAATTGCTCGGCAATTCCCGAAACACTCATGGAGAGCGAAATTTTTGGCCATGAGCGCGGCGCGTTTACCGGCGCGGCCGAAAGGCGCATCGGCTGTTTTGAATTGGCTGACGCTGGCACTCTTTTGCTTGATGAAATCGGAGAAATGCCAGCGCCTACCCAGGCTAAGTTATTGCGTGTGCTGGAAGACCGCAAAGTTCGCCGTCTCGGCAGCAAAAGCGAAACACCGGTGGACGTGCGCGTGCTCGCCGCTACAAATAAAGACGCCGAGCAAGCGGTAGCCAGCGGCGATTTGCGGCAGGATTTATTTTTCCGTTTGAACGTTTTCCATATTAATTTGCCGCCGCTTCGTGAACATAAAGAAGATATTTCTCTGCTCGTCGAATACATTCTGCGCGATGTGAACTCCAAACACGGCAAACATGTTCGCGGCATCGGGGCGGAAGTGCTCGATATTTTCATGAGTCATACCTGGCCCGGCAATATTCGCGAGTTGCGCAATATCCTGGAACGCGCCTGCATTATGTGCGAGAAGGAATTGATCACTCGTTCGTGCCTGCCCGAGGAATTCGGCCGAACCTCGGCCAAAGGGCCGAGCGATCTTTCCAGTATCAAGTTCCCGGTGGGCACCACTGTTGACGCCATGGAGCGCGAGCTGATTCTGCAAACCCTAAGCGCCACCGGTAACAATAAGACACGCGCCGCAGACCTTCTCGCAATCAGCCTCAAAACTTTACACAACAAGCTCAAAGAATATGGCGCTGACCGCGCTGGCGCGGAATAGGGACTTTCATGCAGCTACGGCTGCGCACAAAGCTAACCATCGTCATGACCGGGCTCGTGCTGCTGGTGGTCGCCGTGCTTTCCGGCGTCTTTCTAGCGCAGCTTCTCGAGCAGACTCTACTTGAAACCGACAAGCGCGCCAGCGATCTTGCTCACCAAGTATTCGTCCAGGCGCAGCACGCGCTGGCGGACGCCGCCAATCAGGGACTTCGCCCATCATCCGATGACCCGGACGACATTCATGACTACGTTCGCCGGGCCTTTGAAATTAACGCCGGCTTACAAGCTCAACTGGAAGCGGCCATCAGCTCTCCATCGGTATACGAAGTTTCCATTACCGATGATAACGGGCTGGTATTGATTTCCAACGACCAGTCGCTGCCGGGCAAGACTCAGCCGCGTCGTCCTCCGCTCTCGCAACTGGTGCAGAGCGGTTTTGTGAACCAGGTTAAGGTTTTGCGCGGACCATCGAGAATATTTGAGTACGATTACCCCTTCAATATGGCCAGCAAACCATTCGGCGAGGTCCGCGTAGTTTTGTCCACCGGCCTGTTGCTGAATGAAATTGCCCCAAGTCTGAAAACTTCCGGAACCATTGTTCTGCTGGCTCTGGGGATCTGTACGCTCCTGGCTGCCGTCGTCAGCGGAGCCACACTGGCACCCTTGCGGGACATCTCCGCCCAACTCGACCGAATTTCCGCCGGTCAATACGACAGCCCATCGGGAAGTCTGCGCATCTTTGGCGGCAGCGGTGACGAGCTTGGCCAGGTCAGCAGGAAAATTACTCAAGTGGGTCAGCAGCTTCGCGGCGTGCACGAAATTTTCAGCACCTTGCGCGAGAACATGAATTCCGTCATGGCCGGTCTCGAAGATGGCTTGTTGTTATTCACGCGAGATTCGCGTGCTGTAATGGTCAGTCCTGCGGCGGAAAAATTTCTCGGTGCGCCATCAGGAGAATTTTTAGGCCGACGTGTCGAGGACATTTTTCCCGAGGGGCATCCGCTTCGCGCTGTATTGCATCTGGAAGGAGACGAACTCAGCGAAGTTGCGGCGGAAACAGAGTTGGTCACCGCCGGTGGCGTGCGGCGCGTGGGCGTCAGCGTGCAGGCGATTCAGGAAGGCGGTGAGCGTATCGGCGCTCTTGTCACTCTACGTGATCTCGAATCTTTGGAAAGTATTAATACCCAACTGCAGGTGAGCGAACGTCTGGCCGCGCTCGGCCGCATCACTGCCGGAGTTGCGCACGAAGTAAAAAATCCGCTGAACTCCATGCGCCTTTGGCTGGAAAATTTAAAAGAGTCTCTACCAGCCGATCAAGAAAGCGGCGCACAGCAGGCCGTCAATGTGCTGGACAAAGAAATCGACCGCCTCGACGCGGTGGTCAAACGGTTTCTCGATTTCACGCGGCCGATGGATATTCGACTGGAAGCCACGCAACTTTCTCAGTTGCTGCCGGAGGTGCTCGAAATAGCGCAGCCTCAGCTGGAGAAGGCCGGCATCCAGCTCGCACAACTTCTGCCGATTGACGTTCCGGAAGTATATGTAGACCGTGCTTTACTAAAGCAAGCGGTGCTAAATCTTGTACTCAACGCGGCGGAAGCAATGCCTAACGGCGGACAGTTGCGCTTGGTTCTTAGCCGGAGGGGCGAAATGGCGGAAATTACCGTGCAAGACACCGGCAAAGGCATACCTCCGGAAAATAAGCAGAAAATTTTTCAATTGTTTTTCACCACTCGGCCGGGAGGCAGTGGTATCGGCCTGGCGAGCGCTTTCAGAATTGTGCAACTTCACAACGGTTCGATAGACTTTACTTCGGAAGTAGGTCGTGGCACGACTTTCCGCATAGAGTTGCCTCTTGCGGCCTAGCTAATGACGACGAACAAATCCCAGCAATGTTCCGTCAAGTCGCGCAATCACGCGTGCGCTGGCCTTGTGGTTTGTTTGTGCCTGTTGCAATTGATCTCCGGGTGCGCGGAGCGTAAGAAAACCCCGGTTTCCTGGCGAGGTGCGGGACTGTCAAGGCCCGTCGTGCCTCCCACGGTCACGGCTCCCAAGCCTCGCCCGTTACCCGAGGAGAGCGTCGATCCTGTACCGGAATTGCAGCTGGAACTTCCTCCACCGCCTCCATTGCTGGCCGTTCATACTGCGCCTGCCCGGCCGCGTGTGGCGCCTACGCCCGCTGCTGAAAACAACGCGGAGAGCAAACCCGAGGCTCCCGTTATTGCGCCGCAAATGTCCGACGCGGAGGCATCCGCCGCTCGGCAACAAATGACCTCCAGCATCAATCAGGCGGAGAAAAATCTCGCCCGTTCGCAGGGCAAGACACTGAACGCGAATCAATCTGACTTGGCAGCCAAGATCAAACAGTTTATAGGCGATGCGCAGTCGGCTAGCCGCGAGGGCGATTGGACGCGCGCACGCAGCCTGGCTACCAAGGCTCAGGTTCTCTCAGAAGAGCTGGCTTCCTCCTTATAGCTGTTAGTTTCCGCCTAAACATTGATACGGAATGGCCAACAGCGTCCCTCCACGGCGCCATGCGCTATGATTAATTTATGAAGACGTTTGATGTCGCTATTGCGGGCGGCGGCCTGATCGGCGGCACGATTGCGTTCGAACTGGCCCGCGCCGGTCTGCAGGTAGCCCTCTTCGACCGCCACCACCCCGGTGAAGGCTCGTCGTGGGCCGCCGCCGGGATATTGTCTCCCGCTCCCGAAAATTCAGGAATGATTTCAACTGTTCCGCTGGGCCGCGCGAGTTTGCAGCTTTATCCTGAATTTGTTGCCAATGTCGAAGAAATATCGGGCCAAAGCGTCGGCTATCGAGCGCGAGGAACACTCGAATCACTATTCTCCACCGATGCGCAGGAGAAACTCAGCACCATCATTGCCTTACATCATGGACTGGGATTGAAAGCAGAGCCACTCAGCGCCGATGATGCCCGCGAAATGGAGCCGGCTTTGAGTCCCGAGCTGGAGGCCGCGGTATTCCGGCCCGACGAAGCCTGTGTCGATAATCGCGCGCTGACAAAGGCGGTCTTAAAGGCAGCAGAGCGCTCTGGCGTAAAAACTTTTGCGGCGTCTAACGTGCAATCGATCGCGAAGAACGAGGGGCGCTGCGCTGGATTCGTCGTTGACGGGGACAAAGTACGATCTCGTTGGACCATCATAGCCGCCGGCTGCTGCTCCGCAGAAATCGAAGGCGCTGCTCATTACGCCCCTGTCCGGCCTGCCAAAGGACAAATGATTGCGTTGCGCGCAAAAGATCTGAGCATCGAACGTGTACTCTGGGCCGATCACCTGTACCTCGTGCCCAGAAATGACGGAAGAATTCTTGCTGGCGCCACGGTCGAATATGTTGGTTTCGAAAAGAATGTGACTGTTGGAGGCCTGCAAAAAATCATCACCGGTGCGTTGCAGCTCGCGCCGGCTTTGGCTGATGCGCCAATCGAGGAGACTTGGGCGGGGTTGCGGCCGGACGCACCGGATCATCTCCCCATTATTGGTCCTACGGATCTGGACGGGCTGTTAATCGCGACTGGACATTTCCGTAGCGGCATTTTGCTTGCTCCCATTACCGCTCGACTAATCCGAGAATGGATTACAATGCAAAATGTCGGCCTGGATTGGGCGCGCTTCAGCCCTATGCGTTTCGGCGAGAGGGCTAGAGCGACAAATTTCTAAAAGTGTGCGCCGAATATCTAGTAGATAAGACCGAGTTTTTACTGCTCGCGCGCCGATGGCGGCGTGATGGGCGAAAATTGGCCCACATCCGTATAACGAATCTGGTCGCCTTCCAGGGATAAATCGCGTTCCAGCACAATGTCCAACGTTGAGCCTCGCGGCAAGTGCGCGTCCGGCCCGCGAGTTAGCAACACCGCCGCCAATCCCGCAGCGCCGCCGACTCCTGCACCGATGCCCAAGCCCTTCGCACCTGAAGCAATCGCGCCGATACCCGCGCCAGTAGCGGTGGTGGTAGCTATCGTTTCAGCGTCTTTACCTTTTCCGCCGGGCCCTGTCACTTTCCCTTCCGAGTCCATCGTTTCATTTCCACCACTATCCGCACTTCGTGGAGCGCCGAGCAAGTCCACCGTATATCCATTAGGAAAAATTAAGGTGGTAAGCCGCATGCGGAATTCTCCGCGTCCCTTGATTCGTCCGGGCCGCTTTGAATCCAGAAGTTCGCCGCGTACATAAGAGCCGATGGGGATCACGATACGATTATTCTGGGTGATAGGAAACGACGTGCGCAGATAAACGGAATCGCCAGCTTTTGCGTCTCGTGTCGAAATGCCATTCTCCAGCACCACCGCCAGCCGTGTTCCCGCGGGAACTGTAATCCTTTCTGTAGTGCCGCGGTGGCCAGGAACACTTGACCTGGCTACAGGGCCAACCGCCGGGGGTGGGGAAGTTTGCGGGCCGTCGGGCTGCTGCGCAGAAATGTTTGGAGCCAATAACATCATCGTGCCGGCTAAGGTCACGCCGGCATATTTTAGAATCGCAATTCGCTTTCTGGGCATGCGCTTCATGGGCACCTTCCCGTAACTTTTGGTCCGATGCGATCGCTGGAATGGGGGATGCCTAAAATATCACGTTATACAAGCCGAGGCCCTGTCTAATTGAACCTGAACGCGGAACGCTCATTGACCTGCCTGACAGTGCGAGCTAGGCTGGCGTCACCACTTGGAGGCCGCAATGGCAAAACTAGCGCTGATTTACGGGATGCGTCTTCTACCAGAAGACGATCTTGGCGAGGTACGCGATGCCACCGTGGTTTTAAAAAACGGGCGCAGCGCACGCGTTACCATGCATCTGATCGAAGGCAGCAAGGAAGAAATCGAGGCCACCTTCCGGCAATCCATGGAAGCGTTTTTTGAAATGTATCCGGAGATTTGATCGACGCACAATAAGCGTCCGCGGCGGGGCGCTCTCTCTAGCCTTGCTAGCGGTTTCCGAAGTTTTCTGGATCGGCGTTGGGATCGCCGAGGGTATCGTTGATCAGCACCGTGGACTGTCCAGTCAGCTCAAACCGTTTGCGGCACTTGTAGCACGCCACCAGGTCGTCAAGCCTCACCATATAAGAACTGGCTTTCGCGAAGCGTTTCTTGTCTTCTTCGCCCGCGCCGCGCGGCAATTCTCTTTTCTTGCGGGCCACTTTCCAGCGCACCGGGGCCTCAAATTCTCCGCGGCAGCTGGGGCAAATCAACTTCACCTTTCGTACTTCTTCTTTCTCGTTGTAAAAAGAACGCTCATCCATGGTTATCGCGCGGGAAGGCTCACCGCTTCATCGATTGTAACAAATTCAAGCCCCAGGTCACGCCAGCGCGGGAGCCAGTATTGCAAAGCCCCCACCGTAGCGCGGCGGTCCGCATTCAAAAAACGGTAGTCCCCATCGTGCAGGCAAAGGACCTCGCCATGGCTTGCGTGTAAATTATTGTCAGAGAGGTTCGAGGACTGTGCTCGCTTGGCAATGGGCTCCATTCGTTCGATTAGCCATGACGCCGGTTTGGCGCGCCAATCGCCGGGCAAAAGCGTCCACAACGCCGTGCGCATACCCATGCCCGTGGCGCTGGAAACCACCCACGGGTTGCGCATCCCCCATGGAGGACGAAACCACTTAGGCGTCGTGCCGGTAATAGTGCCGATCGCTTCGTTACATCTCTGCATTTGTTGCCTGATTTGCGTTGGAGTATTCCAGAACAGATTTGCATGCGTGACAGTGTGGTTCCCGATGGCATGCCCGCGAACTATAATTTCACGAACTAGCTCCGGACATTCCTGCGCGAATCGCCCCACCATAAAAAATGTAGTGCGTGCCTCATAACGATCCAGTAGCTGCAATAGGTCGGGGGTGATTTTGGGATTGGGGCCATCGTCAAACGTAATCGCCAGTTTCCGCGGCGAGTTTGTTCTCCACACCGTCGGGCCAAACAGTTCGGAACGCGGATTGGTCGCGCCATAAGCGGCCACGGCCGCTGCAGAGAGAGCGATCGGAGTGGCGATAACCCATGGATTCACGAATTCATTCTCACATGCACAAGACAGACGTCAGGCAGGCATTTTTTGCCGTAGATGCAAACACTTGTACCGTCACGCGGGCTTGCGAATGGCCTGTAGGTCGATGCCCAGTTGCTGGCATTTCTTGTACAGATGGCTGCGTTCCAATCCTAAAGCGCGTGCCACGTTAGTCATGTGAAAATTCTGGCGTCGAATCTCGGAAATAAGCGTCTCGCGTTCGAACACTTCGCTGCGCTCTGCAAGAGTGCCGCTGCTTTCACTATGGTTGGTGCCAGCACCGCCATCTCCGATTTTGCCGCTGTAAGCGGGAAGCGCTAGCCTCACATGATCGCGGTTTACCGTCTCTCCTTCGGCGAGGAGGATCAGCCGTTCCACAACATTGCGCAACTCGCGGACATTTCCCGGCCAGCTATAGGTCCGCAGCTCTTCAACCGATTCCTCATCGAATGATTTTTGTTTCCATCCGTTCAGCGAAGCAACGTGACGGGCGAAATGCGCAATCAATTCCGGCATATCTTCTTTTCGTTCGCGCAATGGCGGCACGCGCAACGGGAAAACGTAAATGCGGTGGAACAAATCCTGCCGGAATCCATTTTCTTTAACGAGATTCTCCAGATTCCTGTGCGTGGCCACTAACACCCGGACATTTACGCGGATGGGCTTGTCTCCGCCCACCCGTTCTACTTCTCCTTCTTCAAGCACCCGCAAAAGTTTCGCCTGCATCGCCAGCGGCATATCGCCAATCTCATCCAGAAACAGCGTGCCGCCTTCTGCCTGCTCGAACTTTCCAAGATGCTTGGCCGCCGCTCCCGTGAACGAGCCCTTTTCATGCCCGAACAGCGCTGATTCGATCAGTTCCGCGGGCACTGCTGCGCAATTCAAGGTGACGAACGCATTCTGTCTTCGCGCGGATTTTTCGTGAATCGCTCGCGCCACCAGTTCTTTGCCCGTCCCCGTTTCGCCCAGTATACACACACGTGTCTCGCTGGACGCTACACGCTCAATTTCGCCCACAAGGTTTTGGATCGCCGTGCCGCCGCCTATGAGTTCATGTTTCCCGATCCGGCGCCGCAGCTCCTGGTTTTCACTTTCGAGCCGGGTGAGGCGCAGGGCATTCTCGATGGTCAACAATAGTTTGTCGGTGGAGAGCGGTTTTTCCAGAAAGTCCAGCGCGCCAAGTTTGGTAGCGCGTACCGCCATTTCGATGTTGGCCTGACCGGAGATCATGATGATGGGCGTCTTTAGGCCCAGGCTTTTCATTTCTTCGAGCAAGTCCAGTCCTGTTTTGCCAGGCATCACCACATCGGAAAAAACCAAATCAAATGCCTCACTGCGAAGACTCTCCAGCGCGCGTGTCGCGTTATCACAAACGGTTACTTCGTAGCCGGCCATGCGAAAGGCGCGCGATAGCGAAGCCAGCGTATTGAGGTCGTCGTCGACAAGAAGCAAGTGGGCCTTACGTGACAAGCGAGCTCCTTGAGGTCTTAGTCCGAGGCGGCGGCCAACGTGCTCGGTGTGGTCGGCTCGGATTTTGCGGTTACAACTTCAACATGGGAAGCTTCTGTGCCTTCCTGGCGCTGCGGCAATTCAATCCGAATCGTCGTGCCGCGACCTTCCTCACTGGAAATCGAAACTGTGCCATGGTGATCGCTCACAACAGACTGCACAATCGCGAGGCCGAGACCTGTTCCTTGCGGTTTTGTGGTGTAGTACGGCGTGAACAGTCGCGCTGATTCTTCAGACGTCAACCCGCTGCCGGTGTCGGCGATTTCCACGCGAATCTTTCCATCAAGATCTGACGTTCGCAATGTGAGCGTCCCGCCGGCCGGCATGGCATCCACGGCGTTCAACACCACATTCTGAAACGCACGATGCAGCAATTCCGGATCGGCATCGATTTCCGGCAAACCCTCTTTCAGAAACAGTTCGCGCGTGATGGCCGGCTTCCCGACTTCATTAAATTGCGCATCGAAAAGCCTTAGCACTCCGCGAAGCGATTCATTCACATCCATCCGTTCGAATCTTGGCGTGGGCATCTTTGCGAAATCACTGAAGCGCGCCACGATGGAATTCAAATTTGCCAATTCCGTTTTCAATGTCGCGGTCGACTCGGTAAAAACCTCCATGAACTGTTCATGGTCCAGCTGCCGCGCGCGTTGCAGATTCTCCACAGTGATCTGCATCGGAAACAGCGGGTTTCGCAGCTCATGCGCCAATCTCCTCGCCAATTCCCGCCAGGCAGCGACTCGTTCCGTCTGTAGCAGCCGCTCCTTGTGCACTCCGAGCGTGCGGGTCATGTCGTTAAATGCGGTCGCCAATTGCCCCACTTCGTCGTAGGTACGCACATCAATCCGCGCATCCCATCTTCCCGACGCCACATCGCGCGCCGCTATCGCCAATTCTTCCACGGGCTGCGTAATTCGCGCCGAAAACCACCATATAAGCAACAAGGCAATCAGCAGCGCCCCGGCGCCCACCGATGCGGCGATCCATCCGATACGTTCTGTTAACAGCACTACTTCTCGCCGCGAGCTGCCGACCAACAATATCCCCAATAACTCATCGTTCCGGCCCGTGAGCGGAATTGCATGAAATGTTTCCGCGCTCGCTGGATCCGCACTCCAATTGATGGTGCCACCAACCGGCCGCCGCGGCTGCTTTTTGCTTTGTTCGATCAGCTGGGTGTATCGCTCTGGCTGTTGCACCGCGCCGGCTGCATCGGTCAATTCCGCGGGAACGAAGCCGGGCTCCAAATTCTGATATAGGATCGTGCGCATCCCGGCGGGCAGCACCAGTGAAGCAAGAAAATTCCGATCGAGCCGGCGCCCGCCGATGATGTAAAAATTTTTATCGCCCACCGGCAAGGTTCGAACGACGGTCAAGGAAAGCGCCACGCTGTCCGGCAGCTCCTCTTTAGTTAAGAATGCGTGAGAGTCCCGCCAATTCTTATTGGCGATGACCCAATCGTTTTTATATCCAACCCGCGAAGGATACTGCGCCGAGGAGATCAGTGTTCCATCTGAATTGACGAACTGCACAAAATCCAGCCCATGATCCTGAGCCGCGCCAGTGCCATCGTGCACATACAAAGATTGGTCAGCGTTGGGCCGGGCCAGATCCAACGCCATGCGCAAGGTAATTTCCGCATTAGCAATATTCTCGACCTGCTGCACGACCTCTTCGCCACGCTGCGCGAATTCCTTCTGGAATTGCGCCACCAGCGCCTCGGTGCGCTGCGCATCCATCTCTTTGAATGCGGCGCGCGTGTAGTGGGTCACGCCGTAAGCCACTGCGGAGACCGATGCCACCACGGTCAGCATGAAAATCAGCAGCAATTTGGTGCGGAGGCTCACCGAAATACCCCAGAAATTCTTTTCACGCCGTTTGCGCTAATTGACTTGGTCTGCGCGAAGAAGAAAGCATATCCCGATTAACCGCTGTGGTAAAAGAGCCAGCAGCGCGATGGGGAGCCAATCAGCCTATCCACGCTGCCTCGTAGGCCATGGTATCGGCCTCCAGTATCAAGGACGCCGGGAAGTTTTGGGCTGCGCCGCTGCACTCGTCGTCGGTTGGCTGGATGGATCTGCGTCGGCGGCGGCACTGCCGTTAGAGCTGCCCAAGCCGGAGAACGCCGATCGCATCACGTCGCTGGCAAAGAAATTCCTGCCGTCCATGGGCACCATCATGATTTGCAGCTTATCCGAAAGGCGCTCCGCGATGATTTTCTGAATGAGCATGGGGTTGGACTTCAGCACCGCAGCTTCAAATTTCATGCGCTCCGAATCAGCCGCTGCGGTTACCCGGATGCGATTCGCTTCGGCCTCCGACAAATTCTTTTGGCGCTCCACTTCGGCTTTGCTGTCGATTACTTTAGCCTGTGCCGCGGCTTCCGCATTTTGCAATGTAGCTTCCTTGCGCGCTTGGGCCTCCAGCTTGGTTTGTTCAATCTGCTTTTGTTTCAGCGGCAAGGTGTATTGCATCGCGTCCGATTCGGACTTGGCTTGCAGCACTCGCACTTGCGCCTGCGCTTCCGCCTGCTTCACGGCGCGAGCTTTCTGTGCTTCTGCTTCCAGCTCCGCGATCTTCACTTCCTTGAATTTAATGTCCTGTTCCGTACTAAGCCGTTCGTCTTCCTGCTCTTTCAGCAACAGCCCTTCGAGGCCTTTGGCATACTCCTCGGGCAATTGAAGATCGCGCAGCAAGACCTCGCGCACCACGATGCCGTCGCTGGCCAGCCGCGCGGTGATCGCTTCCGCAGCTTTCGAACGCAGCTCCTCGCGCTTGGTCGCGAATATTTCGCGGGTCATGTAGTTCGGTGCCAATTGCCTATAGATCGTGGACACTACTGGGGCGACCACCTGCTCGCCAACCGGCTGCGGCAGGTTCGTGTGAATCGAATCGAGACGCCGCGGATCGAGCCGGTAGCGCACGGCGACCGCCAGGCCGATATTCAACCCCTCGCGTGCCTGAACGGAGAGCACTTCGCCTTTTTTCTTGTCGGTCTCCGCTGCTACCGTCGAATAAACCTGTTCGCGCGTGTCATACAGCGCCACGCTATCGATCAGTGGTGTGACGATGTGCACGCCCGGATACAACGTGCCTGGACGCGCGCCCCAAATTTCGCTGATCCGTACTCCCGCCGACCCGTCGGGAATCACCACGATGCTGAGCGCCAGCAGCACCGGCAGAATCGCCGCCGCTGCCAATTGTTGCGCGCGCTTCCAGCGCACCGGCCGTAAAGGGAGCGGTGGCAAGTTAACCGGCGCATCACTCTCGCCGTTCGCGGTTCGCTTGATGAGTCGTCTCAGCCGTTCACAAACATATACATCATAAACAACCAGCGCCCCGGCACTGCCAAATAAGCCGACACCGAGAAGCATCAGCAAATATTTCAAAGCCAACATGATTATTGCTCCCTTCTTTCTGTGGTCATGCAAATGAAAACTCTTCGTTGACGCCGCTCCCGGCCGATAGTGCGAGAAGCCTTGCGCGTAAGCCGTTACCGGAATTAGTTTGACGCGCGTGTAGGTCCAAGCAGAATTTTTGCCCCGGTCGTCAATGCCCTGCCCGCAGTGGCTGGGCGCATAAGTTGAAATGTCGCCCGTAACAAAAGCCAATTGACCAGCGCAGCGGCACCGGCCGCAAACAGGGTAGTGATCACTAGCATCGTGAAGTGCAGTACGGCGATCATGGCGAATCTCCTTTGCTTCGACATCTTGAATCGCATGACGTACACCAACGCAAAGAGGAGGCAAGCAAACGGGTTATTCGCGCGGGAGCAACCTGGTTCGTGGGAAGGGGAACACGCTGTGGTTGCTCTGACTCGGCAAACCTGGGTTTGGCGGCGAGTCGAAGAAAGGGGTAATCTAGATGCAGCAACCTTAGGAAAATTGCTCGGGCGGAGGCCAGCTCGGTCTAGTCACGAATCATGCCAACAAAATCAGGCTTCCGAATCGGTAGCATCCTCGGTATCCCCATCTATCTGCACGCCAGTTGGCTGCTGATTTTTGGGCTAATCACTTATTCACTGGGGATGCAATTCACACAGTCCCACCCGCAGTGGAGTTCCACCCAGCATTGGACGGTAGGCATCCTCACGAGCATGCTGTTTTTTGCTTCAGTCCTCTTCCACGAGCTTTCGCACAGCGTAGTCGCCATGCATTACAAGATCCGTGTAGCCTCCATCACCCTGTTTCTTTTTGGTGGAGTTGCGCGCATTGCTCGCGAACCCTCGAAAGCCATCCAGGAATTTAATATCGCCATAGCCGGTCCGCTCTCTAGCTATTTTCTGTGCGTATTCTTTTTTGGTTTAACCCTGTTGTTTCCCTATAGCGACGCGCTTGGGGCCTTGGGTCTATGGCTGGCGCAGATTAATTTTGCCGTTGCTACCTTCAACCTATTGCCCGGATTCCCTTTGGACGGCGGCCGGATTTTTCGCGCTGCCATTTGGGGCGCGACGAAAGACTTTACTCGCGCCACACGCGTCGCCAGCGGCAGCGGCCAATTGGTCGCTTATGGACTGATTTTGCTGGGCGCCTGGTTCGCCGCCGTTAAGCATGATTGGCAGTCGGGACTGTGGTTGGCTTGCATAGGTTTTTACTTGCAGAGCGCGGCTCGCGATAGCATCACGCAACTTGCCATACGCGAAACTTTAGCCGGCTTGCGCGCTTCAGACGTAATGAATAACGAAGTTCCGATCATCAACCGAAATACTTCTCTCGAAGAGTACAGCGCAGAAGTTCTGAGGACCGGGCGCCGCTGCCATTTGGTGGTGACCGAAGATCGCTTGGTGGGCATGATGAACGTGCAAGCCCTGAACTCCGTGCCGCGAGAAGAGTGGAACAGCAATTCCGTCCAGGCGGTCATGATTCCGCGCGAACGCATTTCCTGGGCGTCGCCTGAAGAGCCTCTCCTGCGCCTACTCGAACGATTACTCGCCGCCGACATTAATCAAATGCCGGTGGTCAGCGTATCGGGAGACGACGACGCGCAGGTCATCGGCATGGTTACACGCGATTCCATCCTGCGCGTCATGCAGACTAGAGCTGAGTTGGGAACCGCAGTCGCCGCCAAGTAACACTTCGCAGCAGCCCTGACTTTCAAATTCTGTTGACGACCGCCGCTGGAGTATTCAAATCAGACTTGGCACGACTCCTCGAATCCAGTCGCATCGCAACCCCGTATTTGGGTCGCAACGTAATCGACGCCAGCGGTACCACCTCTTGATCCGGCATCATTCTCAATCGAAAATGTTGCGCGACCGTCGCGAGCACTAGCGTAGCTTCCATCAACGCGAACATGTTGCCAATGCACTGGCGCGGGCCGCCGCCAAACGGAAAATATGCAAACCGCGGCAGCCGCTTCTGCAAATCCCCGTCCCAACGTTCAGGACAAAACTCGTCTGGTGCTTCATACCATCGCGGATCGCGTTGCACCACCCACTGCGCGATGGCGACTCCAGTTCCCGCTGGCACCGGATAACCTGCGATTTCGTGATCTTCGATTGTTAGCCGCGCCATGCCCCAAGCTGGTGGATAGAGCCGCAATGATTCGGTCAAAATGTGCCCCGCGTATCGCAAGGCAGGCAAATCATCCATCGATGGCGACCGCCCGCCAAGCAGCCCATCGAGTTCCTGATGCAATTTGCGTTCTTCCTCCGGGTGGGTCGCAAGCAGCCACCACGTCCAGGCCAGCAGGTTTGCAGTGGTCTCATACCCCGCTAGAAATAGTGTCAGCGCTTCGTCACGTAATTGTTTGTCGTCCATCCGCGATCCGTCTTCGTCTCGTGCGGCCAGCAGCATTGACAAGAGATCCCCCGCGTCGTGACCCGAAGCGCGGCGCTCCGCAATCATGCGAAAAACGATTTTGTTCAACCGGCGAATTGCCATGGCCGTCTGGATATTACGCGGCGTAGGCAACCACTTGGGAGTAAAAATCAGCCGCCGAAAATCAGAACTAAAATTCAGCAGCATCGTGATGGTGCTGCCAATTTCTCGGGCGTCGCCCGTGACATCGGCGTCAAACAAAGTTTTGCCCACGATGTTTAGCGTGAGCCGCATCATCTCCTGATGCGCGTCGATTTCGTCTCCATGCTTCCAATGCTCCAACATTTGCTCGGTGTAACGCACCATCGTTTCACCGTAAGAAGTGATGCGCGTACGATGAAACGCAGGCTGCGCCAGACGCCGCTGCCGTAGCCAGAAATCGCCTTCGCTGGTCAGCAATCCATTTCCGAACAGCCGCTTGTTGGCCTGAAGCACCCGGCCTTTCACAAATTTCCGCGGATGATTGACGAGCACATCCTCGATGTAATCCGGATGAGAAATCAGATAGGTCCGGAAATGCAAAAACCGCAAGCCGACGATATCTCCATACTCGCGCGCGGCCTTGGTGAGAAAGTTTAGAGGATCGCGCCGAATCGGGCTGAAGACACCATCAAGCGCGCCCGGTTCCGGACCAGGAGGAAATTTGGAGGGAAGCTTGCCCTTCATCTTCGGATGTTAAGCGCAGCGGATGGCGGCGTCAACGCGCCATCTTTGCTTGGGGGTTAGTCCCCGCAATGCGTTCTGCACGTATTCGAATCGCCCCGCGTTCGTCGTTCACCCTGACGTTAGAGAATCCGGCGGCACACAGCCTGCTACTCAACCGGTCTGTCGAGACCGGCACGAAAGTGCTGCGGAAGTGCGCGACGCGCGTGAGCCATCCATGTTGAATTTCAATCGCCACAAAAACGCCGCCCGGCTTTAGCACTCTAAAGATTTCCGCGAAGGCTCGGTCTTGCGCGTCCCTCGAACGCAGGTGATGCAACACCAACACAGCGATCGCAGCGGTAAAGACCTGCGATTTGAACGGCAAAACGGAAGCATCGCCCTGCACTACCCTTGCGGCATCAACCTTAGCCCGCAACCTCACGCAGAAATCGTGGCTGTATTCGAGACTGGTAACACGCCGCGCGCGTCGTGCCAGTTCCGCCGTCGCCGCCCCTGGGCCCGCCCCAACTTCCACGACATGCTCTCCGAGATCCGTTCCCTCCAACAGCCATGGCAACCACTTGCGTTCGGTGACGTACCGCCACAGTCCAGAAGCACAAAACCAGTTTTCAAAACTATTCATGCTTTCAGCGACCGTGCAGATGGCGCAGCATCTTCACAGCATTCCGTGGAGTCGCCGCAGAGCCGCCGCAAACTGATCGGCATTATAAGAAGAGGGATTTTCCAACTGATGAAACAATCCGTTAATCGCGCTGCGCACTTCCTCAGCGTTCTTCGGCTTGGTTTCCTTGCTGTACGCAATGTACAACGAATCGATGGCCATAGTGGCCTGCTCCGCGGCACGCTCGTCCGCCAGCGAAATATTCTCGGCATCGCTGGTGATCTGCTGCAACATTCGAAGCACCAGTTCTTGATCGTATGTCATCGCCGCCAGACGCTCCGCTAGGCGCTGCGCTATGGGCGCAGCCACTGATGCCTCGGACGCCACCGCCGCCCGATCAGGATCTAGTGTGCTCATCGTGCTGGCCAGCGTAGCCAAATGTTTGTCCAACTCCTGCGCCGCCGGGGGATCCACCTGCTTCGCCAACAGACGAAACACCGCATATCGAGATTCGTTCCACGCCGGATCACCGGGTCGCCGCCCTGGATATTCGTGCGCTTGCCGCCAACTGTCTTTCGCCGAAACTAATGCGTGATGGCATGCAAAGCATGAGAGCTCTGAATATTCCGGCCACACATCTTTTTTGTCGTAACGTTCGCCCTTAGCTCGCCAACAAAGTCTTTCCAGGGAAGCACGCAATTGCACCGCCTGCCCGGTGCTCCAGTCGCGCACCCCACTCCACGCTCCATCCTCAACGGGCTTACCGGGCGCCGACTCACGGGGCGTCTTCCAGTGGCGCGGTTCCACCGCTGAAAAGGAATCCAGCTCAAAATAAAGATCTGGATGCCCTGCCGCGATCATTTCGTGATCTACGAACTTATTTTGTGAACCCAGGTGGCACTCCAGACATTTCTCGGTGCGATGAATGACATTCCTGGTTTCCACCATCCCCAGCGCAACGGATTTCTCATGCCTCCACTGCCTCTCCATATGCGGCCCCAGCCATGCCGACGATGGGCCGTGGCAATTTTCGCAGGATACTCCATCCGCTATTTCAAACGCCCTCCCGCGCTGCCCGGGACTCGTATAAAGCGCATGGCACGCCAAACATTTCGGCGCGTCTTCCGCTTTGGAGCCAAGCTTCAAGATGCGCGCTATGCGCTCGCCAATCTCCCCGGTCAGCGCCTGGTACGCCTTACTGTGCTTATCCTTGATAATCCACGTAGAGTATTCGTTTTGCAGGATGCGGCTATCGGCGACCGGCTTCACACTGCCGTGACAACTGGTGGCCGCGCAAGAGCCCGGGCCGATGTATTTGGCTGATTCCTCCTCCCCCCGGGCAACAAAATTCTGCAATCCACATATCGTCAGCAATGCAGTGCACAAGCCAATACTTCGAGGGAAATGAAATGATTTAGGCATTCAGAGGTCTTGAGGCATTCATGGCTTCACAACATTCAAATCAATCTGTTCGCTTATATCCTCAGCGGCGTCAATTCGTCAACGAGCCCAGTTGGTTTTTAATTCCTGTGCGCCAAAAACCAAACAGGCGCTATTTACACCTACCTGCTCAGTAAGTAGTATGCATACGATTAATCCACTCCAATCGCGTCGTTTTTTAAATTATAGCGGCGTAAACACATTGAGACGGGCGCAGTGATCTTCGACGACCTTCGCGCTATTCAAACTCGTCACGGTTTTCTGCCAAAAGCGGAGCTCGAGTCTCTTGCGCGGCGAACACAGACGCCCTTGTATCAGATCCACAGCGTCGCAAGCTTTTATCCCCACTTTCACCTGGCTCCTCCTCCCAAAGTCGATTTGCGTGTTTGCGCCGACATGAGTTGCCACCTGAATGGCGCGTCTGAACTGCGCTCTGCGCTGCAATCCTCCTTCACCAATTCGCGCCCGGAAGACGTGCAGGTACGCGACGTATCGTGCCTTGGGCGCTGTGATTATGCGCCGGCAATCTCGTTGAACGACCACATTTTTATGGGTGTTACCGCCTCCGTAGCCGAACAACTAGCCCGCGCCCTGCTACGCGGCGAGGCATTACAGGAGTCTCATCACGCTTCGCAATCCGTCCAATGTAAATCCGACCCCTACGCGGGTACGGCCGCCGCCGGACAAAAATACGCAGTAACGCGAACCTTGGTGCAAACGCTCAATTGGGACGGTGTCATCGCCTCGCTCAAGGAATCTGAACTACGCGGGATGGGTGGCGCGGGCTTTCTTACAAGTCTGAAATGGGACCTGGTTCGGAAGCAGCCGGACCCCGTGAAATACGTTGTTTGCAACGCAGACGAGAGTGAACCCGGCACAATAAAAGATCGCTTTATCCTCACGCACATTCCCCATCTGGTCATCGAAGGCATGCTTATCGCGGGCCTCGTCACCGGAGCAAAAAAAGGCATTCTTTACATTCGGCACGAGTATCACGCGCAAGAAGAAATTCTTCGCACGGAGATTGCCAGGTGTTACGCCGAAAGGGCACTCGGAAAAAATATTTTCGGCAGTGCGCTCTCTTTCGATCTGGAAGTTTTTGTCAGTCCCGGTGGCTATATCTGCGGTGAAGAAACCGCGTTGCTCGAAGCCATCGAAGGCCGCCGAGCTGAGCCGCGAAACAAACCCCCTTTCCCAGTGCAGGCCGGCCTATTTCAGAAACCCACGGTTCTGAACAACGTCGAAACCTTCGCGAACGTGCCGCAAATTCTCGCACGGGGCACGGAATGGTTTAAATCACAGGGGCAAAGCGGCTCGCGCGGCCTGAAGTTTGTTGGCGTCAGCGGTCACGCCGCGAACCCCGGTATCTTTGAAGTTCCCTCCGGTATTCCGATGCGTGAAGTTATTTTCAAATATGCCGGCGGGATTAGGGGCGGCCGAGCTTTAAAAGCCTTCGCACCGTCGGGTCCTTCTTCGGGTTACTTGCCCGCCTCCATGGTCGACGTGCGGCTCGATTTTAAAGCTCTTGCGGATGCGGGCTCCATGCTGGGCTCTGGCGCGATTGTCGTCTGCGACGACACCACTTGCATGCTGGACATGGCTCTCAACGCTGTGCGTTTCTATCGCAATGAATCTTGCGGCAAGTGCGTGCCATGCCGCGTCGGATCGCAAAAAATGGTGGATCTTCTCGCGCGTTGGGCCCAAAACGCGCTGCCGGAAACACAATATCGTTCAGATCTGGCTCTGCTTGACGAGCTGTCTCAGGCCATGGCGCTCGCATCCATCTGCGGTCTCGGTCAAATTGCTCCGGCGCCCATCCAGTCGGTGCTGAAACATTTTCGAGCTGAAATTGACGCTCACGTTTTAAAAGGGCAATGCCCTAGCGGCATATGTTTTACCGATACATCACGCTCCATCGAAACGCAACGTGTAGGTATACGGCCTTGAGGTGTTCGGCTATAAGGTGTACCCCGATAACCGGCAACCTAAATAAATAATGGCTAGCCCATCATCACCTTCCGGACTCATCAACATCCTCATTGATGGCGTAGCCGTGTCCGTGCCTCTTGGAACGAGTGTTTTCGACGCCGCTCGAATACACGGCATCCCTGTACCCACCCTGTGCCATCTGCAAAATGAAACTCCCGTGGGCGTATGTCGTCTGTGTGTGGTCGACACCGGAGCACGCGTTCTGACCGCGTCCTGTGTTCGTCCCGTCGAAAGTGGAATGAAAGTGGAAACTAATTCCGGAAAGGTTTTGGCCGCCCGCAAAACTATTCTTGAATTGTTGATGGCCGATCATTCATCGCCTTGCGCACGCCAGCAAAAATCAGGCGATTGCGAACTGGAAACGCTCGCGAAATCCGCTGGGATCGACCAGTCTCGTTTCGCTAAACGTACTGTCGCGCGCGGCGTCGACGATTCTTCACTGGCCATCGCCGTTGATCATGACGCGTGCATCCTCTGCGATCGCTGCATTCGCGGCTGCGATGAAATTAAAAATAATTTTGTGCTGGGGCGCATGGGCAAAGGGTATTCCGCCGGTATCGCCTTCGATTTGAATGCCCCCATGGGCAATTCCACGTGCATTTCCTGCGGCGAATGCATGGTTTCCTGTCCCACCGGGGCGCTCACCAACAAAGGCCTTGCCGGTACCTCTATCGCCGCCTCCAAGGACGGATATACGTTTCAAGCCGAAGAGCTTCTTCGCATACCCGTATTTAAGGGCGTGTCCGGCACATTCCTGGAACTCAATCGCGGCGCCATCGTTAAAAGAAGTTACTGCAAGGGCGAATTGATCTGTCGCGAAGGTGAATTCGGGTCCACCGCGTTTTATATTGTGGAAGGCGTTGCGAAAGTTTCCATTTCCAGCCCCATCGCACACGTAAAAACTAACGGTGGCGCAAGGGGTTTTTTCAAGCGCCTCACCAGCACGTTGGTGGACCGTCGCGAGGATGTTCGCGAAGAAGAAACTCGCGATCGCACCATTCCCATTGACGCGTCCGTCGACCTTAGTTACGGCAATCCGGTCGCCTCGCTCGGTCCGGGCGACCTCTTTGGCGAAATGACTTGTCTGAATTTTTACCCGCGCTCAGCTACCGTGCGCGCCGAATCCGATGTCGTTGCTTATGAAATGCTGCGCAATGTCCTCGACATCATGATGAAGAACAAAACTTTCCGCGCCCAGATCGACGCCAATTATCGCGAGCGCGCGCTGGAAAACCATCTTCGTGGGGTGCCCATGTTTGCCGATCTTTCGCAAGACTTCATCGCGCACTTGAAGCAAAGCGTGGAATTACAGCGCTTCGCCCCCGGCGAGGTCATCGCATGCCAGGGCGATGCTGCGGACAGCTTTTACCTGGTGCGTATCGGCTTCGTGAAAATTTCTGAGAATTACCCCGGCGGCGAAATGGTCCTCGCGTACTTATCACGCGGAGATTATTTCGGGGAAATTGGCTTGCTCGGCGGAGGCGTGCGAACCGCCATGTGCACCGCTTTAGATCACGTGGAGGTCGTGCGCATTGCCGGCGACGATTTTCGTCAAATGGTCGAGCGCTTCCCCGCCGTTCGAACGGGCCTGGAAGCGGTGGCCACCGAGCGACGCCTCGCCAATGAGCAGCGTCTTAAAACGGTCCGCTCCCTGCCCCTGGATCAATTTCTTTCACAGGGCCTGATGGAAGCGCAGAGTTTGCTGGTCCTCGACCTGCAGAAATGCACGCGCTGCGACGCTTGCGTTAACGCTTGCGCCGACGCTCACGATGGTATTACCCGCCTGGTGCGCGATGGCCTGCGCTTCGAGCATTATCTGATCGCCACCAGTTGCCGCCAATGCCGCGACCCACTCTGCATGGTGGGCTGCCCAGTCGGCTCCATTCGCCGCCGCAATTCGCTTGAGGTCATCATCGAGGACTGGTGCATTGGCTGCGGCCTGTGCGCGCGCAATTGCCCATACGGCAATATCAATTTGCATCCGTTCCAGGTGATGAACGAAGATCCCGATCATCCCGACCGCGCCAAAGCGGTCGTAAAACAAAAAGCCACTTCCTGCGACCTGTGCACTAATCTGGCGGAGCCCAGTTGTGTTTACGCATGCCCGCACGACGCAGCTCATCGCGTCGATCCGAAAATTTTCTTTGCCGATGCTATCGGCCAGTCGTCCAGCTACTAAGATGGAGCACTTTAGCGATGCGTATTGACAGCACCCAACGCACTTGGGCCGTCGCTTCCGCAATAATTTTTGCCGTCTCGCTGATCGCCTACATTGTTTACGCACACAATTCCATTCAGAGCGCCCGAGGCGGGAGCTCGATCGGGCTCACCTTTGGCATTCTCGGTTTTACGTTCATGCTTTTTGCCGCGCTCCTTGGCGCACGAAAGCGGGTGCCGGTGTGGCGCTTGGGACGCGCGCAAGCATGGATGCGCGGCCATCTCTGGCTTGGCGCATTGAGTTTGCCGATTATTCTTTTCCACGGCGGGTTTCATTTCGGCGGCACGCTCACCCGCGTACTGATGTGGCTGCTTATTTTCACCGTGTTCAGCGGCCTTTTCGGCGCGGTGCTACAGCACTACATTCCACGCGTGATGACCGCCGACGTGCCGCTCGAAACCATCTACGACGAGATCGGCAATGTTCGCAACCTGCTTCTCGAAGAGGCAGACCGCGCTATGGAAGGTTTATGCGGTGATATCGGACGCAGCAAAGCTTCGCTGCAGGAAATTCAGCGCGCCGGAGGATTTACGGCTATGCGTCCGATGGCCACAGCCACAAAAGGTGGCGCGGCGGTCGCGCCAGCCGCCGAAATTTTACTGCTGAGTGAAGAAGAGAGCGCCCCACTCCGTCGTTTCTATTTCAATGAAGTGCGCCCTTTTCTAGAACATCCCGCTGAGCGCCGATTATTACTTTCTGACGCCAACAACGCCCAACTGGGATTTTCAGGTTTGCGCACGCTGCTCCTGGCGCGTGCTCATGCAACCGTCGACGATTTGGAGGACGTGTGCGAAGAGGCGCGCCAGCTTCAGAAGCAACAGCGTCTCCACCACTGGCTCCATCTCTGGCTACTCGTGCACATTCCCATTTCGCTGGCTCTGATTGTGTTGGGCGCCGTGCACGCTGTTATGGCGCTGAAGTATTGAGTTGATGATTTTTGAATAACGCGCGCAAATCGGCGCGCTTCGACAAGCGGTGGGAACAACAACGTGGCTAGAACGCGCACCACCAAAAAACTCGCGCAGCGCATCGATCTCAACTATTTTAAGAGGCTGACTCCGCTGAAACGCGCCAAGTTCTGGCTCAGTCTGCTTTTACCGGTTTTGGCGACCATGTGGATTTGCTGGTACGCGTTCCACAAAGATGCACGTGTATACAGCAGTGGCCGCATGTCCGCGCCACACGCCATTCTCGAAAAGCAATGCGCGGCGTGCCACGTCCAAAAGGCCTCGGTATTCTCAGCCAAAGTACAAAATCAGGCTTGTCTCTCGTGTCATGACGGCCCCATCCATCATGCTAGTCAAGCGAGCACCCCGGACTGCGCCACCTGCCACACTGAACATCGCGGGGGCCTAAATATTGCCGCCACCAGCGAGAAATCCTGCACCGAATGCCACGCCAATCTACGAACGACGGGCGCGCCCTCACGTTACTCGCAGCACATTCACAACCTGGCCGATGGGCATCCGGAATTTGCAGTGATACGCGAAAACCGTGACCCTACGGCCATCAAGCTGAATCACGCACTCCACATGAAGCCCATCCGCCGCGGTCCAACCGGTCCAATCGTGCAATTGGATTGCGCCGATTGCCATCGCCCGGCTGCCGTAAAAAATTCATGGACATATGCGGATGCGAATTATGCAGCTGGCGCGCCCACGAATGAAACGCTAAAGACGAGTGTGTCAAATGGTGAGGTATTATCCCCTCACAATCCGCCGACCGGCCGGGAATTAATGGCTCCCGTGACTTTTGCCAATACCTGCGCATCCTGTCATCTCCTTTCGTTCGACAAGCGTTTCTCCGAGGGCGTCCCGCACGATAAGCCCGAAATCATCCATGCTTTTCTCAAGAAAAAATTCCAGGATTACACTGCGGCGCACCCTGCTGAACTGCGATCGCCCCGTGATCCAGACCGCGACATAACCGGAAAGCCTCTCGCCCCTCAAATACAAACTCTAACCGTCGCACAGTGGGTCGCGGCGCGAACCTCTGACGCCGAGCAATTGCTATGGCGCAAAACCTGCCTTCAATGTCACCAACTCTCGTTCAATCGAAGTAGCAAATTGCCTGATGTACATCAGGCCTCGGCGCCAAGCGAAGACCCTTTGCCACACATCGCCGAAGTCGCCGTCACCGCTCGCTGGATGCCACACGCAAAATTTGACCATGAAGCCCACGCAGGCTTTACTTGCGTGAATTGCCACGAAAAAGCATTGCGCAGCTCCGATTCCAGCGACGTGCTAGTACCCGGAATTAAAACCTGTCAAACCTGCCATGCACCCGGGCCGGACCACGCGGAATCGCGCTGCTTCGAATGTCACATCTATCACGACTGGTCAAAAAGAAAAGAAATCACGCCCACTTTCAGTTTTCCTCCGCTAAAAACAAGCGGCCTCTGATTCACTACCCAAGGCTTTACTCATCCGAAGGTCGCGGAAGAACGTCGCCGCGCTGATTTAGCTACAATTACCTTTCACGATGCCCCCCGTATCAAACCAAGTCTCAAACCAATCCTCTCCACAGGTCGCGACAACCAGTACCGGAGCCGCTTCAGAGACGCGACCCAGTGCCGCACATGCGTTCTGGCAAATCCTCACTCTTTTTGATTCCACAAAGCTTTCCACCCATCGAGCATTTCGCAATGCGTTGGGAGTAGTCCTTCCTTTAATCGCCGGTTTCGCCCTGCACATGCCTCGTGGAGGTCTCGTCGTCGCCAGCGGTGCCTTGAACGTCTCCTACTCCGATGGCAGTGATCCGTACTCCGCGCGCCTTAGACGTATGTTGGCCTCCAGCGTGATCTGCGCTGTAGCAGTTTTTGTCGGCGCCGGTTCCGGCAAGCACGTGGTGCTCTCCGTCATGCTCGCCGCTGTCTGGGCCTTCATCGCCGGCATGTTTGTCGCCGTAGGCGGAGCCGCACCAGATTTGGGCGTCATCAGCCTGGTCACTTTGCTGATCTACGCCGCCCAGCATTTAACGCCGCGCGAGGCTGCCATATCTGGAGTATTGGCTCTTGCGGGAGGTTTGTTGCAGACAGCGTTGTCCGTCGCACTCTGGCCGGTGCGCCGCTATGATCCGGAACGCCGCGCCCTCGAAAAGTTTTACCTGGAGCTAGCCAATACAGCCGCGGCGCCATGGACCGCCACGTCTTCTCCTCGAGCCAGCGCACAAAGCGGGCAAGCTCAGGAAGCATTGCTCGGACTCGCACGCGATAGTGGCGCCGAGAGCATCCGGTATCGCGCGCTGCTCAATCAGGCTGAGCGTATTCGCCTGACCCTGCTGATGCTCATGCGCTTGCGACTACGCATGGAAAGAGAAATCCCGGACTACCCAGGAATTGGCATTCTTAGCGGTTATCTCCAAGTGGCATCTCAAATTCTTCGGCACATCAGCAACGCGTTGTCCGGAGCGCCGTCCACCGAACCTGACGAAAAAGCCCGCCAGGCAGTCGAAGCGCTCGACCGATTTTCCGTTCAGTTGCGCGAAGTAGCCGCGGCAACTCCGCCGTCATTCATCGCCGCCGTCGCGAAGGACGCCGTATTCCAGATGGATGCACTGAGTGGACAGCTACGGGCTGCTCTGGACCTGAGCCAAAATAGCGTTGAAGCTATAGGTGTGGCCGACGCTACATCTCTCACACCGAGAACCTGGAAGGAAAGCTTCTCTAACATTACCGAAATCTTTCGCAATCACCTGAATTTGCAATCTCCCATCTTTCGCCATGCTATTCGTCTCGCCGTTCTGGTAGCCCTTGGGGACATTCTAGGCACCGAGGTTTCCTGGCGCCGCACCTACTGGCTTCCCATGACCATCGCGCTAGTCCTTAAACCGGAGTTCACCGCGACCTTTACCCGCGGTTTGTTGCGGATCGCTGGAACGATCGTCGGACTTCTCCTGGCAACCGCCCTCTTTCACCTGTTTAATCCTGGCGTCGTCTTGCAGGTCATCTTGATTTTTGTCCTTGTTTTTCTATTGCGTTGGCTGGGCCCCGCCAATTACGGCATCTTCGGGACCGCGGTCAGCGCCTTGATCGTGCTCCTGCTAGCCATCGCGGGCGTTCCACCGAACGACGTGATTTGGGCCCGGGGCATCAACACTGTGGTGGGTGGTTCGCTGGCGCTTCTGGCCTATTGGTTGTGGCCCACGTGGG
The DNA here is from genome assembly GCA_035487275.1 of Candidatus Acidiferrum sp. GTDB lineage: Bacteria > Acidobacteriota > Terriglobia > Acidiferrales > UBA7541 > Acidiferrum. Next base: position 28,224 of record DATHMG010000061.1, on the reverse strand, counting down.
AGCGCACCCGCGTCTCGGAACGCATCGCGGAAATGTTGGACGCGTACAGAAACTATGCTCACGCGCTGTCGCGATGGAACCCAGTTAATATGCAGGAGTTAGAAAGTACGCGGCGCGCTGCCCGAAGCGCACGAGCGAACCTCGAAGCTTCTATCGATCGCCTGAGTTCCGAACCCGGAACCACACGAGAGAAGCTCGCCAGGTTGAGCGCCTTACTAGCCAGTTCCCACCGTCTCATCCATGCCCTGATGGCTCTGGATGCAATTTTTTCTCACAAACCCGCGCTTGCCAACTCTCCGCCGCTGAAAAATTTTATGTCCAAGCTAGAGAAAACTCTTGCGTTGCTCTCTTCCACGCTTCGTGGCGTACGGGAGCCGTCTAAAGACTTCCCTAGCCTTCGTGAAGAACACCGCCTAATGGTTCAGGACCGAACAAGCGGGGCCAACTCCGCGCTGGCGCGTTTCGATGCCATAAACGTCGAGACCGACCGCATCACCAACAGCGTGAACACCCTGGCAGAGCAGATCATGCAATGGACGTGCTCTCCAGAATTTGCGGCGTTGCATAAACATAGGTTGGAATTGGCAGCGGAAAAGGCAAATATCCAGTAGCACCCATGAAACGGCTAGCGGTAATGCGCACCCGCGCGGGAAACGGAATTTGGCCGCGCACTTAGAATCTTTGGCGAAAAACCCGGTTCCCGTCGCAAGAGTTACTTAATTTTCGTTGTTGTTTTCGTTTGAGCCGTCACCAGGGATGGTGAATTGATGGGGCAATTTCCCATTGTGCCCATTATCCTTGGCGTCTTCAGGCCCGTCTTTGAGCCCGCCCTTGACCAGTCCTTCGAGCGTGGTCTGTGAATGCTCGTCTACTGCGCTAACCGCGGCGACGAGGCACGAATATAGAAACGCCTTGATTCCTGTCCGGAACTGCTCCGCCGATTGCTCCGCTACGCGCGAAACGTCCGTTTCGAGCGAACGGCGGCGCGTTTCACACGCCGAACGGCTCTCGGCTTCAATAGAAGCCAGCGCCGAACTCGCTTTTTGCGAGGCCTCAGCGATCATCATGTCGACCTGTGACTGAAGTTGGCGTCGGAACTCATCTACTGCGTCGCCGGCGGCGCTGTGTAATACCGCACGCGCTTCTGCGGCCCGGGCTTCCATTTGGGCCGTTGCCTCCCTGGCCACCATCTGCTTATCTTCCATCAGCCTTATCAGATGACGGTCCGAAACGCGTGTGGCCGCCGATTCGAACTCCTGCGTGGTGCGCTTCAAGATCTCGTCCATGCGCGCCTGAACTTTGTTTTCAAAAACCGCAGGTTGTATCTGCTGGCCCACTAAGGCAGCGTCGCCGTTTTTTTCTACCGTTTCTTGCCGCGGTTCGCTAGCCAATTTTTCGATACGTTGAGACAGTTCTTGCATCCAGCGGTGCTGTTCTTCTTGCTGCTCCATCCATTGCGAGCGCACCTCGGTCAGCCGCGTTTCCATTCGGTTCAGGATAGCTTCTTCAGAAGACCGCACCATGGGTTCAAAGTTTTGCGCGGAACTCTCAGTCGATTCAGTTTGCGTGCCGCTCGCGCGTTGAAATTCTTCGATCTTGCCTATCGCCTCCCTCACCGCTTCGTCCAGTTGGGTGGTGATCGCCGATTGCATGGCTTGCTCGGCCGCTTGCTGGAGTTTAGGGCGCACTGACAGGATAAGTTGATCCGAGGTGATCACAAATCTTTCCGTCTTAGCCGCCGCTACCCTGGTGGACTCCGTACCGGAGTTAGGTGACGGCACTGCCTGTGGACCGTTGGTCGCGCCGTTTGCAGGCGCATCTGCCCCCGGTTCACGAGGTAGATTGCCGCCAGTCGCCAAATGAGTCGTCGATAATTCCCCGCCCATCAGCTTTTGCCAGTCCTCTGGAGGAGTAGACACACCCCAAACGTTTGAAGGGATCTCCAGCTCCACGCCGATTTGAAAAAGCTCGCGTGGCGAGTCGGGAGTATGAACCGAACGTACCTGGGCGCGTATTAACGGCGATCTCGCTTGCCGGTCGGGGTGAACAACCTGAAGCCCAACCCACGAACCAACCGGATACTCATGGCGCGACGGATAACGGCAGCCGTGTAAGTTCACGCTTACCGAAGCAGTCTTTTCTTGAAATGGTTGGCCCAATCCATTTTTGCCTAACACAATCAACGTGACCGGGTGCTCCACGCGGGTGCTGCGGCGCCCCTCCATACCTGAATACTTCGCGCTTGTTGCAGTGCTCACACCACTACCTCCAATTCAAATCCAGTGGGCGGTAGCGTATCACCGTCCGCGACACTGGCACAATCAAACATTAGACTCTTTTAGTTCAGCCGTAAATGGATTAGTCGTCCTGGTACTGGCTAACCTTCCATTATTGAAGGACTTACAATACAAGCCCTGTGACGGAAGAGGCCGCGGATCTACTGCGTCGGCGTAGCCGTCTGACTCTGAGCAGATTGCGCTCCATCTGCGCTGAAGACCGTTACTTCCACCCTGCGGTTTTTCTCACGCGCCGCGCGGTTCTTGCCCTCATCGACGGGCTTGTCCTTGCCTAACCCTACGATCTGAATTCTATACACCGGCATGTTGTGCTGGCTGACAAGATAAGTTTGTACCGCTTCTGCACGGCGCCTGCTCAAATCCAAGTTGTGCTCCACTGATCCAGTGCTATCCGTGAAACCTTGGATCGCGACGAAGTATCTTTTCAAGCTTCCTACCTGACTGGAAGCCAGCTGATCGAGTTGCTGTTTCGCGTCATCGGTTAGTTTCGCAGAGTCGAACTTAAACAAAACGGTGGCGTTGCCCGCAGGTTTGTAATCATCAATATTTGCGATTCGGTCATTCAGCTCATTATGTAAATCGGAACGTACCTGGTCCGATTTCTTTGCAGCTGCGTCTGCACGACTTATCGCGTCCGTCGCGCGCGCATCCGCAGAGGAAGCCTTTTCATCCGCGGCGCTGATTTTCGGTTCATCCGCTTCGAGCTGTCGCTGCGTATTTTTCTGATTTTTGTCTACTTCGTTAATTTTGGCGTTCGCCGGATCAACTTGCTGAGCAACATATTTTTTCGTTGCACAGCCGCCCAGCAACAGCACGCTGGCGATAATGCTAATTTCAATCTGCCGCTTCATGGATTCTCCTCAATACAAAATTGAGCCGGGTGCTCACTGGGCCTGAAACGCGACTTCCATTGGCTGGGATAGCGCGGGCTAGAAATCCGATTGCCGCCTGACCTGCACATCTTACTCGAAACCGATATAACTTACTACCTGGGCCTGCACGCCACGGTGAACCTGTCTGCCACCACGGGCCTGCCAGTTCTCGGTTGCGCACCTCGCCGCCGCCAAATTCTAAAATAATACCGGACCATTCCTCCATACTATTTGGATGTGATGCGATCTCGAATCTTTGCGTATCTCGCTTCCGAGATCACACCCTTCACCACCAAGTCATGTCTATCTGCATAGGGACGCCCATCGACAATTCTGCGCGCCTCGCGATGACCAATTCCCGGCAGCTCCACGAGCTCATCTTCCGGAGCCGCATTTATATTCACGAGATGATGCCCGGCGCGGTCCCAACCTTCTCGGACGCCTTCGGCTGCTGCCTGCGCCTGATCCGCTGCCTCATTGGCGGCTTTCTCGATCTTCCGTCCCGCCTCCTCCAGCGCCGGCTTGGCGCGCTCCGTGGCTTTCGCAACCTCATCCCGCGTCCGCTCTTCACGGGCGCGCTGATCAGCGGTCGAGTTACCGTTGTAGTCGCAACCAGCCAACAAAAACCATCCAGCTAAAGGAATTATCGCAAGTGCAGTCGAAAGTTGACGTTGACCCATACAATCTCCTAGATACTCCCTCCGCGCTCGAATGACACAAGGTAATTCTCAATTTAGATGCAAAATTGCACTCGTTTTCTTCTAAGAAATATGCTGCTCAAGGGGGGGCCCGGTTCAGTTCGAGACAATCCATAAACCACGTTACTTGTTAAATTTAGGACGCCCGTTGTTAACTCTGCTCGCTGGCTCGGGGATTTGCTTACCGCCCCGTTCAATCGGGGCACTCGAATGAAGAGCTACGCCGACTCACTGGTCATAATGAATAGAGGCTTCATCTCGAAGCTCGCGTAATGCGGCCTCAGCCGATTGGTGTTGTAGTGTTCCTTAACATTAACGACCTTCTTTGTGGAAATTACCGTCTCGATCGGCACGTTGTCGTAGCGCCCGTTCTTCAAGACCACCAACTTTCCATGGATGTTCGACAGCAGTAAATCCAAAGCCAGATTTCCGTAAGCCATGGGCACAATGGAATCAATTGCATCCGGATCACCGCAGCGCACCAGGTACCCCAGCTTTTGATTGATTACGTCCACCGTTTTCCCGTTGTTGTACTTGGGCGACAACTCCTTTAACTTTTCCGAAACCATATCGCCAATCCCGCCCAATTTTTTGTGGCCGAACGCGTCCGCGGCCTCGTGTTCAAACACCATTTCTCCGCCCTCAAACATTGCTCCTTCCGAAACAATCACCGTGGAATACCGGCTTGGATTCTTCCGGCGGTCCGCACTAAGTAGTTCCGCCAATTGCTCGATATTAAATTTATGCTCCGGAATCACGCAACGATTGGCGGCTCCAGCCATGGTTGGCAGCATGGCGCTGAAGCCCGCGTATCTTCCAAAAACTTCCAGCACCATGAACCGCTCATGCGAGCCAGCGGAGGTCCGCAGATCGTTGGTCATGTGAATCGTGCGCGTAACGCAGGTGCTAAATCCGATGCAGTAGTCGGTGCCCGGCACGTCGTTGTCCATCGTTTTAGGGATTCCGATGACCTTGAATCCTTCGTGGTGAAGTCGCACTCCGTAGCTCAGAGTGTCGTCTCCTCCGATCGGAATTAAGTACTCCACGCCCAGCCATGCCAGGTTTTTCAATACCTCGGAGGTCAAATCATTCCTGTCTTCGCTGAAAGAATCTTTCAGGTGCGCGGGCATGCTGGATTTGCTCACGCGGCTGGGATTCGTCCGCGAGGAATGCAGAAACGTTCCGCCCGTGCGGCCCGCACGGTTCACCAATTCTTCCGTAAGCAACTGGAAATTTTCCGAATTGTCGTAATGGTGATCGCGGACCATCTCCACCAACCCTGCCCATCCACGCCGAAAGCCAACGACCTGGTATCCCTCCCGCAAGGCGCGAAACGTTACACCGCGAATCGCCGGATTTAAGCCTGGTACATCGCCTCCGCCGGTCAGAATCCCGATGACACCTTTTTTGGTGTTGATGTTAGCCATAACAAAATTCCTCGTTGTTCCGTTGATAATGAGTGAACAGCAATTATCCACAGCCGCGCAGAATTTAGAAAGACACTATTCCGCATCGGCAAGACCGCTTAGCGCTTCTTACTAAATAATGATGTCTATGGCGGTCCGGATGAAATTTTCGCGCCAGCGCATAGAAACTTTGCTTGATTCCCGCTTTGTCACAATCCCCCGCTATTCCCAATAAACCGTAATGAGTACTCTTTCCCGAAAACACCACATAACGCTCTAGCTTCCCTTCGAAAGCTATTCTTTCGTCTACCGCGAGCTTCGCTTCTAGCACTGTGCGCTTCGCTTGAGTTGGTTCCTGGCGATCAATCTCTCTTGTCCGCACCTGTCGACACCTCGAAAATCAAATCCAGCACGGAGCCCACCGAAGAGTGTTGAGAAATATCCCGCCGAGCGCCTTGGTTCCCATCTTGGAAACGCCCTGCTCGCTGCCGGAGCGCCAGGCCACAATCATCCTCTTGGGCGCGTGGATGCGCGGGTAGTTACGTCGATTTTTGGACACCTATAGCGTTCGGAGGGGGTCCTATCTTCGGCGTACCACCCGAGCGACGTTTGCGCCATCGGCCGAGCAAAACGTGACCTATATACAACCGGCAGATGTGCCAACCGGCGCCAGCAGAACTGGATTCTCTAATCTGCGGCTTCCCGCTGGGTATTTCTGTTCACACTTCGGTGCGGACAAGCAAATTGCGATTTGAATTCAACAACAAATGTGCGTGGCCTGCTATGGGAAGGTGATCAGAAGCTTCTAGTCCGACTGACTTCTCTGATCAGGCGCGCGCTTGAATCGTCATGAACGGTTCGGAAATGGTGCGGCTGGTCGGACTCGAACCGACAACGGGGAAAACCCCAGTGGATTTTAAGCCCACCGCGTATGCCAATTTCGCCACAGCCGCACCGGCGACGCGGCACCCAGAGAATATCACGCGCAGAAACTATCCTCATAACTTGTGGCCGTACTCCAATGCGCTGACCGCGCCCTCCCACTAGCAGCAATTCGCCTCAAATATTTAAAAATGTTCACGCGACTCTGCCCTTCTTACTTTAAGATTCTCGCGGACATTTGTAGCTCATCCACGTCGGACTTCCGCGCTTGGAGGATTCAGTGCCCGCTCACGAACAATTTGACCTGCTGGTAATCGGTTGTGGCCCTGCCGGCGAAAAAGCCGGCGCTCAGGCAGCCTATTTCGGCAAGCGCGTGGCCGTCATTGAACGCGCCAAGCACACCGGCGGCAGTTGCATCAACACTGGTACCGTCCCCAGCAAAACGCTGCGCGAATCCGCGCTCTATTTTTCCGGGTTGAAGCAGCGGGGCCTTTACGGCATTGACTACTCACTGAAAGAAAATCTCACCGTGAACGACTTCATGCATCATGAACGCGAAGTCGTCGAAATGGAACGCCAGCGTATTCTCAAAAATCTCACGTTGCATCAGATCGAGCTCATAAGCGGTCAGGCAACTTTTGAGGACGCCCACACCATTGTAGTTTCCGCCACGAATGGCACGCGTCGGCTCAGCGGTGAAATTATTCTCATTGCCAGCGGTTCCAAACCTCATCGCCCGCCGGAAATCGCATTCGATGATGTCCATACTTTTGATTCCGACACTTTTCTTCAAATGGACCGTATTCCCAAAAGTCTTGCCGTCATCGGAGGCGGCGTGATCGGCTGCGAGTACGCCTCTATTTTCATGGCTCTCGGCGTGGCGGTCACGCTCGTCGACGGCCGCGATGTGCTTTTGCCCTTTCTTGACGCTGAAATTTCCGAGCGCCTGCGCGAACGCTTTGCAGCTCTGGGCATGCAGTTCTGGTTCAACGAGCGCCCTGGCAAAGTTGAAAACTCTTCTACGTGTGCACGGCTCACCATGAAAAGCGGCCGCGTCCTGGAAACGGAAGCCGCTCTCTTTGCCGCGGGTCGCCGGGCCGCCGTCGATGGCCTCGAATTGCAAAAAGCGGGCTTAGGCATCAACGATAAGGGCTACATCCCCGTCGACCAGCACTATCGCACCAACGTTCCCAATATTTACGCCGCCGGAGACGTCATCGGCTTTCCCGCACTGGCTTCCACTTCGATGGAGCAGGGCCGCGTGGCGGTGTGCCACGCCTTCGGCCTCAAATACAAGCAACGTGTGGCTTCACTTCTCCCTATGGGCATCTACACTATTCCAGAAATTTCCGCCGCCGGAGAAACGGAAGCGTCATGCAAAGAAAAGAAAATCGATTACGTGGTGGGCCGCGCCCACTACGCAAACAATGCTCGCGGCCACATAGCCGGCGATACCAGCGGTTTGTTGAAATTGGTCTTTGCGCGCGCCGACAAAAAACTTTTGGGCGTCAGCATCATCGGAGAAAACGCTACCGAGCTCATTCACATCGGTATGATGGTGCTCGACCGCGGTTTGACCATCGATGAATTTATTGAGCAAGTCTTCAATTACCCGACCTTGAGTGAAACGTATAAATACGCCGCCTACGATGGCTTAGGTAATCTCGCGGGCCACAAGCTCCGCGAAGGCTAGCTTGCCTCGCGGCGTTCTGGCATTCTGTCGCGGGACTCCACTGTGAAACAAGTTTTTAGTTTTCTTTTCGCCGCTTTCCTGGCCGCCAGCGGGATCGGTATAGCCGTCGACGCTCGCGGACGCTCAAGTGTAAGTGCCGTTACACCGCCGCAAACGGCGTATTTGGGGTTCGACCGCAACCTTTATCCGGGTGATGCCGCTTTTGCCACGCTACGAAAGACTTTTACCTTCACCGGCTATTGGCTTAACTCGCCACCAGGCGAAAAAACGAACCCATGGATCGGCAAGCGCGATTTCCTGCGCAACTCAGGGTTTGGGTTCTTGGTTTTATTTCGCGGGCGCGATAGCCACGAATTCAAGAAGGACGCAGACGGTCCAGCCAAAGGAACTCTCGACGCTGACGCAACAGTAGTTGCTGCCAAAAGAGAAGGCTTTCCGGCCAGCACAATCATTTTTCTCGATATCGAAGAAGGAGGCCGCCTCTCCGCGACCTATCACGCTTATCTTCACGCCTGGCTTGATGGCTTAACGCGTAGCGGATACCGCGCGGGCGTTTATTGCTCCGGAATGCCCGTAAAGGAATCGGGCACAGTTACTATTCTCACCGCCGACGACATTCGCGCTAACGCCGGACCGCGCGAATTCGTATTTTTCGTGTTTAACGACGCTTGTCCGCCGTCTCCAGGCTGCGTGTTCTCCGGTGCCGCGCCTGCGCCTTATTCCAGCGGCATTGGTTATGCTCAAGCCTGGCAATACGCCCAGTCGCCGCGCCGCAAAGAGTTCACCGCGCGTTGCCCTACTGGTTATAATCGCAACGGAAATTGCTACATCCCTGGTGACTCTTCATACGCATGGGATCTTGATGCAGACACTTCGTCTTCCGCCGATCCATCAAACGGCGCAAGGCCATGATTTCTTATCTATATTTTGTGACGCGCTAGTTACCTGCGACGACGAAAATCTTACTGGCCAAGCACTTATTTCCCGTTCAGCGCTCGAATCTGCTGGACAAGATTGTCGATCTCATCGGGCGTCAGTTTGCCGGCATACTTTGGCATACGGCCTTTGCCATTGGCGATGATGTTTCGCAAGTTCTCCACAGAAGCACCAGCAACCTTTTCGGAGATGAGCGACGGTCCGCCGAAATGCCGGCCCCTCGGCGGTCTTTCCGTGACACTTCCCGCACTTTTCCTTGTACACCGGACTCTCCGTTAGTTTGGTGCCAGAAGGAGGAGTTTGCGCGAACGCTGCGGTAACCACGAAGCCCACGGCGGCGCACATTGCGATTGTCAGCGAATACGCTTCCAAGCCGCACCTCATCGAGTGATTTGACTAAGAATTGTAGATGATCAGTCGTGAGTTGTGGTTGCTATTGCCGCATGACCAGGCGAATGCCGCGCCGCGCGGGTCGATCCTCTCGAGCGAGTCGCGGGCAGGATCTCGTTCGTATAGTTCAATTGCTAGACCAGGCGCGAGAGACAAAACGATGCACCACCACGCTGCAGGCCGCCTTTGGGACGATCAAGCGAACACCCTCGACAGTTCTACGGTAGTTCTATTGCAGAGACGATCCATCCATAGCAATGCAAATGTGCGGCAGTTGTGTATGGTGTCTTGGGATTCGCCATCCGGCGTGGCCAGAACTGCCTTAGCGCGAACCACGCTTGGACAATCCGCGCACATAGTTGCTGGACAAAGAATGCTCAGGGTCTGCGGAAATCCTCGCGGACTCGACGGTCTTATCGCGAAATTGACAGGCTAAAAGTCCCTTTAACCGTTCGCGCAATTCTTCGCGCAACAATTCCCGCGCGGAACGCTCAAACTCGATGCGCACAAACTCCAGCCGATCAGGACGAGAACGGCCAAAACGTTCGAGGTCCAGAACCAGCCGGGCGTTGGAATGATCGGTAGTTGCAAGAACCCGGCGGGTCAGGTTGTTTTGCTCAGAGCAGATGTCTAGCAGCAGCTTCTCGTCGGAACCGCGCACCTGCCAGGACAGTTTGGACAGCGGCGGCGAGGCGGTCGCCATTTTCACAAAGTTCCGCGGGCCGGCGGAAGCAAATTCGCGAAGGCCGGCTTCCAGTTCTGCAGGCAATTTCATCGCGCCGATCATAAATAAAGTATGTAATTTTATAGATATTATTTTGCGGGAGCGAATTGCACCGCGGTTGCCTTGATAACCGGCTGCCGCATGTTCCAGGCCGACGAAATGTGCTCGAAGGAAACTTCAAATTCGCGATGATCTCCGGGAGGAATAGGTGGGCCCGGAGGACCAAATAAGCTGCGCGTTTCGCGTTGCGCGATCTGATTGAGGTCGTCGTAAAATTCGATGGTCAACTCTACGCCGGCGAGCGAACGATCTCCACCATTACTGATTTCTCCCGAAATCGTAGTGACTTCCTGGTGCAGAAAATTCTCCGCTCGGCTAATCTCAACATGATCCACGCCAACTTTGGACGTATAAGCGCGCTCATCCGTCCCCACTGTATCTCGCGATGCTGTTGCCTCCGGCTGAATCTTTTTCGAGGATTCTCGCCAGAGAAAAAATGCCAGCAGCAGAAACACTATCGAAACTGCTAAGACAACAATGCGGCGCGTTTTGCCGGTGCTTTGGTCATTCTGCGATGGTGGAATTGAAAATGAAGTTGACATGACTCGAGAATTAATCCGCTACTTGCCTACCGTGCGGCATCCGCAGGCTTAACGTCCCACAATCAGGCGCTGCACCAGCGCCTCCGGAAGTCTCGCTTTGCGCATGCGCTGCTGCACAGCGGCTATATCGTACTCTACACGCCAGAACTCCACTGTCTGATGTTCGAGATCGGCGATGGCAAAAGCGGCCCGCGGATCCGCGTCGCGCGGCTGCCCGACGGAGCCCGGATTCAACAAATACCTGCGCGGCGGCTCTAACCGCAAAGGCGCGAACGACTCGTTAATGCGCGGATGAATCTGCAAAACTTCCAGCTTGGAATTTAGATAGGAGAATCCGCCCTGGTGGTGAGTGTGACCAAAAAAAGTCACTTCCGCGGTGGAATCGAGCAGCCCTTCAAGCGCTTGAGCAGGAGTGAAAACATACTCGTCCTCATCTTGAAACGCCCCATGCACGAGAACGATGCCGTCGCTGGTGACCGGTCCCCGCGGAAGGTTCGTTAGCCATTCCAGGTGTCCGGGTTCTAGTTCGCTATTGCTCCAGTCAACAGCAGCTTTAGCGACCGGATTGAAATCATCGGCAACCATCAATCCCGAGATAGCTTTGTCATGATTGCCCCGGATAGTGTACGTGCCTAATTCACGAAGGCGAGCCGTCACCTCGTTAGGGTCGGGCCCATAACCGACCACATCGCCAAGGCACACGGATCGATCCCAACGGTCCTTGGCGGCTTGAAGGACCGCCTCGAACGCAGTCATGTTCGCGTGAAGATCGCTGAGAACGAGAATCCGCATCAATGGCCCCAAAAAAGTGCACCTGAGTATAGATGAAGCGGCCTAACGATGCACGAAGCCGAATTCAAATTGGGATTGCTTTCGCATTGTTGTTCTCATGGTCAAAAATCGCGAATGTACCCATTGCTGCTCGCAAACCTATAGCTCATTTAGATGAGCCCAGTTCTAAAGTGGCACGTTTTACAAATTGTTTACCAAGTGCGGTGCAAGTACGGCGCAAGAATTGCATTCCTCAGCGCAATTCTCATTTTCGAAAACCCAAATTGGCCCACGCCTACGCAACATTTTTGCAGCTTGTTCTGTAATGTGCGAAACATTCGCAGGTGTGCATTCGTCTATACCAGTGCAGCTGGTTTCGGGGCTGCTCCAGGTTAGATATGAAAAACCCCGCGGTGGCAGCCGCGGGGCCGTGACACGCAGTCTTTCCGGCCGTTAGTCCAGGAAGTAGAGGTGTCTGGCGGCGAGACTACTCGCCCTTACATTGCGTGTCAACTGTCTTGCCGACAGCTACAGCCCGGCGGCTGACTCGATTCTCGAAAGGGAGTATGACACGCATGAAAATCCAATCATTGGTACGCAGCGCCGCATTCGTTGCCGCCTTGGTAGCATCAACAATGCCGGCTTTTTCCAAACCGTTATCTAAGACCATCAACATTTCTCAAAACGCAAAAGTCGGCAAGGCTGATTTGAAAGCCGGCGAATACCGTTTACTGATTGACGGCAACAAAGCGACGGTCATCAAGAACAAGACCACCGTGGCGGAATCCGAAGGCCGCTGGGAAGATCGCGACGCCAAATCAAACTACGACGCGGTGCTGCTTGGCGATAACGGACAAGTAAAAGAAGTCCGTTTTTCCGGTCAAAAGCGCGTCTTCATCCTCAGCGAGTAACGAAGAAGGCCAATGATTCTTCTCAATCGAAGCGATAGGGAAGTCGACCCAACGTTTACTTCCCTTTCGCTCTTTCCACTTTTCATCTTGGCTATCTGCGCTGGCAGTTCATTTGGATTGCCGGCCCTGCACTCAGAGTCGTAACTTTCAATTCCTTTCATCTGCCATTCAGCGAAGCAACATGCAGTCACCATAGCTGTAGAATCGGTATCCAGCCGCCACCGCGTGACGATAGGCGCTCAAGATTCGTTCACGTCCGCCTAGCGCGCAAACCAGAGCTAGTAGCGTCGATCGAGGGAGATGAAAGTTGGTTAGCAGGGCGTCAACCACCTGAAAGCGAAATCCTGGCGTTATGAAAAGACGCGCTTCCGCTTTGCCAGCGGTCAGGAGTTGACCAGCATCTGCTTCGTTTGCGCGAAGGGCCGCAGCTTCTAGAGTACGCACTGTGGTCGTACCCACTGCCAGGATGGGTCGCCCGGCGCTTTTGGCGCTACAGATCCGCTCCGCCGTCTTCCTCGGAATCTCGTACGCTTCGCTGTGCATCACATGCGCTTCCAATGTTTCCGTTCGAATGGGCTGAAAAGTTCCCAGCCCGACGTGCAACGTCAGCTCGCAAATTTCAATCCCACGCTCTCGAATCTTTTCGAGAATTTCTGGGGTGAAATGTAGCCCCGCAGTGGGAGCGGCGATCGCACCGGGTTGGCTGGCAAAAATCGTCTGGTAACGTTCGCGGTCAGAAGGTTCCTCGGCGCGACCAATGTATGGCGGAAGCGGCACATGACCCAGCCGGTTAATCTCGTCATTTACTGCAGCACCCTTGCCGGAAGAGAACCGCAAGGTACGCTGACCCTGATTGCCATGTGCGATGACTTCCGCTTCAAACTCGCCCGCGCCGAATTGCACTCGTTGGCCAACATGAAGTTTTTTGCCAGGTCGAGCTAGTGCCTCCCAAGTGACGTCATCTAGCTGGCGCGATAACAGGATTTCGATTTCACCGTCGGCCGGTGAGGATTCCTTTAAGTCGTCCGCGGCAGTCTCGTTCACCCGTCGTCCCAGCAGCCTCGCCGGGATAACACGGGCGTTATTCACGACGATCAATTCATCTCCACGCAGAAGACCCGGCAGATCAGCGAAGAAGCCATCTTTATCTCCGCCAGAGGCACGATCTAGGACGAGCATCCGCGAGGCATCACGATTTTTTAGGGGGTATTGCGCGATTTGCTGGCCGGGCAACGCGTAATCGAATTCGGACAGTTGCATGGCGCACAAGTTTAGCAGGCTCTCATGTCTAGCTCATTCGCATCAGCTGGGAGCAACGACATAATAATGCCCAACATCAACGTATTATACTGATAATAGGTAACATACAGGTACAATTTTTATTTGTTGACAATAAGGAACGCAGATTGTATATTGCGTCTGCAGTCACATTACCACCGATATTGGAGGCAAACACATGGCTAATTTGAACCGTTTCGAACCTTTCCGTGGCGCAACCACTCTTCATGAGCAACTGAACCGCATGTTCGGCGAGGGCTTCAATCGCCAGGAGGAATCCAACCTCACGACTTGGGCACCCGCAGTCGACATTATGGAAACCGAGCATGAATTGATCGTAAAAGCGGATCTCCCGGACGTAGATCCCAAAGACCTCGACATCCGCGTGGAAAGCAATATATTGACCATTCGCGGCGAGCGGAAATTCGAAAAGCAGGTGAACAACGGCAACTATCTTCGAGTTGAACGCGCCTATGGCTCGTTTGCGCGGAGCTTTTCACTGGCTAATACCGTCAACACCGAGGCAATCAAGGCCGACTATCAGAACGGCGTCTTGACATTGCACATTCCGAAGCGCGAGGAAGCTAAGCCCAAGCAGATTAAAGTCAACATCGGCACACAGGCAACCAGTACGCCGGCAGGCGCCGCGGCCGCTGCGGGAGCGGGAGCTAAGCACTAGAGTGATACCAGCCTACATTTCGGCTTGAGTGCGAGGGCTGGCAAGGTGGCCAGCCCTTTTGCTTTCCATTGAAGTCGCTTGAGTCAAATGGCTGGTTCTGTTCATCGAAGATGTGTTTGAGACTGAAGAAGCGAGGAGCAAATGTTGCGATTTGACAAAATGACCCTAAAGGCCCAGGAAGCCGTACAAGAGGCCCAGGAAATAGCGGCCCGCCATGAAAACCAGCAGATTGAGCCCGTACATTTACTTGCTGCGTTGGTCGCGCAGGAGGGCGGCGTTGTACCGCCGCTGGTTACGAAACTAGGCATACGCCCCGAAGCCTTGTCCCAGGAAATCGAGCGCGAAATCTCGCGCCTGCCCAAGGTGCAAGGCTTCGGACAGCAACACATGGGCACCGCAGTAAACCGCGTGTTGGATCGGGCGTTTAAAGAAGCGGAGAAATTTAAGGATGAGTACGTCTCAACCGAACATTTATTCCTGGCCATTGCCAATGAGGATCGCGACCCCGCGGGACAACTGCTGAAGCGCCTTGGCGCGTCGCACGAAACAATTCTGCAAGCACTCACAAGTGTGCGCGGTTCACAACGAGTGGTTACGCAAAATCCCGAAGCGACCTACGAATCGCTCGAAAAGTACGCGCGCGATCTTACCGAACTGGCTCGGCGTTCGAAACTCGATCCGGTGATCGGGCGCGATGAAGAAATCCGCCGTGTAATGCAAATTCTTGCGCGTAGGACGAAAAATAATCCTGTTCTGATTGGTGAGCCCGGCGTGGGAAAGACCGCCATCGTAGAGGGCCTGGCGCAACGCATCGTGTCCGGCGACGTGCCAGACGTGTTGAAAACCAAGCGCCTGGTAGCACTCGATCTTGCTGCCCTGGTCGCGGGCGCTAAATATCGCGGCGAATTCGAAGATCGCTTGAAAGCGGTATTAAAGGAAATCAGTCAAGCTGAAGGACAGATCATTCTGTTCATCGACGAGTTGCACACGCTGGTAGGCGCAGGCGCGGCTGAAGGTGCCATGGACGCGTCGAATATGTTGAAACCAGCACTGGCACGCGGCGAACTGCGCGCGATCGGTGCCACCACCCTGAACGAATACAAAAAATATATTGAAAAGGATCCTGCGCTCGAACGTCGCTTCCAGCCGGTGATGGTTGAGGAACCCACCGTGGAGGACACCATTTCCATTCTGCGCGGCCTCAAAGAACGCTACGAGGTCCATCACGGCGTGCGTATTAAGGACGCGGCAATTATCGCTGCAGCTACTCTGTCGCACCGTTATATTTCTGATCGATTCTTGCCCGACAAAGCCATCGACTTGATCGACGAGGCCGCCGCCAGTTTGCGCATGCAGATCGATTCCCTTCCTGTGGAGATCGACGAAATCGAACGGCGCATCATGCAACTCGAAATCGAGCGCCAGGCATTGCTGAAGGAAACTGATAAGCATTCCAAAGAGCGCCGTACGCAAATTGAAAAAGAATTGGCAAGGCTCAAGGAAGATTCGAGTGCCCGCAAAGCCCGCTGGCAATCTGAGAAGCAAGCTATCCAGAAAATCCGCGCCTTGAAGGAACAAATCGAACAGCTCAAAGCTGAAGAGCAGAGATACGAGCGCAGCGGAGAATTGGCTAAGGTGGCGGAGATCCGCTACGGACGCATGGCTGCGGCTGAACGCGAGCTAAAACAGGCGGAGACACAATTCGCTGCTATGCAAAAAAATGCGCCCATGCTGAAAGAAGAAGTCGACGAAGAAGACATCGCCAAACTGGTGAGCAAATGGACGGGAATTCCCGCCGGCCGTTTGCTGGAAAGCGAAGTGCAAAAGCTCGTGCACATGGAAGAAAGATTGCGCCAGCGAGTGGTGGGCCAAGACGACGCACTCGCTCGCGTCGCCAACGCCGTGCGGCGAAACCGTGCCGGTTTGTCAGACCCCAAACGGCCCATCGGATCCTTTATTTTTATGGGCCCCACCGGCGTGGGCAAGACGGAACTCGCTCGCGCCGTTGCCGAATTTTTGTTCGATGACGAAAAGCTCATGATTCGCATCGACATGAGCGAATACATGGAGAAGCATAGTGTCTCGCGGCTCATTGGCGCGCCGCCAGGATACGTGGGATACGAAGAAGGCGGACAATTGACGGAACAAGTCCGCCGCCATCCTTACTCGGTTATTCTGTTCGATGAAATCGAGAAGGCCCATCCCGACGTATTCAACGTGCTCCTGCAAATTCTCGAAGACGGCCGCTTGACCGATGGCAAGGGCCGCACTGTGGACTTCCGAAACACCGTTTTAGTCATGACCAGCAACGTCGGCTCCGCGGCGATTTACGAGCTGGCAGGAAATGATCCCGAGGCGGCCCGTAAGGAAGCCATGGAGGCATTGCGTGCGGCGTTCCGGCCAGAATTCATCAATCGCATCGACGAAATCGTTGTCTTTAATCCGCTGGGCAAGGAACAGCTCGGAAAGATCGTCGAGTTGCTCTTAAAGAGCGTGGAGAAGCTGCTCGCGGAACGTCAAATCACACTGGAGCTGACTCCCGCCGCTCAAGAACTGATTCTCCGCGAGGGCTACGATCCAGCCTATGGCGCGCGACCCTTGCGACGCACGATTCAGCGCTTGATTCAGGATCCGCTCGCATTGCTGATCCTGGAAGGCAAAGTGCTTCCTGGCCAACGCATTCGCGTGGATCGCGATCCTTCGGGAGAGAAGATGCAATTCACCGTCGTTGCGGAAAAACAACCCGCGGCTGCGGCGTGAATCTAATCCAGGAGCGGGGCCGTTTCGCTCATCGAAATAGCTCCGCTATTCTCACCGCGAAATATTTTTGTCAGTTGTGCGTAGTAAATGGTGGAACCCTTATGAAAATCTTGCGAACAGGTGTGCTGTTGATCCTGCTAAGCGTCATGCTGGTCGTTGTCGGCGGCGCGATTGGCGGACAGAACGGATTAAAAATCGCGCTGGCGATCGCCGTCCTGATGAACGGCATCTCTTACTTTTTCTCAGACAAAATTGCGCTAGCCTCCAGCGGAGCGAAGCCGGTTACGCGAGAACAAGTCCCGCGGCTATACGCGGTGATGGAAAGACTCGCAGCGAAGGCCAACTTGCCAGTCCCCAAACTTTACGTAATTCCCGAAGCCGCGCCAAACGCCTTCGCCACCGGTCGAAATCCTCATCACGCTTCGGTGGCGGTAACGGAAGGCTTGCTGCAATTGATGAACGACGAGGAACTTGAAGGCGTCATCGCGCACGAGCTTTCCCACGTGCGCAACTACGACATACTGACCAGCTCTATCGCGGCTACCATCGCTGGCGCCATAACGTATCTCGCGTCCATGGGACGCTTTGCCATGATTTTTGGCGGACTTAGCGGAGGCGATGACGACCGCGAACGTGGCGGTGGTCTTGCCGCGCTTCTTATGATTTTCCTGGCACCCATTGCCGCACTGATCCTGCAGCTTTTTCTGTCTCGCACAAGGGAGTATTCGGCCGATGAGACCGGGGCTCGCATGGTGGGCCAGCCTTACGGACTAATCAGCGCATTGCAAAAGCTGGGAGCCTACAACCAGCGCATTCCCACAACAAGCCTTCCTCCGTCGACGGCTGCGCTATGCATCGTGAAACCGTGGTTCGGCAGCGGCACTTTGTCCTCGCTGTTCAGCACACACCCGCCGCTGGCGGATCGCATCGCCGCACTGCGTGACTTGACCATAGTCCCCAGCCGCTCCTGAGGAGTAGGGGAGGAAGACCCTCCAGTATTGGCGATTTGTGTGAAGCCTCGAGTGCGTAAATATTGCCCCAGCACTTTGTCCATTTCTTTGCACACTTTCGCTAAGCACATAAAATTCACCGCCTTGCGTTCTTCGCAGCATCCAACAAAATATGGTGCGCGGGATGCACTATCTGAGGTCACGGTGCATGCAACATCAGGGGCGTTCAGGAAGACAGGGAATATGAGCTGTCGAGACACTATCCATTTGATTTGCTGGTATTTAGAACACAGATTGTCGCCGAATGTGGAAGACGAGATCTCTGCGCATCTGAGCGGGTGCGCCGATTGCCGGTTGGTGCTGGAGGCCGCAACCCATACCTTGGATCGCTACTTTGGGTCGGGCCTGACCGGAGAGTCGGCTACTGCTAGCCGGGCCGCTTAGTAATAACTCCTTACCTAAGAGTAATTTATAGCAGAAACTTGTGTGTCTTCCTCTGGATTTCTCTGCCAAAAGAGGTTCTGCCATACTCTCCATAAATGACACTCCATTGGCAGTTTTTACGTGTGTGTAACGGACCGTGTAAGCTTTACTGGTCCTAGTACCATCAGTCCCCCTCTCATGCCTCCCCTGACGTTGCCTATGTAACTGTAGCCGCTGGCCTTGCCTCCTTCAGCAGCCATACAGGGAAGTTGGCCGACGATATGCAGTGTTCCATGTATCTGGCGAGCCCGGGTGGGTGCCGTAGAAAGAGGAGACCTCAACATGAGTGAATATCAGGAACCGGTGGTGCAGACAACTGAAGCCCCGCGCTGGGTGGCGCTGGCGGTAGCAATCGTGGCGATTTTGTCGTTGATTGGGCTGGGAGTAGGGTGGAGCGCAATCAGTCACGCTAACAATCTTGAGCAGTCAACCCAAGCGTCTCTGAAGCAGGCCACTGACACCCTCGGCCAGCGTTTGGCGAAAGCAGAGGAGCAAAATCAGCAGCTTCAGAGCGATCTGAAAGTGGTGACCAACAAACTCAACGTGACGCAATCCGAGTTGATCGCAGCGCGCAAGCAAACCAAATCCGCAACGGTAGCATATGAGAAGAAGCTTAGCGGTTTGCAAAGCTCCGTCAATTCGGAGTTGGCAACCAAAGCGAGCGCTGACGATGTCAATAGGCTGAATGGCGACGTGACTGGCGTGAAGGGCGATCTGGACGCCACCAAGAACAGCATTCAAATGGCGCGCAGCGAAATGGGCACGCTCATCGCTCGTAACCACGATGAAATCGATCAACTCCGTCGCATGGGCCAGCGTGACTATTTTGAATTTGCCTTGACGCGCAAGAGCGGGCCGCAAAAAGTCGGCGGCATTCAAGTCCAGCTGAAATCTACCAACGTAAAAAAGAACCGCTACACCGTGGATGTGCTGGCCGATGACAAGAGCTTCGAGAAGAAGGACCGCTCCGTGAACGAGCCTATCTTCTTCTATACCGGCGGAAGCCGTGCGGCACTCGAACTGGTAATTAACAAAGTGACCAAGACGGGAGCCACAGGCTATTTGAGTCTTCCTAAGTCCGCAGGGGCCACGTCGAGCGCCAGCACAACCGCAGCGAGCAGCTAACAAGGTTCGACCTATTGCACCAAAGATCAGCGCCGCCTGAGAGTCGGATTCTGATCACGAAAGGGAGGACTCGCTAGAGTCCTCCTTTTTGTTTGTGCAGCGCTCTTTAGAAGTAGACCCGTTTTGTGCAACGCAACGTTTCCGCTACGATGTACTGCTGCCATGACTACCACTCTGATTCACGCCAAACTGGCGGTCACGCCCACAGGCGAAATCGCGGATGCCGGAATACTCATGCGCGACGGCGTCATCGAATTGATCGGCCCACGCGAAGGGATGAACCTCCCGGACAGTGCCGCGGAAATTTCCGCCACCGATAAATTTGCCATTCCCGGATTCGTCGACGTGCACATCCACGGCGCCGGCGGACGCGATGTGATGGAAGCCACGCCGGAAGCGTTGAGCGTTGTCGCCAGGACCCTCGCTAGCCACGGCACCACCTCGTTCGTGGCCACCACAGTGACCGCCAGCGCGGATGATATTTGCCGGAGCGCCGAGGGCATTGCCAAATATATCGCCATGCAACATGAACCTCACGAGCCGCGCGCGGAGGTGCTGGGCATACATTTCGAAGGACCATTCTTGAACGAGGTCAGGCGCGGCGTGCATCCCGCCGAGTGGCTTAGACTTCCTTCGGCGGAATTGCTGGCCAGGTTTGTCGCCGCTGCGGGTGGAAACGCGCGGATTCTGACGCTCGCGCCAGAATTGCTCGGCGCCATGCCCTGTATTGACGCCGCTATAAAAGCTGGAATGGTCGTTGGTATCGGGCATACCGACGCAACCTACGAGCAAGCTCGCGCCGCCATCTCCCACGGCGCACATCACGCGGTGCATGTCTATAACGCCATGCGGCCATTTTCACACCGTGACAGCGGAGTTATCGGCGCCATTCTCACCACGCCAAACATTACCGCCGAATTGATTGCCGATGGCGTCCACGTGGAAGAAGCGGCGATGCGTCTGCTCTTGCAAGCCAAGAGCGCGGACTGCGTAATCTTGGTCAGCGACGGTGTTTCCGCCACGGGAATGCCCAACGGAAAATACATGCTGGGACAATTTGAGGTAACGGTTGCCGGCGGCGTGTGCCGAAACTCTGAAGGAAAATTAGCCGGCAGCACCCTAACGCTGGACAAGGCTCTGAGAAACGTCATGGCGCTGGGCAAATCGTTTGCTGACACCACCCGCATGCTCACGCTAAACCCAGCTAGCTTGCTTGGCGTGGAGTTCAAAAAGGGGGCGCTACGCGTAGGCGCGGATGCGGACCTCGTACTGTTGGACCAAGCCATGCAAATCTCGGGAGTTTGGACTCGTGGAGCGGCTGTAAATTGATCGCGCGTTAGGACTCTAGCCGAGGTTTAAGATTTATTTAGCGGGATTTTCAGTTCTGAAGCCAGCGCCACCGGATTGAACGGGCTGCACGCAAAATAGCGATCACCTACCCGCAGCGTTGGAACTCTTCGTTTGCCGTTGTTGGCTTGCATGACGATTTCTTCGCCCGTGGGATCTTCCTCGATATCCACTTCCCGGAATTCCACTCCGCGTTCTTTCATAAACGATTTAGCCCGGCGGCAATCCGGACACCAGGCGGTGGTGTACATCGTGATGGTTTCCATGAAAACTATTGTCCTTTGGGTGGTAGGAATACCTGGGGTTAGCCCATTGAACTTCTATAACAGTTTAACCCAAAGGAGAGATCAGATGCTGTGGGTGTGCACTCGGCGCCGGATAGCGCCCACCTTAATGCGAACAAGAGCGCGCTCCAACGCGACCGTCGCGCGATCCCAATCCACATTCGCATCCGTGGACGCCAGGCGCTTTTCCGCCCGCGCAAGAGCTTCTTTGGCACGCTCCACATCGATTTCTTCCGGACGCTCTGCGGTTTCCGCCAGCACCGTCACGCGATCGGGCAAAACTTCCGCAAACCCACTGAGCACCGCAAGAACAATAGGCTCGCCGCCGCCGGACGCTTTGTAACTCAGTTCACCGTTGCCGAGTTCCGTGATCAGCGGCGCGTGACCAGGCAGAATGCCAAGCTCACCACTCGCGCCGGGAAGTTGCACGCTGGCAACTTTTTCACACAGCAATTGCCGCTGCGGCGTAACCACGATCAGCTCGATGGCTTCGGGAAGCATCTTGTTCTTTTATAATCCGCTCTAGGCGTTAGTCTTCATGGTTTCAGCCTTCTTCAAGGCCTCGTCAATCGTACCCACCATGTAAAAAGCCTGTTCCGGAACATCGTCGTATTTGCCTTCCACGATTTCCTTGAAGCTCCGCACGGTGTCTTCGATCTTCACGTATTTCCCTTCCAGTCCGGTAAACTGCGCGGCTACGAACATCGGCTGTGACAGGAATTTTTCGATTTTGCGGGCGCGCGCCACGGTGCGCTTGTCGTCATCGGAAAGTTCTTCGATACCGAGAATGGCGATGATGTCCTGCAAATCTTTGTAGCGCTGCAAAATGGATTTTACGCCGCGAGCCACCGAGTAATGTTCAGCTCCCACGATGCGCGGATCAAGAATGCGCGAAAAACTGGCCAGCGGATCGACGGCCGGGTAAATGCCGCGTTCCACGATCTGGCGGCTGAGGTTGGTAGTGGCATCCAGGTGCGCAAAAGTTGCCGCTGGCGCAGGGTCGGTATAGTCGTCGGCCGGCACATAAATCGCCTGCACTGAGGTGATGGATCCATTTTTCGTAGAAGTAATACGCTCCTGCAGCTCACCGATTTCGGTATTGAGATTGGGTTGATATCCCACGGCCGATGGCATGCGCCCGAGAAGCGCGGAAACTTCCGCGCCTGCTTGCACAAAGCGGAAAATATTGTCGATGAAGAGCAACACGTCGAGATGTTCTTCGTCGCGGAAATATTCCGCCACCGTGAGTCCCGTGAGCCCTACGCGAAGACGCGAGCCAGGTGGTTCCGTCATCTGCCCATAAATCAATGCGGCGCGCGATTTTTCCGTGTTGCCCGGAACGATTACGCCCGACTCCGACATTTCCAGCCAAAGGTCGTTGCCCTCGCGAGTGCGTTCTCCCACTCCAGCAAACACCGAAAGTCCGCCGTGCTGCATGGCCACGTTGTGGATGAGCTCCAGAATCAAAACAGTTTTTCCGACGCCAGCGCCGCCGAACAATCCAATTTTTCCGCCCTTT
Source organism: Candidatus Acidiferrum sp. (assembly GCA_035487275.1). Lineage (GTDB taxonomy): Bacteria > Acidobacteriota > Terriglobia > Acidiferrales > UBA7541 > Acidiferrum. Next base: position 5,617 of record DATHMG010000061.1, on the reverse strand, counting down.
ACATACGGCTCCATCAAATCGACGACTTTGATACCCGTCTCGAACATCTCGAGTCCGGTGGATTGATCTTCCAGTGGAGGCGCGGGGCGATGAATCGGATAATGCGTGGGGCTATTGATCGGACCGAGTTGGTCCACCGGCTTGCCTAGCACATTCATCACCCGCCCAAGCGTGGCGCGGCCAACCGGCACAGTGATGCCGTGTCCCAAATCTTCCGCGGGCATGCCGCGAACCATGCCTTCAACCGGTTCCATGGCCACCGCGCGCACGCGGCCCTCGCCAAGATGCTGCTGCACTTCCGCGGTGACGTCCAGCGGCTCTGGAGTATTGAAGCCTTCGCTGGTGATGCGCACGGCGTTGTAAATCGCCGGCAGGTGCCCCGCCTCAAATTGAATGTCCAGCACAGGGCCGATCACCTGCACCACTCGTCCCATGTGTTCGCGTTTTTCCGCCATGCTTTCTCCTAAGCGCCGTACGAGGCGCCGCTGACAATTTCGATAATTTCTTTGGTAATAGCTGCCTGGCGTACTTTATTCATGTGTAGCGTGAGCGCTTCGATCACATCACTCGCGTTGTTAGTGGCTGCTTCCATGGCGGTCATGCGTGCGGCGTGTTCAGCCGCGGAAGATTCCAGCATGGCGCGAAGAATTTGCGTTTCAACGTATCGCGGAAGGAGCTTGGCCAGAATTTGCTCTTCGGGCTGCTCATATATGTAATCGATGGGAGCTTTGCTAGACTCGCCGGGTTTCTTGTTTTCCCGCTCGCCCTCAGCAGTTTTGTCAATATCATCTTCGCGAAAAGCTTCCACGGGCAGTAGCTTCTCTACCGTTAGAATGGGAACCATCACGCTTTTGAATTCACTGAAAATAATGTAAACAGAATCAATCTCTTCCTTTACGTACAGCTCTGCGACAAGATTGGCGATCTCTCGCGCGGTTCGAAAGTCCACGCGTGCCAGCACGTTCACATATTCCGCGGCAAACGTGAAACCCGCTCTGCGCAGCGCATCGCGGCCCTTTTTTCCGACCGGAATCGTTGTAATTTTCTTGCCCGGATGACTACGGAAAAATTCATGCGCCTTGCGCAGCACGTTGCTGTTAAACGCACCGGCCAGGCCGCGTTCGCCGGTAAGCACGATGACCAGAATATTGTTTTCCGGCCGTTTTGCGAGTAAAGGATGCTCCGGCGATTCGATGCGCGCCATCGTAGAACGCAACACTCGCGCGAGCTCTACCGCGTAGGGACGAGCAGCCAGAGCGGCTTCCTGCGCGCGACGCAACCGTGCCGCAGCGACAAACTTCATCGCGCGAGTAATCTGCTGGGTGTTTTTCACCGAGCGGATGCGACGCCGGAAATCAATTAAGGTGGCCATGTCTTAAGACTTATTCGCAGAACAAATTACTTTGCTACCGGTGTCTCCTCCTTTTTCACGGATGGAACTTCGCTCTTCGGTGTCACCACCGCTCCGGCGCCTTCCTGATTCTTCGCTGGAGCCGCCGCAGCCTTCGCTGCCGATTCACCGGCTTCTTCCACGTCCGTGGCAAAGCGTTCCTTAAACGCTTCAACCGCTTTCTTGATCTCGCTTTTGATGTTATCGTCCAGCGCTTTCTTTTCCGCGATGGACTTCAGAATGCCCGGATAGTTGGTCTCCACAAACGCGAGGAATTCGCGCTCGAAGCGACGCACCGAAGGAACCGGAATGCTGTCCAGCGCTCCGCTGGTAGCCACGAACAAACTAAGCACCTGTTTTTCAACTGTAAAAGGCGCGTACTGATCCTGTTTCAAAATTTCCGTGAGGCGTTGGCCGCGGCCGAGTTGCGCTTGCGTGGCTTTATCGAGCTGGTCAGCGCCAAACTGCGCAAAAGCCGCCAGATCGCGATATTGCGCCATGTCTAAACGAAGCGAGCCAGCCACCTGACGCATGCCTTTGATCTGCGCGTTCCCGCCCACGCGGCTGACGGAAATTCCCACGTTAATTGCCGGGCGGATGCCCGCGTTGAAAAGGTCGGCTTCCAGATATATCTGCCCATCGGTAATGGAGATGACGTTTGTCGGAATATACGCAGAAACGTCTCCGGCCTGCGTTTCGATTACCGGCAAAGAAGTCAACGAGCCCGCGCCAAGTTTATCGTTGAGCTTGGCAGCCCGTTCCAGCAAGCGGGAATGCAAGTAAAAAACGTCGCCGGGGAAAGCTTCGCGGCCCGGCGGGCGGCGCAACAGCAAAGAAATTTCACGATAAGCCTGAGCGTGCTTCGAAAGATCGTCGTAAAAAGTTACCGCGTGTCGCTTGGTGTCGCGAAAAAATTCCCCCATAGCACAAGCCGCATATGGTGCGATGTATTGCAGCGAAGCGGGCTCTGATGCCGTGGAGGCCACCACGATGGTGTAGTCCATGGCACCCGCGTCCGTAAGCGTCTTCACCACTTGCGCGATCGTCGAGCGCTTCTGCCCAATGCCGCAGTAAATACAAATTACGTCGCCGCCCTTTTGATTGATGATGGTGTCCAGAATCACCGCGGTCTTGCCGGTCTGCCGATCGCCGATTATCAATTCGCGCTGGCCGCGGCCAATAGGAATCATCGCATCGATAGCTTTGATACCCGTCTGCAGCGGTTCACGAACCGGCTGCCGGTCCAACACGCCCGGCGCTATGCGCTCCAGGGGGTTGCGTTGTTTTGCTTCGATAGGACCCTTGCCATCCAGGGGTTCGCCAATCGGATTGACCACCCGGCCAATCATCGCTTCGCCCACCGGCACGGACATAATCGTATTCGTGCGTTTGACGACATCGCCTTCCTTCAACTCGCTCGATTCGCCCAGCAACACTACGCCGACTTCCTCTTCCTCAAGGTTCAGCGCAATGCCGAAAATGTTTTTTGGAAAAGCGAGCATCTCGCCGGCCATTGCTTTTTCTAGGCCATGAACGCGCGCAATTCCATCGCCCACGCTGATTACCGACCCGACTTCATCTACGGAAACGGTTTGCTCGTAATTTTCGATCTGCTCGCGCAGAATCTTGCTGATTTCATCGGCGTTAATTTTGGCCATTCTTGCTCCTGATCTCTTTTGAATCGTCTAGATTCAAGTCTTCGCTTTAGGTTCCTGATACTTATTTAGTGCGAAGCCAACTGCGTGCTACCAACCATTCCCCCAAAAGCCCTGCCACCAAGTCACTCTCAAACTATTCTTCTGAAAGTCGCGCGCGCATTTCCGCCAAACGGCTTCGTAAAGAACCGTCGTAGATAGTATCGCCAACACGTGCTATTGCCCCGCCAAGAAGTGCCGGGTCGAGTGAATATTTCGGCTCGATCCTTTTACCGGTCAAGCGACCAAGTGTTTTGGCCAGCTCCGTTTTTTGCGCAGCCGACAATTCCACGGCGGAAGAGATTTCCGCCTCCGCAATCCCTTGGCGCTGCCGAATCACATCCTGCACCGCGGCAATAATCTCCGGCAACATGTGCGCGCGGTGATGGTCGACAATCACGAAAAGAAAATTGCGAATGATCCTGCCCGCACCCTGCTTTGCGACGATTTTTTCGATCACCCGGTGTTTGATCTGGGTGTCAACTGCCGGACTGCTCAGAAAATTGCGCAATTCCGCGGACCCCGCAAATGTCTCGCCAAAATCTGCAAACTGCCTCACCGCAGTCTGCGGCGCGCCCTGCGCGATGGCGATGTCCGCGAAGGCGTTGGCATACTGCACGCTCGCTGACTTCAATTGGGCCGCCCCTCAAGGGTTTTGACAAAATTATTGATCAGCTGCTCCTGGGCCGCCGGAGTTAACTGCTTCTGCAGCAGCGATTCCGCGCCACTGACAGCCAGGCTCGCCGCAAAAGCCTTCAGTTCAAGCCGCGCGGCACGTTCTGCAGCAGCCACTTCCGCTTTTCCGGCATCGGCAATTTTTTGCTCGTCCGTTACCGTGAGATTGCGTATGCGCTCGGCTTCCGCGGTGGATTCGCGTTGCGCGGAAGCGCGCAAATCGGCAACCTCTTTCTCCAGATTTTGCAACTTCGTTTCCGCATCGCGAAGCTGCAGTTCAGCCTGCTTTTTCGCTTCGGTGCTCTTCTGAATGTTCGAGCTGATGGCATCCGCCCGGCGGCCGAAAAATCCCGGGCCCTTTTTGAGACTCAGCCACACGATCACCCCGGCAACCAGCGCGAAGTTAATCCATTTAAACAGATTTTCTGCGAATTGTTGCGACCCGGGGCCCTCCTCCGCGTGCGCACTCAGCACCACAAAAAGCCCTGAGAACAGCACGGAGGCGACAACTTTGCCGTATAGCTTAGCCGTTTGCCCTAACTTTACGGTCATCGCGATCCTCTCGGTGGAGCTGCCGGCGGCCGAGTCAGTTGCAACACACGCCGGGCTACCAGCGCAGCAAATGGGGTGATTTTTGATTCAATTTCGCGGTGGGCGGCCAGGAGTTCCGCCGCGATTCGCTCCCTGGCCGCGCTAACCATGATGGCGGTCTTCGCTCGGGCTTCTTTAAGCCGTGCGCCGCGCTCATCGAGAACTTTCTTGCGCGCGGCTTCCTGTTCTAGATAAATCTCCGTTCGGGCCTGCTTCAGCGCGTCCTTGTACTGTTTTACTTTCTCTGCAGCGGCTTTTTGCGCCGCTTCAGCCTCTTTTTGCGCGCCAATAGTCCGAGCTTCTCGTTCGGCGATAACCTTCAACAAAGGAGTGAAAAACAGGACTCTCAGGACTGCATAAAACACCAGCAGTATCAAGACTATAGGCACAACTTGAAAGAACAGTTCTCTCATGATTGGTGAGAATTGACCTGCATCGAATTGTGTCGCCTGAACCCCAGGTTGGCAGCCACGCCGTTCCCCGACCCGGGAAGAGGTTGACGGTGGGCTATGTGGTGCCGACTAGAATAATAATTTATATCATCCGTGAAAGCGTGCGTCAATGCGAGTGTCGTTTTGAAATGGAAAGGACACAGTCGCCGTCGTGCGAAATCGAAATACGGCGCACTGGCCCGTTACTCCTTCGATTCTTCATTTTCATTACTTTAGCGCTTTCTACCCTGACGCATGCCACAGTCTATGAATGCTGGCTGAGGGCGTGTGGGCTGAAGTCAAAATCGGTGGCGAACATATTCATTTGTTTGCCGAGCATAATGCTCAGGGCGTGCAGTTTTCCGTTTACAACGTGAATACCAAGAGTTGGATCGCGCCTTCCGAATTCGTGCGTGACATTCAGGAAGGCAAAGATAGAGCCGCGGCCCTTGCCGAAGCGTACCTCCATCGCACCCTAAACACTGGATTGCCCCCCTTGGAGTGGAAGAAAGCCCGCTCGGTATAAAACACAGTTATCAGTAAGCCTGCGACGACGACACCACGTCATGTGGCAACTTGACCACCGATAGCCAAAAGTTGTCGATACTCTTGACCACCTCGAGGAACCCCACTAGGTCTACGGGTTTGGTGATGTAGCAGTTGGCATGCAGCCGGTAACACCGCAGGATGTCCATTTCGGCCGCCGAAGTAGTCAAGATCACCACAGGAATGGTCAACAACGACGGATTTCCCTTGATTTCTCCTAAAACCTCCCGGCCGTCCTTCTTGGGTAAATTTAGATCGAGAAGAACTAAACCCGGCCTCGGCGCATCGGC
>DATHMG010000060.1:0-3598 GCA_035487275.1 Candidatus Acidiferrum sp. | reverse complement strand
AACCTCCCGGCCGTCCTTCTTGGGTAAATTTAGATCGAGAAGAACTAAAGCCGGCCTCGGCGCTTCGGCGTGCTTGCCCTCGTGCCTCAGGTACTCCATAGCTTCCGCACCATCGTAGACGACCCGCAAATTAATGTGCATTTTGGCGGTCTTGAGGGCCTCGATCGTCAGTCGCACATCGCCAGGGCTATCCTCGACTAACAGAACTTCAATCGGTGCGTAGTTCTCGCCAATAGATGTCATTATTTCTTAATCTCTCGCGGGCAGCGCAAAATAAAACGTGGAGCCTTTGCCCAGTTGCGACTTGGCCGAGTTGCTCCCGCCCAGCCGCTCCAAAACCTTCTTACCTATGACCGATCCGACTCCGATACCTTACTTCTTTCAGGCTCTGCCATGGATGCACAAAGGAAGCCCTATCCTTAACGAGGAACAGCTTCTGAAATCCCGAGTTGTAGTAAGTGCGCGAATTGCGCAGCCGCTAAAGGCCGGCTGAAATAATATCCCTGCGCTTCGTCACACCGGTGAGCCTGAAGAAAGGCTAGCTCCTCTGGCGTTTCCACGCCTTCAGCGACGACGCGCAGCTTCAGGCTTCGGCACATGCCGATCACTGCCGTCACAATGGTGGTCTCGCTTGGAGCGGTGGTGATCTGGCGTACGAATGACTGGTCGATCTTGAGCGCATCGATGGGAAACTTCGTCAGATAACTCAAGCTGGAGTAACCCGTACCAAAGTCATCAAGCGCAACGTGAATCCCTTCCGCTCTCAGGCTCGCGAGTATCGATTTCGTAGACTCGGCATGTTTCATGAGCACGCTTTCGGTCAGTTCCAGTTCAAGACATGTGGGATCCAAGCCCGTCTCTTTGAGGGTTGCAAACACGCTTTCAAGAAAACTCTCCTGCCGGAACGCCATCGCGGAGATGTTCACTGCAATGGTTGCAAGCGGAAGGCCCGTATCCATCCAGGCGCGGGCTTGCTTGCAAGCCTCCCGAAGGACCCAATCGCCAATCGGCAAAATAAGGCCGCAGTCTTCTGCAACGGGAATAAATCGTGCCGGGCTGATGGGACCTTGGACAGGATGCGTCCAACGTATTAAGGCTTCGGCGCCGGTAATTTCTCCGCTCCGCAAATTAATTTTAGGCTGGTAGTGCAACGCGAATTCCTGCCGTTCTAACGCGCGGCTCAGACTTTCCTCGATGGATTGCCGCTCGACGGCCCTGATGTTCATGGCTGGTTTGAAGAATTGATAGCTGTGACGCCCGTTTTCCTTGGCTTGGTACATCGCCGTATCCGCGTTCTTGATGAGCGTCTCGGCATCGAGGCCGTCGTCCGGATAAACGCTCACCCCAATGCTCGCGGTGACGTGAAGATCGTGTCGCTCGATGGGATGCGAACCGGCCACCGCTTGCAGGATTTTTCTCGCCAGCAGCGCTGCATCTTCTGGTTCTTCGATGTCCAAAAGCAGCATCACAAATTCATCGCCTCCCTGCCGGCTCACGGTGTCCGAGCCGCGCACGCACTCAACCAGGCGTTTTGCAATGGATTGAAGAAGTTTGTCGCCGGTTGGATGCCCCAGAGAATCGTTGATGTGTTTGAAACCATCCAAATCTAAGAACAGCACCGCGAGCTTTTTCATGTGACGCGACGCTGAAGCGATGGCCTGGTCAACTCGGTCGTTCAGCAATATTCGATTTGGCAAACCCGACAGAGAGTCGTGATGGGCTGAATGAGTCATTTGTAGCGCCATGGCCTTGGACGCGCTCACGTCATGGAAAACGATGACCGCTCCGCTAGCCTGTCCTTTACTATCGTGAATGGGAGAGACGGAGTCTTCGATCGGAGTCTCAAATCCGTCGCGCCGGATAAGGACACAGTTGGGTGGCAGGCGCACGGTTTCGTCTCGCGCAACTGCCGTCTCCATCGGATTCGGCGTGGTTTCGTGGCTGGTGGCATCCATGATTCGCAGAACTTCGGCCATGGGCCGGCCCGCCGCTTCCTGCAAAGTCCAGCCCGTCATTTTTTCAGCGACAACATTGAGGAAGGTGATATTCCCCGAGTTGTCCGTGCTGGCTACAGCATCCCCAATGCTGTTGAGCGTGACTTGGGCACGTTCTTTTTCCGCGAACAACGCGTCTTCCACGATCTTGCGCTCAATGGAGTAGCGCAGGGTTCGCAAAAGCCCGCGCATATCGATCTGGCCTTTAATCAGATAGTCCTGCGCACCTTGTTGTAACGCTTGAGTGGCGAGCGATTCGTCGTCCAAGGCCGTCAGCACCACCAGAGGAATGCTCGGAGCGGCTGCACGCGCTCGCCGCACGGCCTCAAGTCCTTGCGCATCGGGCAGCCCTAGATCAAGCAAAATAATGTCAACCGGAGACGCCGCAAGATACTGCTCGGCGTCACCCATGCACGCCACGTGTGTCAATTCAGTTTCGTGCGAGCCCTGCTCTTTGAACATTTCGCGCAGCAAGCGCGCATCTCCGTGGTTGTCTTCAACCAGCAGGAGTACTTTGATCGATTTTTTGCTCATCCGCTTGGCCTCTGCTGCAGCGACTTGCCCTTTGTCAGCTACTAAATCGTTAATACGTTAATACTTTTACGGCCTCTCAAAGCATCCTCCACTAACGGGACTTCGATCGGTGCGTAGTTCGCTCCAGTCGTTGTCATTAGTTTTAATCCCTCTGGGGCAGTGCAAAATAAAACGTGGAGCCTTTGCCGAGCTGCGACTCGACCCAAATTCTCCCGCCCAATCCCTCCACAATCTTTTTGCAAATCGCGAGCCCGATGCCTGTGCCCTTGAATTCCGTGCGCCCATGCAAGCGTTGAAAAAGTATGAATATTCTCTCGAAGTACTGCGGCTCAATTCCTGAACCGTTATCTCGCACCGAAAAGGTCCACTCCTTCTGATTTTTCTGGGTGGCGGAGATGTGTACTGCGGGCACCTCAGTTCCGTGATATTTAATGGCGTTTCCCACTAGATTCTGAAAGACCTGCGCTAGTTGCGTATCGTCCGTGGTGATAAATGGCAACGCATCATGCGTCACCACCGCGCCACTCTCTTCAATAGTGCCGCTTAGATTTTTAAGCGCGTTGTTCAATGCATTCTCACTGGATCTTTTGTGAAGCACCTTTCCATCCGTGCCTGATCGTGAATAAGCGAGCAGATCATGAATCAGCCCCTGCATGCGGTTGCATCCATCTACCGCAAAGCCAATGAACTCGTCCGCATCGGTGTCGAGTTTCCCCTTGTACCGGCTGGCTAAAAGCTGCGTGTAACTGGCCACCATTCGCAGGGGCTCTTGCAAATCGTGCGAAATTACATAGCCAAATCGCTGCAACTCCTCGTTCGAGCGATTTAATTCTTCCACTTTCTGCACAAGTTGTAAGTCCGCTTTCTTGCGCACGGTGATATTGCGGATCGCAGCCGTGACGACGATGATCCCGTCAGCACTTTCGAGCGGGCTTAACATGATTTCGATGGGGAACTCGCTCCCATCTTTCCGCCGCCCGGAAAGTTCAATGCCAGTGCCGATCTGTTGCGCCAAAGCATCACTGGCGGATCTTGTTTCATCCGCGATCAGTCTTTCTGCGAAACCCTGA
>DATHMG010000059.1:0-5412 GCA_035487275.1 Candidatus Acidiferrum sp. | reverse complement strand
CACTCGAAATTTCGCTAGCACAGACGGGCACAACAGAAAGTGCTTCGCGACTTCCGCGGCTTCCCGAATTAGGGCCGGCGCCCGCGTCCAATCCGGCGGCAACGGCGGGCACCTATAGCGAACTGCGGCACCGGCTCGATTCCGATCCCGTTTACATTCAGGAACTCGCGCCAGATTACCTGCCTCCGGTTGCCGATGTTTATAACGCCGTTCCTAATCGGTGGGCGCTTTCGCAGCCAGACTATCGACGCTACCCGCAAGCAGGCGAATATATCTACACACGATCGCACTGGTACGATCCCTTCAATCGTAATCGCTATAAGGGTGATGAGCCCATCTGGCCGAAATTGCTTGGGCAACAGACTTTTCTGAATATCACCGCGTCGGCTGAATCTTTTATTGACGGGCGGCGGGTGCCGTCGCCCAGCAACGAGAGCGCCGAGCGCCCTGGCAGCAGTACATTTTTCGGCAAAGGCGAACAGGGTTTCTTCGACCAGACATTTCGATTCACGTTTGATCTTTTTCATGGCGACACCTCGTTCAAGCCGGTCGATTGGCGCATTCGAATCACTCCGGAAATCAGCTTGAACGATCTGGCGGTGCGGGAACGGGGAATCATCAGCCCGGATGTGCGGGCGGGCACGAATCGGTTTGATACGCACGTTGGGTTGCAGGAAGCGTTCGTGGAAATAAAACTGGCAGACCTTAGCTCCAATTATGATTTCGTGTCTGCGCGCGCCGGGATTCAGCAATTCAATGCTGACTTTCGAGGCTTTCTTTTTGTTGACGAGCAAGCCGGTCTCCGTATTTTCGGGAATCTTCACAGTGACCGCATCGAATACAATGCGACGTATTTCAATCTGCTCGAGAAAAATACGAATAGCGGGCTGAATACTGTTTTCGAGCGGCGTCATCAACAAGTTATGCTCGGCAATGTTTATCTGCAGGATTTCTTTTTCCCCGGATATACCGCGGAATTTATTGGCGCGTTTAATAAGGACGATCCAAGTCTTCATTACGATGACAACGGTTTTCTGGTGCGGCCTGCGCCCATCGGGAGCGTGATCAACCAAGGGGTCGGCCTGACTCCCCATGGCCAAGGGGTGGGGCCGATTCTCCACGGCATTCGCGTTGCATATCTTGGCTGGCTCGGCAGCGGGCACATCGGGCGGGTGAATTTGACGCACGCGTTTTATCAAGCCCTGGGCGAAGACACTTTCAATTCCATCGCCGGCCGGCGCGTTACCGTGAATGCGCAGATGGCGGCAGTGGAATTGTCCTACGACCGCGACTGGATCCGCTATCGCGTTTCCACTTTTTACACTTCCGGTGATGCCAACCCGCGCGATGGCCGCGCTCGCGGCTTCGATGCCATTGAAGATCTCCCAAACTTTGCGGGCGGCTTGTTTAGTTTCTGGAATCGCGAAAGTATTCGTCTCACCGGCTCAGACGTGTTACTCAAGTCGCCCGGCAGCCTGGTTCCGGCCGTGCGCGCCAGCCCGGAGGAAGGCCAGGCTAACTTCGTAAATCCGGGAATTTTTCTTGCCAATGCTGGCGCGGATTTTGATATCACGCCAAAGCTGAAAGGCTTTGCGAATGTTAACTTTTTGCGATTCGCGCGCACGGAAGCCCTTGAGTATCTTCTGTTTCAATCGCCAATCCATCACACCCTCGGCACCGATTTAGGGCTTGGCGTCGAATACCGTCCACCGCTTAGCGAAAATATCGTGCTTACCGGCGGGGCGGCAGCGCTGCAGCCGGGGCAGGGGTTCAAAGATATTTATACAGGTAGAACGCTGTTTTCATTATTTGGATCGGTGAAATTTACATTTTGAGAAAGCTTTTGAATTTCGGGGCTCGCAACTTCGCGACAATCAGGAGTCGCGTACCTCAATGTGGAGGGGCGAATTTTGTTTTATTGCTTTGTATGTCTACGGCGACGGGATTTTTGTGGATGGCCGTACGAGCTGGAACGGTTTCCGCTTCGCGGCAGGATTCGTCAACCAATTCTTCTATGCTCTCTGGCTTGCGGGGACAATCTCAGGAAGAAGCGCAACGCAAATCCGCGGGCTGCGTCTCCTGTCACACCGTTACCGACGAACCGACCATGCACCCGACAAAAACCGTGCAACTCGCGTGCATCGATTGCCACGGAGGCAATTCTTCCGCGCGTGTGGCTGTAGGAGTTGCTAGCAATTCTGGAGAATACGACGCGGCGAAAGAAAAAGCTCATGTGCATCCGAAAAATGGTGCCTTTAAAAAAACCACCGCTGTACCCGAACGCGTTTTCGCCGCGTGGCTGAATGAATCTTACGAATATATAAAATTTGTGAATCCCGGCGATTTGCGCGTGGCGAGGGAAACCTGTGGACCGAGTGGCTGCCATGCCAGCGAAACGCGGGCCGTCTCGACCAGCATGATGACGCATGCGGGCATGCTGTGGGGCGCGGCGCTATACAACAATGGCGGCTACCCAACTAAAAATACCCGCTTCGGCGAAAGTTACGATCGCAACGGCAAGCCCGAAGCGATAACAACTTCGCCCATGCCAACTCCGGAAGAAACTCGAACTAAAGGCGTACTTCCGGAGCTTGACCCTCTGTATCGCTGGGAAACTTCGCAGCCGGGAAATGTGCTCCGAGTGTTCGAACGGGGCGGCCGCAAGAAAAGCGAAATTGGCAATCCGGTCGCGGAAGAAGATCCGGGCAAGCCGGAAGATAAACTGAGTGATCGCGGATTTGGGACCGAGCTGCGGACCGATCCGGTTTTCCTCGGGTTGCAAAAAACGCGGCTCCTCGATCCGGTCATTTCCCTTCCGGGAACCAACGATCATTCTGGCGATTACCGCTCCAGCGGCTGTTCGGCTTGTCACGTGATTTACGCGAATGATTGGAACGCGGCGCATTCTGGTGAATATGCAAAATTTGGACATTCCGGACTGAGTGCGTCCGCCGACGCGACTATTTCCAAGACGGAACGCGGTCATCCCATCAGGCACGCTTTTACCCGCGCCATCCCTTCAAGCCAATGCATGATCTGCCACATTCATCCGGGAACGAACATGGTTACGACCTATTTCGGCTTGACGTGGTGGGATAACGAAATCGATGGCGACAAAATGTATCCGCCGCAACAACGCAATCCCAGCGAAGAGCAACGGTACCAAGCACTCCTGCGCAATCCCGAAGGTGCCGCGGCGCGCGGCCTGTGGAACGACGATAAATTTTTGGAGCAGCTTGGCAGCGCGGAATTTAATTCCACACTGAAGACCACGCAGTTTGCCGACTTTCACGGACATGGCTGGGTGTTTCGCGCGGTCTTCAATCATGACCGCAAAGGTAATTGGCTGGATAAGGATGGCCATCCCATAGCTTTTGAAGATCCTGAGCGGTTTTCAAAAGCGGTGCATCTGGCGGACATTCATCTGCAAAAAGGGATGCAATGCAACGATTGCCATTTTGCGCAGGACAATCACGGCAATGGCAAAATCTACGGGGAACCGCGCGCCGCGGTAGAAATCGATTGCATCGACTGTCACGGGACCATTCGACAAAAAGCGACGCTGGTCACCTCCGGGCCCGCCGCGCCTGAGACATTTTCCACCGTTAACGGTGTTCGGGTTCCAGAACGTGGCCGTCATCTCGATTCTCTGCGCACGCCATGGGGACTGCGCCGCTTCGAATGGCGCGGCGAAATGCTCATTCAACGCTCCATGTCCGATGAACATAGAGAATGGGAAATCGTGCAAACCGCTGACACCATAACTTCCGGCAATGTGCACTTCAACGAGAAATCCTTGCGCGCCAAGCTGATCAATAAAGATGGTTTCGTCGATTCTGCCATGCCCCAGGACGACACCCACCTCGCTCACGGCAACAGCAGCATGACCTGCTACGCATGCCATACATCGTGGACGCCAACCTGTTTTGGCTGTCATCTACAAATGACGGCCAACGCGCGGCGTCCGATGCTGCACAACGAAGGATTGCTGACGCGCAATTACACGTCCTACAACTTTCAGGTGCTGCGCGACGACATCTATATGCTGGGTGTGGATGGAACGGTGACCGGGCATCGCATCGCTCCAGCGCGCTCCAGTTGCGCGGTGTTGGTAAGTTCGCAGAACGCCAATCGCGAATGGTTGTACTACACGCAGCAGACGATTTCCGCGGAGGGATTTTCGGGTCAGGCTTACAGCACGTTTGTTCCGCACACCGTGCGCGGCAAGGAAACGAAGCAATGCAGCGACTGCCACGTTTCAGCAGCCAACGACAACAATGCCTGGATGGCGCAGCTTTTGCTGCAGGGCACCAACTTCATGAACTTCATGGGCCGCTACGTGTACGTCGCCACCGGCAAGAAAGGCTTCGAAGCGATCGCCGTGGCCGAACACGACGAGCCGGAAGCCATTTACGGCAGCGACTTGCAGCGCATCGCTTATCCCGATAATTACAGAAAGTTCGTTGAACGCCATCGCGAACTTGGCGCCGCTGCCGAACATTCCGGGAATGTCCTCGACATCCAAGCCCGCGGCGAATACGCTTACGCAGCTCTCGGACGCGGCGGCCTGCGCGTCTATGACATCGGCAATATTGACAACAAGAATTTCTCAGAGAAAATCACTACAGCGCCCGTTTCGCCCATCGGCCAACGATTTTACGTTCCTACGAAGGACGCCCTTGCGGTAGCTTCGCCCACCACGCTTGGAGTTGATCCGTTGCGACAACAGATGCCGGAGAACGAGGAGCAGCCTATTCACCTGCTCTACGGTTTCCTCTACGTGGCCGACAAGGAGGAAGGCCTTGTCATCATTGGCGATCCGAATCTGAAATCGAAGAGTCCCGGCGTGGGCACGCTACTTGATGGCAATCCGGCCAACAATTTCCTGAAACGCGCCCTGGCGTTCAATCCCGGAGGCGTTCTTACCGGCGCTCGTCGCATCACGATGGCCGGAACATTCGCCTACATTCTCACGGACAAAGCGCTCGTCGTCGTCGATCTGGATAATCCGCTCGCGCCCAAAGTTACGGCAACCATCGGCGAACCGGATTTGGATGATCCGCGCGGGATTGCGGTTCAGTTCCGGTATGCGTTTGTCGTGGACCGCTACGGGTTGAAAACAATGGACGTAGCGGACCTGGCGCATCCGAAGATGACGGCGAAGGGGAGGGTTGCGCTCGGGGATGCGAGAAACGTCTACGTGGCGCGGACCTACGCTTACGTAGCAAACGGCAGATTTGGAGTGTCCATCGTGGACGTTGAAAATCCGGAGAAGCCGCAGACCGACCAGGAGTTTGGCGGGAACGGGCAAATGAACGACGCCTACGATGTGAAAATCGGAATGGTGGCGGGTAGCGCTTTCGCATTTGTAGCGGACGGAGTGTATGGCCTCCGTATTTGGCAGATCGTTTC
>DATHMG010000058.1:0-18894 GCA_035487275.1 Candidatus Acidiferrum sp. | reverse complement strand
AGCGGAATCCTACCGAAGAACAGCGCTATCAGGCGTATCTGCGGAATCCGGACGGAGCAGTTGCCCGGGGATTGTGGAACGATGCGAAATTTTTGGAGAAGGTCGGCAGCAAAGAGTTCAACTCGGAGTTGAAGACCACGCAGTTCGCGGATTTTCACGGGCATGGCTGGGTTTTTCGCGCGGTGTTCAGCCACGACCGGAAAGGGAACTGGCTGGACAAGGACGGCAAGAAGATTGCGTTTGATGATCCCGAACGGTTCGGGAAGGCGGTACACCTGGCCGACATTCATCTCGAGAAGGGCATGCAGTGCAGCGATTGCCACTTCGCGCAGGATAATCACGGAAATGGCAAGGTCTACGGCGAGCCGCGCGCCGCCGTGGAAATCGATTGCGTGGATTGCCACGGAACAATCCGGCAGAAGGCGACTTTGGTTACTTCGGGGGCTGCGGCGCCGGATGCACTGCGGCAGGGCGAGCCGCGCGGCAGAGATCTGGAGGGGCTGCGAACGCCCTGGGGATTGCGTCGCTTCGAACGGCGCGACGGTAGAATCTTCCAACGCGCGATGACGGATCCGAACAAGGAATGGGAAATCGTACAGACGGTGGATTCCGTCACACCGGGCAACGTGCACTTCAGCGCGAAATCGCTGCGCGCGAAGCTGGTGAACAAGGACGGGGTGGTGGATGCGCAGATGCCGCAGGATGACACGCATCTGGCGCATCCCAATTCGTCGATGACCTGTTACTCGTGCCATACGTCATGGACGCCGACGTGCTTCGGGTGCCACCTGCAGATGACCGCGAATGTGCGGCGGCCGATGCTGCACAACGAAGGGCTGATTACGCGCAACTACACGAGCTACAACTTCCAGGTGCTGCGGGACGACATTTTCATGCTGGGAGTGGACGGGACAGTGACGGGCCACCGGGTCGCGCCGGCACGGTCTTCGTGCGCCGTACTGGTGAGTTCGCAGAACGCAAACCGCGAGTGGCTCTATTACACGCAGCAGACGATTTCTGCGCCAGGATTTTCCGGAGAGGCCTACAGCACATTTGTACCGCACACGGTGCGCGGGCGGGAAACCAAACAGTGCAGCGACTGCCATGTTTCCGCGCAGAACGACAATAACGCGTGGATGGCACAGCTTTTGCTGCAGGGCACCAACTTCATGAATTTCATGGGGCGTTATATCTATGTGGCGACCGGAAAGGGCGGCCTCGAAGCCATTGCGGTAGCCGAGCATGATGAGCCTGAAGCCATCTACGGCAGCGATTTGCAACGCATCGCGTATCCCGAAAATTACAAAAAATTTGTGGCGCGGCATCGCGAACTCTCAGCGGCCGCGGAACACGGCGGGAATATCCTGGATATTCAGGCGCGGGGGGAATACGCGTATACCGCGAATGGAAAGGGCGGTTTGCGGGTCTACGACATCGCGAATATTGATAACAAGGGGTTTTCAGAACGGGTGGTGACTGCTCCGGTGTCGCCAATTGGTCAGCGTTTCTATGTGCCCACGAAAAACGCGGTGGCCGTGGCGTCCCCGTCCACGCTGGCGATCGATCCTCTGCGGCAGCGCCTCCCGGAAAACGAGGAGCAGCGTATTCATTTGTTGTATGGGTTTCTTTACGTTGCCGATAAAGAAGAAGGCTTGGTTATCGTTGGCAATCCCGATCTGCATTCGAAGAGTCCAGGGGTTGGCACACTTCTTGATGGCAATCCCGCGAATAATTTTCTCAAGCGTGCGTCGGCGTTTAATCCTGGAGGCATCCTGACCGGAGCGCGACGCCTCGCTATTGCGGGCACTTACGCTTATATCGTCACCGACAAGAATTTGGTGGTTGTGGACCTTAACAATCCATTGGCGCCGCGCGTTGCGGCGACGATCGGCGCGCCGGTTCTCGATGGACCCGCAGCGATTGCCATTCAGTTCCGTTATGGGTTCGTTGTGGATCGCAAAGGGCTGAAAGTTTTGGATATGACAGACCTGGCGCAACCGAAGCCGGTTGCAAATGCACTCGTGCCGCTGAGCGACGCGCGCAACATCTATGTTGCTCGCACGTATGCTTATATTTCGGCGGGCAAAGAGGGATTGGCGATTGTGGATGTGGAAAAACCAGAAGCGCCGAAGCTGGATCAAATGTTTGCTGCCGACGGCCAGCTCAATGATGTCAACGATGTGAAAATCGGAATGGTGGCTGCCAGCGCATTTGCTTTCGTGGCTGACGGCAAAAATGGCTTGCGGGTGATTGAAATTGTTTCGCCTTGGGATGACGCTGCGCATTTTTCTGGGTTCAGCCCACGGCCGATGCCAAAGCTCATCGCGACGGCGCGCACACGTACTCCCGCGCTGGCCATATCAAAAGGCATTGATCGTGACCGAGCGGTGGACGAATCCGGCAACCAACTGGCGGTATTCGGTCGCAGGGGAGCCCGTCCTCTAAACAGCGCTGAAAGCCGCTTGCTGTACCTTCACGGGGACACCGGGAGTCCTTATACCGTTGAGGATCAGCTGGAAAACCGCCTCAAGTCTCACGGTGAGATAGGCCTGTGGATAACTCGCACAAGCGATTTTCTCCTACCTTAACCGTAGGAAATCCACGCCAGCGCTGGGCAGGCGTTTGTTTCGCTTTATTTTTGCCCTACGGTATCTAGAACGAACCGCTGGCCTTGCCGTGACATACTGTTCCGCATTGGTTCATCTCCCTTGCTTTGTGCCATTTACCATTCCACCGCATCTAACATAATGTTCACATGGCGTTCAATCTTTTTACGCATAGCACCCATCAGAATTATTCGTGACGGTAACCCTTGAAATAACGATATCCTTGAAATGCAGGGCGCTTGGGCCGGGTGGCTCAGGCAGCGGTCTTCCAGTAAGAAGGAGTACTAGAACATGCAAAAGCAATACCTTTTGGCGAGTGATTTCGACCAAACCCTTAGCTTCAACGACTCAGGTGTGGTCTTGAGCGAACTGATCGGTTTTCACGGGTTCCATGACAAGGTTTCCGGCCTATCACATATGAACCTGGTGCAGCAGGGTGCTGAGCTGAGCTACCTGATTTTGCACGACCCGGAGTTCCGGCATGTGCGGCGTTCGCACTTGGTCGAGACAGGCAAGCGGATTCGCCTGAAGCACAATGTCGCGCTTTTTGCGCGCGCGCTCGAGACCCTGGCGGATGGCTACAATTTTCATTTCAACGTGATTTCAGCGGCCCCGCAGGAGATTATTCAGTCCGCGCTTGAGGGTATCGTACCCGCCGACCACATCTTCGGCACACGCTTTCGCTACAACGAAGAAACGGGCGAAGTGGAGTCCATTATTCGCGCGACGGCTGGTTGGGGCAAAATCACGGTGTTGGAAGAAATTCGCGCTTCACTGGGAATCAGCCACGACAACATCATTTACATGGGCGACGGCAGTTCGGATTTGCCAGTCATGATGCACGTGAATCAACACGATGGTCTGACGATCGCGGTGTCGGAGGCAAAATTCATAACGAGGATCGCGCAGCGTACGGTGCTGAGCGACAACACCATGAGCGTGTTGGTACCGGTGCTCGAGGAAGTGCTGCGCTGGGACTCGGTGAAGATTCGGCGCTTCTTCACCGCCAGTGGATTGATGCTTCGCGAGTGGGATAAAACCCGCACCGATATGTTGACCATCCAAGAGTCAACCCAGGATGTGACGGCTTCGGCCGTCACTGCACATTAAAGCTGGCTCAACAATTCCATTAATTGGTCCATACCGGCCCCCAGCGTCATCGCGGCGCAGAGGTCTAGAGCCTTTGGGCTGGACCGCCGCTATCTGCGTCAGGGCTAATTTGTTACCCGCCTGTAACTCCATTTTGTCGTAGAATTCCCGCACTTAAATCTTGCGTCGGTGCATCCAATGCCTGCGCGAGACTGCGGGCCTTGGTTGCCCGCCACGGGAGCTGGAGTGAGCGAGCCTAACCTCGATCTACTAAGTATCAATACCATCCGCACCTTATCGATGGACGCGGTGCAGGCCGCCAATTCCGGCCACCCCGGCACACCGATGGCGCTCGCGCCGGTGGCTTATACCTTGTGGCAAAAGTATTTGCGCTATGACCCCAACGATCCGATCTGGCCGAATCGCGACCGGTTTGTGCTTTCCAATGGGCACGCTTCGATGCTTTTGTATTCGCTGATACATCTTGCGCAAGTCAGGGCCGTCGATCCCGATGATAGTAACGTGTTGAGCTCGATGGCGCTTACCATCGACGACCTCAAAAAATTTCGGCAAATTGATAGCAAAACTCCCGGCCACCCTGAATACCGTTTGACCAGCGGAGTCGAAACCACCACCGGGCCACTGGGACAAGGGGTGGCCAACAGCGTGGGCATGGCCATGGCGCGATGGTGGCTGGCGTCGTATTTCAATAAGCCGCGATTCGAATTATTTGATTACGACGTGTACGCGATCTGTGGCGACGGCGATATGATGGAGGGAATTTCTGGCGAGGCGGCATCGCTGGCCGGCCATCATAAGCTGCCCAACCTTTGCTGGCTGTACGACAACAATCACATCACCATCGAGGGCAACACCAGCCTGGCATTCAGCGAAGATGTAGCGACACGTTTCAAAGGTTACGGTTGGAACGTGGAACATGTCACCGATGCCAATGACACCGTGGCACTGGAAAAGGCGCTCGATGGTTTCCGCAAGACTACCGATAAACCAACGCTGATTATCGTCGACAGTCACATTGGCTGGGGCGCCCCCCACCGGCAGGACACCAAGGAAGCCCACGGCGAAGCGCTGGGGGAGGAAGAAGTGGCGCTTGCCAAGAAATTCTACGGCTGGCCGCCCGAAGCGAAATTCCTGGTACCTGATGGGGTCTACGATCAATTTAAAAAAGGCCTCGGCAAGCGCGGCGGCGAATTGCGCAATGCGTGGGTGAAGCAATTCGAATCCTACAAGACCGAATTCCCGGAGCTAGCGAAAGATTTCAACAAAATGCTGCAGCGCGCCTTGCCGGATGGTTGGGATAAGGACATGCCGAGTTTTCCGGCGGATGCCAAAGGGCTAGCTACGCGTGATTCTTCCGGCAAGGTGCTCAATGTGATCGCTAAAAACGTGCCGTGGCTTATGGGCGGGGCAGCTGATCTTTATCCCTCCACGAAAACGCGTTTGACCTTTGATGGCGCCGGCGAGTTCGAAGCGGCAACTCGCGGCGGCCGCAACATGCATTTTGGTATTCGCGAGCACGCTATGGCGGCGATCTCCAATGGAATGGTGCTGTGCAAGATTCGTACCTTTGCCTCGACGTTTTTTATTTTCACCGATTACTGCAAGCCGGCGATCCGTCTCAGCGCCATCATGGAAGTGCCGGTGATCTATATCTTCACGCACGATTCCATAGGCGTAGGTGAAGACGGCCCGACGCACCAACCTATTGAACACTTGATTGCACTGCGTGCGGTACCGGGGCTGGTGTTGATTCGCCCTGCGGATGCCAACGAAGTTATCGAAGCGTGGCGGGTGATCATGCAGTTAAAGAAAGAACCCGCGGTTCTGGTACTGACTCGACAGGCGTTACCCACCATCGACCGCAGCAAATACGCCGCAGCGTCTGGAGTTGCAAAGGGTGCGTACGTCATCGCTGAGGCGCAGGGCGGCAAGCCGGAAGCGCTACTGATGGCTACCGGGAGCGAAGTTTCCTTGTGTCTGGCCGCTCATGAAACGCTCGCAAGTCAAGGAATAAAAGTGCGCGTCGTAAGTATGCCGTCGTGGGACATTTTTGAGCACCAATCACGTGAATATCGCGATAGCGTGCTGCCGCCCGATGTCACCGCGCGGGTGTCGGTGGAACAAGCCTCCATTCTGGGCTGGGATCGTTACGTGGGATCAAAGGGTAAAATTATCGGAATGCATACTTTTGGAGCCTCCGCACCTTTGAAGGATCTGCAAAAGAAATTTGGTTTCCAACCCGACAAGGTCGTGGCAGCAGTGAAGGAAGTGATCGGAAAGTGAGCGGCAATGAAAATTGTCATTGGTTCTGACCACGCAGGATTCCAGTTAAAAGTCGCCATGGGGGACCTGCTGCGATCATTGAACCTGGAAGTGCTGGACGTGGGAGCGTTCAACGAAAATCCTTCCGATTATCCGGACTTCGCCGAGGCCGTAAGCAAGGCCATACTCGATCGCAAAGCCGAGCGGGGTGTGCTGATTTGCGGCAGCGGTGTCGGGGCGAGCATAGCGGCCAATAAATTAGTCGGTATACGCGCGGCGGTATGCCATGACACGTACTCCGCGCATCAAGGGGTCGAACATGACGACATGAACGTCCTGGTTCTCGGCTCGCGCATCATCGGCGTGAAACTGGCGGAAGACCTGGTGAAGGCCTTCCTCGCCGCCAAGTTTACCAATGAAGATCGTCATGTCCGGCGTTTAGCCAAAGTTAAAGCTTTGGAATCGAAGTTTGCTGTGAGCGGTTCGGCGAGGTAAGCGCTCGAAAAGCGCGTGATGCGCCGCAGGCGTACAATAAGTCAGAAGGAGAATTGCAGATGACCACCTCAGTGAAAACCAGCGATACGGAAGTTAGCAAGAGCGGTAAGAATCCCCTGAAGGGACTTCTCGATTACGGCCAGTCGCCGTGGATGGATTATATCCGCAGAGATTTGCTCACCGGCGGCGAGCTGAAAAGGCTGATACAGGACGACGGGCTCATGGGCATGACGTCCAACCCCTCGATATTCGCGAAAGCCATTTCCAGCAGCAATTTTTACTCCGACATTTTAGATTCGCCGGAGGACAAGAAGCTGAATGCCAAACAGCTTTACGAAAAAATCGCAGTGCGCGACGTTCAGGATGCCGCCGATATTTTCCGGCCGGTGTACGAGGAAACGCGTCGTCGCGATGGTTATGTCAGTCTGGAAGTTTCACCAGAGCTGGCTCTCGAAAGAGATAAAACGATCGAGGAAGCGCGGCGTTTGTGGAAGATGGTGAATCGTCCCAATGTCATGATTAAGGTGCCGGGGACAAAAGAATGCATCCCGGCGATTCGGCAACTTCTAGAAGAAGGCATCAATATCAACATCACGTTGCTATTCGCGCAATCCGCTTACGAACAGGTTGCCGAGGTATTCATCGCAGCACTGGAAGCTCGGGCCGCCAAAAACCAGGACATCGCGCACATCGCCAGCGTGGCAAGTTTCTTCGTGAGCCGCATCGATACTTTGGCGGACAGCCTGATCGACGAAAAGTTAAAATTGGCTACCGATCCCGGTCAAGCGTTGCTGAACGGCTTAAAAGGAAAAGTGGCTATCGCCAACGCCAAGGTCACTTATAAAAAGTATCAGGAGATATTCAGCGGGCCGCGATGGAACGCTCTGAAGGCCAAAGGAGCACAAACGCAGCGGCTTTTGTGGGCCAGCACCAGCACAAAGAATAAGGCGTACAGGGATGTTATCTATGTGGAGGAACTCATTGGCGCCGACACTGTGGACACCATTCCTCCGGCAACTTTCGAAGCTTTTCGCGACCACGGCAGATTGCGGCCTAGCCTGACGGAAAATGTTGACCAGGCGTTCAAGACCATGTCCGACCTGGAAAAGGCCGGAATCTCTATGAAGCAAATCACCGACAAGCTGCTCGTCGACGGGATAAAACTTTTCGCTGACGCATTTAAGGAGCTTCTGGAGGCCACCGGCAAGTCCGCTGGCGTGCGCGCGTGAGTCTAAATCGGCAGACCTACAAGCTGCCGGGTTCTCTTTCCGGGCCGTTTGCCGCCGCGCGAGACGATTGGAAAAGGAACGAAAAGGTTCGGCGCCTTTGGCAGTGCGACGCTTCTCTGTGGACCGGCACTGATGAAGGCAAGTGGCTGGCCTGGCTGGGAATCACCGCGGAGCAACTCGCGCACCTTGCCACTTTTCAGGAAATTGCCGCGGATGTAAAACAGGCCGGGTTCAAGCATGCGCTTCTTCTGGGAATGGGTGGGTCCAGCCTGTGCCCGGAAGTGCTGCGCATGACGTTTGGGAAAATCGACGGGTATCCGGAGTTGCACGTGCTGGATTCCACTGATCCCGCGCAGATCAAAGCCATCGAGAGCAAACTCGATCTCTCCAGCACGGTATGTATCGTGTCCAGTAAATCCGGGAGCACGCTCGAGCCCAACATTTACAAGCAATATTTCTTCGAGCGGGTGAAAGAAAAGGTTGGCGAGGCCGAAGTTGGCAAGCGTTTCATCGCGATTACTGATCCGGGCTCGAAACTGCAGGAAGTGGCGGAGCGCGATAAATTTCGCAAAGTCTTCATGGGCGTACCGGGCATTGGCGGGCGGTATTCTGCGCTCTCAAATTTCGGGATGGTGCCCGCCGCCATTATGGGGATCGATGTTGCGAAATTTCTAAATAACACGGCGGATATGGTGAAGGCTTGCGGGGCGGCCGTGCCTGCGGATTCTAATCCTGGCGCGCTGCTGGGCATGATTCTCGGCGTTTCGGCTAATCATGGCCGGGACAAGGTGACCATCGCTGCCTCGCCTGGAATTTACGATCTGGGGGCCTGGCTCGAACAACTGCTCGCTGAATCCACGGGCAAAGTGGGCAAAGGCATTATCCCCGTGGACCGTGAGCCGCTCGCAAATCCGGACACCTATGGCAACGATCGCGTTTTCGCCTACCTGCGATTGGAAAGCGCTCCGGACAAATCGCAGGACACGGCTATCGAGGCTCTCGAAGCCGCTGGACATCCGGTGGTGCGCATCACCGTCGATAATATTTACAACCTTGGGCAGGAATTTTTCCGTTGGGAAATTGCCACCGCCGTCGCCGGTTCCATCATTGGCATCAACGCTTTCAATCAGCCAGATGTGGAAGCCAGCAAGATCGAAACGAAAAAATTAACCAGCGAGTACGAAAAAACCGGCAAGTTGCCGGACGAAAGTCCGTTCTTTGATGGCGATGGCATCAAGCTGTATGCCGACGAAAAGAATGTCGAAGTTCTCAGAGGAAAGCCGCGGCTCGCGGAAGTCTTGAAGGCGCATCTCGGCCGGCTGCGCGCGGGCGATTACTTTGCGGTGCTCGGCTACATCCCCATGAATGGCGCCAATGAGAAAGCGTTGCAGGGTATCCGCCTTCCCGTTCGCGACCGGAAAAAAGTCGCCACGGTGCTCGGTTTTGGGCCGCGCTTCCTGCACTCCACGGGGCAGGCTTACAAGGGCGGCCCGAACAGTGGCGTTTTTCTGCAGATCACCTGCGATGACGCTATCGATCTTCCTGTACCGGGGCAAAAATATACTTTTAGCATCGTGAAAGCCGCACAAGCGCGGGGCGATTTCGCAGTACTGGCCGAGCGCGGGCGACGCGCATTGCGCGTGCATCTCGGTAAAGACGTGGCCGCCGGCCTGGCTACCTTGACGAAAGCGGTGAAGCAGGCCATCGCCTAGTTGAACGGTTTGCTTTGCACGGCTTCAGGTAAAAATCGTGGAGGGCGAGAAGATGCAGCTTGGCATGATCGGGCTCGGAAGAATGGGCGCCAACATGGTGCGCCGGCTGGTGAAAAACGGTCACCAGTGTGTGGTGTATGACCGGACCCCCGACACTGTAAAGAGACTTGCCGGCGAAGGCGCGACGGGCAGCAACTCTTTCGACGACTTTATAAAAAAGTTGGAGAAACCTCGGGCGATCTGGCTCATGGTTCCCGCTGGCGTGGTGGATGCCACGCTTAACGAGCTCACCCCGAAGCTCGACAAAGGAGACGTCCTCATCGACGGGGGAAACTCCTACTACGTCGACGACATTCGCCGCGCAAAGGAGCTGTCCGCCAAAGGCCTGCACTATGTTGATGTCGGCACGAGCGGCGGGGTATGGGGACTGGAGCGCGGCTATTGCCAAATGATTGGCGGCGAAAACGACGTGGTGAAGCATCTTGATCCCATTTTCAAAACGCTGGCGCCCGGCCGCGGAAGTATTGATCGCACGCCCGGCCGCGAAAAAGCTTCTGGGACCGCTGAAGAAGGCTATCTGCATTGCGGCCCGTCGGGCGCGGGCCATTTCGTGAAAATGGTTCACAATGGAATCGAGTATGGGTTAATGGCTGCATACGCTGAAGGCCTGAATATTTTGAAGCACGCTAGCGTCGGCAAATCACATCGCGAAACAGACGCGGAGACCGCGCCATTGCGGAACCCGGAGCACTATCAATATGACTTTAATCTTGCGGACGTGACTGAGTTATGGCGCCGCGGCAGTGTGGTGGCTTCGTGGCTGCTGGACCTGACGGCCATTTCTCTTTTGGATAAGCCGAACCTGGAGGGTTTTTCAGGGCGCGTTTCCGATTCCGGCGAAGGCCGTTGGACCATCATCGCCGCGATCGAGTCCACCACCCCGGCTCCGGTGCTTAGTGCGGCGCTGTATCAGCGCTTTTCGTCGCAGGGTGAAGACGAATTTGCCGGAAAAATTTTGTCCGCCATGCGATATCAGTTCGGCGGCCACGTTGAGAAAAAGGCGGCGAAATAGCATTTTGAAGTCTTAGCAACGACCGCAAATCAAAAGGCAGGGCGTTCATGAGCTTGAATCATCTGGATCCCAACCCGGTAGGGGCGCCCTGCGTCATGGTGATTTTTGGCGCAAGCGGCGATCTGACCAAACGCAAATTAATTCCTGCGCTTTGCAACCTGGCGAGCGACGGCCTACTTTCCAAACAATTCGCCATCGTCGGTTTTGCGGCCAACGACTACACCACCGAAACGTTTCGCAAGATGTTGACGGACGAGATTCCCAAATATTCAAGTTCGCCGATTGATCAGAGTCTCTGGAATTGGTTTACCGAGCGCATCTACTACGTAAAAGGCGATTTTCAGGATGCGCAGGCGTATCAGCGGCTTAAAGAACAGATCGAGGATGCCGATAAAGAGCACAATACTCTCGGTAATAAGTTTTTCTATCTCGCGGTCGCGCCCAGATTTTTTTCACCGATTGTTAAGCGACTAGGAGAAGCGGGGCTCACAAAAGAAGAAGATGGACACTGGGCTCGGGTTATTGTCGAGAAACCTTTTGGGCATGATCTGGAATCCGCCAAACAACTGAACCAGGACCTCAAGCAGGTACTCACCGAAAATCAGATTTATCGCATCGATCATTATCTCGGAAAAGAAACCGTCCAGAATCTGATGGTGTTCCGTTTTTCCAATAACATCATCGAGCCATTATGGAATCGCAATTACGTTGACCACGTGCAAATCACCGCCGCGGAAACGGTGGGCGTAGAACATCGGGGCGGATTTTACGAAACTGCTGGCGCGCTTCGCGACATGGTGCCCAATCACCTCTTTCAGTTGCTCACCATGACCGCCATGGAGCCGCCCATTTCCTTTGACGCCGACGAAGTTCGCAACAAACAGGCAGAGGTTCTTCACGCGATCCAACCATTCGGTCCGGAGGAAGTTCTCACTTGCATGGTTCGCGGTCAATATGGCGAGGGCGCCGTTGACGGCCAGCGGGTCGCTGGCTATCGCAGCGAGCCGGACGTGGCGCGCGATTCGAATACCGAAACATTCGTGGCCCTGAAACTGCATATCGATAATTGGCGTTGGGCGGGCGTGCCGTTTTATTTGCGGACCGGCAAGCGTGTGGCGCGGCGCGAAACCGAAGTCGTGATTCAATTCCGGCGCACCCCCTTTGTCCTATTTCGCAACACCAGCGTGCGTAATCTTGAAACGAATCGTCTGGTCGTTCACATTCAACCTGACGAAGGCATATCTCTCAGCTTCGGCGCCAAAGTTCCGGGGTCCATAATGAAGCTGGGACTGGTAAACATGGACTTTGATTACGCTACTTATTTTGGTTCGGAACACAGCACGGGTTACGAGCGGCTGTTGCGCGATTGCATGGTCGGGGACGCCACGCTTTTCCAACGTGCCGACATGGTGGAAGCTGGCTGGAACGTCATTCAACCCATTCTGGATGTGTGGCACGCTTTACCGCCTCGTGATTTCCCCAACTACCCCGCGGGATCCTGGGGGCCTCGCGAAGCTCAGGAATTGCTGGAGCGCGATGGCCGGGAATGGCACAACGGCGATGACGAAGGTCTCGGCCGGCGCAACCGTGCGAATGATCGTGTTAATGCCGTTGACCGTGTAGGGATCGCCTGATGCCTGCCGCCGCGCAACAACGCGAAGTTTATATTCTGAAGGACAACGCTGCTATTGCCAGGCGCGCGGCGGAAGAGTTTGTAAAGATGGCGCAATCCGCAGTTCAACAGCATGGATCTTTCTCTGTAGCGTTGTCCGGCGGCTCAACTCCAAAATTACTTTACTCTCTGCTGGCTACGGATCCTGAACTTCGTGGCAAGCTTCCCTGGGATAAGATGCAGATGTTCTTCGGTGACGAACGCCACGTGGGACCAGATGATCCGCAAAGCAATTTCAAAATGGCTTCGGAAACCATGTTCAACAAGTCGCCGCTAAAACCGGAGCAGATTCACCGCATGAAGGGCGAGTATCCGGACGCCGAAAAGGCCGCTCAGGAGTACGAACAAGAGCTGCGCACCCATTTCCATCTGAGAGAAAAGGAGCTGCCGCGCTTCGATCTGGTCTTGGCGGGGATGGGCGACGAAGGCCACACGCTTTCGCTCTTCCCAGGAACCAAAGCTCTGCATTCTGAGGGTCGCGCTGTAGTTCGCAACTGGGTTGGCAAACTCGCTACCGACCGCATCACCATGACCGCGCCCGCGGCCAACAACGCTGGCATGATTCTTTTTATGGTCGCCGGAAAAGATAAAGCGCCGGCTCTGAAGTCGGTGCTTGAAGGCCCTTACGAGCCGGACCAGTTGCCGGCGCAATTGCTGCAGCCCACTAACGGGAAATTACTGTGGCTCGTAGACGAAGCCGCAGGCAGTATGCTTTCCAGCGCCATCCGACAATAAACAGGAGAACCATATGGCCACCAGTACAAGCACCGGGAAGATTGAAACCTATTTGGGAGCCAAGGCTGAATTTCTCTTGGGCTTCAATTCCCCCAAAATTTCAAAAGATCGTTTGCATTTGCCGGGCCCCGATTTTATCGATCGCATCTGGTCCATTTCGGATCGCAATATTCGTGTACTCACTAATTTGCAGCGAATGTTTGGTCGCGGGCGGCTAGCGAATACCGGGTACCTATCGATTCTGCCAGTCGACCAAGGTATCGAGCATTCTGCTGGCGCCAGCTTCGCGAAAAACCCCGATTATTTCGATGCGGAGAATATCGTCAAGCTGGCCATGGAAGGCCAGTGCAACGCTGTGGCCTCGACCTTTGGCGTGCTTGGCGCCGTGGCGCGCAAGTATGCGCACAAGATTCCCTTCATCGTAAAAATGAACCATAACGAGTTGCTGACTTATCCGAACAAAGCCGATCAGATATTTTTTGGCACCGTGAAGGAAGCCCACGACATGGGCGCTGCGGCTGTGGGCGCTACCATTTATTTCGGCTCCGAACAGAGCGGACGGCAGATCGTGGAAGTCAGCCAGGCCTTCGCAACCGCGCATGAGCTGGGTATGGCTACTGTTTTGTGGTGTTATCTGCGCAACAGTGCGTTTAAGAAAGACAAGGATTATCACCTCTCCGCCGATCTCACTGGCCAGGCCAACCACCTGGGCGTAACGATTCAGGCGGACATCATCAAGCAAAAGCTGCCCGAAAATAATGGCGGCTACACGGCGCTAAACATGGGCGATTCCAGTTACGGCAAGTTTGATAAACGTATTTACACCGAGCTCACCAGCGATCATCCCATAGATCTTTGCCGCTACCAGGTGGCCAACTGCTTTATGGGCCGCTCCGGGCTTATCAACAGTGGCGGTGCTTCTGGCGCGAATGATTTCGAAGAAGCGGTGACCACCGCGGTAATCAATAAGCGCGCCGGCGGCACCGGGCTCATTTCTGGCCGAAAAGCTTTTCAGCGGCCCATGAAAGAAGGCGTGCAATTGTTGAACGCCATTCAGGACGTTTATCTGAGTTCGGAAGTCACCGTCGCCTGAGAACGGGCGCTGGCAAGTATCGTTTATTGAAAAATAATTGATCGTTCGGCTGCCGTGGATCATCAAAGGTTTCGGGACCGGCGGAGCAATTTATTCCGCGGCGATTTGTTTTCGATAAGTAGTCCTTTCCCCATATCGCGTAAATGACCGGGAGGTGAAATGTCTAATCGTCTGCAAGGCAAGGTCGCAGCCATCACCGGAGGCAATCGAGGCATTGGACTGGGGATTGCGCAGCGTTTTGTGCAGGAGGGCGCGGCTGTTTCCATCTGCTATCTGTCGGACAAGGCCGGAACGGAAAAAATCGTGGAGGGTCTTCGCGCGAACGGGGCTAAAGCCATTGCTATTCAGGCGGATGTCTCCAAAATTGCCGACGGCCAGCGATTTGTGGCGGATACTGCGCAGCAGCTTGGCGAAATCGATGTGCTCATCAACAATGCCGGCGTAGAGAAGCGCGCTGAATTCTGGGAGGTTACTGAAGCCGATTACGATTTCGTTTTGGACGTAAATCTAAAAGGACTGTTCTTTATCTCGCAAGCATTCGTCAAACATCAGATGCAGGCCAAGGCTGGCGGCAAAATCATTAATATCAGTTCCGTTCACGAAGAGCTTCCCTTTCCTCATTTCGCCACCTATTGCGCCAGCAAAGGTGGAGTCAAAATGTTGACGCGCGACCTTTCTATTGAACTCGCGCCACTGGGCATCACCATAAATTCCATCGCGCCCGGGGCGATCGAGACGCCCATCAACAAGGCGCTATTGAATGACCCGCCAAAGCTGAAGGCTTTGCTCGAAAATATTCCACTCAAGCGCCTCGGGGAGCCGAGCGACGTAGCTTCCGTCGCGGTTTTTCTGGCTTCCGACGAATCCAGCTATATGACTGGTACAACAGTTTTTGTTGATGGCGGCTTGCTCTGGAACTATCAGGAGCAGTAACGCTCACGAGGACCGCATGACACCCTCAACTACTCAAAAACCAGTATGCCTGGTCATCGCTGATGTCGACGGCACGCTGGTGACACAAGAAAAAATCCTGACGCAGCGCGCCATTCAAGCTGTTATGGCGTTGCGTGCCGCAGGCATCAAGTTCGCGGTCACCAGTGGCCGTCCACCGCGGGGCATGGCCATGCTGATCGATCCGCTGAAAATTGATGAGCCGCTGGCCGCTTTCAATGGCGGCGTTATTACTAAGCCCGACCTGACCACCATCGTGCGCGAAAATTTCCTGCCTCGCGCGATAGTTGAAAAAGTGATCAAAATAATTCTCGATCACAAACTGGATGTCTGGATTTACACCGGGCGCGACTGGTATGTGCGCGACGTGAACGCCCCGCACGTAGCCCGCGAACAGTGGACGGTAAAATTTGCGCCGGTTGTGGTGCCCAGTTTTGATAGCCACTTGGAAAACGTCGCGAAAGTTGTGGGCGTCAGTGACGACCTTGAGGCCGTCCAGCGTTGCGAAAAGGATACGCAGGAAGCCCTCGGCAATCGAGCCTCTGCAGCGCGCTCACAGCCGTACTATCTGGATGTGACGCATCCCAATGCTAATAAAGGCGAGGTGGTGCTGGCGATGTCCGATCTTTTGCAGACGCCTGTGGATCAAATCGCTACGATCGGCGACATGCCCAACGATGTGTTGATGTTTCGCAAAAGCGGCATCAGCGTTGCCATGGGCAATGCCAGCCTGGAGGTGCAGAAAGCCGCGACTTACGTTACCGCCTCAAATGAAGAAGAAGGTTTTGCCGAGGCGATGGAAAAATTCGTATTGCAAAAACGTGCTGCCAATTAATTCCGCATACGTTTCTGCGACGGTATGCAATCCTAAGCGCGCGTGAGTGTCGCGCCCTTGGCGGCGTGCAGAAGATTTCTGACATTTTCGGCGACGTTCCCGCTTCCAAAAACGGCATTCCCCGCTACCAGCAGCTCAGCTCCTGCACGCACCACATCCGCAACGGTGTCCAGCGCGATGCCGCCATCCACTTCGATTCTGAAATTGAGCCCGAGCTTCGCGCGGGTGTTGGCAAGTGCTTCGATCTTGCGAAGCGTGCCGCGAATGAATTTCTGCCCGCCGAAACCCGGATTTACAGACATCACCAAGACGTGGTGCACGATGTCCAACACTTCATCGAGCATCGATACCGGGGTGGCCGGATTGATCACCACTCCTGGTCGGCAGCCGTGCGCGTCGATGAGATGCAACGTGCGGTTCAGATGAACGCCAGCTTCCTGGTGCACAGAGATCCAGGTCGCCCCTGCTTCCGCGAACGCCGGAATCAATTCGTCCGGCCTTTCAATCATCAAGTGGCAATCGAAGATTGCATCGGGAATCGCGGCACGAAGAGACCTAACTACCGGAGGGCCGATGGTGATATTCGGCACAAAATGGCCGTCCATCACGTCGACGTGCAGCAATGCGCCGCCGGCGTCCAGGGCAGTCTTGGCATCCGCGGCAAGCTGCGCGAAATTCGCGGACAATATCGAAGGGGCTAGCTCTATCTTGGGCAACGCGACGCTCCTGCAGCAGTACTCCAGAGATTATACGCAACTCTACCAAGCTATCGTGCAACGCTTCCTGCTGCTTTCCTGCGCCATCTCTAACACGCGCATGACGTCCAAGGCGTACTCGGGGCTTACCGCCAGCGACCCACGGCCCAGAATCGCGTCTCGCACGTTGACATAATAATCGCGATAATCGCAGGTCGAAGATGGCACGCTGCGCTTTGTAACTGCGCCGTTCTCCATGCTGGTAAGAACGCCCCAATCTTCCTGAGGCTCGCCGCCCCAAGGGCCATTTTCGGGAATATATCCACGGCGCAAATTTATCTCTTGTGGATCGAAGGTTTGCTTGAAAAATGCCCCACGCGTGCCATGCAAGACAAATCTGGGGCGCGGCGCCACCGCCAGCATGGTCGAACGCAGCACCGCGCGCATACCTGCAGGATAGTGGAGCATCACGTCGAAAGCATCATCGACCAACGCGACAGTGCGTTCCAGGCGCACATCCGCGGTGACCGCTTCCGGCAGCCCGAAGAGCACTAGCGCGTGATCGATAAGGTGTGGCGCGAGGTCGAACAAGATCCCGCTGCCTGGGCTGACACGTTCGCGCCAGGCTCCAGGCTTCAGATCAGGCCGAAAACGATCATAATTTGTTTCGAAGCGAACAATTTGCCCCAACGCACCCTCCGAAACAATCTGGCGTATCGCTTGAAAATCTCCGTCGTATCGGCGATTTTGATAAACAGTAATCAATCGTCCGCATTTTCGCGCTAACTCAACGAGTCCCGCTGCTTCTTTCCAAGTGGTGGCGAATGGTTTGTCGACAACTACATCGCGTCCGGCTTCCAGGCATTGACGTGCAATCGGCGCATGTGTCTCGTTTGGCGTGGCGATAACGACGAGGCGAATGTCGCGGACATCCAGAAGCTCCCCGACTGTGCGCACCGCCCGGACGTCGGGATATTTTTCCGCCGCTTCGTTTCCCTGGCGTTGCAGAATCGCGGCCAGCCGCAACCCTGGGGTGGCGCGAATTACCTGAGCATGAAATGCGCGGCCCGCTAAACCAAATCCGATCAAACCGACATCAATCATTACTTTTCATCCTGAGACGAATTTTAATTCAGTAAATCTAAATCCATGCCACGGTTAGCCCACGAAGGACTACTGTCTCATTGCCTGCGGCCTTCACCTCGCGCAAAATGACAACGCGCATGTTGCCGGTCTCCAACGCCAACCAAGCTCATCATCTTAAATTTGTGCACGCAGCGCTATTTGCAGGCTTCGTAATCAGCGGCATGGTCGCCACCATCCTCGGCCCCAGCCTTCCAACTTTCATTGCGCGCTGGGCTCTTGACGATATGCAAGCGGGTTTGTTCTTTACCGCGCAATTCACTGGGTCGCTGCTGGGTGTTTTGCTCTCGAGCGCGATTCTCTCGATGCGCGGCTATCGAGATGCATTGGTGCTGGGCTTTTTTCTTATGGCCGCCGGAGTTACCGAGCTGAACAGCGGCAGCCAGTACATGGCGCTGTTGGCGACCGCGTTGTACGGATTTGGTTTCGGAATAGTCGTTCCGGCCACAAATCTCTGCATCGCGGAAATTTCCGGGACGTACCGCGCTAGGTCCCTGAATTTGGTAAATATGGCTTGGGGTGTCGGGGCCATCGCCTGTCCGATTCTGCTGTTGGCCGGACTTAGAGCTAATCACTACAACGCAGTCTTGCTTTCTATCGCCGCCAGCGCCCTGCTGCTGAGCCTTTTCTTTGTGGGCATGAAGCTCGAGGGTCTGTCTCAAGAATCTCCAAGTGGCGCGAGGGCGAGAGAAAAAATCACCCCGGCGCATCCCATCCACGTTCCTGTAGCGCTAGCGCTGCTCTTTTATTTGTACATTGGCACCGAGAACGGTATCTCCGGCTGGACCGCCGAGCAGGCCCATCGCGTGGGGACGGGAAACGCCTCCGCAGTAATGCCGATGTTTTTCTGGGCCGGGCTATTATCCGGCCGGGGCATCTCGGCGCTGATTCTCACGAGGGTTAGAGAGAGCTGGCTGGTGACAACTGGTTTGGTGCTTTCGGCGCTGGGAACAACGTGCCTGCTTCTCGCCACCGCACGCCCGCAGGTGATTCTCGGGGTGGTACTGGCCGGATTGGGTCTCGCCAGCGTCTATCCCATCTTTATTTCCTGGCTTTCCAAATGGTATGGCGAACGGGCTCGTCGACTGGGCGGGGTGATGTTTTCGGTGGCAGCACTGGGGGGCGCCACGATGCCCTGGATGGTAGGATTGGTTTCGCAACGGTCCAACAGTCTGCGCGTGGGCTTGCTGGTTCCGCTCTTCGGTTGCCTGGCCATGACGCTGTTGGTCGCCGTATTGCGCCGCCGCATCGCCGCCTGAGGTATTCTTTCTCGGTGCAGCACGC
>DATHMG010000057.1:0-42406 GCA_035487275.1 Candidatus Acidiferrum sp. | reverse complement strand
ACCACTCCGCTCATGCAGCAGTATCAGGGGATAAAGTCGCGGTATCCCCACGCGCTGTTGCTTTTCCGCCTCGGTGATTTCTACGAAATGTTTTACGAAGACGCGATCATCGCTGCGCGCGAACTCCAAATCACGCTTACTTCCAGAAACCGGGAAAAGGGTCAGCCCATCCCTATGTGTGGGGTTCCTTACCATGCCGCGGACGGGTATATCGCGCGGCTGATTCGCGCCGGGTTCAAAATTGCCATTTGCGACCAGATGGAATTGCCCGGGCCGGGCAAGAAAATTGTACGGCGGGAAGTGGTTCGCGTTATCACGCCGGGCACGGCGACCGATGGCGCGGTACTGGAAGCGCGCGAAAATAATTTTCTCGCCGCAGTGGCTAAGGATGCTGCAGGCACGTTGGGAATGGCGTATGTGGACTTGTCCACCGGCGAATTCCAAGCTACGGAGTTTGGTGGAGCCGGTGCTGCCGAAGCGCTGCGTGATGAATTGCAGCTGCTAAGGCCGCGCGAAACGTTGCTGCCTCGCCCACAACAATTGTTTGAAACTGCGAAAACTTCCCTGCTGGATGGTACGGGCGGCGTTGAATCGCGGCTTGATGAGTGGATTTTCCAGCAGGATTACGCGGAACGGATCCTGCGCGAACAATTTGGCGTGGCAGAGTTGACCGGGTTTGGTTTGGACGGGCATCCGCAATCGATGGCGGCTGCCGGCGCGATAATTCATTACTTGCGCGAAAATGCCGCGCGCGGCGACGAGGCACACAGCGTGGAGGAGCTGCGTCACCTGGATGGCGTGCGCTATTACGAGCAACACAATGCGCTGGTGCTCGATCCGGTTTCGGTGCGCAATCTGGAATTGATAAATCCACTTTTTACTGAAGAGAGCGGCAGGGTTGGGCCGACAACCTTGATCGCTGCGCTGGATGTGACGGTGACCGGAATGGGCGCGCGGCTGTTGCGGTCCTGGATGATGCGGCCACTGATCGATCCTGTGGCGATTGATCAGCGATTAACTGCGGTGGCGCAATTGGTGAAGCAGACCATGGTGCGCGGAGAGATTCGCAAGGAATTAAAGGGCATTCTCGATCTGGAAAGGATCACCAGCCGGATTACGCTGGGGCTGGCGACTCCACGCGAATTAGTGGCGTTGCGCAAATCGCTGGCGCGGATCCCCTTGCTTAAGAATTTTTTAACGCCGCCACCCGCGGGCGGTAGCGAATTATTGCGACGCATTTTTGAGGAGATTGATGAGCTGAGCGATGTGCGCGAAAGATTGGAGCGCGGGATTGCCGACGACCCGCCTGCGCTGGCAACCACGCCGGGAATGATTCGCAGCGGGTTTGATGGCGAATTGGACGAGCTGCGCAACCTCAGCCAGCACAGTAAAGAAATTATCGCTGCGATGGAAGAGCGGGAGAGGAAGCGCACTGGTATCGCGTCGCTGAAGATTCGCTTTAATTCTATTTTTGGGTACTACATCGAGATTTCCAAAGTGAATCTGCACCTGGCACCAGCGGATTACGAGCGCAAGCAGACGCTGGTGAACGCCGAGCGGTTCACTTCCGTCGAATTAAAAGAGTACGAGCGGAAAATTTTGGCGGCTGATGAACGCATCGCGGAGATTGAGAACCGGCTATTTGTTGAATTGCGCTCGGGAGTTGCGGCACATGCGGCCCGCCTGCGCGTGACCGCCAGCGCCATTGCGCAATTGGACGTGCTGACTTCCTTTGGCAAGCTGGCCGCGGAACGCGGATATTGCCGGCCGGAATTTAGCGGCACAGGGGAGCTGCTGATTGTCGACGGGCGTCACCCGGTGATTGAGGAGTTGCTGCGGCAGCGCGGCGAGCGTTTCGTGCCGAATGATTTGTATCTCGAATCGCAGCGGCAGCAATTGTTGCTGATCACCGGACCGAACATGGGAGGCAAGTCTACGTATTTGCGGCAGGCAGCGCTGATCGTATTGATGGCCCAGATGGGATGTTTCGTGTCGGCGCGGCAGGCGAAGTTGCCGGTCACGGACAGAATTTTCACGCGTATCGGAGCCAGCGATAATCTGGCGCGCGGTCGTTCAACTTTTCTAGTGGAGATGAGCGAAGTGGCGGTTATTTTGCATCACGCGACGCCGTCGAGCCTGGTGCTACTGGATGAAGTGGGACGCGGGACTTCTACATTTGATGGATTGTCCATCGCCTGGGCGGTGGTGGAGCATTTGCAGAAGCACACGGGAGCGCGGACGCTTTTCGCTACTCACTATCACGAGTTGACGGAATTGGCGGATTTGCTTTCGGCGGTGAAAAACGTGCACGTATCGGTGAAAGAAATGCCGAACGAAATTGTTTTCCTGCGCCGGGTGGAACCCGGGAGTGCGGATAAGAGTTACGGAATCGAAGTGGCGCGGCTTGCGGGTTTACCGCGTAGCGTGATTGAACGCGCTCGCGAGGTGCTGCATAAGCATGAGCAGAACGAACACGAGTTGAGTGAGACCCTGTCGCCGGGCGTGAATGGGAATAGCAGTCCTAACGGGGACCAAGCGGTGTTGTTTACGGCGTTGGATCGCGAAGTGATTGACAGATTGCGCGGTGCCGACCTGGATCGATTGAAGCCGCTGGACGCGTTGAACCTCCTGGCCGATTTGAAGAAGCAGATTTCATGAGCGCGCGCACGAAGAAACGCGGGATGCTCGTGCTGGGATTGATGTCGGGGACTTCGGCGGACGGAATTGATATTGCGCTGGCAAACATTTCGGGAGCGCCGCCGCGCGTGAAGGCGCGACTCATGAATCACACCGCAGTGAAGTTTCCGGCGCAAGTGCGCGCGGAGATTTTACGTGTGGCGGAGCAGCAGCCGATCACCGCCGGAGAATTGAGTCAACTTAACTTTCGGATGGGACAATTGTTTGCCGATGCGGCGAAGAGTGCTTGCAAACGCTTTCGCGTGGCGCTTTCGTCGGTGGATTTAATTGGCAGCCATGGGCAGACGATTTTTCACCAGGGCGTGGCATCGAACTACCTGGCCGCGCCGGCCACGTCAACCTTGCAGATTGGCGAAGCCGCAGTGATTGCCGTGCAGACCGGAGTTACCACGGTGGCTGATTTTCGTCCGGCGGATATGGCAGTGGGGGGGCAGGGCGCGCCCCTGGTGCCCTATGCCGACTATATTCTGTATAGCGATCGGAAACTGGGGCGCGCTTCACTGAACCTTGGCGGTATTGCCAATGTTACGGTTATTCCTGCCGGTGCGGCGCGAGACCGTTTATTTGCGTTTGATACCGGGCCAGCAAACATGTTGATTGATGCGCTGGTGGCGCATTTCACGCGTGGCCGAAAGAAGTTTGACGCGGGTGCGAGGATGTCGCAGGCGGGGCGGGCGATTCCGGCGCTGTTGGATGAATTGATGGGCGATCCATACTTAAAAAAGGCACCGCCGAAGTCGACGGGCCGCGAATATTATGGCGGCGCCTATGTGAAGCGCGTTCTGGCGCTGGGACGGCGATACCACGCAAAGCCGAATGATTTGATTCGCAGCGTGACGATTTTTACGGCGCTGTCGGTGGTGGATGCGCTGAACCGGTTCGTGACGCCCAAAACCAAGCTAGATCAACTGATTGTTTCAGGCGGGGGCGCGCTCAATCCGCTAATCATGGCTCAACTGGCCGCAGCATTGCCGGGAGTTGAGGTGCTTTCCTCTTCGCGGCTGGGGGTTCCGGAAGAAGGCAAGGAGGCTTTTGCGTTTGCGTTGCTTGCTTACGAAACTTTTCATCAACGTGCCGGAAATGTTTTCTCTGCCACTGGCGCGAGCGGGCCAGCGATTTTGGGGAAAGTCTCTTATGCGCCGCCGCGACGATCTCCATTTAGAAAAAGAAACGTCTGACGCCAAAGTGGGGAAAACACGGTTGATGAAGATCGTTAGCGCTACGCCGGGCGAGTTACGGACTGACAAAATCCCCACACGCAAAATCTGTTTAAGAGTCTCTCGATTATTTTTTCGAAGTGTGATCTGGGTGGCAATCACCGCGGCAGGTTGTTCGCACACTGCGGAGGCCGACCGGTCATCGGTTACGCTGCTGATCGAATCGAATCCCAGCAATCTTGATCCACGATTTGCCACCGACGGGCAGTCGCAGCATCTGGATGGACTGATTTTTAGCAGCCTGGTGGAGCGCGATGAACAAATGAATTTGCGCGGGGATTTGGCGGAGTCGTGGGATGCGCCAGACCCGCTGACTTACATTTTTCATTTACGGCCTGGCGTGCAGTTTCACAATGACAGCCCACTGACGGCTGCCGATGTGAAAGCTACGTTTGATTTTATTTTGAATGCGGCGAACCACTCGGCGAAACGCGGAGCCTTTCGCATGATCGCGAGCATAGAAGCGCCGGACGCGCGGACGGTGATTTTTCACTTGCAGGATGCGTACGCGTCGTTTTTGTGGAGCATATCGCGGCCCGCGATTGGGATTGTGCCGGCGAGTGCCGGCGCGGATTTTTCGCGGACGTTGATCGGATCGGGACCGTTCCGGTTTGTAAGCCAGGCTCAGGATGACGAGGTGGTGTTGGCCGCGAATGCCAATTATTTTGGCGGCACGCCGGGCATTTCACGATTGCGCGCGCGCGTTGTGCCCGATGCGATTGTGCGCGCCTTGGAATTGCGCAAAGGGTCTGCCGATCTGGAGATTAGTTCCCTGTCGCCGGACATCGTGCCGGTATTAGCGCGGCGGCCGGAGCTGAGCGTGTCCGAGCGCACGGGCACGAACCTCGCGTATCTCGGCTTCAACATGGACAATGCGATTCTCGGAAGACGCGATGTCCGGCAGGCGCTGGCCTATGCCACGGATCGCGCGATGCTGATTCGTTACTTGCTGCACGGGCAAGCGCGCATCGCGACGGGGGTTATGCCGCCGAACCATTGGGCGTACGAGTCCAACGTGACGACATACACGCTGGACACCTCTCGGGCGGAGGCGTTGCTGGACGCGGCGGGATTTCCGCGCAAAGAAAATGGCCTGCGGATGCACGTGATGCTGAAGACTTCTACAGACGAGCAGGCGCGCCTGGTTGGCGCGGCGCTACAAGAGCAATGGCGGCACGTGGGGGTTGCCTTGGAAGTGCGTTCGCTGGAGGCGGCGACGCTGCTATCGGATCTGGTGAAGGGAAATTTTGAGATAAATTTGTTTCGCTGGGTAGGGGCCAATAATGATCCGGACGTTTTTGAATTTTTGTTTTCGTCGAAGCGGTTTCCACCAGACGGCGCGAACCGCGGACATTACCGGAATGCGCGAATGGACGAGCTAACGGATCAGATTCGCGTGGAAATGGATCGCGAGAAGCGCAAAGCGCTGTGCAGTGAAGCGCAGAAAATTCTGGCCGTCGATTTGCCTTATTTGCCGCTGTGGTTCGTGGATGCAGTGTCGGTGCATCAGAAGGAATTGGGAGATTTGCCGTTGTCGCCCAGCGGAGATTTCGATTTCCTGGCTAAATTGAAGACCAAGAATTGATACCGACACAAGAAATTAGCGACAGTAGGAACGGTCTGCGCGGGTACCCGCATCGCAATCATGAACTGCTACACTGTGGCGTTCTTGTGAACCATTTGAGCAAAGTTTTGACCGAAATGAGAAATAAGGAGAATTGACGATGGCGGATGTGGTGACGGGAGCGGAGTTCAAGAAGGAATTGCGTGAGGGCAAGCCGAAGCTGGGTTTGTTTTTGAATTCGCACAGCCCCACCGTGGCGGAGCAATTGGCGCACAGTGGGTACGACTGGCTGCTGGTGGATACGCAGCACGGGCCGATGGGTTATGAGAAATTGTCGGCGATGTTGACGGCGATCGCGAGTGGCGGCGCGAAATCGATGGTGCGTGTGGGCGGGTACAACGACCGGCCGGGGATTCAGCAAGCGCTGGATTTGGGCGCGGATGGCGTGCTGGTTCCCTACATCAATACTGCGGAAGAGGCGCGGCAGGCGGTGAGTTGCACAAAATATCCGACTGCCGGGACGCGTTCTGTTTATTTTCCACAGCGCAGCATGAATAAAGCCGGGCTGCTGGGCTATGCAGGCAACGCTAACAATAATCTGATTGTGGCGCTGCAGGTGGAGACCGCTTCGTGCATTGAAAATATGAAAGAAATCGCAGCGGTGCCGGGGGTGGATATTCTTTTTCTGGGACAGAACGATTTGTGCATGTCCATGGGGTTGTATGAAAAGTATGAATTTCCGCTGATGTACACCTCGCCTGAATTAGGCACGGCGACCGAGAAGCTGATCGCGGAAGCGCGCAAGAACAAAGTAATCCTTGGAATCTTCTTGTTTGGCACGTCGCGCGTGGGAGAATTTCTGGAGAAGGGATTTACATTTATCAGTCTGGGGAACGATCTGCATCATGTTTTGACACAGGCCGGAGCCTATGTGAAGGATGTCGAAGGGATCGCTAAAGAGAAAAGCAAGAAATGGGAGCGACGGCCTACTGCTTTATTTTAGGGGTGAGATTACCTTCAGACTGAGTTTAACTTCAACGGCTCGCATTAATCGCTAACTACACCGCGTCGCGATGGAACAGTTGCACCGCCCTGCAAGATCTTTACTTTGGAGCTGCTGAGTTGCGCTCCGATATGACGCGGCCGTATGGCGAGGAGCGGGCTAGGCGGTCGAAGAGATGGTAAGTGGCCGCGGAGATTTTCGCGATGGCCTGTTCCCCGTCACGCTCGCGAACGAGATAGGTAGTCATGACGCAGATGATGTAGGGGCGATTCTGCAGGAAGACGATTCCGGAATCATTACGCACCGCTTCGAGCTCGCCTGGCTTGTTGGCGATTTGCAGGCCATCAGGCAGATCGCGCGGAATGAAACTGTCCTTGTGAGTACTCAGCATTTTGAAAAAGTCCGCGGTCATTTCTTTGTCCAACACTTTGCCTTGATAAATTTTCTCCAGTAGCGTGAGCATTTCCCGTGGCGTGGAAATATTTTCGCGGCCTTCCGCGGCGGCTTTGACGTCCATCATTTTGCGGCGCAGACGGGTGTTGTGAAGGCCGAGACTGTCGAACAACGCGTTGATATTCTCCATGCCTACGCGATCGATGAGCACGTTGGTAGCGGAGTTGTCGCTGACGGCCACCATCATGGTCGCGAGATCGCGATTGGTTATCTGCGTAACACCGGGTGTAAGGCCGCCCATGATGTCGCTGTCCGGGACAAGATCAGCGGCACGCACGGTGTAGAGGTCAGTCAAATTGAGGTCGGTCAATTTTCCCTTGCCGGATGCGCCCTGGGCGGATAGCTGCGCCTTCTGATAGAGCTCCGCGAGAACTGCGATCTTGATGGAACTCGCCTGCGGAAAAATGGAATCCGCGCGCAGTAAAAATTTCTCGCCGGTGTTCAAGTCTTCGATGGCGACGCCAAGAACGCCGTCGAGGTGGTGATCGATGTCGTTGATGGTGGATTCCAGCTTGGACCACAGGGATTTTTGTTTTTCGATGTCCGCGTTTTGAGAGTTTGAGTTGGCTTGAGCCGAAGTGGTACTCCCGAGCATCAGACACAGCATGGCCAGCAACCCGATTATTCGTTTCACGTATGCTTCCTTTTTGAAGCGCGAAGTGTAGCATGGGCTAGGCTGGAGCTGAGCAGGCCTATCGGCTGTCAAACATTTTCGCTGAGGTTTTATTCGAGGAGCAAACATGACGGAATGCACTCATCTGGATCAGATTCGGCCCGTAAAGCCAAAAACGCCGCAGGGCTGCGAAGAATGTTTAAAAATGGGCGATACCTGGGTGCACCTTAGATTGTGCCTGGAATGCGGCCACGTGGGCTGTTGCGACAGCTCTAAGAACAAACATGCCACGAAACACTTCCACAAGACCACACACCCGATCATAAAGTCGTTTGAGCCGGGGGAAAACTGGGGTTGGTGCTACGTAGACGAAATCGAATTAGATTTCGCTTGAGTACTAACGTTTCGGATGTCTGAAGTTATGCGGCGGCAAGCAAACTTTTAACGTGACTCTGTAGCTCGGCAGTATTTGTTTTGGAAATTACGGCGGTGATCCCAGCTTCGGCAGCATCCTCAGGCTGCACGGCGTCGGCATACCAGGTAAACAAAATGATCGGTGCGCTGTACATTCTGGCACGCAGCTCGCGAGCTGTCTGCAGGCCGTTCATACGCGGCGTCGTGATATCAAGAATCATCAGATCGGGATTGAGCTGGCTGGCTTTTTCAAGCGCATCAATTCCGTCGACAGCTTCGCCACAAACCTCAAACCCCGGCTGACACTCGAGGAAATGACGGGTCGCCAACCGTATTAATTCGCTGT
Source organism: Candidatus Acidiferrum sp. (assembly GCA_035487275.1). Taxonomy (GTDB): domain Bacteria; phylum Acidobacteriota; class Terriglobia; order Acidiferrales; family UBA7541; genus Acidiferrum. The sequence goes on along the minus strand of DATHMG010000057.1, from coordinate 34,099 downwards.
CGTCTACGCGCAGAATGTACTTTGTCATCGTCACCAGCCAAATCAGGGTGACCGTCAATAAGCTGGAGAGCACCTTTGCGCTTGCACGGTAACGTACCAGATGTCACGACTCATGATAACCAAGTCTTGCGCTGCCCGGGACCGTAGAACTCGTCTGACACGGCGGTCTTCTTGGCGCATACCGCCTTCGCTGTGGAAGCGCGTTTAAAGTGGCCGAATCGGAGGAACGATTTTGAGAAGCTGGAGAAAATCGTTGTGAAAGATAAAATAAACCAATGACGCGATCAGCGGCTGCAATTATCTTCATCGATGCGATTGCAAGGACAGGACGGATCGTGAGCGCCGCGGCACTTATGGCCACAGCACTTGCAACTACCGCGAGCGCGCAGGCTTGGGGAGATCCGGTGTGGAGCGACGAATTCAACTCCCATGAACCTGGCGCTGCGCCGGACCCGAGCAAATGGACCTACGATGTGGGTGGAAGTGGTTGGGGTAATCATGAGCTGGAAGTTTATTGTGCGCCAGGCAGTTCGACGCCGGCCCCCTGCGACGCGAAAAATCCGAATGCGTTTCAGGACGGTCATGGGCATCTGATTATTCGCGCTTCGAAAGTTAGCGAAGACCCCCTTCCCACTGGCTTGTGGACTTCCGCGCGTCTCAAAACGCTGGGGCTGAAGGATTTTCAATACGGGCGAATGGAATCGTGCATAAAACTTCCTGTCGGCGCCGGTTTGTGGCCGGCGTTCTGGATGCTGGGCACTGCCGGGAAATGGCCGGCTGGCGGTGAGATAGACATCATGGAAAACATTCCGGCGACCGGCGGGTCTGGAGCCGGACTGGGGCCAACTAAAACTGAATCGACGATTCACGGGCCGAGCACTTCAGAGAAAGGACGATTTAGTCTTACGGAAATGTTTACGTTTCCAGGCGGGCAGCGCATCGATGATTCGACATCGGCTTGTCATGTGTATGGGGCGATATGGTCGCCGTTCATGGTGCAGATGTATGTGGGCGATTGGCGCAAGCCATTTTTCATTCGAACCGCGGCTGATGTGCCCGCTGGCGGGCGGTGGGTGTTCAATGCGCCTTTTTATTTCCTGCTGAATTTGGCTGTGGGAGGCGACTGGCCGGGGCCGCCGGACAGCACTACGCCGAGTCCTGCAGAAATGCTTGTCGACTACGTGCGGGTTTATAAAGCGGGCTTCGTGCAGGCGCCGAAGACGAGCTCGGCACCGCTAAAAGCGCCAGGCGGCGCGAACAGCAGCACGATTCTTGAGCTGCGGTCCGCAGGCGAAACCGGTTATGTATTTCTCGCTTGCGTGCTTGATTTTCCCATCGGTACGTGTTCCGTGGATACCGGCAATGCGCTGAATACCTCCGTAGTAGACTTTCATTCCGGAAGCTCGCAAACGGCAAAAATTACCGTTACGTCTGGAAATCCTTCATGGCGTATGGATTCTGCCCTCTCAAAAACTCATGTGACTGTAACCGCTTACACCGTTAGTGGTGCGCAATCGAGTATCTCGATCCCCATTGAATGAGTCACGTAGCTCCCTAGCTCGTTGCACACGATTGGGGGGGTAAGCACATCCAACTAGCAGCAGGCAGGAGCACGCCCAGCCGGTCGCAAACTATTCAAGTATTTCCACCCGTGGGGGAATGATGAACGGACAGATTTCGGCGGCAGTGGTCGTGATGGGCGCTATGGTTTTGTTTGCAGGAAGCACGACGGATCGTGTGGGTGCGCAAACTCCTCGACAGAACGAATTGAACGCGGCAAACGCCCAGGACAATGGGCAGCAAACTAGTCCGCCGCCACAAAACTCGGATGATACCAGGCGCGATGATCCCCGAGGTGATGAGACTAAAAGACCCGATGAGGATCGAGCGCGCAGGGACGACCGCAGATCAGACGTCCCCGCAGAGGGCGAACGCGTCACGCTGCCGCCGAACACGATAATTTCGGTGCGCATCGCGGACGAAATAAATTCAAGCAAAAATCATACCGGTGATATTTTTACCGGCATTGTGGACCCCTCGGTGCTGGTGCACGATCAGGTAATGGTTCCGCGCGGAACGGAAGCGCATGTGCGCATGGCCGAAGACAAGAAGGGTGGACACATTCACGGCAAAGCGCAGGTTCGGCTTGAGCTTGTCGGACTGGTGTTGAATGGCCGCAGGCTCGGCGTTGAGAGTGACCAAGAGGTGCGAGGCCAAGGTGCTGCTGCCGCCAAGGCTAAGGCGGAGGTGAAATCCGGCGAACATCTCGGCAGTGCGACAGGGGTTGCAGGTCCGGCTGGCTCTGCCGCGGGGCCGGTGATCGCTGTGTTTTCTGCGGCCAAGGTGGAAATAAAACCAAACAGCCGGGTGGAGTTTATTTTGGCGGAGCCGTTCACATTCGCGAGGCCGCCGGTGACGGATGTTCCGCAGGCGCAATAAATAAAATTGCGAAAACTGCGTGCTGATTACTCTGGCTGCTTAATCACTCGTTGACACAAATCTCCTCGCTCGTTTGCAGCAATGGCAGTGTCTCCACCGGGATATTTGGAAATGTTTCGGTGGCTTGAAACGTTGTGGGCCGTCCCGCTTCGCCCGCTGGCGCGACGCTTGGACCAGTCGAAAATCTGGTCTGCATGGCAGCGTTTGATCTGGATCGCGCGCGCCATTGCCCAACAGCGATGGAGGCCTTAAAAATTGCGCCCACGGAGAGAAAGCCTCCTAACTTGTGGGCGGAGATGGCTGCCAGTCCCATGGAGGCGATACATCCGCACGCGGCGCAATCGGGATTTCCGCCGAACTGGCAGGGCGTGATTTTCGTTCGCAGGTCGGCCGACAGCGTTTGGGTTGTGAGCGCGAACACGCAATCGTCCGGGCTGTGTGGCGGCGCAGCGAACTGACGAATTACGGCCTCCGGCATATCCAGCTTCGCGAATTGTTTTCGCAATTGTGACATTTCCTTGATCACACGTAAGCGCTCACCTTTACTGAGCATTTCTGGAAGCTGATCGCCAACCTGCGGAGTGAATAAGCTGAACCACACTTTTTTGATTTCAGGACGAGGAGTCCAAAATTTCAAGAACTCTTCTAGATAGCCGGGGCGCTTCATCATCTGAGCGGTGATGGTGCTGTGAATGGTTACTTTTTGGCCGTCAATATTTTTTAAAATGCGCTCATAGGTTGCTGGAGCGCGTCGTTTGTCGTGCTCGGGCTGCAAGCCGTCAATGGATACGACGATGTTCAGGTTTGGCAAATGCGCCCAGTCGGGGCTCATCTTGCGGAAGGCGCTGGTCACAATCTGCACGTGGATGCCGCGCGCCAGTAACTGCGGAACGAGAGATTCCAGTTCGCGATATCGGACCAGCGGGTCGCCCCCCACAATGGACAGATGCAAGGGTTTCAAGCCGTCCACCACATTCAGGACGCCATCGATCAAAGCTTGGCCTTTACGATCGTTCAGGTCCCGCAAGGTCCGGCCGCCGCCGAGATGCGCGTTATCGAACGCGTAACAACCCGGACATCGCAGCGGGCATTCGCGAGTGATTTCAATGGAAAGCGAGGGGTGCTCGCCCTTAAGAATTTTTCCCCAAGCTTGAAGAATTTGAAAGGTCTGCACCTGTAATGGTCCTCTTAAGAAACACCATGCACATGTCTTGAGCCGAATCGTCTATGCGAACCCCGCACGAGGGCGCGCGGCGGTGCGGAGGATGATTGGGAACCGTACTCTGCATGACTGACGTTCATACCCCGTACACTCAGAAAGGGTGTCCAAGCGCGCCGCAAGTGGAGTAACACCCTTTCATGAGTGTTTCGATGCGACATCTTTGTCAGAAGTCACTTGGGACACAAGAAATAGATCCGACTCCTCATTGATTCTTCTTGCCAAAAGTGAAACGACACCAGCCGAATGTCGTAACTGGTTTGAAATCTGGAGCAGCAAAATAGTCGAAGCTCTCTAGCGGGCCCGCGAAGTTTATACTGGCATGTGTGCCTCGCTACTGGCCGAACCGGAGTATGGCGAGAACACCGATGAGCTGGTGGAGCACGGCTGTAACAACTATCATTCTAAAATTTTAGGGCACTTCTAATTTTAGCTGGCGGTCGGCCAACCGCTGATCACCAGAACGGTTGCGCTGCGGGCACAAAATTTACAGGGACTTCGGAGACAAAAGTTTTAAGCCAACGGGTGCACTCTTCCATTCCGGCTTGTTCGGAGGGGATGTGGCCCAGAATAATCAGCGCCTTGTTTTTCTTTTCGCTGACCGCGTCAGCGGCGTACTCCACGGTTTCCCATTCGCGGGATTCGCCGGTGATAAGCAACTGAATTTCGGGCTTTTCGAGCGCCCCAATTTCTCTCTGCATACCGGCAGAGCCGGGCGAAAGTGCGACCCGAGTTACTTTCATTTTGGGATCACCGACGACGCGCATGGTGTGAAGCTCCAGCCGGGCGTTCAGCACAGCCGCTAAGTTGTCGAGCGTGGTTTCTGGAATGGTGAAGAGGTATTGGTTTTGTTTGTCCTGAAATGCTTCCCAACCGAGGGCGTGGGTCATTCCTGCTTCGATTCCGTCTGGCGTGCGTTTGTGCCAATGATCGTGAAATCTCCAGACCACCAGGTGATGTTCCTTAATGAAAGCCAGCTTTTCGGAGAGCACCGGGTCGTTTTCTTTTTGTGGAATCTCGGCGAAGTCATCGAGATGATTAAAGAAAGTTGGTTCGTGAGTGATGATCAGATTTGACCCCGAGGCGGCGGCGCGTTGCAACACGTCGAAGGTGGCCATCATGGTGACCGCGATGCCGGTGACCTTGCTATCGGCATCGCCGGCTTTGAATGTGTCCACGGTCTCTTTCTGCCAGGTCACTCCCACGTGTTCCTGGATGCGTTGAACAACTTCCCGAGCGGTAAGCTGCCGCTCCTGAGCACAAACAGCGGTGAATCCGTTCGGGAAAAAAGAGAGAAAAACCAGGTAAGCAAGCCACCGCTTTTCATACATTAGAGGCGTCCTTAACGTCGTCGTTAACACCCAACATGGAAAGTGCGAGCCGCCCGGTTAGAGCTTGAATAATTCGCGGAGGCGTTTGGTCTGGGCGCGGCTCACGGGAATGTCAGTCTGTTTTTTGTCGTTCATTTTCAGCATGTAGCTGGACTTAAACCACGGCACAACTTCCTTGATGTGGTGGATGTTGACCAGGAAGGAGCGGTGGGGACGCCAGAAGGCGTCGGAGTCCAGGCTAGCGTTCAATTCTTCGAGGGTGCGGTAGTTTGAAGTGCCCTCCACATCGCGCGCGGTTACGGAAATCAATCCATCCTGGATCGAGGCACAAATAAAATCGTCGGCGTCAACCAGCAGCAAACGCTGTTGCGATTTCACGAGCAATTTGGCGGGCGGCGACGAATTCTGGCGGCTCGATTCCAGTTGATTTACAAGCTGCTCGAGACGGTCGGTTGCGGAAGTTTGCGTTTCCAGCATTTTGCGGGCACGGTTGATGGCCTTGGCGAGACGGCCTTTGTCGAAAGGTTTCAGGACGTAGTCAACGGCGCTAACATCGAAGGCCTGAACCGCGTATTGATCGAAAGCCGTGGCGAAGACCACGTGGGGCATTTTCATTTTGCGCTCGACCAATTTTTTGAGCACGCCAAAACCGTCGAGGCCAGGCATTTTTACATCGAGAAAGACAAGATCCGGGAGATGTTCCTTGATCAAAGCTACGGCTTCGACGCCATTTTTTCCCTGACCGATCAGGTTAATTTCGGGGAAACTTTTGAGTAGGAAAGCGAGCTCATCGCGAGCTGGTTTTTCGTCATCGACGATGATGGTGTTGATGGTCATTTGGGGTACGTGACCGCGACGAATTTAGTACTGAAAAACAGTAAACGTTCCGTTATGAAGCTGCGGTAAGTATAGGCGGGGGCCGCAGGGGGTGCAATTGTGCGCATGGTGCGCGGGAATTTTAGAGGCTTTATCGGGGATATTCACGGTTTGCGATATTCGCCGGTCGGTTATGATGTCAACATAAAATGGAGAGACCATGGCAAAGGGCAAGGTGCACAAGGCACGCATCCTTGGCAGCAAAACAATTTATACCGGGCCAGTTTTTGGAATCCGCCGCGATGAATTGGTGGAGCCCGGAGGAGTGCGCACCACCAGAGAAATGATCACCCATTCCGGATCGGTGGTGGTGCTGCCGGTCCTGCCGGATGGACGGGTGCTATTGATTCGACAGTACCGGCATGCCGCGAGGCAATTTCTTTGGGAGTTGGTCGCCGGACGGATTGATGAAGGGGAAAGTCCGCGGAAAGCGGCGGCACGTGAATTAATGGAAGAGACGGGGTACCGGGCGAAACGCTTCCGGATATTTTTGGACTTTTTTCCCACGCCCGGATTTCTGGAAGAGAAAATGTTTATTTTGCTCGCCGAGGGGTTGACCGAAGGAATAGCGCAACCTGAGGAGGACGAGAAAATCGAAAGCCGGGCCTACGGGCGCAAAGAATTGGAACAAATGATTCAGAAAAGGATCATCCGTGACGGCAAGACCATCGCTGGTTTGTTGTACTACTTTCGGTTCCTCTCGCAGAAAGATTAATAACTATTAATGTCTAATTTATTGGTTATTTAGCTTTTCGAACACAATACATCCCAGTCTACTCTTGACGCATCGACTCATTCTGATAGACTCCGCGCAAATTATTTTATTGTGTCGCCGCAGCGGTGTCGCCGTGGTGGCATAAACAGAAACATTTGGGTCTTAGCCAGGAGGGCGTCCTAGTGCAAGGAACAGTCAAGTGGTTTAACAATTCGAAAGGATATGGTTTTATCGGACGGGATGATGGTCCAGATGTTTTTGTGCATTATTCGGCGATTGCCGGCGACGGCTATCGCACCTTGCAAGAAGGAGACCCGGTCGAATTCGAAATTGTTCAGGGACCAAAAGGTCCGCAGGCTGCCAACGTAGCGAAAATCAGCGCGTAGTTTAATTCCCAGAGATACGATGCAAGGCTGTTTTGCCAAGGAAACGGCGTCTGGCCGAAGACGCACTTCCCTCTGAAGTCGATCCGCACGTAGGCGACGCTGACGCCCTAGGAGGTCGGAGTTTTCTTTCCGCACGGGTCTTGCTTAACTCGTGGACGGTTCCCTACTAACAATTAGCCGCTTAAAATATTCTGCAGAACCGCCTGAATTTGCTCAGCGGCCCGGCCAGATTGCACCAATTTGCTAAATTGTTCGTAAACATTCTGCGCGTCGCCGCTTTTTCGCGCTGCGACCGCGCAAGTGACGACAATCGTCAATGGTCTTTGCAAGGGCCAAGAGTCTGTTGGTTAGTGCCGTACCAGACAGTATTTCGAGAGTAGCGAGCACTGATTCGCGCTCGGTGATCAGATTGTCAAAAGCTGTTGCTCCTTCACATTGAATAGATTGCTTCGCCGACTGGTTGGCGACCGGCCGCGTGTGCAACACACGACAATGGATTTACAATGTGGGGATGGACAACAAGACGGTGGCGCGGATTTTGCGGGAGACGGCGGAGCTGCTGCAAATCGATGGAGCTATTATCGGCCGCTACCGAAGTTATGAGAAAACCGCTGAGCTGATCGGCGGGATGCACGACTCCATCGAACAGATCGCGCAGGACCCGGCCAAACTGACGGAGTTGCCTGGAATTGGCGACCGCATGGCGGAGCACATCCAGGAGATTCTTAAGACCGGGGATTATTCGCTGCGTGCCAAGCTACTGAAGAAGTTCCCTCCTACGCTTCTGGAAGTAATTCAATTGCAATCGCTGGGACCGAAGAAAGTCGCTTTTTTGTGGTCCACGTTTCAAGCGGCGACAGTCGCGGACGTGGAACGGCTGGCGAAAGAAGGCAAGCTGCGGGATTTACCGGGCTTCGGCGAAAAGACCGAGCAGAACATTTTGAAAGCGGTAGAAGTGCACAAGCGCGCCACGGGAAGATTCCGAACCGACAAGGCAGAGCCCGCGGCGGCGGAAATCATTGCGTATCTACAAAAACTGGGTACCGGAATTGAGTCTATAACGTCGGCGGGATCGTTGCGGCGATGCAAAGAAACGATCGGCGATCTGGATTTTCTGCTGATCTTGGCGGACGGCCACACTTCGCAGGAAAAGATCGACGTGATTGCGGAGCATATTCTGAAATACCCGCGAATCGATCAGGTGCTGGCCAAGGGCGGCAACAAAGTTAGCTTCACGATGGATATCGGGCTGCAGGTGGATGTGCGGCTGATCGAGAAAGACAGTTTCGGGGCCGCGTTGATTTACTTCACGGGGTCCAAAGAACACAACGTGAAGCTGCGGGGCCGGGCCATCGATATGGGCTATACCTTAAACGAGTACGCGATGACCACGCTGAAATCCGGAAGGCGTGTCGCGGGACGCACAGAAGAAGAGATTTACGCGAAATTGAAATTGGACTTTATCGCGCCGGAGTTGCGGGAAAATTGCGGCGAGATCGAAGCCGCCGCGGAGCATCGCCTGCCGAAACTTGTCGAGTTGAAGGACATCAAGGGCGACTTGCAGATGCACACCACGGCGAGCGATGGCCGCCACACTATTGAGGCCATGGCCGAAGCGGCCAAGGGGTTGGGGCACGAGTACATAGCCGTTACCGACCACTCCAAATCATTGACGATCACAAACGGCCTGGACGAAAAGCGATTAGTAGAGCACCTGAAAACATTACGCGAGGTAAATAAGAAGAAACTAGGGATACGTGTGTTTGCCGGGTCGGAAGTAGATATTTTGAAGGATGGGCGGCTGGATTATGCCGACGAATTTCTGGCGCAGATCGAGGTGGTGGTTTGCTCAATCCATTCATTTTTTAATCTGGAACGCGCAGAAATGACCGAGCGCATGCTGGCGGCCATTGAAAATCCCTACACACAAATCATCGCGCATCCCACAGGGCGCATGATTTTGCGGCGGGACGAATTAGACTATGACATGGAGAAGATTTTGGATGCGTGCGCCAGGTATGGCGTCGCTATGGAATGCAATTCGTACCCAGACCGGCTGGACCTCAAAGATGTGTATCTACGGATGTGCAAACAGCGCGGCGTAAAGGTAGTGATTTCGACTGACTCGCACAACGCGTTGCATCTTCCATTTATTCGCTACGGCGTGGCGACCGCGCGACGCGGTTGGCTGGAGAAGGCGGACGTCATCAATACACTCTCGGCAGAGCAGTTTTTGGCGGCACTGCGACCAAAACCCGGCGCCGCGAAACCTGCTACACCGGCAGCAGGCCGCGAGAAGAAAACCGCAGCAAAAATGTGAACGACAGTGAGGTATTCAACGTTTCCAGCCATTGTCGCGGCGCATCCTTGCCTGCAAAAACAGGCCCCCTAAAGCGCACTGTTATTTTGGCTTGGAAGTGCCATGAGTTTTGCCGCCGTGGGGAGAATGTTTCTTAAGATTCCCGTTCGGGTGTGACTTCCAGCCCGCAAGGTCATGGGCTACAGCCATACACGATGCGCGCAATTCGTCAGCAAGCGCGCGGTCAACTACAGTTCGCGCGACAATCATGCCGCCAATACACATGGCGGCGATACCCTGGGCCCTGATGTGGCGAACATTGCCGCTGTCGATCATGCTGCGCTCCAAGACGCTGACCATGGCGGTAAATACTGTTTGGAAAGCGCTCTTGGCGCTCAGACCACTGCGTGCAACATCTATAGGCAATGCCACCATGGGACAAGAGTTCTCTACGTCGTCAAAATGCTGTCGCGAGAGATACGCGCGAACAATTTGCGAGCCGACGTCAGAAGAGGACAAATCCACTTTGACGCCCTCCCAGCAGCTTTTCCAGTTGGGATCGGTGAAGAAACATCCCAAAACTTCCGTGTACAGATCGCTTTTGCTTTTGAAGTAACTATAGAAGCCACCATGCGTCAGTCCCGCACCAGCCATTATCTCGTGCAACGAAACATTATCAAAGCCGCTGCGATTAAATAGCTTGCGAGCACTATCGATAATGGCTCTCTTCTGTTCCACACGGTGATTGGCGGGGTACGGCATAAGGCCTCCTCATGCATGCGCGGGTCAGTTGGTACGGAGGAAAGTCTAGCTGGCCAGCAAAATATTATCTTGAACATATTTTGGCAGCGTGATCCGATGCGCACGCCAATGAACCAGAGGCGGCAAAGAACTTCGGAGGGAACATGAGTGACCATAAAAAGGTGACACAGTCCGAGGCGATCAATCGAAGGCAGGTAATTTTTGGAGCGTTTGCGGCATGCAGCAGCCTGGGCGCATTATCTCCGGGAACCTTAGCGCGCCCCACAGAGGAAATTTCTCGTTCCGCCGAAGCGATTCATCAGGAACCCGTTTTTAAAGCGAGGCGTAAGCGTGTTTACGAAGCTCTGACGGATGCCGAACAGTTTGATGAACTGACTCATCTCAGTCACGACATGCACATAGCGGGAATGAAGCCAACCGAAATCAGTCGAGAAGTGGGCGGCGCATTTACACTTTTCGGCGGACACATCGTGGGCAGACAGGTGGAGTTAGAACCGAATGAACGGATCGTGCAAGCGTGGCGAGTGGTGGACTGGGCTCCGGGTTGGTACTCGATTGCCAAATTCGAGCTTGTGGAGCAAGGTGCGGGAACCAAGATGGTGTTGGATCACGTTGGTTTCCCTACGGGTTTAGCGGAACACCTAGCGGAAGGGTGGAAGGCCCACTATTGGGACTCGCTGCAGAAATATTTAGCGTGAGCAGTGATACCTGATGTGCCCCTACTGCGGGTTCTCGCAAAGTGAATCGACGATTCCGCGGGAAGTTGGATATCGCTCTGCGTCAGTTAGCAGATCTAAACAGCACCACGTCGCTTTGGTTGTTGCCGCGGGCCATGGCCACCGATTTGCCGTCACGAGTGTAATGGAAGGCCCACACCTGGCCAGCGGTGTAATGCGTTAGTTGCCGCTCGGGGCCATCGCCGAGCACGGGCACGGACCAAATGTTTGGTGTGCCGCTGCGGATGTCTGACAGGACCATCGAGCGGTTATCCGGCGCCCAGTCGGAGGAGTGAGCGGTTTGATCGAGAGTCGGGGGAATGGTTGGTTGGGCTTCGAGCGCTGCATTTTCCGCCGAGACCACCGCCAGCACAACCGCGCCGTCTTTTCCCGGAGTGGCGAAGGAGACATGTCGGCCGTCCATGGAGGGAAATGGGGGACTGAGGGAAGTGCGGTCAGAAAACTGGACGGGTTTTCCGCCAGCAAGAGGCAGTTTGAAGATAAAGCTCGAGCCGTTGCCTTGTTCCAAGTAGAAAACCTGGTTACCGGCGGCGCACAGGGGAAAAGTCTCACTGGGACCGTTGGTTAGTGCTGAGGAGACTCCTGTCTGCACATCGATCTTCCAGACTCGATCGCCACTAGCGGAATTCGAGCCAAATACTACGGTGCGGCCATCATCGCATGCGCTGGGCGAGGCGTGATAACGATTATCGAAACTAAGCTGGCGGGCGTTGCCGCCGTCAAAATCGGAGATGAACAAATCCCAATTGCCGGAATGGTTGGCGGTGTAAACGAGGTGATTGTCCGGCATGATGGTGAAATCGTTGATGCCCTCGGTGCGCCCAAAAGTAACCTGACGGGCGGCGTCAGGATTACTGGCGGGGGCCGTCCAGATGTCACTGGTCAGGTTTCTCTGCACAGCGGCGATGGTACGCGCGTCAGCAGAGAGAGCGACGGACAGATAATCGCTAATGTCGTTGGAAATTCGGCGTACCACTCCACCGGGATAGGAGAGTGTCCAGATTTGCGCAGGAACAGCGGTTTTGTCCTGCGCCGCGAGAACCAAGCCGCTCTCGTCTGGCAGCCAAACAAAGTCATGGAGCAGGCGCCAATGCCTGCCGGGCATGGGTTGCTGAGTACCGGTGGCGACCTCGACTTTTACCAGTGTGCCTGACAAACCGTTCGGCTCGTTGGGATCGGTGACGTGCGCAACGATGAATTTTCCACCGGGTGACCAGCGCAGAATGTTGAAGAAGCCATATTGGAAGGCGGCTTTGTGAGTGGCCAATTTACGGGCGCCGCTGCCGTCTACCCTGGAGACCATCAAAGCGATTTCATTGGCGGGCACGTCCAGAGAGCTGTAGGCCATGCTGGAGCCATCTGGAGAGAAAGTAATGGCGCCGTTCGAGGATTCCAACAGGCGGCGCGGGCTGCCACCGAGGACAGGGATTTGATACAACTTGCCGGTTGCTTCGCTCATGGTATTGACGATGTAGTCGAGGAAATTACCGTCGGGAGTGAAGGCGACATCACTGATTATGCCGTTGCCCGGCGGGATGATCTGAACTGCACTATTAATCGCTATCTGGCGAACCCAGAGACTGAATTGTCCGCGTTGATTGGAAATATAGGCCAGGTACCGGGCGTCCGGCGAGATACGAGCCTGGATGACGTCGCCGGAGGAGGTGAGACTGGCGATGGAAGGATTTTGAAACGCGGTGGCGGCCAATCCGGGATGGAAGGCGCCTCGCCAGGCCAGGAGTGCCAGCAAAGCCACAACCAGGGCGATCGCAGCGATGAGTGGGAGTAAAAATCTCCGTGTTGTAGGTCGCTTGGGTTCGGTTTGAACTGGCGCGATGCGGCCGGAGTTGGCGTGAGCGACGCTGCCAGATTCGAGAACCGGGATGGGCGCGCGGCCGGAACTGGTGTCGCGCTTGAGGCGCTCAAGATCGGCGCGCATTTCCGCGGCACTCTGGCAACGCAGGTTGGGTTCTTTTTCGAGAGCTTTGTTGATGAGCTCTTCGAGCTTGGCGGGCAAGTCAGGATTTAACCTGACCGGCGACGCAGGGGCGCGATTCAAGATGGCGTCGAAAATTACACCGGAGGTGTCGCCACGGAACGGCAGCACGCCGGTGGACATTTCATAAAGGACGACACCAAAGGAAAAGAGATCGGTGCGCGCGTCGAGTTCTTTGCCGCGGACTTGCTCTGGCGACATATAGGCGACGGTGCCAACCGTGCTTCCGGGACTGGTCAGATCCTGAGGATCCATAGTGGCCATTTCTTCTGTGGCCAGAGTGGTGCCGGAACTGACGGGCGATTTTACTTTTGCCAAACCGAAATCGAGAATTTTGGCATGGCCGCGTTTGGTGACGAAAATATTAGCGGGCTTGATGTCGCGGTGGACGATTCCCTGCCCGTGCGCGGCATCAAGGGCGTCGGCAATTTCAATGGCGATGGGAACGAGTTTTTCGGTGTCCAGTGGACGGCCGTCGATTTGATGCTTGAGAGTTACGCCATCGAGATATTCCATGGCGATAAAGCTTTGCTCGCCGTCTTTGCCAATTTCGTAGATGGTGCAGATGTTGGGATGGTTCAACGCCGAGGCGGCGCGAGCTTCGCGGCGAAAGCGCTCGAGGGCTTGCGGGTCGCGCGCAACCTCGTCAGGTAGAAATTTGAGGGCGACGAAGCGGCCGAGTTCGGTGTCTTCGGCCTTATAGACGACGCCCATGCCGCCGCCGCCTAGTTTTTCAACGATGCGATAGTGGGAGATCGTCTGGCCAATCATCTGGTGGACGTATTTTGTTCAGCCATGTTACGGGGGGAGAGCGGTGCTCGTCAACGCGGGTTCGAAATGCGGGTTTTAGACTTAGGCGCACTGTCACGTTTTCAGGGAACTTACGGGAGAAAGGTTTCGTATCCTAATGTGGCAAGACAATAGGGGCAATAAAGCCTAGGCGCCAGCGGTGTGAGCGAAAGCTTGGGTCACGGAGGAGTACAAAAATGATGCGAATTTCCGATGCGGGTTACCGGGTGGCAACCGCCAAACTGGCGATGGCGGGTGCGATGCTGCTGGCCATAGCCGCGGCAACGCCGAGCGCTTGGGCTGAAGACGTGACGAAGTCGTTTACGGTGAACGGGCGCGCGATTGTACGCGTGGATACCAATGATGGCAGCGTGCGGGTCACAAGCGGGGACACCAAAGAGGTGCAATTCCACGTTGAATATCAGGGTTATGAGCTGAACAAGAATCTTCGCGTGGACACCCGCCAGGACGGAGACAAGGTCGAACTCGTAGCGCGCGTGAGTGGGCATTGGGGATTTTCTTTTGGCGGCCACAATAGGAACTTGCATATTGAAGTGCGCATGCCTAAATCGGGCGATTTGCAAGTTTCGACTGGAGATGGCGCGGTGGAGGCTTCTTCCGTGGACGGAAATATCACAATCTCGACGGGCGACGGCTCCGTGAAGGCCCACGAGCTGACCGGCACGATTGATCTGCACACCGGCGACGGCAGCATCAGCGTGGACAGACTCAAAGGCGATATCAAGTTACGAACTGGGGACGGCAGCATTGAAGCACATGGGCTTGACGGCAAAGTGACTGCCGATTCCGGGGACGGGCACATCAAGCTTGAGGGCCGATTCGACGGCCTGAATATCAGGACCGGGGACGGCAGCGTCGAGGCACGAGTCGACAATGGCTCACGACTGAACACGGCGTGGAATATCCATACGGGAGACGGAAGCGTAGATATGACCCTGCCTGGGGACTTGCAGGCCAATATTGATGCCAGTACGGGGGACGGGCACATCAGCTTGGGGATGCCTGTAACGGTGGAAGGCAGCTTTAGTAATTCGCAGATACACGGAAAAATGAATGGCGGGGGACAGCCGCTGGTCATCCACACGTCGGACGGGTCCATTCGACTTAGCAAGACGTAACGGTAGGCGAGCCAAAAGTACCGGTACCGCAATGCCGTGTTATGGTGTCGGCAAGTCAGCAAAAGGCGGTGTTCACTCAAGGTACGCGCGGTATTTACGAGTCCGTTGCGCGGGTTTTCCAGCCCACCGCGAAGGACCCCATGATCGTATTCCTAATCAGCGCTTCCATTTTGGCCTTGGTGGCCGTCACAACGATAAGTGGATTGGGCACCACACAAGGCCGCCGCGCCTAGAACTGCGCAACAATTCTGCCTCAGATCGTCCAAATGTTTGCACAGTTTTAAGACATGTGGATAACATTCAGTTGATACCACGAGACTTAGAGTGGAACCTCGCATGCACCATAGACGAGCGAGGCCCTTTCAACCAATGATTGTCATCGTTCTTCTCTTCGCCATAGCTAGTTTGATGACGGTTACCTTTGTTGGCGGTTTAAACCAAAGTCAGCGTTAAATCCCCGCTAACTCCTCCGTATATAGCTCGTCTTCTTTCCATTACCGGGCGTGTTGCGTTCCTTGGCGTGCTGGGATATGACTAGGCCCATGAAAACGTCAAGATTCTGGTTGGCGACCGTCCTTTTGCGCTTGGGGTGGGTCTGGACGCTGGTCATAGCGTGGCCGCAGCAGGTACCGGCTCAAACAACCTCTGCCGGGTCATCCGATTCGGGATGGTCGAGTTATGGGCACGACGCAGGTGGGACGCGATACTCTCCTGCGGGGCAGATTAATCGGGAAAACGTCGCGCAGCTAGAGGTGGCTTGGACGTATCGCACTGGAGCGTTGGATCAAATTGAGGACGATCTGAAGGAACATGCCGCTTTCGAGGCTACCCCGATACTCGTTGACGGCAGACTATATCTATCGACTCCATTCGATCACGTGATCGCGCTGGAGCCCGAAACTGGAAAGAAAATTTGGGAGTATGACCCTAGGTTGGATGCCAGCCACGGGTTTTCGGAGGTCACTTCGCGAGGAGTTTCCGCCTGGAAGGACTCCGCGGCAAAGCCTGGACAGCTATGTGGGCTGCGGATTTTCATTGGCACGCTGGATGCGCGGTTGATCGCCTTGGATGGGGAGACGGGTAAACCTTGCGTGGATTTCGGCGCGAATGGGCAGATCGACTTAACAAAAGATGTGAATTTGCGAGACGCCGGGCAATATCAAGTGACCTCCGCTCCAGCTATCGCTGGGAACCTGGTGATCACCGGGTCATCGATTGGCGATAACCGGGCAGTGGAGCTGGAACGCGGGATCGTCCGCGCGTTTGATGCGCGCAGCGGGAAACAGCGCTGGTCGTGGGATCCGATTCCGTGGGCCTCGAAGAGTTCGCCGCGAACTGGCGCGGGGAATGCGTGGTCCACGCTTTCCGTGGACGCGGAACGCGACCTGGTTTTTATTCCTACCGGAAGCGCAAGCCCGGATTATTTTGGCGGATTGCGAAGCGGGGACAATAAGTGGGCGAACTCCGTGGTGGCCTTGCACGCATCCACTGGGGAATTTGTGTGGGGCTTTCAGGTGGTGCATCACGATTTGTGGGATTACGACGTAGCTTCGCAGCCTACTTTGTTTTCGTGGCGCGAGGGAACGCCGGCAGTCGCGATTACCACCAAGATGGGGCGGGTGTTTGTGTTGAATCGTCTGACCGGCGCGCCATTGCTACCGGTGGAGGAACGGCCAGCGCCGAAGAGCGATATTCCTGGCGAGCACGCTTCGCCTACCCAACCGGCTTCTGCGATATCGATGGTGCCGGAAAAACTAAGCCCTGAGGATGCGTGGGGTAAGACTCCGGAAGAAAAGCAGGCGTGCGCGGACAAAATAAGAGCCGCGCGTTCGGAAGGGATTTTTACTCCACCAAGCGTGAAGGGTTCGATTGTTTTCCCGGGAAGCGTGGGCGGGGTGAACTGGGGCGGGGCCGCTTACGATCCGCAACGACACTTACTGGTGATGGACACCAACCGGTTGGCAATTTTTGTGCGGCTGATCCCGCGAGAAAAGTACGATGCTGATGTCAAGGTGGCCACCAGCAATGACCGTCTGCATGGTGAATGGGGTCGACAGGCGGGAGCGCCTTACGCAGTGTTTCGAACACCTTTGATCGGGCCGAGCGAGACCTTGGCGCTTTGTAGCCCACCTCCGTGGGGAACGGTGGCCGCGGTCGATTTATTTACGGGGCAGAAGGCGTGGGATGTGCCGCTCGGTACTTTTGTGCCGGGCAAGAACACCGGCACGGTGACTTTGGGCGGACCAATTGCGACAGCGGGTGGCGTGGTGTTTTCGGCGGCGACGATGGACAACCATATTCGCGCGTTCGATACGGAGTCTGGCAAGGAAATATGGAAGTATGAATTGCCGGCTGGCGGGCAAGCGACGCCCATGACGTACACATTAAACGGGAAACAATATTTGGTGATTGCCGCGGGGGGACACGGGAAGTTGGGAACCAAACAAGGAGATTACGTGCTGGCGTTTACCCTCCCGTGAGGTGTTCTGCAGACGATCAGCTTCGTGAAAAACGGAAGAATTCAGAGTGCGCGACCGGCGGCTGCGCCGCTGGCCCAGGCCCATTGAAAGTTGAAGCCCCCTAGATGGCCGGTGACGTCGACGACTTCACCGATGAAGAATAGCCCGCGAACTTTGCGCGACTCCAAGGTCTTGCTGGAGAGTTCGTCGGTATCTACGCCGCCCAGGGTAACCTCCGCTTTGTCGAAGCCTTCTGTGCCTGCGGGAGTAATCATCCACTGATGTAGCTTTTGTTCGAGGCGCGCCAAATCTTCGTTGCTCCAGCGCGGCGGGAGGTGAGCATCAAGCCAGCGTGTTGCAAATCGATTCGGCAGTGCGAGTTGCACTGCAGCGCGTGCCGCGGCGATATTTCTGGTTGATGAGGAACGCAGCGATGCGAAGACCTCGCGATCGGGAGCAAGATCAATACGCAACGGTTCGCCTTTGTTCCAGTAAGAGGAAACCTGAAGGATAGCTGGACCGCTTAGACCTTGATGAGTGACGAGCATGGCATCGCGGAAAGCGTGGTGATCGGTTGAGGCGACCACTTGGGTGGAAACTCCCGCTAAATCGCAGTACGCAGAGCGATCAGCGCTTTCAAGTAGAAGTGGCGTGAGAGCCGGGCGCGTTTGGCGAATCTTTATTCCAAACTGGCGCGCGATTTGATAGCCGAAATCCGTGGCGCCCATTTTGGGGATCGTTAGTCCTCCAGTGGCGACGACGAGGGCGGGAGCTGAAAACTCCGCGTCGGCGGCGTGTACAGTAAATTCTGCTGCGTGACGAACTTTCTGAATTGCGGTGTTGAGAAAGAGGTCGACCTTGGCGGTGCGGCATTCCGCTTCGAGCATATCGGTAATATCGCGGGCTGCGCGGTCGCAGAAAAGCTGGCCCAGAGTTTTTTCGTGGTACGAAATAGCATGGCTTTCGACCAACGCGATGAAATCGGCGGGGGTGTAACGCGCCAGCGCAGATTTGGCAAAGTGTGGGTTCGCGGAGATGAAGTTTTCAGGGCGGCAATGCAGATTCGTGAAATTGCAGCGTCCGCCGCCGGAGATAAGGATTTTTTTGCCGGCACGCGCGGCGCGCTCGAGGACGGCAACGCGCCGCCCACGCTTCCCTGCTTCGATGGCGCACATCAAACCGGCGGCACCAGCGCCGAGAATTAAGGCATCATAGTTGTGAGCCATTTTCGATTTGGCGAGCGGCAACCAAGCGCTGATCGTGCGCTCGCATCGTATCAGGGTAAAATCGTAGCAGGGTAAACTAAGTACAGGAGCAGACCCCAGGAATTTGGCACCGACTATCAGCGCACAAGGATTATCGAAGAAATACGGCAGCACGCCATTGTTTCGGGACATTTCGTTTACGGTTTCGAGCGGCGACTGCATTGGGGTGATCGGGCCGAACGGTTCGGGCAAGTCCACGTTGCTGGAGATTCTGGCCGGGCGCGTGACACCCGACACTGGAGATGTCGCGGTGCGCAAAGGAACGCGCCTGAGCTGCGTGTCGCAGATTTCTGATTTTGCCGCCGGTGACACGGTGTTAAGCGTGGTGGAACGAGCGCTACAGAACGCCGCGGTCCCGCAGCCGGAGCGCGCCGGACGCATTGCCGAAACTCTAGGTCGCGTAGGTTTTACGGATCGCGAGGTACTGGCCACGACGCTTTCTGGCGGTTGGCGAAAACGCTTGGCCATCGCCGAATCCCTGGTGCAACACCCGGATGTATTGCTGCTTGACGAACCGACGAATCACCTGGACCTGGCCGGAATTGCGTGGTTGGAAGGATTGTTGCGCAATGCTGCGTTTGCATGCGTGGTAGTGAGCCACGACCGTTATTTTCTGGAAAATGTAGCCACCGAAGTGGTGGAACTCAATCGCCTGTACGCTGACGGTTTGCTGCGGGTGGCAGGAAATTACAGCACATTTCTGGAGGCTAAAGAACTTTACCTGCACGCGCAACGCAAGGAACAAGCCGCGCTCGCGAATCGCGTGCATACGGAGATCGAATGGCTGCGTCGCGGACCTAAAGCGCGCACCACAAAATCGAAAGCGCGCATAGATAAGGCTCACGAACTGATCGGCGATCTCGCCGATTTAAATGCGAGAACTCGAAGCACGACGGCACGCCTCGATTTTTCGGCCACCAACCGTCAGACCAAGCAACTCATCACCCTGGACGAGGTGACTTGCGAATTGGGCGGAAGCACTTTGTTCAAGGACCTGAACTTCGCGGTGACCGCGGGCATGCGCGTGGGGCTGGTGGGTCCGAATGGCAGCGGTAAGACGACGTTGTTGCGATTATTGCGTGGCGAACTGGTGCCCGCGAGTGGCAGAATTCAACGCGCCGAGCCGCTGCGCATGGTGTATTTTGACCAGAGCAGACAGCTCGACCCCGGTTTAACGCTACGTCGCGCGCTGGCTCCGGACAGTGACGCGGTGATTTATCAAGGCAACGTGATTCACGTAGCCGCGTGGGCGGCAAGATTTTTGTTCGACCCTGAAGACCTGAATCAGCGTGTTGGCAAATTGTCCGGCGGGGAACGCGCTCGCGTGTTGATCTCGCAACTGATGCTGCAAGAGGCCGACGTGCTGCTGCTGGATGAACCGACCAACGACCTGGATATTCCGACGCTGGAAATATTGGAAGAGAGTTTGCTGGAGTTTACAGGAGCGTTGTTGCTGGTGACCCACGACCGCTACCTGCTGGATCGCGTGTCGACGATTGTGCTGGGTCTGGACGGACGTGGTGGCGCGGAGCGCTTCGCTGATTATTCACAGTGGGATGCGTGGCAGCGAAAACAAACCTCGGCGCGAAGCAAGGCGTCAAGCAAATCGCCGAGTTCAAGCGGAAGCCGCGCGGAGGGTTCGAACGGCCGCTCGAGTGTTAATGCCCAACTCGCGGCAGTGACCGCAACCAAGCGAAAACTTTCTTACCAGGAGGCGCGGGAATTTGCCAACATCGAAGATAGCCTGGTACAAGCGGAGTCTGAGCTTTCCTCAACGCGCGCGGCACTGGCCGATCCCCAGTTGGCTAGTGACGGGCCGCGACTGTTGGAAACCTGCAAGCAGATGGAAGAAGCTCAACACAAAGTGGAACGCCTCTACGCACGTTGGGCTGAATTGGCCGAGAAAAAGGAATAAGCCACGAAGCGAAGGCATGTCGCGATTGGCTAGAAAAACCATGTCTCAAGAGCATCGTTCCCGCGGCCTGCTGGTTATCGCGGCATTCAAACTTTTAAAAGGGCTGGCATTGCTGGCAGTGGGGATCGGTGCGCACACGCTGATCGATAAAGACCTTGTAGCGATCTTGGAGCACTGGGTAAATGTGTTTCGTGTCGATCCCAACAACCACTACCTACACGCGCTGCTGGAACGATTGACGGACCTGGGCCCGCAACGGCTCAGGGAACTGAGCTTTGGCACCTTCTTTTATGCGGCGCTGCTGCTCACGGAGGGCGTTGGGCTGGCATTGGGCAAACGTTGGGCGGAATATTTCACAGTTATCGCGACATCTTCGTTCATTCCACTGGAGGTCTACGAGATTTTTCGCCACGCCAACGTGACGAAAGTCGTGGTCTTGCTGATAAATGTGGCGGTTGTTTGGTACCTGGTGCTCGAACTCCGGCGCCATAAAGAACCCGAACGGCAATTAGCTTATTCAAAATGATGCAAGCCTGACGATCTCTTGGACTTGGAACGCTCAGGTGGCGAGACGCTGGTTTACGCCATGTATCTTTCACTTCCCTTAGATTGAAAATACAGGGACATACCGATGTATTGAATGCTCTCCGCACGGCGATCATAGGGGTAGCCTGACGGAGAAGAGATGGCCAGAATACTAATCGCCGACGATCACGCGATGATGCGCAAAGGCTTGCGCACCGCCATTGAGCCGCATCCGGGGTGGGAAGTTTGCGGCGAAGCCACCGATGGGCAAGAAGCGTTCGAACAGACCAAAACATTAAAGCCTGACCTAGTGATTTTGGATGTTTCCATGCCTATCCTCAACGGCTTAGAAGTAGCTCATCGAATTTCGACGACCATGCCAGAGGTAAAAATACTTTTGTTTACCATGCATAATTCGCCCCAATTTGCGAAAGATGTGACCAAGACCGGTGCTCATGGTTACGTGTGCAAGGCCAGCGGAGAGGAATTGTTGACCCAGGCGATGGAGACCGTGCTGGACGGGGGAACTTTTTTTGATACCGATGGGCTTCGAGCGAAATCGCTGACCGGCGACACGTAAGGAGGCGGATTGCAAATGCCGTCACCCAAAGATGCCAAGAAAAGCAGCATCACAAATCGCCTGAGCAGCGGAATTGAAGAACTGGACCACATCCTCGGCGGCGGTTTTCCCGCCAGGCGTCTTTTTCTCATAGAAGGCGCGCCGGGTTCCGGCAAAACAACGCTGGCGCTGCAATTCCTCCTGGCTGGCTCGAAAAATTCTGAAAAAGGTGTCTATGTTACGTTCTCGGAATCTGAGGATGAGGTTCGCGCGGTAGCCGAGTCTCACGGCTGGACGCTTGACGGAATAAACCTGCAAGAGCTCAGCACCCTGGGCGACCGGTTGAAAAATGAAGAACAATATACGGTTTTTCAACCGGCCGATGTAGAGCTCAGCGAAACCCTACAACGGGTGATCGACGATGTGCGCCGTCTAAAACCTCAGCGCGTAGTGATCGATTCTCTTTCCGAAATACGTTTGGTGGCGCGTGATCCACTGCGTTATCGCAGACAGATCCTGGCGTTGAAGGAGATTTTGTCGGAGTGCAACTGCAGTGTTTTTATTCTGGAAGACTACACTGTTGGGAACCCCGACTTGCTGTTGCAAAGTATTGCGCATGGCGTAGTGCTGCTGGAAAAAACGCAATCCGAGTACGGGTCGGTGAAACGCACTCTGCAGGTCACTAAATTGCGTGCGGGACCATCGCTCGAAGGGAGCCACGATTTCGTGATTCGCCGCGGCGGCCTGCAGGTTTTCAGACGGCTGATCGCCAGCGATTCCCTCGATGGCGAGCCGCCAAAAGATGCCAGCGGCCTGCTCAAAACAACTAATGAAGAGCTCGATCGCTTGATCGGCGGCGGAGTGCGCTGGGGGACAGGATTGGTTTTGGTAGGCCCAGCGGGAACCGGAAAATCCACGGTCGGAATGCAGATCGTTTCGGCTGCGGCGCAGCAGGGCTACAAAACCTGTGTGTTCCTGTTTGACGAAGCGAAGGTAACTTACGTAAAACGTGGGAAAAATGTGGACCTGGACCTCGCCGGGCACATAGCAGAGGGCTTGATTGAGCTTCACCAGATTGATCCTAACGAGCAATCCCCCGGGGAATTTGCCTACCGGCTTCGTAGAAAAGTGGAAGATGAGGGCGTTCGCGTAGTAGTGATCGATAGCCTTAACGGGTATCTCACGGCTATGACTAGCGAGCGCTTTCTGCTGGCGCAACTGCATGAACTGTTGGCGTACCTAAACGCCCACGGGGTGCTGACCATCATGACCACGGCGCAACACGGGATGCTGAATACCACGGACACCACGTCATTCGAGCTTACCTACCTAGCGGACCTGGTGATTTATTTGCGGTATTTCGAAGCGGGCGGAAGCGTACGCAAAGCCATTTCCGTGATTAAGAATCGCCTGTCAGCACACGAAACATGCATTCGGGAATTCGAAATCACTGCCAAAGGGCTTGAAATCGGCACGCCGTTGCGACAATTTGAGGGCATCTTGTCAGGCATTCCCAAATTCCTGGGAGAAACTGAAGACCTGTTGAATAGCCAGCCCAAGTCCGGCTCCAAAGGCGCGGCCGCAGGATAGACGGACCGATGCAAACGGGAAACGTGCTCATTTGCGCACCCACCGGAAGAGACGGTCCGCTGGTGCTGCGCTACCTGCTCAAAGATCAAATCCACGGCGTTTGCCATGAATCGATTGAGCGCCTGGCGGTAGCTCTTGATGACAGCGCGCAAGCGGTAATTATCGCGGAAGAGGCGCTTGTGCCTCGTGGCGTCGAACGATTGTTCGCGTTTCTGAAAAATCAGCAGCCGTGGTCTGATGTAACAGTGATCTTGTTGACGAATGGGAGCGAAGAAAGCTCCCAAGTCAGCTCCGGGTTGGTTCATCTTTTCGGAGTTCACGGGAACGTGAATATGTTGGAACGGCCCGTTCGGGTGCCCACGCTCATCAGCGCGGTGCGTTCCGCGATGCGCGCGCGCAGCCGCCAATACGAAGTACGCGACTTACTTAAACAGCGCGAGCAGAACGAGCGCGTCTTGCAAGAAGCGCGCGAGGAACTGGAGCGCCGGGTATTGCAGCGCACCCTGGAACTTACCAAAGCGAATTCAGATTTGCGGCGCGAGGTGTCCGAGCGCTTAAACGCGGAGAATGCGCTTCGCCAACTGAGCCAGAGTATCGTGCGATTGCAGGACGAAGAGCGTCGCAGAATCGCGCGAGAATTGCACGATAGCGCGGGGCAATACTTGAGCGCAGTGACTCTTACGCTGGGACAACTCGCGCGGCGTTTGGCCCAATCCGACGATAGAAATAAGGAGTTGGTCCAGGAATCGCTCGATCTGGTGGGCAATTGCATCCGGGAAGTGCGCACCATATCGTACCTGCTGCACCCCCCAGTGCTGGATGATTTCGGTTTAGTCTCGGCATTGCGCTGGTACGTGGACGGTTTTTCGCAACGCAGCGGAATTAATGTGCGGCTGGATTTGGCGGAGGAATTTCCGCGTTTCAATCGCGAACTGGAGACTACCTTGTTTCGCGTTGTGCAGGAAGGCTTGACCAATGTGCACAGGCACTCTGGCGGGCGAAAAGCCTGCGTGGAGTTGAAAATTCACGAGCGTCAGATTAATACCACGATCACCGATGACGGCCACGGCATGTCACAGGAAGCATTGCGCGACGTGGGTAAGGGGCAGGGCGGTGTCGGGCTCATGGGCATGTGCGAGCGGGTGAAGAAGCTGGGCGGCACGATTCATATCGTTTCGACCAAGCTGGGGACCACTATTAAGGCGCAACTACCGTTCATGGAAGTTCGCGAGTCAAGTGCTGCGGCCGCACCGTCCTAGCGGGTGGTCGCGCAGAATTGTTCAGGTCCCCAAAAAAAGTAGAGACCTATCCTCCACAGAAACCGCCCGTTGTGCGTTAGGCGAACCAAGAGTTTCGCAATTGCATAAATGGGCTAGCGCTAGAGCTAAAATCAAGGTATGCAACGCAAGGTCTTCTGGATCACCTTTTCCATTCTGGGAACATTAGCGGATGTGCTGTTACCGCTGTGGTGGGCGGTAGGCGCCACAATTCCGATTGGCTGGTTTTGCTGGTGGGTGGCGTACCGCAGCGATTGGTTTTAGTGCTCAATTCCCTGCCGGGCAGGTCTGCGCTTTACTCTCAAAAGAGGACCGCCCTTCCAGGGCCATAGCGAGACTTTCTGGGCACAAAGCTCCACCAATACGCGTGCCGATCCTACAAAGATATTGAGTGCCGAAAGCCGCATGGGGCTTTTTCGGGTCGGGAGTTGGTCAGTCGACGGTGATGCGGGTACCCGCAGTTGTTCCGGTGACCTCTGCTAATGGCGTTCCGGTGCCAAAGACGTTGGTGGAGGCGAAGAGTTTGAAATCAAAGGTACCTTTGTACGTTTTGCCGTTGTGCGCGACCGTATCCGTTTCATCGACAGTGAAGATGTTTGAAATGGCGCCATCCGCGGCAAACATGAGACCGATATGGTGCAGCTTGACGCTGCCATGGCCCAAGTCCTTCCAGACGCCGAAGCAGATATTCCCGCCGCCGGGCGGCAGAAATGCGTTTTCAAATTCGGTTCCGTCCCCGTGCCAAGTCTTGTAGGATTCAAGGAACTGGAAGGGTGGTTGAGGGAACGGAGGCGGAGCGGAAGTTGCCGTATAGATGACATGCCACAAGCCAACGATGGTAGCGCGTCCTTCCGATTCGACGTCATCCTGATGGCTAATCAAAGCGAGTACCGGGCTAGATTGCTTAAACGGCTCGCTGCAACTAGCCTTGGCTCCCGTGGCGAATAGCAACAACGCCGCGAATGCCGTTACTGTCAGCGCTGCGAGCCGGCGGCTCCAAAGTATTTTCAAAGTTAGGCCAGGAATCTGATACATCGTTTTTCTCCTTCTAGTGATATCGCGAATACGCTTCTTCCGAACCCGCAGGGGGCGCAGCAAAAAAAGCTCACGCAATTTCCTTTTAAAAGGCGTCAGGCGCAATGCTCGGGTCCTCACTTCGCCTTTAATTTTTCGTCATCAGCTAAATCGTTGATATCAGGGCTTATGCGAAGCGCTTTCGCTCTTGACCCTGCCTTCGCGGCGGTGTTAGCATCCGCGGAATCAACCACAGAGGATGCAATTGTTAGGCAATTGAGGTTTCGCACGCCGGGTTCGAGCGCAATCTAGCTGGTTTGTCCGCCGCTGGCTGGCCCCGAAACAGTCGACGTTACCTTGCATGGCGCAAATGTAAGTGACAGCGAGCGGCGCAACGTTTAGGACCGCCAGATGCCTTTCTCTGTTCACAACAACTCCCCGTCGCCATCCCCGCGGTCCCAACGAATTGCTTTCGACAATTTGGAAGTGGATTTGCGTTCTGGCGAAGTTCGCAAGAACGGCTCCCGGATCCGCCTGCAGGCTCAGCCCTTTCAGCTATTGGCTTTGTTACTGTTAAATGCCGGCGAAGTGGTCACCCGCGATGAGGTATGCCGCGCCTTATGGCCCGCCAACACCTTCGTCGATTTCGAGCACAGTCTGGCCGCTGCTGTGAACAAGATTCGCGAGGCTCTGGGCGATTCGGCGGACAACCCTAAATACATCGAGACGCTTCCCAAGCGAGGCTACCGATTCATCGGTAAGATCAGCCGCGAACCGCCGGTGGTCATGGCGGTTCCGGATGCCGGGGAATCTGTCGAACTCGTCCCCGTACCATCGGCGAAAGCTCAAACAAGCCGGAAGTGGGCCCTCCTCGTGGTAGCGGTAGCCGTCGTAGTGGCGGTCGCAGTGTTGGCATTCCTGGTCCGGCTGTCTCACCAAGCTGGCGATACCCAGCCGATGACAAGTGTTCCTTTCACTTCCTACCCAGGTCTGGAAACAGCTCCTTCGTTTTCGCCAGATGGCTCACGGATTGCTTTCTCTTGGGACAACGGAATAAACAATCACGCGGGAAGGCCGAGGTATGACTTGTATGTAAAAGCGATTGGCAGTGAGACGGTGCTCCGATTGACCAACCATCCTTCCGATTGGATCAGTTCAACGTGGTCGCCCGACGGCACTCAGATCGCCTTTCATCGCCTGGCGGCGGGCGACAATGGCATCTACGTTGTGCCCGCGTTGGGAGGCGCGGAACGCAAACTCGTCACCACACACACCCCCTACGATCTAGCCGCTACCCTCAGTTGGTCGCCCGACGAGAAATGGATCGCCTACTCCGACACGGAAAACGGCAAGCCCGGCAACCGCTCATTTCTGCTGAACGTCGAGACTCTGGAAAGTCAGGAGCTTCCGCATGACCCGTCCTGCCGACACGATGGAAATTTGATGTTTTCGCATAGCGGTCAGGAACTGGCCGTGGTCTGTGTCCACAACACAACGTCTTACGAGTATTTGAGTATGGATCGCCAGGGGAGGTCCAAACGATCCTTGATCACCCTTCACGAATTCCTCAGCGGCCCGCTTTGGACCGGTGAGGATAAGTCGCTGATAATAGCGGAGGCTACTGCAAAGGGTAACGAGTTCAGTGAAGTGCGGGTGCGTGATGGCGAAGTGCATAGACTTTCGGTCACCGCTGGAGATTGGCCCGCAATTTCTCGCGATGGACGCAAATTGGCGTTCAGCGTGACCGACAAGCGAGTGAACATCTGGAAAAAAGATCTGCGACATCCCGAAGTTCCACCGGTGCAGATGTATATGTCCACGCGTCAACAAAAGAACGGCCAATATTCACCTGATGGCAATCACGTGGCCTTCGGATCGGCACGCTCCGGAACCTGGAGCGTTTGGGCGGCCGATACAGATGGCAACAACCTGGTACAGATTTCGCACGAGGGTCCCGCCGATTACCCGCGCTGGTCGCCCGATTCGCAGAAAATTGTGTTTGAGATGATAGAAGCCAGCGGTCACTTTGGCGTGTACATCGCGGATATCTCCGATCGTGTACCACGCAAATTGAAAACCAGCGTCCGGGAGGCGAGCCGTCCTTTCTGGTCGCACGATGGAAAATGGATCTATTTTCGCGGCTACGAAGGAGTTGGTCGTCAGCTCTACCGTTGCCCTTCGGGCGGAGGTGACGCCACTCTTCTAGCCGCATTCCAGGACCCGCGCACTCCGATCGAATCTTCCGACGGCAAGGTACTGTACTTCCCCTGGAGCCTTACCGACCCAAATATCATGATGCTTGCGCTCGACCGCCCCGATGCGAGTCCGCAACAAGTTCCGGAAATGCCGAAAATCTCTGATGAAGCCCGGTGGGCGGTCATGCCCGATGGAATCTACTTCAGCCCCCAAGACAACCCGCGAAGCATCTGCTTTTACGATTTCGTCACCCAGCACACGCGGAAAGTCTTTAGAGCAGACAAAGATCTTAGCGAGGGCATTTCCATCTCTCCCAACGGCCGTTACATGCTTTACTCGCAAGAAGACGAAAACAACTCAGACATTATGCTCGTCAATAATTTCCGCTGAGGGCTCCACTGCTCATGAATGGTTGCCAATGCAAGGCATGAGCAGGTATCTATTCTCACGGTTGCAGGTTGTTGCCTTTGGCTCAGGGAGTTCTGGACCACTAATTCATAGATCTGCGGCTGAGCTTATTATTGGGCCTCGATTGCATTGATTCCCTGTGAGGTGCTTCGGTAATGGCTTTCTCAGCGGAAACAAAAGTGGAAGAACTCCGAGCGCGATTCGAGGGTAGAGAGGGCAATCTACGTTGAAAAGGGCGCGGTGCGTGTGCGCGTTAGCAATATAGGTTGGGACGTCGGCAAACTCAACATAACGGCGAGGGTTGAGGAGATTTCGACAGCTGGCTTTCCGGTCGGGGTGTTCTATGAACCCGAAAGGGATGAGTCGAATCCTCTATCTTGGACTATCGGAGCTGGTCACTTAACAACGTTCTCTAAACACAACTGGAATATGGGAAATGGTGGCTGGTGTATCTTTTTCTCTCCTGAAATACCCGATGGTGTCGTAAGGCTTGCTCGCGAGTTTCCAGAGGAACTTCGTCCCTTTCAAGGATAGCGGGAGGTTCTAAGTATCTCGACGATCATAGCGCCCATGAGTCGGCCGAACGCGTGTTCTGCGAACGTCGAAACGATCCCGCCCAAAAATGAACGTCCTGTAACGGAAGACTGACACACCCGTTAGTCTGGTCGGAATTTGCAAATCGGGGACGCTTCGCTCATCATTACTGGTTTGTTTGCGTCCGTGAAGCGCTTCTGCGGCGTCGTTTCAATTTATGACGGTTTCGTACGCAATGGCCGCAGAGCAAACGCCAACTCAAAAGGAGAGGCATGAAAAAGCCGGGGAAAATCGCTCCTGCCAAGGGGAAACTCGGAGTGTTGCTGCCGGGAATGGGGGCGGTGAGCACCACATTCATGGCTGGAGTGGAGTTGGTACGCAAAGGTGAATCGAACCCAGTGGGGTCGCTGACGCAGCTGGGGACTATTCGACTGGGCAAGCGCACGGAAGGACGCACGCCATCGATTAAATCGTTTGTGCCGCTTAGTGAATTGAACGACCTGGTGTTTGCGGGATGGGATATTTTCAACGACAACGCTTTTCAATCGGCGGCGAACGCGGGCGTATTGAATTTGCAGGACCTGGCGAAGGTGAAAACTTTCCTTTCCACCATTAAGCCCATGAAGGCGGCATTCGATCACAACTTCGTGAAGTTGATCGACGGGCCAAACATCAAAAAGGGTAAGAATAAGTACGAACTGGCATTACAGATTAAAGAGGACATTGAGAAATTTCGCAAAACGTCGGGGGTTTCGCGACTGGTGACGTGCTGGTGCGGATCTACGGAGTCATTTTTGAAGCCGGAAGAGGTTCATTCCACGCCGGAAAAATTTGAGGCTGGGATGAAAGCCAACCATCCTTCTATCGCGCCATCCATGCTGTATGCCTGGGCGTCGGTGACCGGCGGTGTGCCGTATGCGAATGGTTCGCCCAACTTAAGCGTGGATATTCCGGCGATTCAGAAGCTGGCGCAGAAAAATGATGTGGCCATCGCGGGAAAGGATTTCAAGACCGGTCAGACGTTGATTAAAACGGTGCTGGCGCCGGCTTTTAAGGCCCGGATGCTGGGGCTGGACGGCTGGTTCTCCACCAACATTCTGGGAAACCGCGACGGAGAGGTGCTGGAGGATCCCGGCTCGTTCAAGACCAAGGAAGAATCCAAGCTGGGCGCACTCGAATATATTTTGCAGCCGGAACTTTACCCGCAGCTATATGGGAAGATGCATCACAAGGTGCGCATCAACTATTATCCGCCGCGCGGCGACAATAAAGAGGGCTGGGACAATATAGATATTTTTGGATGGCTGGGTTACCCCATGCAGATCAAGGTGGATTTCCTCTGCCGCGATTCCATTCTGGCCGCTCCGATTGTTCTGGATTTGGTATTGTTTCTGGACTTGGCGCAGCGTTCCGGGATGCGTGGGATTCAGGAGTGGCTTAGTTTTTACTTCAAATCGCCCATGACCGCGCCGGGGCTTTATCCGGAGCACGATCTGTTCATTCAGTCGATGAAACTGAAGAATACTTTGCGCTGGATGATGGGCGAAGACTTGATAACGCACCTGGGACAGGAGTATTACGATTGATGCCCAGTTTATTTACATTAGAAACGAACGGTGATAATTACTTATTTCGATTTGATGATTTGGATTTTCGGTTTTGACGGTCGCGGTAAGCCGGATTAGGCTAGCGCCAGGGGCAGGAACGCGGCCAAATTACAACTTCACGCTTAATTTCCAAAATATTCTATTTTAAGGAGCATCATGCCGAACGAATTGCGCAATTTTCTGGCTCATTCCTACGACGAACTCGAGGAAATGAATCTAAAGGCCAAAGAGCAACGCCAGGCTCGCGTTGCTCCGCACAAAATCCAGGAAGAGCGCATCAAGTATCTGACCGATGAGAAGCGCATCAAGGCGGTTACTGTGTTGTTCAGCGACCTGGAAGGCCGCCTGCATATGTTGGACTACGACAAGAAATTCTTGATCAAAAGCTGGGACAACCTCACATTTGACGGTTCCTCGATTCGCGGATTTACAGCGCAGCGCGAGAGCGATTTACGGCTGGCTATGGACTGGGGAGCTTTTTATTGGGGGCCACCGGATATTTTCGGCGCCGGCAAGGTGCTGGTGTTCGGAGAGGTTATAGATAAGGACGGCTCGCCTTATAGCGCGGATATTCGCGGCGTGCTCAAGGGCTATGCGAATGAATTATACAAAACCGACGGCTACACGCTGAATGCCGCGAACGAAATTGAGGGATTTTTATTTAATGGGGCGGATGCCGAAGCGCGCTATCACGAAACTGGCAAATTCGAATACGTGAACACCGGCGGCTATTACCATTCCCTTCCCGGCGATCCACTGCGCACCTTTATCGATACGACCGCGGAAGTGCAGCGGGCCATGGGATTCCAGAATGAAAAAGATCACCCGGAGGTTGCCCCTTCGCAGTTTGAAATTAATTATGGCTATGGCGAAGTAGTCGCGGCTGCGGATCAGATTCAACTCTACAAATTGATTTGCCGCCAAGTGGCCACCGGCATGGGAATGACGGCCAGCTTTTTGCCAAAGCCGGTGGTGGGTGTAAATGGAAACGGAATGCACACCAATGTTTCCATAAGCAAGGGCACGAAGAATCTTTTCTGGGATCCTAAGGGCGAAGAAAAACTGAGCAAGTTTGGATGGGCGTTCGTGGATCGTATTTTGACGCATGGCAACGATATTTGTTTGCTGTTGAACGCCAGCGTGAATGCCTACCGGCGCCTGGATCCACATTTTGAAGCGCCCAATCAGATCAAGGCTTCGCCAGTAGATCGCGGATCGATGATCCGAATCCCCATCGGCAATGAGAAGAGCTCGCGCGTGGAAGTTCGTTCCGTCGCGCCGGACGCCAACCCTTATCTGGTGATGTATTCGATCTTCAGATCGGGGCTCGACGGCGAAACGGCGAAGATCAAAAATCTGCGGCAGGCGGAGCGCTATCTGCCGGACAATATTTATACCGCCATCGACCATTTCCGGAAATCTGATTGGGCGACGAAGTTATTAGGCGAGGATGTGAAGGGACGGTATGTGGATTTGAAGGAAGCGGCCGCCGACCGTTGTTCGCGGCAATTGGGCACGTTCGTCAAGGTTCCGGAAGTGCAGTATCACCACGAAGTGTATAACCAGTTTTTGTGGAATATGTTCTAGAAGCGATTTTGTTCGAATAGATATTGGATTCTTTTGATGAGGGGCGGCGTTTTGTCATGCTGTCCCTTTCGTTTCTAACGCTCATCTTTGCGCGAATTATGCATAGGTGTGATATGTTTTTTAGTCCTCGACTAACGCAAAATCACGCATGATCGCGGAATAAATGAAGCAGCAACTCTCGGAGGATTCGGGTTCATGAAGAGTTCGTACAACGGGCAGACGGTTCCTGCGGGCGGTCAAGCTATCGGATATGCGGGAGGGGAATTGCAGGTGCCGGCCGTGCCGGTGATCCCCTTCATTGAGGGCGACGGAACCGGACGGGACATATGGAAGGCTTCACGGCGTGTTTTTGATGCGGCCGTAGAGCGAGCTTACGGCGGGAAAAGGCATGTGGCGTGGTTCGAAGTGTTCGCGGGAGAAAAAGCGTTCAACACTTTCAAGGAGTGGCTGCCGAACGATACAGTCGAAGCCATTCGCGATTTTCGCGTGGCCATTAAGGGGCCGCTCACGACGCCAGTTGGCGGTGGGATTCGTTCTTTGAATGTGGCGCTACGGCAGATTTTGGATCTCTATTCCTGCGAACGCCCGGTACGTTATTACCCGGGAGTTCCCTCCCCGGTGCGGCAGCCGGAAAAAATGGACATTGTGATATTTCGAGAAAACACGGAAGACGTGTACATCGGGATTGAATGGAAGTCCGGCACGGCGGACGCGAAGAAGCTGCTGGACTTTTTGAATCACGACATGTTGAAAGATGGAAAAAAGCAGATTCGCTGGGATTCTGGCGTGGGAATAAAGCCGATCTCGCCTAGCGGCACGAAGCGCCTGGTTCGGCGCGCGATTAAATTTGCACTGCTGAACAAGCGACCCAGCGTGACCCTGGTACACAAAGGCAACATTCAAAAATTTACCGAAGGCGCGTTTCGCGACTGGGGATACGACCTGGCGCGTGAAGAATTTCGGGCGCAGACGATCACCGAACGCGAAAGCTGGATCATCGACAATCTGGATAAAAATGCTCAATTGAGTGTGGAAGACAATGCTGCGCTGGTCGAACCGGGACTGGAGCAAGCAACCGAAGATTTTAAGAAGACCATTTATGCCGAAGTGAAGCACACCATCGACACGATTTATGGCACGCACGGAAAGGGGCAGTGGAAGAAAAAATTATTGATCAACGACCGCATCGCGGATTCCGTGTTTCAGCAAGTGTTGCTTCGCGCAGATGAGTACAGCGTGCTGGCCACATCGAACCTGAATGGCGATTATCTTTCAGATGCGTGCGCGGCGCAGGTTGGCGGTCTGGGCATGGCACCGGGTTCGAACATCGGGGATGGATTTGGGGTGTTCGAGGCGACGCATGGCACAGCGCCGAAATACGCCGACAAAGATGTGATCAATCCGAGCTCGGTGATGCTGTCGGGCGCGATGATGTTTGATTTTCTGGGCTGGAGTGAGGCGGCCAAGCTAATCGAAGACGGCATTGCCAAAACGATCCAGCAGAAACGCGTTACCTACGACCTGGAACGCTTGATGCCTGGCGCGACTAAGGTGGGTACGGCGGCTTTCGCTTCGGCAATTATCGAGAATATGAGTGGAGCGGCGGTGGTTTCATCGCGCACATAAGTTTTAGGAGACTGAGGGAATGCGTAAGAAAGTTACCGTGGTAGGCAGCGGATTCGTGGGCTCGACGACAGCGCAAAGAATTGTGGATGCCGGCCTGGCGGATGTAGTGATTACGGATATTCTGGACGGCGTGCCCGCGGGAAAAGCTCTGGACATGATGGAGTCCGGACCCATCACGCGAACGGATTCGCACGCCACCGGGATTTCCACCAACACCGGCGACTACAGCGGAACGGCCGGCAGTGACATTGTGGTGATCACCGCGGGCTTTCCACGCAAACCAGGAATGAGCCGCGATGATCTTTTGAAGGCTAACTACGAGGTGGTGAAATCCGTCGTGGAACAGATTGTGAGGCATTCGCCGGATTGCATCATTATCGTGGTCACTAATCCGCTGGACGCGATGGCGCAGGCCGCGTTTAAGGTTAGCGGATTTCCAAAACATCGCGTGATAGGGATGGCTGGGGTGCTGGATTCGGCGCGCATGAGTACGTTTGTGGCCATCGAATGCAAAGTGAGCGTCGAGAATGTGCACTCCTTTGTGCTCGGCGGACATGGCGATGACATGGTGCCTCTGCCGCGATACTCGACCGTAGCCGGTATTCCGCTGCCGGATTTATTGCCCAAGGAACGTATCGACGCGATTGTGGAGCGCACGCGAAAGGGTGGCGCGGAAATTGTAAATTTGTTGAAGACCGGCTCGGCGTATTACGCGCCTTCGGCGGCCGCGGTGGAGATGGTGGAAGCCATTTTGAAGGACAAGAAAAAGATCTTGCCCTGCGCGGTTTATCTCGAAGGGCAATACGGGATCAAAGGGTTGTTTGTGGGCGTGCCGGTGAAGCTGGGGGC
>DATHMG010000056.1:0-39857 GCA_035487275.1 Candidatus Acidiferrum sp. | reverse complement strand
GGCCGGGTCGCCGGGGAGATTTTTTGGGTAATCACCGAAGATCAGAGTATGACAAGTTTCGTAAAGCTCGATCAGCTCGGGCTTGGGAGGCTGATTGGAATCTTCGCGGTCTTCCAGATAGTCAACCTGGCCCTCGAGCAGTGGATTATCGGTGAAAAGTTCGACGGCGCGGAAAGGCATGCGGCCGACCGATACGATATCCATTCTGCCGTCTGGATAGCGCGTGAGCACCTCCATAATCTCAGCGGTGCAACCAACTCGCGCTACGCCGTTGGGCACGGCAAGCAACACGCCAAATTCGGAGCGCTCGCTCAGGCATTTATTGACCATTTTCCGGTAGCGGGTCTCGAAAATATGCAGAGGCAGTTCAGCGCCGGGGAGAAGGACGACGTTAAGCGGGAAAAGCGAGATGCGATCTGGCCGCACAAGCACCATAGGTGATGATACCAGAGCGGGTCAAGGGTTGCTGGTAACGTGTTGCTGGTAACGTGCGGACTTGTGCACCCGTTGGGAGTGGTTAAAGTTTAATTTGCGATGCTAATGACTGTTTAGCTGATATCGGCCAGCAAGGTTTCCATTTCCGATGCGGCGTGCTGGTCGCCTTTTTTGGCGGCGGCGGCAATGCCGGTTGTAAGAATCAGTTTAGCTTCCTCAGGCCGAGACTCACGGACGAGTAGTTGGCCGTACATCAAGTAGGCGGGAATATAGTCGGCGTGTTGTCTGAGCAGCAGATCGAAGTTGTGAATAGCAGCCGACGCGTCTCCAGTACTCATACATTCCATGGCGAGTCCGTAGCGCGAGAAGGCGTCGGCCGGGGACTTCTGCACAAATTCTTCCAGCACCTGCCTGCGGGTTTTCTTTTGGTCTGTCATGATGGCTACCGTAGTATACGGAGGGAACGCGAGGTTCCAAAATTGGGACATGCGGGGACGAATGAAGCCAGAGAAAGACAGAACGATAAATCTGATACAGAATTCGAAGCTGAAGCCGAAGCCGGTGAGCGCTTCGCGGTCTGAGATGGCGGAAGTAGTTCTGCCGGCGCAGACGAATCCGCTGGGAAAGCTTTTGGGCGGCCAGGTAATGCACCTGGTGGACATGGCGGCGGCTATGGCCGCGAGCCGCCATTCGAACAGCTACGTGGTGACGGCCTCGGTGGATTACATTGATTTTCGCAACGCGGTGAACCTGGGTGAGTTGGTAATACTGAAGTCACAGGTGAATCGCGTGTTCAACACTTCGATGGAAGTGGGCGTGGAAGTTTTCTCGGAGCAAATTCTGACCGGGCAGCGCAAACACACTACGACGGCTTATGTGACGTTCGTGGCCATCGACGAATACACCAAGCAGCCTAAAACGGTGCGGCCGCTGTTGTTAAAAACGCCGGAAGAGAAGCGGCGCTTTCGGGAAGCTGCAGAGCGAAGAAAAGCGCGTTTGAGGCTGCGGTTCGGAAAATAATTTCGAGCTGACAAGCCTTACTAGCTCATGGCTCCGACCCATTTTGGCGTCGTGGTGGGCGCCGCGCTTCCGCCGGCGGGCTCTTCCGTGATGGCCAGCGCCTTGGTATTGCTGCTGGCAGCGGGTGGATTAGAAACCAGGATTACGAAGTTACCGTTGGCGTCCGGGCGGACAGTCATGGACGGCATCGGCTTGCCACTGGGCGCCTTTGGAATCAACCACAATTGCAGAACGCGGTTGCCGGACGGCATGGGGACCTTTTGTCCGGTAAGCACAATGCCGTACTTGTCGTGCCACATGGCGACCATCTGAGGAGCCTGAATTTGTTGCGCCGCGAGCATTATCTTGACCGAGGCCGGGTCGGTCAAAATGGCGTTTTCCCTGCGCATTTTAGCCATTTGCTCTTGCATGGCGGTTAATTCTTGCTGGGACGCGGCCCGCTCGTTTTGTGTATTCGCAACGATTTGCTCGTTTCGTTCGTTGGCGGCGCGCAATTCCTGCTTGAAGCGGTGCGCATCCCAAGCGAAGTAAATGGTCAACAGCAACAACGCCGCGATGCCAGCTGATAGCCAATAGGGAATGCCAGAAGGTGTTGTTGTTTTTGTCGCGGTTGCACCAGGTGATGAGGATTTTGCCTCCGACCGCACCGTTCGCATCAGGCGGCCCTTCAGCATGTCTGAAGTGGAAGCCTCGGGCGCCAAGTATGCCAACTGGGAGACGAGCCAACGTGCCTCCGCGACGGCCTTTGCGCATTCCGCGCAGCCGGTGGCGAGATGAGCCTCCAGCGCAACGCCCTCCGGCGGATCGAGCGCGCCCAGCGCGTAGGCTTCGTACATCTCGCGGAATTGGTCGCAATTGCTCACGAAGCGGTGTGCAGTCCTTCCCTAAGTCGGATCAATCCGTTGCGGATCCAGCTTTTTACGGTACCGAGTGGTTCTTTTAATAATGCGGCTATTTCGCTGTGACTCAAGCCCTGGAAGTACGCTAGTTCAATAGCGCGTTTCTGCTGCGGATTCAATGCGCCGACCAGCGAGCGGACCCGTTCCGCGCGGCGCTTTTCGTCCAGTTCTTTTTCATATTGCGGCGCTACCACGACGGAAAATGATTCGTCGGTTTGCTTCTCCAGGCGGCGCTGTCGCTCGCTTTTGAGTCTGAGCGTATCGAGCGCGCGATTTCGCGCCAGGGTGAGCAGCCAAGGTACGAACGGACCGCGAGCGGCATCGTACTGCGCGGAATTCCGCCACAGTTGCAGGAAAACGTCCTGCACGACTTCTTCGGCAGGCCCTGACTGCTGAACAATTCGTAGAACGAGCGAGTAAACGATGCGGCAATACTTGTCGTAGAGTTTTTCGAAAGCGCCCACATCTTTTTGAAGAAGCAAACGCACGAGCGCAGCGTCAGGGGACGCTTCGCGGTCATCCTTTGGGCTAAATGCCGCAAGGAACACGAGGTCTAGCTTCTTCTCCTAAGTAAGGATACGGAATACCCGGTTAGCTGGATGAGTGCGCATGCTTTGCGGGTATCCCTCATGTTGCGCGGTCTTTTTTAACTGCTTCCTGGACGACGGTCAAGGCTTGTTCGATACAAGCACCTAAGGCAGGGCCACGAAGATAGTTGCCAGTTAGGTGGATCGATGGATACTTACTCTGCATTTTGGCCAGGCGACGTAGGTGTTGAGTGTGCCCGAGGTTGTATTGGGGTATGGCGCGTCGCCAGGCTTGAACGTGCGAAAACGTTGGTGGCTGTGAGATGCCAAGCACGGATGCGAGTTCGCCATGTACGGTAGAGACGATTTCGGATTCAGGGAGCGAGAGGGCACTGGGATCGGTGGCGCCACCAACGAAACTTGTGAGCAGAACGTGCCCCTCTGGAGCGCGGTTGGGGAAGAGCGAGGAGTTCCAGACAGTACCCAAAATTCGAAATCCGGACGAACGCGGTACGAGGAAACCAAAACCATCGAGCGAGTGACGGATAGAATTTTTAGGGTAGCCCACCGAGAGTACCGCAACGGGTGCGTAAGCGATTGGTGCTAGCGCCGATTCGAATTGGGAATCAAGCTCACGCAGCAATGAGGCAGCCTCTTGAGCGGGCGTCGCAATGATCAGGCGATTGGTGGTGAGAACTTCTTCCCGCCCGTTCGCTAGCAGCGCTACTTCGAAGGTCGAATTCTCAATCGTAGCGTCGCGGGATGTTGTTGTGAGGCGGACGCCTTGAGCGGAGACGCCGCAACGGAGATTGCTTCCCAGATTCGTAGCCAGGGCCTGGATTAATGTTTGATTGCCATCGCGAAAGGTTTGCAAGGTGGGTTTCTCGGCCGTGGCGGCGCGCTTTTTTGCAGAAAACAATAAACCACGAATAACGCTGCCTGCGGATTTCTCCGCTTCGTATAACTGAGGAAACGCGCTGCGCAGACTTAGCTTCTCTGCATCGCCAGCATAAATACCGGATACGAACGGGCCGACAAGCTTATCGAGAAGTTCAGGTGAAAATTTGCGGCGGGTGAAAAGGGCCACGGATTCATCGCTTTGAGGCGGCACTGAGCGACCGAGAATATCGCAAAGGACTCGCAGCTTAGTCACCGGGCTGAATAAGGATGACGCCAGGAATGCCGGCGGGCTGAGCGGAACGGGCCGCAACGTATCTTTAACGAGCACGTAACGGGGGGCGCTGGGTGGCGCCTGGAGGAGTTGGTCGTCGATGTGCAGTTCGCGGCATAGGCTTAGCAGTGCGGAAGTAGCGTTAAAGCTTTGCGGGCCAAATTCCAGCAAGTAATTGTCGCGACGTTCGCTGCGGATTACGCCGCCGGGGGTGGGACTGGATTCGATGATTTGTGCGTCGATGCCAGCTTTACGCAACGCGTACGCGCACACCAGCCCGGATATTCCCGCGCCGACAACCAAGGTTGGGACGTGAGTGGTCACGGCAGGGATGAACGCATGGTGGTTGATGCTACAGAGTTTTTGAAAATAACGGTAGGACGTTCAAGTGCTGCTTTTCGAGATAGGGATCGAAAAGCATCGCAAGGTTACGGATAAAAATTCTGCCGAGCCAAGTGGCGCGCACTTCTTTATTGTCGAGCACCACCAGGCCATCTGCGCGCGGTCCCTCAAGCTGGCTCAGCTCAGCGGCGAAATGTTGATCGAAGTCGACGCCGAATTCACGAGAAATTTCATCTTTCACGATTACGGTGTGGCAGAGCAGGCGATTGATAACCGCGCGGCGCAGGCGGTCCTCGTCTGAAAGGCGATAGCCGCGCATGGTGGCGATGCCGCGATCCTGCACGGCTTTTTGCCAACTTGGCAGATCACGATGATTTTGCGCGTAGGCGTTTTGAAAGGCGCTGATGGCGGTGACGCCCATGCCGTAGAGGTCGGCTCCGGCTTTGGTGGTGTAGCCCTGAAAATTGCGGTGCAAGGTGCGCTGCTGTTGCGAAACGGCTAGCTCATCGCCGGGCTGGGCGAAATGATCCATGCCGATGTAGAGGTAGCCGGCTTCGATGAATTTCATCAGGCCAGAGCGGAAAATTTCGAATTTTTGCATGCCTTCGGGCAAATGCCTGGCAAAGGCGCCTTGTTGTTTTTTGAGCCAGGGGACATGGGCATAGCTGAATAGCGCTATGCGGTCGGGTCGCAGCTCAAGAATCTGATCAACGGTATAACTGAAACGTTCCGGCGATTGGTACGGCAAACCGTAAATTAGATCGACATTGATGCTATCGAACTGCAACTTACGCGCGGTGAGCAGCAAATCGCGCGTCAATTCGAATGGCTGGATTCTGTTAATTGCAGCCTGCACCTCGGGATGAAAATCCTGAATACCCATGCTGAGACGATTGAAGCCCAAGCGACGCAAAGTTTCGAGATGTTCGAAGTTGGTGACCCGGGGATCGATCTCGATACCGATTTCCGCGTCAGGCGAAAAATTGAAATGTTGGCGCGCGAATCCAAATAAATCGTCAAGTTGTTGGGGGGTGAGATAAGTAGGGGTGCCGCCGCCCCAATGGAGTTGCACCACCGGGCGATCGCGCGACACTCCTCGAGCTACATGTTCGATTTCGCGCTTCAGAACATCGAGGTAGGGTATCGCGGCTCGCTTATCTTTCTGAATAATCACGTTACAAGCGCAAAAAAGACACAAGCTTTCGCAGAAGGGCAGATGCATGTACAGCGAAACGGGTGTCTGTGCGCGTTGTGCTTCAGCGTGGACGGATTCAAGATCGTCGGGACTGAAGGTGTCATTCCAGACGGGCGCAGTTGGATAGCTGGTGTAACGTGGCCCGGGGCGATTATAGCGGGCGAGGAATTCTTCACTTACATGCAGTTCGTCGTTCATGCGTTGGAGGCTTGGAGTGGTGGGTGTCACGTCATGCCCCTCAGCGTGAATTCACAGCGGAAGTCGGTTGATTCGTTCTACCCGATGAGCCGACGACCGCTTGCTGGCCCGTTTCGATAAAAAGTCGCGCATTTTCCACTGGCGTCTGTTTAAAGATACCGTGACCGAGATTAAGGATGTGGCCTACTCCGTTCAATGCCGAAAGAGCGCTTTGCGTAGCTTGCCGGATTTTTCGACTGGGTCCCAGCAAAATAGCGGGATCGACGTTGCCCTGCAGAGCGATTTTGGGGCCGAGGGTTTTTCGCAGGGCGGCGAGATCGACGCGCCAATCGACGCTCAGGACCGTGGCTCCGGAGCGGGCGACCGCTGATATCAAGTGATTGGAAGCCTTGGTGTAGTAAATGATCGGAACTTTCCCGGAGATGGCCGAGATGATCTGTTGGACGGCGGGCAGCGCGAAATTTTCGTAATCTTCCAGATTGAGTTCGCCGCACCAGGTATCAAAGAGCTGCACGGCACAAGCACCCGCGTCGATCTGCGCGCGCAAATAGGGAATGGTGGCCTGCGCGATTTTGCTGAGAAGTTGCCGGAACGTTTCGGGCTCATGGTAGAGAAAGCTCTTAACTGCCGAGAAGCCTTCCTTGGTTTTTCCTTCGACCATGTAGCAGGCCAGCGTCCAGGGGGCGGCCGCAAAGCCCAGGACCGGCACTTCGGGGCCGACATTTTTTACGATGCGGCGAATAGCCTCCGGCAGGAATTTAGTTTCCTGTTCGGGATCGAAGATGTGCAGATTAGCCACATCGGCCGCGCTGCGGATGGGACTGGGAAGATTTGGGCCGGCGTCATTTAGCTCAAGGTGCATGCCCATGGCTTCGGCGGGAATCAAAATATCCGAAAAAACTATGATGGCATCGACGCCCAGGATGCGAAAGGGCTGCAAAGAGACTTCGGCAGCCAGATCGGGAGTTTTGCAAACTTCCAGGAAGGGGCGTGTGGCACGGATCGCGCGATATTCCGGTAGGTAACGCCCGGCCTGACGCATCATCCAAACAGGAACGCGAGTCAGCGCTTCACCGCGGCAGGCGCGGAGGAAGAGGTCCTTGCGGTCGATCCGGTCGCGTCGAGAAGGCCTAAGTGCGTTTACTGATGCCATATTACCCATATTCGGCTTGCCTGGACTCAGCAGAGAGAATACCAAATCCAGCGCGTCCCCGCTGCGGGGCGGCGGCGTACGCTATGTAAGTGGTTGTTCCCGTGGGCTATACTCAGGATACAGGCCTGCTGACACTTCTGCGCGCTTCGGAACGTGACACCCCGGAGGGTGCGGCTTCGGCTGCGATAGAACCAAGATGAGCCATCTCTATTTCATACCGACACTTGCGGCCTACTCGTTGAGTTGGGGTTGCTACCTGGTCTTTCTGAACACCGGCAGGGAGGTGTTGGGAAGGTGCGGGTCAGCGCTATTGGCGCTTGGTCTGGTGGCGCATTACTTTGCGCTGCTGGAGCGGTCACGCGGGTTGCACACCGTTCCGTATCACGACCTGTACGGCTCGATGTCGCTGTTCGGGTGGCTGCTGGCGCTGACGTATTTGGCTCTTGAGTTTTATCACCAGCAGCGCTCGGTAGGGGCGTTCGCGGTGCCGTTTATTCTGGGATTTTTTTTAATTGCGCATCTGGCACCCGCGGACCGGCTATCACCGACGGTGGCGCATGGCGTGGTTTTCGCGCTGCACGTCACGCTCAGTATTCTGGCGTACGCGGCGTTCGCGCTTTCGTTCGTGTTGAGCGTGATTTATCTCGCGGAAGAGCGATTGTTGCGAAGCCGCAAGCTCAGCAACGTGGTGTGGCGCTTGCCGTCGCTGGAACTCCTGGAGCGCATGAGCCATTCCAGCGTGCTGGTAGGGGTGATTTCCATCGCCATTGGCACCGTGCTGGGATTCATCTGGGTGGACCGGCTTACCGGGCAATATTGGTTTTACGATCCGAAATATGTGATCACCCTGTTGGTGCTGTTTCTTTATTTGCTGTACTTCCAGCTGGCGCGCACCACGGCATGGCGCGGAGCGCGCGCTTCCAAGCTGTGCGTGTTCAATTTTTTCGTGGTGGTGATGAGCTTCACGGTTGTGAACCTGTATCTATCGCATAGCCACAGGTATTTCTAGGAGCAGTGCATGGATAAGTGGCCAGCCTGATGGAAATTGTACTCGTCGGATTGAATCATCGCACCGCGCCGGTGGAAGTGCGTGAACGCGTATCGTACACCGCGGAACAGGCAAGCCGCGCCGCCAGCGAGCTGCGTTCGCGAGGGATCCTCGAAGAGACTTTGGTGTTGTCGACCTGTAATCGCAGCGAGGTTTATGGCGTACCGCCGGAGACTTCACATGAAAGCGCGACCGGACTTTCGTCTTTTCTGAGCGAGTTTCACAAGGTGCAACCGGATATTTTGAGCGTCTCGCTGTATCACCACTATGACCGGCAAGCGGTACGCCACTTATTTAGAGTTTCCGCCGGGCTGGATTCGATGATGTTGGGTGAAGCGGAAATTCTGGGTCAAGTTCGCGAGGCCTATAAATTCGCATATGAACAAGGCGCGACTGGCCCGGTATTAAATCGTATGTTTCAAGCCGCACTGGAAGTGGGGAAGCGAGTCCGGTCGGAAACCGAGTTAGGCACACGTCCGATGTCGGTGGCTTCCGCCGGCGTCAAATTGGCGGAACGGATTTTTGGCAAACTAGGTCAACGCACGGCGCTGGTGTTAGGCGCGGGAGCAGTGAGCGAACAAGTCATCCTGCAATTGCGTGACCGCGGTATCGGGCAGTTGTTGATGATGAACCGTTCGCGAGAGCGCGCCGAGAAACTGGCGAAGGAATTTCACGGGACAGTGGTGGAGTGGGGTGAATGGGGCGATGCGCTGAGAAGTCCCGACGTGATTGTTTCCTCGGTCACGGCAGAGGAGCCGATTCTGGAGCGCCCAATTTTGGAGCGCGCCATGTCGGCTCGCGGCAACCGGGCGTTATTTATTATGGATCTCGGATTGCCACGCAATATCGAGCCGGCAGCAGCTGAAATCTACAACCTGTATCTCTATAACCTGGACGACCTCGGCGGCATTGTGGAGCAAAGCCGAGCCATGCGAGAAAATGAGATTCCGCGGGCGGAAACGATTGTCGACGAGCATGTGGGCAAATTTCTTTCCTGGCAGGCCAGCGTTGAGTTGGTGGGTCTCGTCGACGAGTTGCGGGCGCGTTTGCAGCACGAGCGGACGGCTTTTATTCATGAGCGCATGGAGACGATGAAACATCTCAGCACGCAAGACCGCCAACAGATGGAAAGGTTGATGGGGGAGCTGCTGGAGAAATTATTGCTGGAACCCGCGGAGCGCTTGCGCGGCGAAAAAGAATTGCGGCGCAAGATCCAGAACGTGGAAGCATTGCGCGATCTGTTCCTTTCCAATCGGGAGAAGCAGTGAAGCCTTTGCGCATCGGAACACGAGGAAGCTTGCTGGCGAAATGGCAGGCGGAGTCCGTGCGCAAGCAGCTTTTTGCCATCGCGGGAGTCGAAGCGGAAATAATCATTATCAAAACCGCGGGCGACAAAATGCAGCAGTCGCCGCTCACGCAGATTGGCGG
The DNA here is from genome assembly GCA_035487275.1 of Candidatus Acidiferrum sp. GTDB lineage: Bacteria > Acidobacteriota > Terriglobia > Acidiferrales > UBA7541 > Acidiferrum. The sequence goes on along the minus strand of DATHMG010000056.1, from coordinate 30,441 downwards.
GAAGGGAATTTTCATTAAGGAATTGGAAGACGCGCTATTGGACGATTCCATCGACCTTGCGGTACATAGCGTCAAGGATATTCCTACGGAAGTGCCGCCGGGATTGAGCTTTCCGGCGGTGTGCCGGCGCGACGACATCCGCGATTGCCTGATTTCTCCGACGGGTTCAACGCTGGAGAACTTGCGGCAGGGCGCGCGTGTGGGCACCAGCAGCTTGCGTCGACAAGCGCAGCTTCTACGATTGCGCGCGGATCTTGATATTCGCGAACTGCGTGGCAATGTGGACACCAGACTCCGAAAGGTGGGCGACGGAGAGTATGACGCCATCGTCCTGGCCAAGGCAGGTTTGGACCGCCTGGGATTGAGTCAACGCATTTCCGAGACTTTCGCGCCGGAAATATTCATGCCCGCAGTGGGGCAAGGTGCCATCGCGGTAGAAACGCGAGTGGGCGACGCCGAGACCGGCGATCTTTTGTCCAAGCTGGACGACCCGGAAACGCGAGCTGCGATTATTACCGAGCGCGCACTTCTTGGCGCGCTACAGGGCGGTTGTCAGGTGCCGATCGGAGCCTGGGCTCGAATAGAGCGCGGCGAAATGGTGCTGGAAGCCTGCGTCACTTCCGTCGATGGCCAGCAACACGTGAAGCAGCGCTTGACCGGCGCGCCCGATCAGGGCCCTCAGCTTGCAGAACAGATGGCTCGGTTGCTGGCGGAAACTGGCGCGCAAGAGATTCTTGAAAAAGTAGGACGGCAGCGTGGATAAATTGAGGGCCACTTCTGAGTCCGTTCTAGCAGGCAAACGCGTAGTGATTACGCGGGCAGCGCGCCAGAGTGTTGAACTGATAGATAATCTTGGCAGACTCGGCGCAATCCCGATATCGCTGCCGCTGGTGGCCTTTTCTGCTCCAGAGGACTATGGCCCGATGGATGCGGCCTTGGATCGATTGGAACAATTCGATTGGATTATTTTTACCAGCGAAAATGCGGTGCGGGCGGTAGTTAAGCGTGCTGGAGTGCGCGGCAATTTGCGAAATGTGGCGGGAAGGCGTTCACGAGCCGCAGCGGTTGGACCGACGACGGCAACGGCAGCGGAACGTGCGGGCTTTTTGGTGGACTACCAGGCCCAAACCCACAGTGGGGCGGCGCTGGCGAATGAACTGGGAGAGAAGCTGCGAGGCCAAACCATATTTTTGCCGCGAAGCAACCGTGCCAATCCGAATTTGCCGCAGTTGTTGAGAAATTATGGGGCGGAGGTGACCGAGGTCATCGCCTACAGGACAGTTACGCCGGTTAATCTCGACGAAGAGAAAATCGCGGCGATCGTGAATGGTGAAGTGGAGGCGATTTTATTTTTTAGTCCCACCGCCGTGGAGCACTTCCTCGGAACTGTGGGCAAGGAGAAACTTCGCGACTTGCAAAAACGGTTGGCGATTACGGCCGTCGGACCCATAACGGCCAACGCACTGCACCAAGCGGGTGTGGATACCCTGCTGGTAGCCGAGGACACCACTGCGGACGCACTCATCACGGCATTGGACAAACATTTTGCAGCCACACCGAAAGCCTCGGTAACCGGAGTAGTTCAGGAATGAGCTTTCCGACGCACCGGGGACGGCGATTGCGCCGCAATGAAGCGTTGCGCGGGCTGGTTCGCGAGACGCGATTGAGCCCAGCAGGGCTGATCTATCCGATGTTTGTATGTCCCGGACAAAACGTGCGGCAGGAGGTCAGCTCCCTGCCGGGAGTGTTCCAGCAATCGGCCGATCAGATTGTTGAAGAATGTCGCGAAGTCGAGTCGCTGGGGATTCCGGGAATAATTCTGTTCGGGCTGCCAGAGAAAAAGGATGCCCGGGGGATGAGCTCGATTGCCGCCGATGGCGTGGTGCAACGTGCAATAGAAGCGATCCGCAAGGCAAAACTGAAATTGCTGGTGATCACTGATGTTTGCCTATGTGAATACACCGACCATGGGCATTGCGGGGTCATCGAAAACGGCGAAGTGGCCAATGATGCGACGTTGGATATTCTTGCCAAGCAAGCTGTCTCGCACGCGCGAGCAGGGGCGGATATCGTGGCTCCTTCCGACATGATGGATGGACGCGTGGGCGTTATTCGCGAAGCGCTGGACGAACATAAATTCGAAAACATTTCGATTCTGGCGTATGCCGCGAAATATTCCTCCGGATTCTACGGGCCCTTTCGCGAAGCGGCGCGGTCGACGCCGCAGTTTGGGGACCGCCGCGGCTACCAGATGGATCCCGCGAATGCGCGCGAGGCATTGAGGGAAGTGGAAATGGATCTGGACGAAGGCGCGGATATGGTTATGGTCAAACCGGCACTGCCGTATCTGGATATCATCAGGCGCGTACGGGATGAATTCGATGTGCCGGTGGCGGCGTATAACGTGAGCGGAGAATACGCAATGGTGAAGGCTGCGGTACAAAAAGGCTGGCTGGAAGAGCAGCGCGTGGTGACGGAAATACTGACAGGGATTCAACGCGCTGGGGCGGAAATTATTCTGACTTATCACGCCAAGGATGCAGCGCGGTGGTTACGCGCTTGAACATCCGACGAGCACAGCAATGAACCCCACACAATCGCAGGCTACGCGGAAGCGCGAGGGCAAGCGCTCGCGAGAGATTTTCAAGCGCGCAGAACAGGTATTGGTCGGCGGCGTAAATAGCCCAGTGCGCGCGTTTCGCTCTGTGGGCGGCGAACCGTTCGTCGTGGATCATGGGCGCGGGCAATTTCTCTACGACGCCGATGGCAATGAGCTGCTCGATTATGTGTGCTCGTGGGGCGCGATGTTATTGGGGCATGCGCATCCAGCGGTGACCGCAGCGATTTCCAGGCAGGCAGAGCGGGGCACCAGCTTTGGAGCCACCACGGAACTGGAGGTGGAACTGGCTACGCTGATCACCAGCGCCGTTCCGTTCATCGAGAAGATTCGGTTCGTTTCAAGCGGCACGGAAGCCACGATGAGCGCGTTGCGCCTGGCGCGCGGCGTGACCAAGAGAGACCTGCTGGTTAAATTTGAGGGCAATTATCATGGGCACTCGGACAGTTTTCTTTCGCAATCGGGATCGGGTCTGGCGACCCTGGGGATCGCGGAATGTCCCGGAGTACCGGAGGCGTTGGCGGCATTGACCTTAAATGTGCCGTATAACGATTTGAACGCGGTAGAGCGCCTGTTCACGCAGCACTTCAATAAGATCGCGGCGATTATCGTTGAACCGGTGGCCGCGAATATGGGAGTGGTGTTGCCGGAGACCGGCTTCCTGGCAGGTTTGCGCGAAATTTCGCGAAGGAATGGCGCGTTGCTGATTGTGGACGAGGTTATCACTGGCTTCCGTTTGCATAACGGCGCTGCGCAGCAACTCATGGGAATAGAGGCGGACCTGACGACATTTGGCAAAATTATCGGCGGTGGTGTGCCGGTGGCGGCGTACGGTGGGCGTGCGGAATTGATGAACAATGTAGCGCCTCTTGGCCCGGTCTATCAGGCCGGAACATTGGCGGGAAATCCCTTGGCGATGAACGCCGGAATCGCGACGCTGAAGCAATTGGCGGCTCCAGGTTTCTATGAAGCAATTCAGAAACGTTCGCGGAGGCTTGCTGACGGGCTGCGCAATGTAGCGAAGGAGGCTGGAGTGACAGCCCAGGTCAATGCGATCGGCTCACTCGCTACGATGTTTTTCGCGCCACGACCGGTGCGCAATTACAGTGACGCGAAGAAATCGGACACGAAACAGTATGGTGAATTCTTTCGAAACATGCTGGAGCGGGGCGTCTTTCTGGCTCCATCGCAATACGAAGCAGCGTTTATCTCCGCAGCGCATACCGATGCGGACATAGATCACACGCTGGCAGCGGCACGTGAGTCGCTGAAGAGTTGACTAAACAAGGAGAATTAGGGAATGGCCGAGGATTTTGAACTACCGGAAACAGGAGAAGAGCACGGCAACAATCCGCTGGTGCTGCCTGTCTCGCTGACAATTTCGATTCTGGCGGTGCTAGTGGCGGCGGTAACTTTGCTGGGACATCGAGCGCACACCGAAGAGTTGCTGTTGCAGTCCCAAGCAACCGACCAATGGGCTTTCTACCAGGCAAAGAATATTCGTCTTCATGAAATGCAGGGCATGGTGGATTTGCTGGGTACGATCATGCCGGTGGATAAGGAAAAGAACGCTGCATTGCGTGAAAAATATGTAACAGAAGTGGAGCGCTACAACAGCGACAAGGAAAACATCAGCGACAAAGCCAAGGATCTGGAAAAAGAGCGTGACACTGTCAGCCGCCGAGCAGACCGGTTTGATGGCGGCGAAGCGCTGCTGGAAATTGGACTGGTGATCTGCTCCATTACTCTTTTGACCAAGCGTAAAGCGTTCTGGATAGCCGGGATAGTGGTGTCAATCGGGGGACTTGTTTTCGCGGCTACGGGATTTTTAGTGCATGTGCAGTAGACGGTCGGCTAAGCGTCGGCAGGCGGCGGCAGTTCACTGCGTAGTCGAATAACTTCCTCCATCAGGTTCTTCAAGCGCTCAACTATTTCCTGATGGCGGATATCATCGGTAGCGGGCTTCTTGCCGATAAAGGTCAAGTTTCCGCCCGGCTCAAGAATACACTTCTGCACATCGTTCAACGATTCAAACCCTTGTTTGCGCGCGGCAGCTTCCAACTGGGTCGGGCTGATCAGCTCTTTTTTCAGACGATCCAGGCGGACAGCGCCATTCTCGATGAGCACGTCAGCGTTGCCTTCCACGAGTTGATCGATCCTCTTGTGCCCATAAAGAAAGCGAACCACCAGATAATTCACAGCCAATAAAGAGGTGGCGCCGATTATTCCGCCGCTGACGCTGTTGTCGTCGCCGATGATGGCGTTCTGCACGGTGTTGGACAGCGTCAGCAGGACCACCAAATCGAAGGGATTCAGTTGTACGAGTTCGCGTTTGCCCGAGAGGCGCAAGCTTATAACCAGAAAAGCGTACACAAAAATTGGCCGAAGAATCTTTTCGGCTAACGGCAGGCCCAGAACAAACATATCTTTCCAGGTGTCATGCATTTGTCACGCTCCTCCAGATTCAGAAAATTAGCACCGCTATGATTACTTATCTAGGTTAGGCGCGCCAGGCTGCGAAGGTACGCGCCCTGTACTTCGGGACAGTCATCGATTCGATGAGCGTTCACTAATGTTTCGGCGCATTTGCGGAAAGGGCCCTATCATTGAAGTAGTGTGTTTGTGTGTCCCGTCTTTCTACGACCTCTTGTCAAGGCGAGAAAATACACCGCTAACGAGACTCTATGTCACAGCTGACATCTCCGGATCTCGCCCTGGTGAACACCAAGGGGCAATTCCCGGCCTTATTAGAATGTGTCCGTGAGCTTTTGGCGGTATTCGACGCGGATGGCACGATACTTTTCGTCAATTCCGCGTTGCACACTGTCCTTGGCCACACACCGCTCGAGATAGTCGGCAAACCTATCGCCGAATTAATCCACGAAGACGATTTTGATTTATTTCTTGCGACGCTGCGGCGATTAAGCGCAAACCTGGAAACCACTGTGAATGTACGGTGCCGCTTGCGCAGCGCCGAAGGCATCTGGCGTTGGTTTGATGCGGAAGCGCGCCGCAATCCAGGCAATGATGAGGGTGGAATCGCCGTCAGCCTGTTGGACATCACGGATTTGCAGCGCATGGAAGCCGAGCGCCAGGTGATTATCGAAGTGGTCCACGCGCTGAATGAAACGTCCAACCTGGACCAGTTGCTACAACACATTCACCAATCGCTGAAAAAAGTATTGTATGCGGAAAATTGCTTCATCGCATTGCACGATGCCGATAAGGATTCGTTTCATTTTCCGTTTTTCGTGGACCGCTTTGATGTGGCGCCGCCCCCTCAGAAGGTGGGTAGAAGCTGCACGGCTTTTGTCTTTCGCACCGGACGAGCGATGTTGATACCACAGCCGGAATTCGACCGGTTGGCGGAAATTGGAGACGTGGAATTGGTAGGCTCGCCGTCGCCCACGTGGTTGGGTGTGCCGCTGAAAACACCGACGGCTACGATTGGCGTGCTGGTGGTACAGCACTATGAAAATCAAAACGCCTACGACGTGCGCGATTTGGAGTTTTTAGATTCCGTAGGCGGGCACATTGCTCTGGCTATTGAGCGGCGTGGTGCGGAAGACGCGTTGCGACAAAGCGAATCTACCTTCAGGCTTCTGTTTTCGCACAATCCGCTGCCAACCTGGGTGTTCGATTGCGAGACATTCAAATTTATCCAGGTGAATGACGCCGCGGTTCGCCAGTATGGTTACTCGGCAGAAGAATTCGCGCGCTTGACGGTGTTTGACATACGCCCGCCTGAAGAACGCGCCGTATTGCGCGAGCATCAGAAGGATTGGGATGCCCCTGGGGAGTATCACGGGGTATGGAAGCATCGCAAGAAAGACGGCAAGATTTTCGAAGTGGACATAATTTCTCACCCGCTGGAATACGGCGGGCGCAAAGTGCGCATGGTGGTAGCGCAGGACATCAGTGAACGGCAGGCCCTGGAAGAGCAGTTGCGACAGGCACAAAAAATGGAGGCTGTCGGCCGGTTGGCGGGCGGCGTAGCCCACGACTTTAACAATTTATTGATGGTGATCAAAGGTCACACCGAACTATTACTGAACGTAGTTCCAATCCCCGCGCAAACGTTGAAAAAAATCGAACATATAGACCGCGCCGCCGATCGCGCCGCGGCGTTGACGCGTCAACTTCTGGCTTTCAGCCGCATGCAGGTTTTGCAGCCGCGGGTGATGAACGTAAACGGCGTGGTCGAAGAAATGGGCAAGCTGTTGCCGCGCCTCATTGGAGAAGACATCGAGTTGATTCTGCGAACCAGCCCGGACCTCGGGGTTATCCGGGCGGACGCCAGTCAGATGGAACAGGTCATCATGAATCTGGCGGTAAATGCCCGAGACGCTATGCCCTCCGGCGGAAAGCTGGTGATTGAGACTTCGAACGCCGATCTGGATCGCGCGTACAGCTCGGTGCACCCGCTGGTCCAACCCGGCCGTTACGTGTTGCTGGCGGTGTCGGATACCGGGACCGGAATGGACGCGCAGACACAAGCACGAATCTTTGAGCCCTTTTTCACTACCAAGGGACAAGGAAAGGGAACTGGATTAGGACTCTCGACCGTTTACGGCGTTGTGAAGCAAAGCGGCGGCTATGTGTGGGTGTACAGCGAGATCGGTAAAGGAACTTCTTTTAAGATTTATCTGCCGCGCGTCGATCAGGTGGAAGACCAAGCAGTTCCGATGCCGTCGTCGGAAGCGCCTTCCGGTGCGGGGACAATTCTACTTGCCGAGGATGAACAGGAAGTTCGCGAGGTCGCACGGGAATTTCTGGAGTCTGGCGGATACACGGTTCTGGAAGCTCGTGATGGAGCCGATGCATTGCGCGTCGCGGAACAACACGAGGGGGTGATCGATTTACTGGTCACCGACATGGTCATGCCCGGGATGACCGGCCAGGAATTAGCCACGCGTATACAGGAAAAGCGCAAAGGCCTGCAGGTAATCTTCATGTCCGGGTACAGCGAATATGCCGCCGTGGAAGCCGCGCATTCCGATCCTAAGTTGCGGCTGCTTACCAAGCCGTTCAGCCGCGCGGTGATTTTGCGCGCGGTGAGGGACATGTTGCAGGGTTCACGAATAAATTAAATTATTTGCGAGCTGAGTGATATTAAAAAGTTAAGTCTAAGATAGCCTCTAGAAAAGAAAACAACCTACCTCGGATTTATTCCAAGATTAGTCCGCGTTGATAAGTGAGTGGATTTGTTTTTCGAGTGCCTGATTATATTCGCGCTCGAGCTGCAATTCGGTTTGTACTTTTTTCACCAGCAACTGCAGGCGCGCAATTTCTGCGCGGAGCATCGCCAGCTCTCGCGAGGTTGGCGCAATGGAGGACTGCTGATTTGTTTGCGGAACTGATGATTGAGGCGTGGGCGGCTGTTGCGCGCCGACGAGTTGAGGTGCCGAGGGTTGTGGCGCTTCTTGATTTGTAGTTTGCGGAACGCTATTGGACGAAAAAGGCTGCAGCAGTGGCGTAAAGGCTTCCGCAAGTGCTCGGGGCCACGCCGGCTCATTGGTGGTCTCCGACCTTGGCGCAATTACGACGGGTGAAACGGGCACTTGGGCAGCCGCCGGAGGCGCAGGCGCAAACAAACTCTGGAGAGCGTTCGAATTGCCGCGGTCGCGCGCCGCTTGTGTTCCTGCCGGTTCCTTGGGAGCCAGCAGAGTTCTTACGCGCCCAATGAGTTCCTGCGGCTGAAATGGTTTACGAATCAGTTCGTCCGCGTGCACTGCGACTGCTTTGTCGGCGACGCTTTTGTTCACTACGCCGGACATCAAGACCACCGGTATGCCGCCAAACTCGGGATGCTGTTTAATCTGACTACAAACCGCGTAGCCATCCTGGTTGGGCATGATCACGTCGGTAATCACGACATCGGGACGGTTCTGTTCGAATTGTGCCAAAGCCGAAGCTGCGTCGGCGCAGGTGATGACATTAATATTCTCGCGGCGGAACGCGATTTTTATGACTTCGCGCATGGTGGCGCTGTCATCGATGAAATAAACCGTGGGTGCGCGCTTCACGGCAGTTTCGCCGGCCGGCGGCATGATGAGCGTTTCACTCATGGTGCGTTCCTATCCGCCATGTCGTGCATCCCTTCATCAAATTCGCGCATGGCATCGAGCAACAGGTCAGTAGCGGTTCGCAGCACGGTACGCTGCAGAGAAGTCGTACCGTAGACAAATTTATAGACGCCGTCGCCGCCGTGCACGCTCTTAAGAATGTGAATCACGGCTTCGTCACCAAAATAGTTTCCGCTTTCCGCGTGAGTGATTTCTCCGCCATCAAAAAACATCAAGGCGTCGATCTCACCGGCGTTGATATGCAGCGCGCCGGTCTGGCGGGCCAGGCCGAGCATTTGCATCACACCGGGAAGGTCATGGTGAGCCAAACTTCCGCTGAGGCTGGTGTTGGACTGGTCGAGCATTTGCGTGGGATGAAAGCCTTCAGCCTTGCTGATGATAATTTGTTTCACATGTGCGGCGATTGCCGCCGGCGGGCGATGCCTGTCGATATAGTCGTCGCATCCGGCCTGAAAAGATTCCAGCAGGGCGCGCTGGCTGCCATCGCCGATGGCGATGATCGGGAGAGCCGCATTCTTGGGATCAGCGTGAACAACGTTGGCGATTTCAAGAGCACCCATTTCGCGCATGTTGGTGGCGCAGAGTATCGCTACCGGGGCGTCATATTCCAAGGTGGTCAAGGCGAAGGCCGCCTGTGTGGCGGAAATCACTTCGAAACCTTCTTTCCGCAGCGCATCTCCAAGGCGCTTTGAGAAATAGACGTTGCTGTCGATGAGCAAAATCTTAGCAGGGCGGCTGGCCATCAGGTCGTAGCCTCCTGCATTTCAAGTGGCACACATACTGTAGGTGCGGAGATGGGCCCAGGGGTGAGCGCGTCGATATTCAAAACTTCAATGACGTTGCCGTCGTAAGAAATCCAACCGGTCACGTGTGGCGCATCGGATTCTGTAGCGGGTGACATTTCGGTGGCGATCAATTCGCATTCTCCGGTAACTGGCAGCGCGACCCATTCCGATTTTTCTCCATAATTGCGGACGGCGATCAGGTAAAAGCGGCGGCTCAGGACATTCTTGCCGATTAGTTTCTCGGATACGTCGCAGACGGGAACGATGCGGCCGCGACGAAGGATTACACCCTCTACGAGTGGGGTGCGGTGAGGAAAGCGAAAGATGCGGCTAGGTGCGACCAGCTCGGCGATTTGACTGGCGATTATGGCAAAGCGCCGGTCCCCTAGCCGTAGCAGCACGAAAGACTGCGAACCCAAATCATTACGCGGGTTCATGGGTCGATCCTATGGATCTGCCGTCGGTTTTTACGCCGGAGGTTGCGGGGGTCTGGGAGAGCTCGAGTAACGCAATTTCATCAGAGGTCAGAAATCCTTCCGGATTCACGACCGGGACAACATTTTGATCCAATGCTGTGACACCACGATACCAAGTGCGTTCTTCGTTGCAAAAGGCCTGCGGAAGAGCTTGGAGTCGCGTCATGGTGGTCATTTTTTCTATGCCATCGATGAGTAACGCTGTGCGCGTGCGGCGAAGCACGAATACCAGCAGCCCGGCGGTCACCGGCAATCCAAAATGTAAAGCTCCGTTCACGACAAAAAGTGACTTGTCGCCGCGGCGTACAATGTGGCGCACCTTTTTTAAACCTGGCGCGGTGATTTCCGCGGCTGAACCGGCCAGGCTGTCCACGCTGCGAACTTCTTGAACGGATGCTGAGGACACCGCGAACAGTTGGCCACTGACGCGAAACAATATAATTTGCTCCGTGCGCAGTGCCGGCGATTTGCTGGGAGTTGGAAATTGCATCAGCGCACCCCCACTGTTGCGATGCGGGAGATGGCCAAAACCTGCTTCTCGATGGCGGGATAAATGTCGTCGATGCCCAGAACCTGGCTCACCACGCCGGCTTTAATTACTTCGGCAGGCATGCCAAAGATTACTGAGGTGGCTTCATCCTGAGCCAACACCATTCCGCCCGCGGATTTAATTGCGCGGGCACCAGCGGCCCCGTCGTTTCCCATGCCGGTTAGAATCACGCCGATGCTCAATGGTCCGGCAAAGGCCGCGACGCTTTCCATAGTGATATCAATGTTGGGGAGATAACCATTGATGCGCCCGCTGCTGCCGTCGAGTTGAATGCGGCCTGTGGGCATTACGCGCAAATGCTGACCGCCCGGGCAGATGTAGAATGTTCCGGAAGTTAACGTTTCATTGTTTTCGGCTTCTTTGACGCGCACGCCTGTGAATTCGGACAATTGCGTGGCGTATTGTGTGGTGAAAGCTGCCGGCATGTGTTGCACCAGAATTACTGCCGCGGGAAAATCTCGCGTGAATCCGGGAGCCAAACGCATCACCGTAGCAGGGCCGCCTGTGGACGCTGCGAGAACTACGACCGGAAAGCGTTGATCGTGTGATGATGCGGTAGTGGACCTGCTCGCGGGGGCCAGCGGTGGCGCAATTGGTTTGATATCGGCATTTTTGATTTCGGCTGCGATTCGCGAGGCGCTGCGCACAACACGCACTTTTGCGGCGAGACGTACCTTGCGCAACAAATCTTCGCGGACGCTGTGCATGTCCAGGTCAATTCCACTGGAAGGTTTGGCAACAAATTCGATGGCACCGAGTTCCAGCGCGCGCAAAGTACTTGCCGCTCCTTGACGTGATTCGGAACTGACCACCACGATGGGCCGCGGATTGGTGGTCATAATTTCGGCGGTGGCCTGCAAGCCGTCCATGACGGGCATGTTGATGTCCATGGTGATGACATCCGGCTTCAGTGATTCCGACAGCCGTACGGCCTCCCGACCATCTTTGGCATGCCCAATCACCTGCACGTTTTCGTCGGTGAGTAAAATGGTTTCCAATACTTTTCGCATGAACGCCGAATCGTCCACGATCAACACGCGAATTTTCTTGAGAGTGGCGGCGCTCATGGTGGTTTAGTTAACCGGAACGAGGTGCCGTTCCGTTTCCCTCCCCATGAGTTGTTCCACTGCGGCAAGTAGCTGATCTTCCTGCACCGGCTTGGTGAGAAAAGCAGAGGCGCCTTCTTTCATGGCGCGATCGCGATGCTTGGCGCCGGCGCGGGAAGTGACCACCATTACGGGAATCCGGCGGGTGCTGGAGTTCTGGCGCAGCTGCACCATTAGTTCGTAACCGGTCATGCGCGGCATTTCCAGGTCGGTGATGACCAGGTGGCAGCCGTGTTGAGTGACGAGTTCGGCGGCTTCCAATCCATCCGCGGCTAGCTTCACGACGTACCCGTTCTTTTCCAACATGCGTCCGACAAACTTGCGCACGCTGATAGAATCGTCGGCCACCACGATGAGGCGCTCGTGCGTAACGCGATCGATGGCTTCCGCGGGAATGGTGCCGTGAGCCACGGCCGCAGAGCCCGGTGCAAATATGCGTGCGGCACTTGCAGAAGCTTGCAAAGTGCGGCGTTCGGTCGGGTCGGTGGCTACCATGCGGTTCAGATCAAGCAAAAGGATCAAACTGCCGTCGGGAGCAATAGTCGTTCCGGGGAAGAGTTTGACGCGCCGCAGATATTCGCCGAGATTCTTAATAACAATTTCGTCTTTGCCGATGACTTCTTCAACCACCAAACCGATCTGCCGATTGCCAGTGTTGGCAACCACCATGTGGAAATAACCATTGATGGCTTCCAGCGGCGGCAAGCCGAGATAACCGTCAAGGCGCACAACTTCAGTGACCACATCGCGAACCTTGGTGAGCAGCTTGCCGCCCACATTTTCGATCTCATCGGAGCGCAGGCGCCGAATTTCCTCTACCACGGCCAAGGGCAAGGCAAAGCTGGTGGAGCCGCAACGCACGAATAACGCGGGGGAAATGATCAACGTCAGAGGAACTTTGAGAGTAAAGGTGGTACCCACTCCGGTGGTGCTTTGAATATCGATTTCGCCATTCAAGGTGTTGAGATTGGCGCGCACCACGTCCAGGCCGACGCCGCGGCCTGCAAGTTCAGTCTTGACCGGAACCGTCGAGAATCCAGGATGGAAAAGCATTTCGCGCAGGTCGCGCTCGGTAAGGCGATCGGCCGTTTCCGGAGATACCAAGCCGCGCTCAATCGCGCTAAGCCGCACGCGATCATAGTCGATGCCGCGCCCGTCATCCTGGACTTCGATGTAGATATGATTTCCCCGGTGATAGGCGCGCAGGCTGACTTTTCCAAGTTGCGGCTTGCCACCCGCGATGCGATCCTCGCCGGATTCGATGCCATGTGCGACCGAGTTGCGCACCAGGTGAACCAACGGATCGGAAATTTGCTGGATGATGCTGTTATCCAGTTCCGTTTCGCTGCCACCTAAATCGAGTTCCACCTGTTTGTCGGCGGACTTCGCGGCGTCGCGAACGGCGCGTGACAGGCGTGAATACAGAGTGCCGATGGGTACCATGCGCGCGGCAGTAAATTCGTCTTGCAAATGGTGCGCCAGCTTAGTGAACTCGTCGATATCGCCTTCCACGCGTCCTATGTAACCCTGCAATTGCGAGAGCACTTCGTTCACATCAGCGGAGATTTCGGCCATGGAACGCGACAAAATATTGAAGTCATCGTAGCGGTCCATTTCCAGTTCGCTGAAATCGGACCAAAAAGAAGTGTCGCCCGCAGCCGCGCTAGTTAGTCTTTGCGAAGTTGTATTGGTATTCCAGTTTGTGGGTTTGGCTTGAGAACTGACGCGGTTGAATTCGTATTTTTCCTGGAATTCGGAGACTTTGCCTTGCAGGCGTTCTTTCGAGAAATTCAGAGTGTCGACAAGCTTTTCAAGTTCTGACACGCGGCCGACCATGCGGGTACGATTGATGACCAACTCACCCACGGTATTCATCATGCGATCGAGACGATCCAAAGCGATGCGCACGGATTTGACGGCCGCGGTGGGACTTGCCGGAAACTTCGCGGCAATTAAGGCTTTTACTTCGGGCTTGAGTTCTGCCAGTGCAAGACGTGGCGCGGCTGCTATTGTGCCGACGCTGGCGGGTAGCACTAAATCCGATTCTTCGGGATCCAGCGGCGCGAATTCCGCGATACGACCGAGCAGGGAATCGACACAAGCGCGCATCTCCCGCTCATCGGCCCACTGTTTGTGTAGCGTTTTCTTCAGTACGTCAATCGATTCCAGGCAAACATCGACAACCATCGGAGAAGGTTCGATTTCTGCGTCGCGCAAACGGCCGATGAGATCTTCGACGCGATGGGCAATGGCGCCGAGGCGTTTCAAGCCGACTTGGGCCGCCGAGCCTTTCAGGGTGTGGATAGCGCGGAAAAGCTTGTTAATTTCTTCGGGATTATTGTTGCCCTCCAGCGAAATCAAGCAATCGCTAACGATTTGCAAATGTTCTTCAGCCTCTGGCTGGAAAAATTCTAGTATCTCGTTGGGGACGTCATCGTCGGGCGGCAACAGATCGAAATAAGCGCCAGTAGCCGAAGCGGTGATTCTCTGGTTTGCCGAAGGGACGGATGAAATAGCAACTTGCGCTGGCGGTGTGAAAGTGGTTTTCGGCGCGGCTTCCGGAAATGCGAAGCTGTAGCGCTCCTTAAAGGCGTGTATTTCGTCGATCGTTTCGGAGCCTTTATCGCTGATTTCCAGCAAGTCCGTTTCAAGCAAGGAAATTGCATCGGACAGAAATTCCGCCAGAGGGCCGTGAAGATCGTCGCCCAACGGAGCATTCATGGCGTATTGAAAGACGTGCGACAGTTTGGAAGCGATCTCTGCGAAACCTGGAAATTCGTAACTGGCGGACGTTCCTCCAAGAGTGTGGGCGGCAATGTATAGTCGTTCGAGGTCTTCATGGCGCGGCCCAACTTCCTGCAATACGCCGACATACTCGCGCAGGTATTGCAGGTGCTCGGAAGCTTCTTGCAGGAATAGCTCCATGCCTTCGCGACGCGGAGAGCTCACGAGCGTCCCTCCGTGGGCGAGCCGGGCTTCTGTGAGTCCGGCTTTTGCTGTTCTTCCGCCGTTGGTTTGCGGTACAAGATGCAATCATTCAGTACGATGGCCTGGAACTTTACAGGCATTTTGGAGATGGACTCCGAGTGGCCCAGAAAGAGATAGCCGCCCGGTTCGAGGCTGTCGTAAAAATGTTGCACCAGCGAACGACGGCGCTGTTCCGAGAAATAAATCAGCACGTTCATGCAAAAAATTACGTCCATACGTCCGATGTAAACGGTGGAAGCCAAATTCATCTGCGTGAAAGTGATCATCTTGCGGAGCCGCGGCTTAACCTGCTGCCCGTTTTTGGTGGGGTTAAAGTGTGCGGCCAGCTGCGCCTCGCTGACGGAGGAAATGCTGCGGCCGGAATAGCTACCATTTTCGGCGTGTTTGAGAGCAACGCGGCTGACGTCAGTGGCGAGAATTTCCACATTCCAGGCATCTGCGAATGACAAGGTATCCGCGACGGTGATGGCGATGGAATAAGGTTCCTCGCCTGTGGAACAGCCGGCGCTCCAGATGCGCAGCGTGCGCGGGTTCTTCCAGAACTTTTTTATATGCAATTCGGGCAAAGCACGCTTTTGAAACGCCTCGTAAACGGCTGGGTAACGGAAGAAGGTGGTTTCCTGAGTAAGCAGGCGCTCCAGAAGCGCTTCGTATTCCACGTTGGCCTTGCGCGCGGCGCGCAGGAAATCGGTGCCGCGTTCGAAGCCCCGGGCTTGCAGGTGTTCACGGACACGGGTAACCAGGAATCGCTCGCGCGATTTGTCGAAACAAATGCCCGTACGCTCTTCAATCAGCATGCGGATCTCATTCAGCTCATGCTCACTAAGTTCGAGCTCGTTCGCGGCTCTCACGCTTGGTTATTCCGTTCGGCTCCGGCGCTTGCCAAAGCTAGAAATCGTTTAGCAACTCGTGCATTACGTTGATTCAGGAAATGCCTAGCGTGACGCTCCCACTGGAACGCGCTCGGATTCTTCCTGACGAGTGCCGCTGCCGTTTTTAGAAGACGCACGGAATTGTGCAAGACCGTCGTTCAACTGGTCCGACAGCTTTACGAGTTGGCTGACGGTGGCCACCGTTCCACGCGTGCCTTGCGAAGTCTGGCGCGTAATGTTGGAGATAATCTGCATGGCATGCGCGACGCCTTCGGTACCGCGCACCTGTTGTTTGGAAGCCAGCGAAATTTCCTGCACGAGTTCAGCAGATTGACGCACCACGTTGGAGATGGCATCGAGCGCGCGACCGGCTTGATCGGCGAGAGTTGCACCGCTTTCGACTTCCTTGGTGCCTTCTTCCATGACGACCACGGCTTCGTTGGTCTCGGCTTGAATAGCCTTGATGAGCGCGGCGATATCCTTGGTGGCGCTGCGGCTATGTTCCGCGAGCTTGCGAACTTCATCGGCGACGACCGCGAAACCGCGGCCAGCATCGCCTGCGCGCGCGGCTTCGATGGCGGCGTTCAAAGCCAACAGATTGGTCTGCTCGGTGATGTCGTTGATGACGTTGATGATTTCGGAAATTTCCAGCGAACGGTCACCCAGCGATTTAATTTTCTTGGCCGTGGCTTGCACCGAGGAACGGATGCGTTGCATGCCTTCGAGAGTGTCGCGAACGGCGCGGTTGCCTTGCTCCGCGGCGTCCAAAGCGCGGCGCGCGGCTTCGGCGCTGGCTTCCGCGTTGTTGGAAACCTGTTTCATAGAGACGGTGAGCTCTTCCACGGCGCTCGAAGTGTTGGTAATTTCCTGGTCCTGCTGTGTTGCACCGGCCTGCATTTGATCGGCGGCTACCAGAATGTTGTTGGAACACGCGGTAACTTCCATGGCCGCTTTGCGGACGCGCTCAAGAACCTTGGTGAAGTTATCCAGCATGTAGTTCACAGAATCGGCGACGTTACCGAGGGCATCATTGGTCACTTTTCCGCGCAGTGACAAATCGCCGCGCGCAACCTGGTTGATGACCGTCAACAGCTCCGTGATGCTGCGCTGCAGCGCGTCGCTGGACTCCTGATTACTTGCGGCCTTCGAGACTTTCGCGACCGCGCGATTCAAATTGTCAGCGATGTAGCCCAACTCGTTGGTGGAAGTGACTTCCGCGCGCGCCTTGGGATCTCCGACGGCCAGGCGTTCAGAAAACTTGGCCAACTCGTTGACTGGAGACAGCAGTCCTCCGCCAAGTCTCCACGCCAGGATGATGGTCACGAGGAGTGCAAGGCCTACCGCAAACGCGACACCGCCAACAGCTGCACTGGGCAAGGACGCGAAGTCGAGGATAGATACGTTGCCGGATTGACGTCCGGCGTTATAGGCGAGTGCGATGACGGCAGCAAGCACGATGCCGTTCAGCACAACCAGCGTCCAGATGGTAGAACTCAGTCGCGATTTCATACTTCCTCCAAGATCGTTTTCACCGAGCCGTCAGCTATCGACGGATGATGCCGACACAAAGCTAAATACTTGGTCCGGGAAAGGCTTCCAAGAGCCTGCGCAAATCAATCACCAGTGCGAGGCGGTCATCGTGCCGCAGCATACCGATACAATGCGGAACATTTTCAGGGGCCTGTTCCAGCACCTCGTCGCTGTTTACCGAATAAGTGCCGATTACTTCATCGGCGGCTATTCCAACACGAAGAATTTCGTGATGACCGTCGGCAGGCAACGATGCGACCACGACGTGGCGCGGCAGGAGCCCTGGGCGCCGGCCTTCGGTCATGGCAATGTCGATCAAGGGCACGATGGTGCCGCGCAAATTAAAAATGCCGACCAAATACGCGGGGCTCAGCGGCAGTTTGGTCAGAATCGGCCAATCGAGTACTTCCTCCACATCGAGAACGGGAAGACACAAACGTTCCCGGCCGCTACGAAAAACGCAGTATTGCGACTGCGCCCGGCGTTCTTCCATGGGACCGAGGGCTTCCAACAAACTGCCGGTGCTTTCGTCTGCCGATAGCGGCTCAAGGTGAAGAAAAGGATTCATCGCGCTTTAGTAAATCTCCACAAAAATTGTCATGCGAACCGCCTCACCGCTCGTAGCAATTCCTCGGACGTAAAAGGCTTAGTGACATAACCGTCGGCGCCTTGCTGTTCGCCCCAAAATTTGTCGCTGGCGGTGTCGCGGGAAGTGACCAGGATGACCGGAATAGTTTTGTACTGATCGTGTCCTTTTAACTCGCGGCAAACCTGGAAGCCGTTTTTGCCGGGCATAACCACGTCCAGCAGAATCACATTGGGCTGTTCGAAAGCGATCGTTTCTTCCACACGTGTGGAGTCATGCAGATCGACAAGTCGGTATCCTTCGCGTTCGAGCACCCCGTGCATAAGCCGGACTTCCGCAGGTGAATCGTCGACAATGAGCACTTTTTTCTGCACAGCTAAAATCTCCCGGACTTATCCAGGAAACAAAGGTGCACGCCAGCGGCCAGCTTTAGGGGTCGTCAAGCGAATGTTACGTATCGAGTAAAAGGCTGGAAAAACAAGGGGTTACGGCGAGATGTGCGGCTCTAACGCCTGGATGGCGCCGGGGCATCGGCGGCTTCCGTCTCAGCTTGAGAAGCATTCTCAGCCTCGCGCATCTCGCTGGCAAGCGATGAGAATCGCAGCATGATTTCGTTCATGCGCATGGCCATGCTGTGAATAGTCCTGATCTGCGCCAGGGATTGGGAGGAAAGCTGGCCGGGTTCCAGCAAGAGCAATTCGGCATTGCCGAGCATGGAGGTCAGGGCGTTATTCACGCTGTGCTTCATGTCCGTCATGTAGCGTCCGAGCGTAGCCAAGCGCCGATATTTAGCGGCTTCGCGTCCCGCCTGTTTCGCGAAGCTTACGGCCTCCACGCGGCGTAGTGTTTCGCCCGCCAGCAGCAATAGAGTGTGTGTCCAGTCTTCCCGCTGCTGCACGTGAAGAACCCGCGGGTAGCGAGCGCGCAATTCGTCCGACTCGCGGGCATCTGCGGGAATACAAAGAATGACCGCGGACTGGTGATCGAGCGAGCGAAGAACCTCGTGATGTTTCCCACCGCTGATGGGTCCGACGACAATGAGGTCATGCGCCGTCGCGTCGTAATTGCGCCAAAGCTTGCTATTTAAAACCGTAATATCGGATGATTTGCGTTGTGCCTGCCAACATCCGGCCACAATTCTTGCGAACTCGGTTTCATCAGTCAGAATCAAGACGCTGGCGTTCGGCAAAGGACAATCCATCCCAGAAATATTCACCCGCAAAGACCGGGGAAATTGTGTTGCACGCTACAATTTTTCTGCTTCATCCAGCGCAGACAGCAGTCGCTTGGCGCTGATCCCAAGATTTACGGCGGCCTCGGTATCTTTTGCTTGCTTGGCAGCATCCACGCGGTCTTGGAGCCGAGAAGCTTCCACCCGTCCAACCGCGAGGGCCTTATCCAAGGCAAAAGCGTGACCTTTTTCTTTCGCATTAGTGGTGGCAGTGGAAACCATCGCTCTCGCAGCCACAGCGCGGCGCAGGTCTTCCGCAGCGACGCCGGTTTCACTCACGAATGCGGCCACTTCCCAGGATGACAACAGGATGCGCGTGTCGCCGAGCTTTACGGTGCTCATGGAACGGCCGTGTAATGGCGGCGTGGCGATCAGTTGCTCCCAGATCTTCTCCATGCACGCTTCGAAATCGAGGGCCTGGGGCGGTTGGTCTTTCTGCGTAGCCTCACTCTTTTGCAAAATGTCGGCGATGTCCTTAGGGCGCGCGGCGAATACGGGCGCAGGCTCGCTGGCCGTCTTTTTCTGGGATTCAAAGCTAAATCCTTTCCCCAAGTCAATGACCAAGCGGTCGGAGATTTTTGCGGCGCTCTTTTCCAGCGCATTTTCCACATCGGCGCGCAACCCGAGTAACTTCTCAAAAGCCTGGTTGACGGATCGCTCGGTATATTCCTTTTGGAAGGGTTGTTTCCACTCGTCGGCAAGCTTTTTAACTTTGCTTAGCGGTTCGGCGGCGGACAAACCAGTATTGCGGCAATCGATGACGCGAGCATCGGATGCCTCCAGCTTACTTATGCCTGCCCGAGTGGCGATCAGGTCAGCGTGCATCAACTCAATCAGGGTGCGGCGCAAGATAAAATTAAAGCGAATAAAGGCCAGTAGTGCGGACGAATCGTAGAACATTCCGCCGGCTGCTTCTTTAACCCTGCGCCCCTGTTCAATGAAATTGGTTTTCAGGACCTCACGCAGGCTCCGAAAACTGTGCAGGGACTGGATCATGACTTCCAGAGGTTCACACCACGACAGAGATGCAGGCGCTACTTCGCCGAGAATTGGCTTCATGACCTCCGCGACGTCCGCAGGTTCTATGCGTTTGTGATAAATCTTGGCCGGTGCGCAGAGGGCAAAGTATTGCACCAGAAGAAAGTCGATCTTGTCGCGGTCGAAGGTGGTCTTCGTTGGTTTGCGCAGATGCCGTTCGATGAGCGATTTCAAGCTGCTCTCGCTGGCATTCATGGTGGTCATCTGCAAAAGATGGCGCAATTGGTAGACGAGCACGCGCTGGTCCATGTCATCCAGCCAGCTCTCGACTTGGCTGAAGAGCTCTGAATCGGCGGTTTCGGGCAATTTTCGCTGAGTGAAGGGAATGGAAATGCCCAGCTGTTTAGCCAAGGATAAGTAAATCGGGAAAACGGACACTGCCTCGGCCCACCGGCTTTGGCTGGTCTCGGAAGTTCTGGGCGCGGAAGGTGAGGTCAGATTGCTCATGAGTGGATCATCCAATGGTTGGGACCGCGCAAGAATTTAACGGCTACGGCTTTTTGTCCGCCGTGATACTGCACGGCAACCACGGTGGCGTCCGCGGTATCAGCTTTGCGGCTTCCTTCCAAGCGGACCTTGTCGTCGAATTCGAGAGGCAAGCTGGAAACCAGAATGGCATGTTCCAAGCCCGCAAACTCCACCACGCTGGCTTCACGCAGTCGTGTTGATCCACCGCGCAGCGCGGTCACCTGTACTGGCAAGCGAACGGGCGTAACTCCCGGAAAAAATCGCGCCAACTGTTGCGTGCAGCTTTGCCGTTCCGCGATAACTGTGGTTTCGTCAAACCGTCTCACGTGGCCTCACCAGTGGTCGACTGCAATGTCAGGGGCGCCTCGCAGCCCTCGCGACGCAGGCACACGAAAGAATCCCCAGGGAAGAGAAGCACGCGTGGCACCAAAAGAAATGGAGGTCGGTTCGAACGAATCTTTAAGAATCGATGGCAGTTAAGATTCAGAAAAACGTGGCGATCGGCTGATTCGTCTCAGGCTGAAACAAATCTGTCTCAGCCTCGCGTTTGTTGACTCCAACGAGCGCCTGGTTAGTGAGACACTGTTTGTGGCTCTTCAACGTGAGATTCGGGCTTTACGGCAATATTGTAGCGTTTGAGTTTGCGATACAGAGTTGCGCGACTGATACCCAACATTTTGCCTGCGAGCGCTTTGTCACCGTTGGCTTGTTCGAAGACGCGGAGAATCGTCATACGCTCCATTTCCGCCAAGGCGGTGGTGGAAAGAGAACCCGAATCCTGTGACAGCGCCATTCCGGAGTCAGCATGCTCGGTGCGGATGGATGGAGGAAGGTCGGCCACGTCGATGGTCTGGCGATCCCCGAGAGTTACGGCACGGGCTACGCAATTTTCCAGTTCGCGAACATTGCCGGGCCAATCGTAATGGAGCAGGCTTTTCATTGCTGCGGCGGTTACCTGAATATTGGCGCCGTGGGCGTAGCGATCCAGGAAATGATGCACCAGCATGGGGATGTCCGAACGCCGTTCGCGCAGAGCGGGGATATGCACGGTGACGACATTCAAGCGAAAATATAAGTCCTTGCGAAAAGTTCCCTGACGATAAGCGGCTTCCAGGTCGCGGTTGGTGGCCGCGATTACGCGTACGTCGACGTTCACCTTTTCGTTGCTGCCCACCGGGCGCACTTCTTTTTCCTGTAGCACGCGCAGCAGCTTGGCCTGCATTTCCAAGGGCAGTTCACCAATTTCGTCCAGAAAAATTGTGCCTCCGTTGGCGGCCTGAAACAGCCCCGCTTTGGTTTTCATCGCACCGGTGAAAGCGCCTTTTTCGTAGCCAAATAGCTCGCTCTCCATCAAAGTGGGCACCAGCGAACCGCAATCCACGGCCACAAAAGCGGTCTGTGCGAGGGCCCCGCGAAAATGAATAGCGCGCGCGACGAGTTCCTTTCCGGTGCCACTCTCGCCAGACACCAATACCGGCGTGCGGGTATCTTTCAGTCGTGAAATCATACGCAGCACATCTTGAATGTTGGCGGATGTACCGATGATGCCATCGAGGTTCTCCTCGGTGTTGACGCGCTCGCGAAGGAACTGGTTTTCGGTGACCAAACGAACTTTTTCGGCCATGCGTTGCAGCAACATGCGCATTTTTTCAACACGAAAAGGCTTCTCGATGTAGTCGTAAGCGCCGAGTTTCATGGCATCCACGGCTGATTCGATGGAACCGTGACCGGTCATGATGGCAACTTCAGTGCGTGGCAACATGGCTTTGGTCTGTTTCAGCAACGCGACACCGGTTTGTGTAGGCAACTTCAAATCAGTCAGCAGCAGGTCGGGTGTGTCCGCTTCCAGGCGCGATAGCGCGGCTTCCGCACTTTCCGCTTCGGTGCAGGAAAAACCGAGGGCCGTGCCGATAGTCATACATAGGCGGCGAATACTTTGCTCGTCATCCACAACCAATAAACGTGTTTTGAGATCGTCGCTCATGGTTTCCCGAAGGTTTTCTCCACTACAGACATTAACTGTTGAACACGAAAAGGCTTTTCGATACACGGCGTGCCGCTCTTAGCCAACAGAGTTTGTGTTTCGCTGTTGGCGGTGTCTCCGCTAATCAAAATGATTCGAGTGCGGAGCTCCGGCCGGTTTTTCTGAATCCAGGCGTGCACTTCCGCGCCGTTCACTTTTCCAGGCATGCGAATGTCAGAAATTACGCCCGCGAACCTCCCGTCAGAAAGGCGTTTCAAACCCTCACTGCCGGACCCAGCATTGACCACCGAATAGCCTCTGCGCTCCAACGCCGCACGCAGAAATGCAATTACCGAAGGCTCGTCTTCAATTAACAGAATCGGCCCGCCGGTCCACAGGGTGGATTGCAAGCTCATCGACCCGCTTCTTTAGCGGAGGCCGTAGGAGTCGCCGATTCCGTGTCCGCCAACGGAATGCGGACCATAAATGTACTGCCGGACCCTGCCTCGTTATTCCAGCACTGAATTTCGCCGCCGTGAGCGCGAACAATGCCATAACAAATGCTCAGCCCCAAGCCTGTTCCCTTGCCGGCATGTTTGGTGGTGTAGAACGGATCGAAAATGCGTTGAGGATCGACAATGCCGGTGCCGTTGTCAGTGATGTTCACTTCAATGGCGTGATCGTGATTACAGGTTCGAATGGTGATCCGCCCACGCTCGCTGGATTCCTGAACGGTATCGTAGGCGTTATTCAAAATATTCAGAAAAACCTGCTGCAATTGCTGCGCGTCTCCCAGCGCCGGGGGCAATGCTTCATCAAATTCCTCCAGCACTTCCACGCCATGACTGGCAAAATCATAGCTACGCAGCTTGATGGTCTGGCGCAGTACATTGTTCACATTCACAAGCTCGCGTTGTACCGGACGCTGGCGCGCAAAACTCAGCAGGTCCTGCACTATATCCTTGGTGCGTTGTGTCTCCTGCAAAATAATCTGTAAATCTTCGCGAGCGGAGGCCGGCATTTCGGGATTCTCAAGCAGCAAATCCGTAAATCCCAGAATTGCCGCCAGCGGGTTGTTCACTTCGTGAGCGACGCCGGAAACGAGGCGGCCGATAGTAGCCATTTTTTCGCTGTGCGCCAGCTTAGCTTGCAGCAACGTCGCATCGGTTATGTCGGTCATCACCACCACGACGCTGTTTACCGTGTTTAGTTCGTCGCGCATAGGGCTCAGGCTGATGGAAAAATGTCCCATGGAACTATCACTACGGCGCACACGAAGCTCGATGTTTTCCACTTGCTGCCCATGCGCGGTGGTATCGAGCGCATCTTCAAAATCCTGGCGGTGGCCGGGTTCAATCCAATCGACCAGCCGGTGCCCAATAAGATCGCTTTCCTGATAACCCATTTCATAACAGCGGCGGTTCGCATAGCTGATGAGTCCGGCGGTATCTAGCACCAGAATCATGCTTTGCGTAGTGTTTAGAATTTTTTGATTGAAATCGCGTTCGCGTTGCAACTGAGATTGAAATGTTCTTTGCTCGGTGACGTCCAGCATCAAGCCACGAATCTGCGCAATGCGGCCACTGGCATCGCGCACAGCGGTGATATTTTGCAGAGTGTGAAGTAGCGTGCCGTCTTTGCGTCGCAGGGTCTCCTCATAATTTCGCAAAACGCCGTATTCAGCGAGCTTCGAAAGAAAGCGTTCGCGGGCTGCAGGCGCAGGATACAAGTGAGGGCCCACATCGGCGCGCAACAACTCGTCTCGCGATGCGTAACCGAGCATGCGCACCATGGCATCATTTACGTCCATAAATCGGCCATCCGGCGTAGCGAAGAATAGCCCCTCCTGGATGCTATCGAAAAGCTCGCGGTAGCGGCGTTCCGCCTCGCGCCGGTCAGTAATGTCCTTGAGAACGTGAATGGTGCGGATGTCATCGTCGGTAAGGCCGGGGGTTCGAGAGGTGGAGATCAAAAAAATGCGGTCGCCCGATACCGCGACGTATTCTTCGCGAACCTGCTTAGTGTCGCGGCAAAATGGACACGGCAGATGGCTGCCAGCTTCCGCGATTTGTCGCAAGCTGGCCATTGCTTCCCCGACCAGCGCGACGGGTGGGACGCCGAGATGCGATGACAAAGAGCGATTAGTGCGCACGATTTTCCAGCTGCGATCATGAACCACGATGTAATCGCTGATGGCGTCAATGTCCTCCACCCATTGGCGCTTCGATCGTTCCAGTTGTGAAAATCGGCGAAAGTTTTCAAGCGAAAGCGCCGCGTGGCTGGCTAACGCTTGCAGCACGCGGCTCTCATCGGCAGTAAACGGTGCTTTCTTGCGGATCAGGCACAGTGTTCCCAAACGTTCGCCATCGCTGGCGGCAATAGAGACAAATGCCACCGTCGGGCGGTTGCTCTCGCTGGGCGTATAACTCGTGGCGTCGACGGGAAGCTCACGAAATTCGAGTCCCAGGCGCGGTTCGCTGGCCGCGGAAATCAACCATCCGCGCCCTTCGTGGGAGAAGAGAGGCTTACTTTGGGGAGTTTCGTAAAAGTCGATTTCTCGGCCCCGAAACACCAGCACCCCACCCCAGGCGGCGTGCAACATACGCGCTGAACGTTGCGCAAACCGGTGCAGAAATTCGGGCAATTGACGCGACTGCGCGGCATCGACGGCAAGCTCCATGAGCTCGTCGGCGTGGCGCACTGAGGGCAAATCCAGGGAGTCAGCCTTACCTGCGCGGCGCGTAGGGCGCCTTACCAATTTAGACTTCGTTTCACGCATGGGGTCGGGGCGATTTCGTGCGTCTCAAGTTGATCATTCCCAAGCACTCCCAAGCTAACGGGGAGTCTCAATGTGAGTCAACCATTCTGGCGGGGGGTGTTTCTAGAATCATCACCTCAATACCTGGCCCGTTGCTCAGCGTGTCTCAGCCTTGAGACCGCAGTTACGGGGCAGCTGCGTCATGAGACGATTTTTCGCCGTTGAGAAAAAACCGTTGATCCCATGTGGTCAGATAACTTCACGGTTCTCTATGACTTGAGAGAGAGATTTGTTTCCGGCGCCAGGCTTTGTACGCCCTAAATTCGTGGCCCTGCACGTGCCTTTCTCTTCCCGGGGTTATCTCCAAATTCGGGATGGGTATCCAATGAAACCGGGGCAACTCAAAAAACTAATGTTAGCAGTGAGCGTTCTCACTGTTTTTAGCGGGGCAGCACTATCGGCGCAAACAGGCACCACCGATGAGGGCAAGCGAAAGGTTAGGACCAAGGTTGCTCCAACTTATCCGGAATTGGCAAAACGTATGAGTGTAGGCGGGAAGGTGAAAATTGAAGTTGTGATTACGCCAGATGGCCACGTACGGAGCACAAAAGTTGTTGGCGGACACCCGCTGCTGGTGCAGGCCTGCCAGGACGCGGTGAAGGAATGGAAGTTCCTGCCCGGACCCGAAGAGAGCACCCAAGTCGTCGAGTTTAGCTTCACGGGCTCGGGAACCTAAGAGCAAAGAATATGAGCCGCAGCCGGATCTTTAGTACGAGCACATCGGCCAGGGTACCCGGAGGGGTTTGGTAATGAAGATAGGCAAGAAACTATACGTGGGATTCGGCGCGGTGCTGGCCGTCCTGGTGTTGTTGTTCGTCGTCAATCTCTTCGCTGGATTGCGAGAGCGCTCGGCGCGTCTAGATGCCTCCGCAGCTCTTGAAAGCGTCCGCACCATTGAAGCGGTGCGTTACCAAATCATGCTGAATCGCCTAAACCTTAACAATTATCTTTTGAGCGGCGACCCCCGCGATGAAGAAAGAGTCAACAAAGGTCTGACGGACATCGCCGACGCCATCAGGCGCGGGCAAGCGCAGGGAGGGTCCGACACCCTGAAGTCCGCGCTGATGCAGGTCGCAAGCACGGAAGCAGGCTGGGCCGACAATTTTGCAAAACCTCTGCTGGCCAAGCGTCACCAGGTAGATGCTGGTGACGCCACCGTCTCAGATCTTCAGATTTTCTATTTGCAGAAGGATCCGAGCTCATGGCTCACCAAATCGTCCGTGGTCCTCGATCGCACCAATGACGACATCAGCAAATCGCTGGACGAAACCTCCAAGTCGGCTGCCGTGGCCAGTAGTGCGAGTACCGCGGCTACTGCAGGCGGCACACTCTTCGCGATGTTGCTGGGATTGTTGATCGCCTATTACACCGCGAAATCCATTACCGATCCGTTGACGCATTTAATTACCGTGGCCAGAGAAATCGCCGATTCCGGTGACCTCAATCAAAACATCGACATTCATCGCACTGACGAGATTGGGGCGTTGGCTACCACCTTTAACAATATGGTGGCGTACCTGAAAGAAATGGCCAGCGTGTCCATGGCGGTTGCAGAAGGGGACTTGACCATCGAGGTTGCGCCGCGCTCGAAGCGCGACACTTTGGGCAACGCTTTCTCGCGCATGTCGCATGGGCTTCAGGATCTGGTGCGCACTACGCGCGATTCCGCGGGGCAGGTTTCCGCCGGTTCGAATCAAGTAGCCGGGGCTGCTGACGAATCCGCGAAAGTCAGCGTGCAAGCGTCTTCGGCCATTGAAGAAGTTACCAGCACCATGCACGAAATGAGCATCAACGTGCAGAACGTGGTGAAGAATACGCAGGTGCAGGCCTCCAGCGTTGCGGAGACCTCTGCTTCCATCGATCAGATGGTGACCTCCATTCAGCGAGTGGCCGATACCGCGAAGGTGTTACTGGATATCGCCAACCGTTCCCGGGAAGAAGTTGTTACTGGAATTAAAACCATGGAGAAGGCCACCGACGGGCTGAACCGCACCAACCACGCAATTCAATCGTCCGCGGAAATCATCAATATCTTGGGCCACCGTGCCGATGACATCGGGAAAATCATAGAAGTCATCGACGATCTCGCGGAACAAACCAATTTGCTGGCTCTGAACGCGGCCATTGAAGCGGCGCGTGCCGGTGAACATGGTTTGGGTTTCGCCGTGGTAGCCGACGAAGTGCGAAAACTCGCGGAAAAATCCACGCAATCCACCAAGGAAATTGCCGACCTCATTCAAAGTATTCAGCGTGAAGCACGCCAGGCCGTCGAGAACATGGAACGCAGCACGCGCATCGTGGAGGAAGGCCTAAGCCTGGGCAACGACCTTGGCGCTGCGTTGCACAAAATCGAAAACGTGGTCACCGAGGTTTACAAATTTTCGCAGGAAATTGGCGCAGCCACGAACGAACAGTCTGTTGGTTCGTCGCAAATCGCCAAAGCTACCAGTCGCCTCACGGAGATCACCCAGGAAATCAATTCCGCCGTCGAAGAACAAGCCTCAGGCGCTCAAGCAGTCGTTCGGGCCATGGATAAGATGCGCGAACTGGTGCAGCAGTCAGCGTCCAGTTCGACGGAGCTTTCCGCGGCCGCCGAGCAGATGCTGAAACTCTCCCGCAACTTGCTCGACAGCATGGATCGATTTGTTCTGGATCGTTCTGTGCACCACAAGGGGCGCCGAGGTGAAACGCCAGGAGCGCGACGTCCGGGGGAATCCTCGCGGGGTTCGGAAGAATTCGAATACGCCGAACTCGCTCGTCCCTGAAACGCCGGAGACCATGGGATGGAAAAAGATCTGCAAGTCGTAGGATTTCGCATCGGTAACGAGACGTACGGAGTACGTATCTCCGCGGTGCGTGAAATCGTGCGTGTTCCGGAAATTACCGCGGTGCCTAGCGCGCCGGACATTATTGAAGGGGTCATCAACCTGCGGGGCAAAATTATTCCAGTGATGGACCTGCGTAAAAGATTCGGGCAGGTGTATACCGTCGCGGATAAGAAAAATCGGATTCTGGTGGTGGAGATCGATAACAAACTGATCGGGTTGATCGTGAATGCGGCATCTGAAGTTTTAAAAATTCCGCCGGCGGATATTGAGCCGCCGGGCTCGGTATTTGCCGACGGCGAATCGGGATACGTCACGGGAGTGGGAAAGTTGAAGGGCCGTTTGATCATTTTGTTGGACATAACAAAGTTGAT
Organism: Candidatus Acidiferrum sp.; assembly: GCA_035487275.1. Taxonomy (GTDB): domain Bacteria; phylum Acidobacteriota; class Terriglobia; order Acidiferrales; family UBA7541; genus Acidiferrum. Next base: position 2,128 of record DATHMG010000056.1, on the reverse strand, counting down.
GTACCGCCGCGACTTGCGAAGTCTTGAAGCAGCTGCAGAATCGCTGGCGATGTCGTCGAAGTAGGTGGTCGAAGTACCAAGGTGTTTAAAGGAAAGGCTGCATAGCCGAAAATGGGAACGATCGCCGCACCCCCGGTCCAACTTACCGAACCTGAATTGAAACTATTGCAAACTCTGGTGTATCAGGAATGTGGCATGTTTTTCGATGAACGCCGCTCGCACTTTCTGAAAGACCGGCTGCAACGGCGCCTGAAAGTTTGCCAGCTCGATTCCTTTTATTCTTATTACCGTCTGTTAACCAGCCGCGAAGGGCGGCCGGAACTGGCGCTGTTGCTTGAAAACCTTACCGTCAACGAAACGAGTTTCTTTCGTAACCGGCCGCAACTTGATTTACTGCAAAAATCCGTGTTGGAAGAGATTCTCCGTCGCAAGCAGGAACGCCGTGATTTCCATATTCGCGTGTGGAGCGCGGGCTGCAGCGCCGGTCAGGAACCATACTCAGTGGCGATCCTAATCGCCGACGCCTTGGCTTATTACTATCTGCGGAATCCGCTGCCTTTCGAGATGCCTACACCCAAACCGCTGATTCCGCCTCCCTGGAGATTGGAGGTTGTCGCTTCCGATATCAGCTACGCAAGCCTGCGTACCGGTCAGGAAGGCAAATATAGCGAGCCACAGATGGAGCCGGTCGATTACACCTGCCGGCTGCGCTATTTCGAAAAGGTGGGAGACAAGTACGCCGTCAAACAGCAATTGAAAGACCTTGTGCAGTTCGATTTTCACAACTTGAAAACCGAATTTCTTCCACGCCGTAACGACCTAATTTTGTGCCGCAACGTGATGATTTACTTCGACGAAGCTGAACAAAAACGGCTCATTGACAAGTTCTGGCATTGCTTGAATCCCGGTGGCTATCTATTTGTAGGACACGCCGAGAGCCTGTTTGGCCTGACGCAAAAATTCAAAATGGTACATGAAAATAACGGCACCGCGTACCAGCGCCTGGAGGCGCGTACATGAACCGGCAGCCAGAAGATCGCGGCGCTGAACTGCGCGCGCTTTTTTTTGAAAGCGCCTATGAATTGTTGCAAGCCCTTAATGAAGGCGGGCTGCAACTGGAAACGCACCCGGGCGACGAAGAAGTTCTTCGCGGAGTTCGGCGCGCGGTCCACACCCTGAAAGGTGATGCGGCGGCCTGCGGTTTTGCCCAGCTGAGCGAGCTGGCTCACGAATTGGAAGAAGTGCTGACACCCGAGGTTGTGCAATCGCGGGGAACCGGGATTGCCGAGATCGTGTTGTCCGCTGCGGACATTTTTGGCGCCATGCTATTCGCTTATGAGCGGAGTTCTGAGCCCCCGTCGGGAATGCACCTGCAAAAGATGATTCGAGACTTACTGGAGGGTCCGGCTTCGAAAAAGGACTTGAGCGCACACCATTCCCGTGGACCTGGTCCACAAATCGCAGCGAAATTCGCCTGGACCGAATATGAGCAGCTGATGATCTCAGAGGCGTTGCACCGCGGCGAATCGGTTTATAACCTGGCGTTGCGCGTCGATCCAAACAGCTTGATGCGCGCGGCGGCATTTCAATTGATTCGCAATGTGCTTCATGGAAGCGGAACGGTAATTGCGCTGCGGCCGGAAGACAATATCGCGGCTGCCACCGTGGAAATCGTGGAAGCGGCCTTGGCCACGAACCTCGCGGCGGAAGTAATGGCGCAACGCTGCCGTATTCCTGCGATCGTATCGGACGTTCGCATCGAGCGCGCGGCGGAAACGGCCGAGCATGAATTGTTGGATGACCTCCTGGAAGTGCAGGCGAATCTCGCGCATACCGAGCATCCCGACGATCCGGCGCCCGGAACTGGCACTGCGATTGGCGCTGCGGTGACAGCCATAACCGAAACCTCCCTGCGAGTTGACGCTGCGAGAATCGACGCCGTAATGAATCTGGTCGGTGAGCTGATTATTGGAAGATCGATGCTCAATCGCTCGCTGGCTGAATTCGACAAAAATCACGCTCGCGATCCCGTCAGAGCAAAACTGGCTGACGCTATGGCCTTTCAAACACGCGTTCTCGATGAATTGCATAAGTGTGTGCTGAAGATCCGCATGGTTCCGGTCGAGCA